>NZ_JBRIQO010000013.1:0-261206 GCF_052983175.1 Streptosporangium sp. G12 | reverse complement strand
TCCCGGCGGCGTTGTCGAAGACGATGACGACGTCACGGGCGTCACGGGTGGCGCCGAGGAAGGTCAGGCCGGTCTTGGTCTAGGGGACGAGGACCGTCTCGCGGTAGGTCCCGGCCGCGATCACCAGGGTCCAGCCCCGTTCGGGAGCGTCCGGCGTCGGCCGAACAGTGGATTCTCGGGCGACATGGCCACACTCCCGCGTTCACCCGCGTGAAAGGTTTCCCTTACGGCGACGTCCGGAAGTCAGATAAATCAGGCAGTGGTGTCAATGGCCGGCATGTGTCGCCGGACCGGCGAGAAAATCGCTTTCCCGCCCGTACCGGTCTCGCTACACTCGCCACTGATCACGCGCTGCCGCGACACCGCGGCGCGCGCCTTACCAGTGAGGGGAGCAGTCCGTGCGCCACCGCACCGCTGTGGTCATTCCCCCGTCACGCTACGACGTGATCCTGGTGTCTTCGTCGGTGCCCGACGCCGGCCGCGCGGCCGGCGTCGAATGCCCGTGACGAACCCCTGACCCCTGCCCGCCCGGCGCCGAACCGGCCGCCGGGGCATGCCCCCGTGCGGTCGCGCCACGCCAGGGGTCCCTCCACGACCTGACCTCGGGTCGTCTCGTCCGGGAATCGCGCCGTCCTGTCCGGAACATTCCGAAGGGCCATGGGCCGTGCGCACCGACCTGCACCGTCATCTCACCGACTCGCTGACCGGCGTCCGCAACCTGGGCATCCTCGCCCACGTCGACGCGGGCAAGACCACCATCACCGAACGGATCCTGTACGTCACCGGCGCCACCCACAAGCGTGGCGAGGTGCACGACGGGACGACCGTCACCGACTTCGACTCCCAGGAGCGCGACCGTGGAATAACCATCTTCGCCGCGGCGGTGAGCTGTGCCTGGGACGGCCACCGCATCCATCTGATCGACACCCCGGGCCACGTCGACTTCTCCGACGAGGTGGAGCGCTCGCTGCGGGTGCTCGACGGCGCGATCGCGGTGTTCGACGCCGTCGCGGGCGTCGAACCGCAGAGCGAGTCGGTGTGGCGGCAGGCCGACCGGCACGGGGTGCCGCGGATCGCCTTCGTCAACAAGCTCGACCGCGCCGGCGCCGACCTCGACACGGCGGTCGCGTCGATCCGCGAGCGGTTGCGGGTGGTCCCGCTCGTCGTCCAGCTGCCGATCGGGCGGGAGGACGGGTTCACCGGCGTGGTGGACCTGCTGCGCATGCGGTCGCTGGTCTGGGCCGGGGGCCGCGACACGTTCGAGGAGGGGCCGGTGCCGGACGCCCTGCTGGAGGAGGCACACCGGCGCCGGAGACTGCTGGAGGAGGCGGTGGCCGAACTGCACCCGATCGCGCTGGAGGAGTTCTGCGCGGAGTCGGCGATCTCCGCGCCGACCCTCGCCGCCGCGCTGCGCGACCTGACCCGTACCGGTGAGGGCGTGGTGGTGCTGTGCGGATCGGCCTACCGCGACCGGGGGATCGAACCGCTGCTGGACGCCGTCGTCGCCTACCTGCCCTCGCCGCTGGACGTGCCGCCGGTACGCGGCACCCGGGACGGTATCCAGGGCGGCTCCCAGCACGACACCCGGGGCGGCGCGGTGCTGGAACGGGCCGCCGACCCGGCGGCGCCGTTCGCCGCTCTGGTGTTCAAGGTGAGCTCGACCGCCACCGGGCGGCTGTCCTACCTGCGCGTTTACTCGGGAACGATCCTGAAGGGAGACACGGTGCTGGACGCGGGCGCGCGGCGTACCGAGCGGATCGGCCGGATCCTGCGGGTACAGGCCGACCGGAACACCGAGGTGGACCGGGCCGTGGCGGGGGACATCGTCGCGGTCGTCGGGCTGAAGGCGGCCCGCACCGGGGCCACCCTGTGCGAGCCCTCGGCGCCGCTGGTCCTCGAACCGCCGGCCGTGGCCGATCCGGTGGTCTCCGTCGCGGTCGAGGCTCGCAGGAGCGTCGACTCCGGCCGGTTGTCGTCGGCGCTGGCGCGGCTGGTCGAGGAGGATCCCTCGCTGGTGGTCCGGACCGATCCCGAGACCGGCCAGACGGTGCTGTCGGGAATGGGCGAGCTGCATCTGGAGGTCGCGGTGGAGAAGATCCGTCGTGCCCACGGGCTGGACGTCGGTGTCGGCCGGCCTCAGGTCGCCTACCGGGAGACGGTCGTGCGCGGGGTGTCCGGGCTGCTGTACCGGCACGTCAAGCAGGACGGCGGCGCCGGCCAGTTCGCCCACGTCGTCCTCGACGTGGAACCGCTGGAGCCGCTGGATACCGCCCCGGACGCGGAGGGCTTCGTGTTCGGCTCGACCGTCGTCGGCGGGCGGGTGCCGAAGGAGTACGTGCGGGCGGTGGAGGCGGGGTGCCGGGACGCGCTGGCCGAGGGTCCCCTCGGCGGCCATCCGGTGACCGGCCTGCGGGTCACGCTGACCGACGGGGCCACCCACCCCAAGGACTCCTCGGAGATGGCGTTCCGCGCGGCCGGAAGGTTCGCGCTGCGTGAGGCGCTGCGGACCGGTGCGATGGCGCTGCTGGAACCGGTGGTCGAGGTCACGGCCACCGTGCCCGACGACGCCGCCGGCGGGGTGATGGGCGACCTGGCGGCCCGGCGCGGCCGGGTCTCCGGCTCGACCGCGCGGGCCGGGACGGTGGTGATCACCGCGACCGTGCCGCTGGCCGAGCTGTTCGGCTACGCGACCCGGCTGCGCAGCCGCACCCAGGGCCGGGGCACCTTCACCACCCGGGCCACCGGGTACGCGCCGGTGCCGGGCACGGTGTCCGACGGGACGCCGCCCCGGTAGGAACCGGCAGGAATCGTAGGAACCGGCGATGGCCCCGCCCCCGGGCGGGGCCATCGCTCGGCGACGCTCTCGTTGGGCGCGGCCCTCGTCGGTCTGATCGGGTGGGCCCGGGTACGCGTCTCCCGTCACACGCCCGCCCAGGCCGTCCGAAACGGAGGTGTGGAGAACTCGTTTCGCGTCATCGGGTGAAAAGGGGGGACCGGACCACGGAAACGGAGTTCACGCTTGAGTGTGGAAACAGACCTGGACGACGCGGAGGTGATCAAGCGTGCCCGGCGTGATTCCGCCGCCTTCTCGGTGCTGTTCGACCGGCACGCCCCCGCCCTGCACCGTTACGTGACGCGGCGCCTGGGAGACTCGACGGCCGACGACATCGTGGCCGAGACGTTCCTCACCGCCTTCCGGCGGCTCGGGCGCTACGACACCGATTACCGCAATGCCCGCCCCTGGCTGTACGGCATCGCCGCCAACCTCATCGGCAAGCACCGCCGCGCCGAGGTCAGGGCGTACCTCTCGCTGGCCAGGACCGGGGTGGACGAGGTGGCCGAGAGCTACGCCGACCGGGTGGAGTCCCGGGTGACGGCCTCGGCGGCGCAGCGCGAGCTGGTGAGGGCACTCGCCGTGTTGTCGGCGAAGGACCGCGAGGTGCTGTTGATGATCGCCTGGGCGGATCTCAGCTACGAGGAGACGGCGCGGGCACTCGGCGTCCCCATCGGCACGGTGCGCTCGCGCCTGCACCGTGCCAGGAGAAAGACCCGCGAGGCCCTGGGCGGGGTCGATCCGTCCGCCATCTCGGAGGAGGAGACCGGTCGTGGATGACCTGAAGCTGCTGAGTGAGCTGCGGGCGGACGCGCCCGAGCCCGACGCCGACCGCCTGCGCGCGCTGCGGGCGCGTTCCCTGCGGCACCACCGCCGATTCCGGCCCGTGCTCTCGCTGCCGATGGCCGTGACGGCGGCCGTCGCGGTGATCGCGGCGGTGACCGTGGTGGTGAACGACGACGAGCGGCCGGTCGTGCCGCCGTCCGTCATCGTGGAGGCGACGCCGGTGAGCGCGGAGGTCATGCTGAGGAAGGCGGCGCTGACGGCCGAGAAGCGCCGTCCTGAAAGGACCCCTCTCCGTCCCGACCAGTGGCTGTACCGCAAGAGCGTCGTCACGCAGCCCGCCGACGGCTCGACCGAGATCCAGGAGTACTGGACGCGCTACGACGGCACCAGGCAGGCGACCCGGATGGGCTCGCGCCCGATGGAGACACGGACCATCGGGCCGGACCCGGGTGACGACGACCTGTCCCCCCGGCAGTACGCGGCCAGGCTGGCCAAGCTGCCCACCGACCCGGACAGGCTGTTGGCCCACGTCAAGGGCGACCTGCACTGGAGGGACAAGCCGGACGAGGAGCGCGGGCTCCACGAGCACCCGGACGCGCGGGCCTTCCGAGTGCTGTCGCTCTATCTCGGTCAGGAGGAGTACATGCCGCCCAAGCTGGAGGCCGCGATCTTCCGCGCCCTCGCCAGGATTCCGGGAGTCCGGGTGGACCTCGGCATACGCGACGCGGCGGGCAGGTCGGGCATGGGCATCGCCTACGAGGTCGGCAGCCCGGGCTACGGCACGCAGCGCGACGAGAACGGCCAGGTCACCGAGCGGTCCTACGTCATCCTCGACAGCACGACCTATCGCCATCTCGGCTCGCGGACGGACTACCTGCAGGACTATCTCATCAACGGCGAGGTGGCCTTCCCGAAGGGGAGCGCCTTCGTGACCGCCGAGGTCGCGTCGGGAGTCGTCGACGAACCCGGACAGATCCCTTAGGGAGCCGGCGCGGGACGGGTTCTTCGGGGAGCCGACGCCGGGGGATCGAGAACCGCCGGAGCGACGTCGTCCGGTAGCGGGTGTGTCGTCAGTCGTCCAGGGCGACGGTGACGCCGTCGGAGAAGACGGAGCCATGGAGTTCGATCGCCTTGATCTCGAAGTTCTCGGGGACGTCGAGGAGCAGGATCCCGTTGAAGGCGCGACCGCTCAACCGAGCCTTCTCGAGAACTCGCTCAGGACGAAGAGCCCGCGGCCAGCGCGGTGACCAGACCGTCGAGACGGCCGAAGGCCCGGGCCAGGCCCAGGTGGTCGATATGGTCGCGGGACTCGACGATGACGCCGTCACGTACCCGTGACACGAAGACGCACGGCACCGCGAAGGGACGGCCGCCGGCCGAGCCGACGTAGCTGAACTCGAAGACGACCACCTCGGGATCGGCCGTCTCATGGACGTGGCCCACGGGCTCGAACCGGTCGGCCCGCGCCCGGCCCGGCGCCTCGGCGAAGTGCCGGCGCAGCTCGGCACGGGTGCGCAGCGGCGTGTCACCCAGCGGCGCGAACGGGTGCCGGACGTCGGTCCGCTCGGCGTACAGGCCGGCCAGGTGGTCGAGCTCGGCCTCCCGCTCGCGTTCGG
Source organism: Streptosporangium sp. G12 (assembly GCF_052983175.1). Taxonomy (NCBI): domain Bacteria; kingdom Bacillati; phylum Actinomycetota; class Actinomycetes; order Streptosporangiales; family Streptosporangiaceae; genus Streptosporangium; species Streptosporangium sp. G12. Next base: position 255,971 of record NZ_JBRIQO010000013.1, on the reverse strand, counting down.
TGAGCTCGCCGGCGATCAGGCGGCTGACTCCCGCGGCGACGGCCTGGACGACCTCCGCTGGTGTGTACGGCTGCGGCATGGCATTCTCCTAAGGTAACCGTAGTCTGGACTACGGAAAGCGTACCGTAGTCCAGACTACGGTTAAAGCCCTGAAATGAGATCAGAGATCAGGAGGAGGCCGGATGCGGCAGGACGCACGGGAGAACCGGGAACGGATCCTGGCCGCGGCGGAGGCGGTGTTCGGGGAGTACGGTGCCGCCGGGTCGACCGAGGAGGTGGCCCGGCGGGCCGCCGTCAGCATCGCCACGGTCTTCCGCCACTTCCCGACCAAGGAGGAGCTGATCGAGGCGGCGCTGCTGCGGCATTTCGAGCAGCTCACCGACCTGGCCCACGCGCTCGTCGCCGACGCCGACCCGGCCGTGGCATGGCGCGCCCTCATACAGACGATGATCGAGACCGGCGCCACCAAACTCACCCTCGTCTCCCTGGTGGCCGGCCGCGACGAGTTCCCCGCCGGCGCCGTCGCCGCGTCGAACCGGCTGAAGTCCGTGGTCGGCGAGGTCCTGCGCCGGGGACAGGACGCCGGGGCCGTCCGGCCCTCGGTCACGGTCGAGGAGGTCTATCTGCTCATCCGCGGCCTGGCCCAGGCGTCGGCGACGACGCGGACCCCGCCCGACACCCTGGCCCGCGCCGTCGACGTCGTCCTCACCGGCCTGTCGCGGCCCGGCCGGTCAGCACCCACTCCCGCCTGACCACACATCCCCGGAACACCGGTCAACGGACTGGATGCTTCCCGAGGTCAGGCGCACGCTTCCGGACCAGGTCCTGTCCCAGGTGTCGAGAGCGGGTGGCGGCCCGTCCCAGAGTTCGTCCCCCTGGTCACGTCGGCGTCGTGGACGGCACCTCACCCCCGGTCGTCCAGGTCGGATCGCTCAAGGACCAGGGCGGCGGCCGTGCCGTCGATCAGGGTTCGGAGGCCGTGTTCGAAGGCGTCCTCGGCGAACGAGCCGCCGCTCTCGCGGAACGCCGTGAGCAGGGTGGTCTCCATGCCCCCGTCGAGCAGTTCGGCCAGTGCCGCGAACCGGTCCGCGGGTGTGCCCGAGGACGCCTGGCGTTCGGTCTGCTCCTGGAGGACGCACCCGTTGACGTAGCGGGTGAGGGCCGTGACCGTGCGCAGCGCCAGGACCGGGGTGAAGCCACGGCCGACCATGGCGGTCAGCTCCTCGTCGAACATCCTGATCGTCGCCGGGCTCAGGCTCGCGGCGTTGGCGACGAGGCGGGCGCCGTCGCGGTGGGCGCGCAGGGAGTCGCGGTACGCGCGGGCCCGGCGGGCGAGCCAGTCCTGCCAGGACTCGCCCTCGCGGGGCGGTCCCATCCCGGCGGCCAGGACGATCGCGTCGGCCATCCCGTCGAGCAGCTCCTGCTTGTTGCGCAGGTGCCAGTACAGGGCGGGTGACCGGACGCCCAGCTCCGAGGCGAGCCGGCGCACCGTCAGCCCGTCCAGGCCGACCTCGTCGAGCAGCCGCAGCGCCGTATCGATCATCATCTGCCGGGTCAGGCCGGCTCCCCGCTTGTTCTCTCCCATCGGTTGACACCTTAGCAGCGCTAAGGAAGCATGACGGCGGCGCGCACTTAGCGCTGCTAAGGAAACGCCGCCAAGGAAAGGTCGCGCGCCGGACGTCCCGGGCACATGCCGGATGCCGGTCGAAGAGGGGAGAGCCATGTCCACCATGCGGGAACAGCGCCTGACCAGGGCGCTGCTGACCTGCGGTGCCGTAGCCGGACCGCTGTTCGTCCTCGTGGTCGTGGTCCAGGACTACACGCGCGCGGACTTCGACCCCCGGCGGCAGCCGCTCAGCATGCTGAGCCTGGGCGACCTGGGGTGGATCCAGATCACCAACTTCGTGGCCACCGGGCTGCTGGACATCGCGTTCGCGGCAGGGTTGTGGCGGGCGCTGCGTCCGGGCCGCGGCGGGACCTGGGGGCCGTTACTGATCGGCGCGTACGGGACCGGCCTGGTCGCCGCCGGGGCCTTCCGCTTCGAACCGGCGTGGGGCTACCCGCCCGGCGCGCCGCGGGGTCTCCCCGACGATCCTGGCCTGGGCTACATCCTGCACGGCGCCGCCTTCGGCCTGGTGTTCGTCTCGCTGGTCGCGGCATGCTTCGTCTTCACCCGCCATTTCGCCGTACGGGGAGAGCGCGGATGGGCGCTCTACTGCGCGGCCACCGGCGTGGCGCTTCCCGCTCTCTACCTGCTGGCGGGGCTGCTGTCGGACGGCGGCGAGGACTCCCGGCCCCTGAGCCTGCTCCTGCGCGCCATCGCGTTCCTGGGCTGGGGGTGGGCCGCGGCGCTCGCGGTGCGGGTACGCGGGTCTCAACCGCCGACCGTGACCGGCGCCGCGTGAGGGCGAGCTCGGCCGATCGTGGTGGGGGCCCAGGTCGTCGCCCCTCACCTCTCGGATCTGGCAGGAGAGCGCGCTCGCCGAGCGCCGGACGCGTGGCCTGACCGCGCGAAGCGGCTCGAGGTCCCGCGAGGCCGGAAACGCCTTGTATATCGAGCTTCCATTCTCCGGCCGGGATCTGCTGCCTCATTCCGCCCGCCATGATCCTGGTCAGGAGAAAGCCGGCGGCGATTGCCGGGCGGTGGGACGTTTTCCTCTTTCCCTTTTTCTCCCCCATTTCCTGTGACGAGGAAATCGACTCGACCTGTCGGCTGTCCGACTGTTCCGGCCGGCGCTGACGGAGCATCGAGGTGGTCTCGGAAAATCCGGTTCGACCATTTCTGGTCTGCCCGGGAGGAGATGGTGCGATCAAATGATGGAACACGGACCGGTCGTACGGGAACCTGGAAGCTTCCAGGTTGACAAGAACTGCTGCTGTGCTTTACGGGGCCTGAGAGGCCGGGCGTGGGTCCGGTCGGTGGTGCGATCGGTCGCGAGGGTGTCGAGGGCTGCGATGCCGAGCGGGGCGACCGGCGCCCCCGTGGCGGCGAACCTCGGCGGGCCGTCGAGGGCGGGCCGGGAACCATCCGGGACCGCGCGAATGCCGGCGCCATCGGCCGGTGGAACTCCTGGTCGCCGGGCGGCCTGACCTGCGCTGATGTCCGTCGCGCACGTCACGCCCACGTTCTCCGCACCGGCACTGCCGGGAGGGTGACGAGCCGCGTGGCACGGGGTGCACCGGAACGCTCCGGCGTCGTCGGGGCGGCGCGCGCCAGGATGTCCGGTCGCGGCCGCGGTGAGTTGCGGCTGCGGTGAGGAGACCTCCCGCCAAGGCCGCCCGTGGAGTTTCCGTGACCACGCCCACCGCGAGAATCCCAGCCGCGCGGCGGCTCGCCTTCGGCGGGAAGGGCGTCTCGCGCCGCCCCCGAGCGGACCTTCTCCCGCATTCAGGCCAGACTTATCAGCAAAAATCTATAAATTTATACCTGTCATGCTGTCAATAGTTGTAAATAGGTTTGTGCAGAAAAAGGTAGACATTTACCGCGATTGACTGAACTCTTGACGGTGTGCCGGGGGTGCCCGAAGGTTGCTTTTCGAAGTGGCCGAAACGCTCGGCACTATTAACGGGGATGACAGGAACCGAAGGGAGGGAAAATGGTCAAGGCTGCCTTCGCCTACTGCAAGTACGCAGTGAGCGCGATCACCGCTGTCGCTTTCGTGGTGTGCCCGTACTGATCGACAGGATCCAAGGGCCGCCCCGGGGCGCGTGCGCCCCGGGGCGGCCCGGTTCACTGCCAGCTCCCTGCCGCCGTCGGAGGATGAATTCGTGCTGAGGACCGCAGTGGCCCAGCTGCACCATGGCCTTTCCCTTGTGTTCGGTCGCCGGCTCCGGGTGGCGAACATCGAACGTGTCGTCGCCGACATCGTGGCCACCCGTGCCGAGTTCGGTGGGATCGGCGACCTCGACGCGTTCCGCGGCACCTCGATGTCGGTCCAGGACCGTAAGCCCATCGACGACCGGAGGTTGCGCCGCCTCGCACGTATGGCGTACGCCGAGACCCCGTACTACCGGGACCTCTTCGATCGTGTCGGCATGCGGCCGGACGAGGTGAACCTGTCGACCCTGGAGCGGCTGCCGGTCACGCGCAAGGAGACCCTGCGCGACACACCCGAGGCACTCGTGAACCGCGGTGTCCGGCCCTGGTACCGGGCGGAGACCTCCGGCACCACCGGCCCGCCGTCGTCGGTGTGGTTCTCCCGCTACGAGGCCGAGCTGCTCACCGCGATGACCGCGGTCTCGCTCCTGATCGACAACCGGCTCGGCGAAGGCGACGTCATCCAGCTCAACCTGGTCTCGCGTGCCTTCTTCGGAATCCACTGTTTCGCCGGGGCGGCGGCGCTGATCGGCGTGGCGCCCAGCTCCCTCGGGCTGGTGGAGCCTGAGATCTCGCTCTCCCGGCTGGCGGGTGGCACCCGGCTCTCCGACGCGAAGGCCCGGCCCGTCCTGCTGGTCACCTACTCGAGCTACCTCGGCCTGCTGGTGGAGGTCGGTGAGCGGCTCGGGTACACGGCCGCCGACTTCGGGCTGCGGCAGATCACGTGCGGCGGCGAGATCCTCACCGAGGGGTTGCGCCGCCGCGCCGAACGACTTTTCGGGGCCACGGTCGTGGAAACCTACGGGATGACCGAGATCGCCCCGTCGAGCGGCCAGATCTGTACCGGGGGGCATCTGCACTTCCACCCGGAACAGGGCATCACCGAGGTGCTCGATCTCACCGGGACCCGGGCCGCCGAGCCCGGTGAGCTGGGAGTGCTCACCTTCACCCCGGTCTTCCCCTACCGGGAGACCACTCTCCTCCTCAGGTTGTTCAGCGGAGACGTGGTGCGCCGGCTGGCCGATGACGAGCTCGGCTGCGAGCTGGCGCAGCTGCCGGCCACCTCACGGGTGCTGGGCAAGGACGGGCACCTGTACGGCTTCGAGGGCCGCACCGTGACCCCGCGCGACATCCTGGAGCTCGTCGAGGCCGATCCGGCGGCGAGGTTCCCGTCCCGGTGGTCCCTGCGGACGGGGACCGACGGGTTGGAACTGCACATCCTCGGCGACGACCCGCAGGCCGCCGACCGGATCCGCAAGCGGGGCCTCGAACAGGAGATCCCGCTGTCCCGTGTCATCGTGCACGGTGAACGCGCCACGATGCCGCCCACCGCGCCCGTACGCGCGGACCTGCGCGAGCTGAGCTTCGCCGACGCGACCCCGAAGAAGCATCCGGAGACCGTACAGTGAATTCCGCCCTCGCCGAGATCGTGGTGATCGTCCTCATTCCGGCCGCGGCCATCCTGCTCGGAGTGCTCTACTTCCTCCGGGTGCGGATGGAACGGCCCCCGGTCGGGGTGTACACGCTCGGGGACGTCATGATCATGGTGACCGCCGTCCTCGTCATCCCCGTGGTCTACCTCGCCCTGCCGTCGTCCGCCGTCGCGACGGTGCTGGGTCTGATGACCGTCTTCGCGATCCAGATGACCCTGGCGCCGCTGCTGCCGGGGCGGGTGGCGCTGCTGGTGGCGTTCGGCGCGGCCGCGCTCGATCTCGTGCTCTTCCTCTCGGGGTCCTCCGCGGCGACGGCCTGGAACAACGTCCTCCTGCTGATCCTCGTCATCGGCGTGTGCAACCTCTACGTCCAGAGTGGCATCAAGGCCCGCGACGTGGCCGTCTTCGCCTTGCTCCTGGCCGGCTACGACCTCGTCGCCACGGCGTTGCTGCCGATGATGGGCGACTTCCTGCGCAAGGTCATCGACCTGCCGTTCGCGCCGGTCTTCGCCTGGTGGGGCGGACCGCAGCCCGTGGTGATCGGTCTCGGTGACGTGCTCATGTTCGTGTTGTGGACACTGGTGTCGTTCAAGGCGTTCGGGCGGGAGGCCGGTTGGTCGGCCGCGGGCGTCTCACTGGTGCTGGCCGCGACGCTGGTCCTCGCGATGCGGACGGGCCTGCTGACGGAGCCGTTCCCCCTCATGGTGCCGGCGGGCCCCCTGATGGCCCTGCAGTACCTCATCTGGCGCAGGGTGCGGGGCCCCGAGCGGACGACGGCCGCCTATCAGGCATCGCGCGAGGCCATCGCGCCGCCTGCCCTCCAGTCTCCGGCCAGGCCCGCGCGCTCGAAGGAGGGGTCAGCCGGAACCCGGAGCGGCTCGTAACGCTTCGAGCTCCTCGTTCATCGCGTCGAGGAAGGCGGCCGCGATGCGCAGCTCCTCCGGGCCGAACCGCCGCAGGACGTTGTCCGTGCTGCGGCCGAGCGGGCGGAAGAAGACCGCGGCGAGCGCCTGTGCCGCGTCGAGGTAGTGCAGGTGGACCACGCGCCGGTCGTGCACGTCGCGAACCCGGCGGATGTGCCCGGCCCGCTCCAGCCTGTCGAGGCACGCGGTGACGGCGCCCGAGGTGAGGTTCAGCTCCTCCCGTAGCCGGCTCGGCGTGATCGGCGACGGAGCGTCGAAGATCTTCATCAGGGCCTGGACGTCGGTGGGATGCAGCCCGTGCTCGTGGGCGAACTCGTGAGCGATGCGGTTGAACTCGGCGGTCATCCGTCGCAGTCGCACCGCGAAGGACAGCAGGTCGATGCTCTCCTCGCCGTCGCCGTTCATATCGCCATGCTACTTTAACTCAATCATTGAGATACTTAATCATTGAGTTATATGTGGGAAGGGTGATCTCATGGCGCGGCGACCGATCCGCTGGCTCGTCCCGGCGCTGCTGGTGCTGGTCTGGCTGGCCGTCGGCGGAGGGCTGGGGCCGTTCGCCGGCAAGCTCACCGAGGTGTCCACCAACGACCAGGCCGCGTTCCTGCCGCGGAGCGCGGAGTCGACACGCGCGCTGGAGGTGCAGGAGCGGTTCCGTCAGGACGCGACGCAGCCGCTCATCGTGGTGTGGACCGCGGACGGCAAGGACGGGAAGGACATCACTCCCGAGCAGAGCGCCGCGGCGACCCGGGCGCTCGCCTCGCTGCGCGGCACCGAGGGCGTCGCCGGGACTCCCACGCCCTCCATCCCGTCGGACGACGGCCGGGCGCTGCAGGGCGTGGTCCAGCTCGGACCCGACGTCGAGGGCTCGCTCGGGGAGACCCTGGACCGGATCGGCTCGGCGGTGGCGGTCGACGGCCTGCGGGCTCAGCTGGCGGGGCCGGCGGCCACCCGGGCCGACCTGTCCGACGCCTTCGCCGGGATCGACGGCCTGCTCCTCGGGGTGGCGCTGATCACCGTCCTGATCATCCTGCTGGCGGTGTACCGGAGCGTCCTGCTGCCGCTCATCATCATCGGCGGCGCGGTCTTCGCACTCGGCCTCGCGTGCGCCGTGGTGTACTTCCTGGCCGACCGCGACATCGTCCGGGTCGACGGCCAGGTGCAGGGCATCCTGTTCATCCTGGTCATCGGCGCGGCCACCGACTACGCGTTGCTGCTGACCGCCCGCTTCCGGGAGGAACTGGCCACGACCGGCGACCGCTTCACCGCGGGCCGCGTCGCGCTGCGGCGCTCGTTCGAGCCGATCGTCGCCAGTGCCGCCACGGTGGCCCTGGCCCTGCTCGCGCTGCTGCTCAGCGGCCTGACCAACAACCGCGCGCTCGGCCCGGTGGGCGCCATCGGCATCGCGTGCGCCGCTCTCAGCGCGCTCACCTTCCTGCCCGCCGCCCTCGTCCTGCTGGGCCGCGCCGCCCTGTGGCCCGCGAGGCCGCGCCCGGCCGTCGCGGCCGACGCCGAGGGCCGCGGGATCTGGAGCCGGGTGGCCACCCTGGTCGACCGCCGTCCGCGCCGGCTCTGGATCGCCACCGTCCTGCCTCTCGCCGGCCTCGCCCTCCTCGCGCCGCAGCTGAACGCCGGAGGGGTGCCGCTGGACGAGACCTTCGTGAACGACGCGCCGTCCGTGGCGGCGCAGGCGACGCTGAGCGAGCACTTCCCCGGCGGCTCGGGGCAGCCCGCGGTCATCGTCGCCCCCGCCGGGCGTGCCGCGGCCGTGGAGAAGACGGCCGGCGGCGTCGAGGGCGTGTCCGACGCCGCGGCGGTGACCCGGAGCGGACGACCGGGCGACCCCCCCAAGATCGTTGACGGGCTCGTGCTGGTGGAGGCGACGCTGAACGACGCGCCGGACGGCGACGCCGCCCAGGACACGGTCAGGCGCCTGCGCGCCGCGCTCGCCCCCGAGAACGGCGTCATGGTCGGCGGCTACAGCGCCCAGCGATACGACACGACGGAGACCGCGAGGAACGACACGCTGCTCATCGTCCCGGTCGTCCTGGCGATCATCCTGCTCATCCTGATCGTCCTGCTGCGCTCGCTGGTGACGCCCGTGCTCCTGGTGGTCACCGTCGCACTGAACTTCCTGGCCACCCTCGGCGTCTCCACGCTGGTCTTCACGCACGTGTTCAAGTTCACCGGCGTCGACGCGTCCGTGCCGCTGTACGGCTTCGTCTTCCTGGTCGCGCTGGGGGTGGACTACAACATCTTCCTCATGTCCCGGGTGCGCGAGGAGACCGCGCACCACGGGGCGCGGGCGGGGTTGCTGCGCGGGCTGGTCACCACCGGCGGGGTGATCACCTCGGCGGGCGTCGTGCTCGCCGCCACCTTCGCCGCGCTGGTGGTGATCCCCCTGGCCTTCCTCGTGCAGATCGCCTTCATCGTCGCCTTCGGCGTCCTGCTCGACACCCTGGTGGTGCGATCCCTGCTGGTCCCGGCGCTGGTACGGGACCTGGGCGCGCGGGCCTGGTGGCCCAGCCGCCTGGGCCGTGCCGAGGTGGGGCAGGAGTCCCGGGAACTGACCGAGGCGTCGAGGTGACACCCGGCCCGGGCAGCGGGAGATGCGGGAAATAAGGAAGAAGAAGGGGATATGCCGGTGCTAGCCTTCCGGAGTCGGCCGCGGGACTCCGGCGCGACTTCCGGAACCCGCCTTTGAAGCGATGATTCGCAGCTCGTGCTCCCACTCCCCGGCCGGCCTCGCACATCACCCCGGAGGCGGCGATCGACGCTCACATCGAGACCGGTGCGGACCTGATCGCCGCCGAGGACGTCCTGCTGTTCGTGAACGCGGCGATCACCTCCACCGGCCAGCGCGAGTTCCACTCCGGCGCGGACGAGCAGGGGCTCTCGCTGGACTTCCTGCACCGCTACCTGATGGGCAACTACCGCGACCTGTACGCGGCCACCCTCGCCCTGGACGTCAACGACCACAACGCCGTACTGATCGCCAGGAACCTGCTGGTCACGGCGGGGGAGACGGGCCGGGCGCAGCGCCTGGCCGAGGGGCGCCTGATCGCCCGGAGGCTGGCCCTGCTGCCGCCACCCCGGGTGTACGGGCTGTTCCGCGAGCTGCGCCGCGCCAGGGTCAACAACCGGCGCACCAGGGCGATCATGCGGGACTGGCTGGCCGCCCGTCCCGACCTCGCGTTCGACGCGGTGAAGTACCGCGGCGCCGTCAAGGACGCCGTCCGCCACGCCCACCTGAGGCCGGGCGGGGAGCTGGGGCCGTTCCTGTTCACCCCGCACCGGCCGGCCGTCTACGCCACGCCGATCCTGGAGACCTGGCGGCGGGCCCACTACGAGCAGGCCGCGCTGTACAAGCTGCCCTACACGGTCGCGGAGGGGTTCGCGGCGAAACACCGCATCGCACGCGCCACCTTCCTGGAGCGCATCGCGCCCCGGCTCACCCGGCTGGAGCGGCTGCGCCTGCAGGAGTCGGCGCGCGGCCTGGGGGCCGGCGCGGTGCGGGCCGACCTCACCACGATGCCGCTGACCCGGCTCGCGTCATACGTGCTCGCCCTCTCCCTGGACGATCGCGTGCGCCGCCGCGCCGAGCTGACGGAGGCGCTGCGCGCGGCCGCCCGCCGGACCGCGGGCGACCAGGCCGGGCGCTGGGGCGCGGTGGCCGCCGTCCTCGACGACAGCTTCTCCGCGTACGGCTCGGGGCACAAGCGCCGCCGTCCGCTTGCCGTCGCGCTCGCCTGCCACTTCCTGCTGGAGGCGCTGGCCTCCGAGTACACGCCGCTGTGGCTGTCGGGCCGTACGGACGCGCTGCTCGCCCGTCCGTACGGGGCGACACCGCTCGGCGAGCGCGTCCTCGACGGCCTCGAACGCGGACCCGGGCGCCTCGTCATCGTCTCCGACGGGTGGGACAACTCGCCGCCGGGGCTCGCCGGAGAGGTGCTGCGGATCTGGCGCACCCGGCTCGACCCTGACCACACCTGCGCCGTCGTGCACCTCAACCCGGTGTACGACGCCGCCCACTTCGACGTACGGCGGCTGGCGCCCGCCGTCCCGACCGCCGGGATCCGCGACGCCGAGAACCTGGTCGCCCTGGTGGAGCTGGCCCGGTTCGCGGAGGGGCGCACCGGGCTCCCCGAGCTGCGCGCCCACCTGGCGCGCCGCGTCGAGGCGTTCCTGCGGGAGGACGCATGACGGATCTCACCCTCACCGGGCTCTCCACCCGCCCCGCGCAGGCATGGGGTGGCGTACGGCTCGTCCCGCTGGTCCGCGAGGAGCCGATCGAGGACCTGCGGCTCGACGCCCGGCTCTACGACGCGGACTTCGGCGTCGTCGAGGTGGACGCGCGGACCGCGTACTCCTCCTACATCCCGCACGGGTTCGTGGCGAGCTGGACGCCTGACGGCACCCCCGCCGCGGCGTACGGAACACAGCTGCGGGGGCCGCAGGAGCGTGAGCGCACGCCCAGCCGGATGCCGCTGCGGTTCCACCGCCGGATGGCCCGCCGGGCCGGCAGGAACCGGCTGCGCTTCCTGCCCCTGCACCTGGCGCTCGAAGGGTATCTGGCGCTGCACTTCGGCGGGCCGGAGATCGTGTGGGAGGAGTGGTCGCACCGCGCGATCAGCCATGGGCTCTCGCCCCGTGTCGAGGAGGCGTACGTGGGCGCCGCGGTCAGCGGCCTGGAGGACGCCCTTCGCGTCTTCGAGATCCACCACGGCCAGTGCGGCGTTCTCGTCCACGTCGCGGACGCGCTCGCCGCCGCGTTCGTGGTGCCGCACCCCGACGACTACCGCGCCCTGCACACCACCCTCGTCCACGACCTGTACGGCGAGCTGATCCACCACTACGCGATGTACGGCGGGCCGGTGCCCGATTTCCGGGCCCGCATCGCGGACGCGACGGTGCGCTCGCTCGCCGATCTGCGCGCCCAGGCCCGCCGGCAGCGGGACGAGTGGGCGGCCTTCCACGACCGGGTCATGGCGGGCGGGCTGCTGGGCGCCGACTACACCTACCAGCGCGTTCACGAGATGGGCGGGTATCGCCTGTCCCGCTTCCTGCCGCCCTTCGAACGGCAGCGGGAGAACCACATCGGCGAGCTCATCACCGACGGCACCGGCCGGCTCGCGTACCTCAAGACGTTCCGCCTGTCGGAGAACCAGGTCCGGCGCGGCCACCTGCTGACCAGTCTCGCCGCCGCCGGCTGGAACGTGGCCGACACCGCCGTCGCGCTCGGCGTGACCGAGCCCGAGCTCGGCCTGCGCATCGAGGCCGCGGGCTTCGGCCACCTCCTTCGCCAGGACGTCCTCGACCACTACCGCGCCCGGGCCCGCCGCGGTCGCCGGTGACCACACAGGGTTTCGTGAAGTCGCCGACATACCCCGAGAGGCGGCTGGCCTGTCGTGTCCCCCGGCGGACCTCCGGTCAGGCCCTGATCTGGCGGGTGATGGACGGGTCGGTGATGGCGGCGTCGCCGGCCAGCAGGAGCGCCTTGGAGATGATGACCGACAGCATGCCGCCCTCTTCCTCGAACGGCAGGAAAACGTGGTCGGGCGCGACGTCGGGGACGATGCACAGGTAGGCGTCGTTGGGTTCCATCAGGATGTTGCCCGAGCCCAGGTGGATCCGGTAGGTACGCAGGTCACCGCGGACCCGCAGGAAGCGGTCGGTGAGCTCGGCCCGGTCGGCGATGCGCAGCCGGGGGAGCAGCCGGGTCAGGGCGTCGCGGCGGATCTCGGCGGTCTCGGTGAGGTCGCCGAAGTTGTAGGAATGCCAGTAGTCGCCCTGTCCCTGCGGGTCGAGGCCGACGGAGGAGACACCGACGGCGAGGTCGGCGTCGCGCATGGTCTCCGACAGCACCAGCGGGGGCACCTCGGTCAGCGGTGCCGGTCTGCGGAACTCCTCCTGTGACGGCTCCTCGCCGGTGCGGTAGAACCGGATCGGCCCGCTGAGGCAGAACGCGGCCGGGGCATCGTAGCCGTCCGTCTCCCAGGACTCCCAGGGCAGGTGCATGTCCCAGCGCGCCTGCCAGCCGGGGACCTCCTTGACGGCCTCGCCCTGCTCAGAGCCGCCCGCCGCGTCCCAGTGGCCGAGCGAGAGGCCGGTCCAGCCGCGTTCGGAAAGCAGTGCCTTGGCCTGGCCGTACCGCAGCCTGTGTCCGGCGAAGCGGTTGGAGAGTGTCCCGGACCGCTCCTCGGCCGGGGTGAGCAGGTAGACCTCGCGGAAGACCTGCTTGAACGGTTGCCGCAGCCCGATCTCCAGGAGGTGGTCACGCCGGCCGCGGATCTCCTCGACGGTTTCCCCGATGGGATGCCAGAGCCGCATCGGGGTGTCGGCGCGGGGCTGGATCCGGCGGCCGATCGGATCGGTCAGCTCCCAGCCGTCGTCGGTCCTGACCGGTATCCCGGCGGGACCCTGCAGGATCTGCCAGATCAGCCGCCTGCCGTGGACACCGGTGACGGGGTGGTCGAGGAAGAACTCCTCAACCTGGCTCCAGCGCCAGAGCCGGTCCTCGGCGAGTGCCCGCTCGACGCGGTGCCGCTCGGAGGACAGGGTCTTCCGGATCTCTTTGAGCGTGTTCCTGAACTCGGTGAGCAGTCCGCCATTGCTCTCTCTGATCGCTTTCGGGGCTGATTTGGCCGGCTTTCCGGCCGGATCGAGAAAGGTCAGCAGCGGTGTGCCCGCCTCGTCCAGCGCCAGTCGCAAAACGTGCTCGCCCGCCTTCTCCTCCCGTACGCCGTCCGGGTCGAGTCCGAACGTCGGCACGGTCCGGTCGAGCAGCTGCTCGCGGCTGAGCCCGGCCTGTTCGGCCACCGCGTCCAGCGTCCGCGTCACCTTCGCCAGGATCGACCTCTTCCTGACCTTGGTCTGCATCCGGGCGAGCGGGGCCACCACCTCCAGACCGCCGTGTCCGGCCAGCACGAGCAGGGCGGCGTTGACGAGCTTCTCGCTGCGCGAGTTGGGCCCGGACCCGCCGATGCCGGTGCCCGCCGCCAGGGCGACCTCCCCGAGCAGCGGGACCGTCCACGGCTCGTCGATCAGCTCACATGTCCACACCAGGCCGCGCAGCGCCACGGCGGTGCGTTCGTTCAGATAGGTCGTCGTGGTCCACTCGTGGTCGCCGTTTCGGTGCCGGATCGTCGTCTCCCGGTGGGCGGGGACGCGGCTCAGGATGTCGCGGACGAGCGGGCCGGTGTCCGGTGTGAGCAGGGCGGCGGCCTGCCGGAGCCAGGCGGGAGCGGGGCGCGCGGCGGTCGCGGTGATCCAGTGACACAACAGGGGAAGCGCCTTCGGGTCGCCGAGGCGGGAGCCGTACTCGGTGGCCATCAGGGTGGCGAAGCCGTCGCCCGCGCCGACCAGGTAGGCGGTGGCCCGCACGGGGTCGTCCTCCGCGTGCTCCGCCAGGAGGATGTCCATGTCGCGTTTGAGCCGGGAGTGGGGCGCCCACGGGTTGTCGGTCAGAGCCTCGTGGATCTGGCGCATCAGCGGGAGATGACGGCGTTGCGCCTCGCGGGAGAGACTCTCGGTGGCCGCCCACGGAAGGGCCGTCGAGGACTCGTGGCGGTAGTCGAGCAGGCTGGGCCCGATCGCGGCCCGCCAGAGCAGCTCGACCTCGTCGCCGGTCCAGGCGAGTTTCCGCTCGGCGACCCGCGCGGCCAGCGACGTCGGATCCGGGCGGTGGTCCGTCCCGCGGGTGTGGAGCAGGTTCATCCGCAGCTGCGCCCACACCCCCAGCGCACGCCATTGCGCGTCGCCGAATGTGGGCACGAGCTCGGCGACGACCTTCTCGGTGAACGTCGGCGCCGGCCACTGCCGCGCCGGCACGTAGAGCTCGTCGAGCCGGGCGAACAGGTCCGCGCGAACCTGGCCGGGGTCGTCGCCGAGCCATCCGAGCTGCTCGGGGGAGAGCTCGTCGAGAAGGCCCATGTCAGAAGTCAACGGTCGTCTCCAGCGATAGGGGGTAGCGCCATGACTACCAACCGGCTCCGACAAATTCCGGCCGCGGCGCAGGGAACAGGGGGCGACGCCGGAGATTCCGTGAACCGGTAGAACGGACATCCGCCGTACGCGCCGTCGCGATGGAACCGCCGCGGTATGTCAACGCGGCGAGCCCGACCGTTTTCCCTGAATCGTCTTCCTCGAATCCATCACGCGTATGGCGGTCCCTGCGCCGGCTCCGAACCAAGCCTGATACGCCAGGTCGCGAATGTCTGCGTGCGCTTGCGCGGGGTGGAAGACAAGCTCTGACCGCCTTTCGCAATCCGTAGAATCGCGTATATTTGCGGCTTTGTTAGCTATTAATCCTGTTTGAGAGTCGAAGTTTTCCTGGATAGAGGATCTGTCGGGCCTAGGGTTTACGTTGAAGGCGTTCGTGAACAGGTTTGCTCGCGAGACGTTCTTTAAAGATCACCTCTACTGAAACCCCTTGTCGTGTAAAGATCGTGATTCCTGTCGAAGGAACGTTCCATGGAGGTGGCATGAAGGCCAATGAGACGACGCTCCGGGGTCTTATCGGTGGCGAGCAGCAGCTGATGATCCCGCTGTACCAGCGGCCCTACTCCTGGGAGCGCGAGCAGCTCGCCAAGCTGTGGGCGGACATCGAGTTGCAGGTCGACCAGATCGAACAGGGCAAGGACAACACCCACTTCCTGGGCTCGGTCGTGCTGGCTCCCGGTCCGGAGAATTCACCGGGCAACTACCAGTGGCTGGTCGTCGACGGCCAGCAGCGGTTGACGACACTGATGGTGGCGCTGTGCGCGTTGCGCGACCACCAGGCCGCCGAGGACCCGATGCACCGTGAGCGCATCAACGAGACCCACCTGATCAACAAGTTCAAGCCGGGAAATCTCAGATATCGTCTGCTGCCCACCCAGGTCGACCGCTCTACCTTCAGGGCCTGTGTCGAGGGGCTGCCCATGGGGGAGACGGACAGCCGGATCGCGAGCGCCTACCAGTTCTTCCGCACCAAGCTGGTCGAGGTCGACGATCCGGCCGATCCTCATGACATCGCCCGGGTCGAGAGCGTGGTTCTCAACCGGCTGAACCTCGTGCAGATCGTCGTGGAGGACGACGACAACGCCTTCCGGATCTTCGAATCCATCAACAACACCGGTATGCGGCTCAGCCAGGTGGACCTGATCCGCAACTACGTCTTCATGCATCTGCCGAAAAAGGGGCAGTACGTCCACGACACCTACTGGTTGCCCATGCAGAGACTCCTCGGTCACAAGGCACTGGATCAGCTGATGTATCTCACCCTGATTCTCGACCGGGGTGACGAGGCCCAGTACAACGACGCCTACCGAGGCCACCAGGAGCTTCTGCGGGCCGTGACCGTGGACAGGGGAAAGGTCGAGGAACGCGTCGAGGAGTATGTGAAGGAGCTCTCTCGCCGCTCCCGCTATCTTCAGCAGATCCTCGAACCAAAAGGCGACACGGAGATCGAGAGGCGGTTGCGCTTCCTCAACGAGTGGAAGGGCAGCACCGCGTACCCCGTCATCATGCGACTGCTGGAGCTCCGTGACAGCGGAGACTGCACCGACGAGGAGGTCTGCAAGGCGCTGAGCTACATCGAGAGCTTTCTGATCCGGCGGCTGATCTCAGGCGTCACGTCCGGCAACCTGAACAAGATCTTCATGCGGCTCACCCGTCAGCTGACGGGCGAGCGGCAGGTGGCAGATGTTCTGCGTACCGAACTGTCGGCGGCGAGGCTGTACTGGTCCTCGGACGAACAGTTCCGTGCCGACATTCGCAGTAAGGCCTTCTACTGGCAGGGACGCACCGCGCAGCAGAAGCTCGTGCTCCGCCGGTTGGAGGAGACCTACGACCCCAAGGAGCGGGTGGACCTCTCCGACAAGAAGATCACCATCGAGCATGTGTTGCCGCAGAGCCCGACGCCCGACTGGCTTGAGACCCTCGCCACCGAGGGAGAGGCGGACCGGCTGCACAAGGAGCTGGTGCACACCCTGGGCAACCTCACCCTCAGCGGCTACAACTCCGAGCTGGGCAACATGTCCTTCGCGAGGAAGCGTGACTTCTTCACGCGCAGCGGAGTCGTCATGAACCAGGAGATCGCCAAACAGGAGCGATGGGGAAAGGCGGAGATCGAGGCCCGCGCGGAACGGCTCGCCACCCGGGCGATCGAGATCTGGCCCGGCCCGCTGGACAGCGGCCCGGTGGGGCCGTCCCGCGACTGGACGCTGCTGCACGCGGCGCTCGCCGCGCTCCCGGCCGGCACCTGGACGACCTACGGGGACCTCGCCGAGCTGATCGGCTCGCACGCGGTCCCGGTGGGTGCTCACCTGGCCAAGACCAGCCTGCTCAACGCGCATCGGGTGCTGAACGCGTCGGGCCAGGTGTCCAAGGGCTTCGGCTGGGCGGACGAGGATGACGAGCGGGACGTTCACGAGGTGCTCCGAGCCGAGGGAATCAAGTTCGACCAGGCCGGCAAGGCGGACCGAACCCAGTTGATCTCCGCTCGGGAGCTCGCCGAACTGCTGGGACTTCCCGCCGCGCTGGACATCAGCGAGGCCGAGCTGCTCCCCGGTGACCAGGGAGACCTGGAGGAGTACGAGCGCCGTTTCTTCGAGCAGCTGGGCGAGGGGAGCGGGCCGCAGGCGGCCGGGGCGGTCACCCGGCTGCTCGACTGGTGGCGGGCCCGCGGTGGTGAGATCCAGTTCGGCCGGTCCGCGGGCAGCTCGTGCGCGCCGGTCATCAAGCGGGACGGCAAGACGTTGGCGATGATCCGCTTTTACGCCGACACCGTCGAAGTCCCGTTCGGCACGCTGAAGCGGCGGCCGCCGTTCGACGACCCGATCCTCCGTGATCAACTCCGCAGGAATCTCAACGACGCTCCGGGCATCGAACTGCCCGCGGCGAAGATCGAGTTGTACCCCTCTTTCAAGACGGTGCTGCTGGTCAACGAATCCGTCTGGGATGTCGTGGTCTCCTCGCTCGACTGGTTCGCCCAGACCGTGACCAAGGGCGAGTAGTCGCCGAGCCCGCGTGTCCTCCGGTCCGCGCCCCGGGGGACACGCCGATCAGGCGGGCAGGAACGTGCTGGGGGAACCGTGCCAGGAGATGGTGAGCTCCTCGCGGGCGCGGGTGGCGGCCACGAAGAGCAGGCAGCGTTCCTTCTGCAGATCCTGCTGGTGGGCGATCAGGTCCTCCTCGGCGGACGTGATGGCGGAGGTGGGAGGAACCGAGTGTTCCCCGACGCCGATGACCGCGATGCACCGGAACTCCATCCCCTTCATCCGGTGCATGGTGCCCACTCCCACCTCGTGGTCGGTGTGCCTTTTGGCTAGCGCGGTGACCGGGATGTTCGCGGCCTTGAGCTTGGCGACGGCCTGGTCGGCGAGCATGTTGGAGCGCGCCGCCACGCCGATCTGACCGGGTGCGACTCCCTGGCTGAGCCACTGACCGACGGTTTCGACCAGCCCCGCCAACTCGTCTTGCTGGGTGGCGAAGCCGCTCAGCCGAGGATCGGCGCCGTGGACGTCCGACCGGTATCCGGCGAGCGTGTCGAGGTCGCCGTTCATGTCGTCGATCCGTTCCCCGTGAAGCAAGCCGAGACTCCAGCGCAGGATCTCCGCGGTCGTCCGGTAGTTGATCCTGAGCCGAGTGGATCTGCCCGCGATGTCGATGCCCAGCTTCTTCAGGGACACCCGGTAGTCGTAGATCCGCTGATGGGTGTCGCCGGCGAGGAACAGATCGTCGCGGCCACGGGCGGTCGCGGCCCGGAGCAGACGCCAGTGCCAGGGGCTGAGGTCCTGCGCCTCGTCCACGATGACGTGCCGGTATGGCCTGTGCTCGCCGTCCTCCACGAGCCGGGTCGCCTCAAGGCAGATGGTCTCGTAGGTCCACACCCCGTCCGCACGCAGCGCGTCGGTGAACGCTGTGACGGCAGCCCAGATTTGCGTCCTCTGTAGCTGGCCGAGCGCCCTTCCCCGCCCCGGCCGCGATGCCCGTTGGTATTCCTCCAGGGAGACGATGCCCTGGGTGAGGATCACCTGTCGCCATTCGTGGGAGAGGAATGCCTCGTCGAAGCGCGAGGGGAGGCCGATGCTCCGGGCCACCTTCGCCCAGCGTGCCTTCTCGTCCTCGGAACGCAGTACGGCGAGACCGCCCGTGCCGCCGGTGACGATCCGGTAGGCCACGCCGTCGATGTGCCGGACCTCGATCCGGTTCATCAGGATGCCATCGCCGTCGGTGAGTTGCCGCAGGGCGTCCTCCATGGTGGAAGGCAGCGTCCGGACGAAGGTGGTGACCAGGACGGACTTCTCATCACTCACCCGCGAGGCGAGGTGCCTGGCGCGATGCAGGGCGACGACGGTCTTTCCCGTTCCAGGACCGCCCGTCACCCGCGCCGGTCCGCTGAAGGAGCCGGAGGCGGAGTCGCGCTGGGAGGGGTGCAGATAGACGCGCCAGAGGGCGAAGGGCTTGGTGAACGCGTCCATCAGCTCGTCGGGTCCGTTGACCAGCAGCACCTGTCCGGGTGAGCGTTCGACGGCGGCGGTGATGTCCTCGGGGTCGAATCCCACGACCTCGGCGGAGGGGGCGGGCAGACTCGTCCAAACCTCGTCGGGGGTCATACCGGACGCCAGGCCGACCAGCACGTCGTGTTGCTGCTTCGGGAAGAACGCCTGCGCCCCGTCGAGCTGGTCCTCGCTGTTGAACGTACGGGCGAACGCGAGCACCTGGGCGTCGATGCCGAGACGTGTCAGGTCGGCGTCGTTGACGTGGCCGAAAAGCGGAGTCGCGGGCGTGGCCGTGGGAGTGACCGACGCCGCCCGCTCCTCCAGCGTGACGAGGTCGCGCAGCTCGACGGCGCCGGTGGCGGCGTTCACCGTGGCACGGCGTCGTTTGGCCCAGTCATAGGCGTCATCGTGCGGCAGCACGTTGAGCAGCACGTACAGGCCGCCCCGATCGGGGGCGAGCACGACGCCTCGCCAGAAAAGGGTGATGCGGATCGTGTGCATCCGAGGGTCGCGGGCCTTGGCCACCGGCTCCAGGTGCAGCCCAGCGTGGGTCGCCCGCTGGAATTTCGAGAACACCTCGATGGTCTGATCCTGAACCGGTTTTTCGAGCTTGAGGAAGGTCCGGAAGAAGTCGCGGTGGACGCCGAGTCTCGCCATGCATCATCTCCCGGGGTTCTCGCTGCCGCCGACGTGATCGTACCGGTATGAGGCGCACGATAAACCGAGGTTCATTTCTGCCCCATCAGGTGGTTAAATCGGGAGCTCATCCGGAAAAGCTGCGGAAGTACTCGGTTTCCGGTCAGTCAATCGGTCATTTCGGACGCTGTCCTAAAAGGGGTACCTGTCCATAAATGGATGTCTTTCAGGTCCATGAGCGACTTATTGCCGACTATGAC
Source organism: Streptosporangium sp. G12 (assembly GCF_052983175.1). Classification (NCBI taxonomy): domain Bacteria; kingdom Bacillati; phylum Actinomycetota; class Actinomycetes; order Streptosporangiales; family Streptosporangiaceae; genus Streptosporangium; species Streptosporangium sp. G12. The sequence continues at coordinate 236,417 of NZ_JBRIQO010000013.1, read as the reverse complement.
CGTTTTACTACCTCGCTTGTGCACGTGCGCGACGAACGGATCGCCCGGCACCTGAAAGACGAGCAGGCGGCGCGGGTCCGGTGGCCGCACCCGTGGGTCTCCCTGAACCCCAGCTTCGCCGCCGGTGGCACGATCTCCGAGCTGGTCACTGCGGAGATGCTGCACCCGATGTGCGAGCAGCTCTTCAGGATCAAGACGGATGGGAACGATCCAGGAAGCCGGCCTCTCTCCCTCCACCGTCACCAGCGCGAGGCGGTCGAGGCCGCCCGCGACGGCGGCAGCTACGTCCTGACTACCGGAACAGGCTCCGGTAAGAGCCTCTCCTACATGGTGCCGATCGTCGATTCCATCCTGCGCGACCCCGAACCGGGACGGGTCAAGGCGATCGTCGTCTATCCGATGAACGCGCTGGCCAACAGCCAGCTCCACGAGCTGGAGCGCTTTCTCGAATGGGGGCTCCCCAAGGACGCGCGGCCGGTCAGTTTCGAGCGCTACACCGGGCAGGAAGACCTGGAGAAGCGCAACCGTATTCTGGCCCGCAAGCCCGACATCCTGCTCACCAACTACGTGATGCTGGAATACCTGCTCACCCGGCCGGAGGAGCGCCGCAACCTGATCGGCGCGGCCCAGGGCCTGCGCTTCCTGGTGCTGGACGAACTGCACACCTACCGGGGGCGTCAGGGAGCCGACGTGGCACTGCTGGTCCGCCGGCTGCGCGACGCGTGCGCCGCGCCGAACCTGCAGTGCGTGGGCACCTCGGCGACGATGGCGACCGGCACCTCCTTCGAGCGGACGCGGCAGGTGGTGGCCGGCGTCGCCACCCGCCTGTTCGGCACCGAGGTCACCTCCGACCGGGTGATCGGCGAGACGCTCGTCCGTGCCACCCGAGACGGTGTCCCCACCTCCGCCGAGCTCGTCGCGAGCATGGCGGCGGCCGGTGGCGATCGCTCGTACCAGAAACTGGTCGACGATCCGCTGGCCACCTGGATCGAGTCGGAGTTCGGACTCGAAGCCGAACCGGAGAGCACCCGGTTGATCCGCCGCCACCCGGCCAAGGTCGCGGACGTCGCCGGGGAACTCCACGCGATCACGGGCCAGGAGCGGGAAGAGTGCACGGCGGCGATCGAACGCCTCCTGCAGGAAGGGGCGCGAGCCCCGCACCCCGAAACCGGTAGGCCGCTGTTCGCGTTCCGGCTGCACCAGTTCCTCTCCAAGGGAGACACCACCTACGTCAGCCTGGAGCCCGAGGACGTCCGGTACATCACCAGCCAGTACCAGGTCAGCGTCCCGGGACAGCGGGAGAAGATCCTGCTGCCGCAGGCCTTCTGCCGGGAGTGCGGCCAGGACTACCTCGTCGTGGCCAGGGAGAAGGGCGGTCGCTACAGCGCCCGCCAGGAGGCGAACGTCGCCGGCGGCGACGCGGTCAACGGATACCTCTATCTCAGCAGCGGGCACCCCTGGCCGGCCGATCCGGTGGGGGAGGGCCGGTTGCCCGACTCCTGGCTGGAGCCGGACGCCGACGGTCGCACGCAGGTACGCCCGTCGCTGAGCGACAGGCTTCCTCGCGAGGTGTGGCTCGGCCCCGGCGGTTCCGAGGTCCCCACCGGCGAGGGAATCCAGGCCTGGTACCTGCCCTCGCCGTTCCGCTTCTGCCTGCGCTGCCGGGCGGCGTACGAGCAGACCCGAGGCCGGGACTTCGCCAAGCTGGCCACCTTCGCGACCGAGGGCCGCAGTTCGGCGGTGTCGATCATCAGCACGAGCGTGGTGCGCAGTCTCCGCGAGCAGAACGAGAAGGGGCAGCTCGACGACGAGGCCCGCAAGCTGCTCACCTTCGTCGACAACCGGCAGGACGCCAGCCTGCAGGCGGGTCACCTGAACGACTTCGTCCAGGTGACTCAGCTTCGCGGCGCGCTGTACCGGGCGGCGCGGGCCGCGGGCGAGGATGGGCTGCGCCATGACGAGGTGGCCCAGCGGGTGGCCAGAGCCATGGAGTTGCCGCTGGCCGCCTTCGCCCAGAACCCCGAGGTGAAGTTCGGTCAGAAGGAGGCGGTGCTCAAGGCACTCCGCGGTGTCCTCTCCTATCTGATCTACCTTGACCTGGAGCGCGGCTGGCGGATCACCATGCCGAACCTGGAGCAGACCGGCCTGCTGCGCTTCGACTACGTGGCGCTGGACGACATCGCCGCCGACACCGAGTACTGGGAGAGGACGCACCCGGCGCTGCGGACCGGAGATCCGGCCCACCGCGCGGATCTGGCCCGCATCGTGCTGGACGAGATGCGGCGGGCGCTCGCCGTCGAGGTGGAGGAGCTCACTCCCGAGGGATACGAGCGGATCCAGAAGCAGAGCGGCCAGAACCTCACCGGGGTGTGGGCGCTCCCCGAGGGCGGCGGCCGTGACAGCGCCCGTACTGTCTTCGCCCGACCGGGACGTCCGGGGGAGAGCCGTGACCGGGTCAACTTCACCGGCCGCTCCGCGCTCGGCAACTACCTCCGCCGGGCGGGGATGTTCCCGAACCACCCGCACCGGCTGACTGTCGACGACGCACAGGAGATCATCGTCGATCTGCTCTGGGCACTGGAGAAGTACGGCCTGCTCACCGAGGTCCAGGAGGGACGCGACGGGGCGAAGGGCTACCGCCTGAAGTCGTCCGAGCTGATCTGGCGGGCCGGAAACGGCAGGACCGGCGCCCCCGACCCGCTCAGGAAGACCGTCGACCCGGAGGTCGGCACCCGGATCAGCGAGTTCTTCAAGGATCTGTACGCGGAGGTCGCCACCCGCTTCGCCGGCATTCACGCCGCCGAGCACACTGCCCAGGTACGGGCACAGGACCGCCAGGAGCGCGAGCAGCTGTTCCGCGAGGGGAAACTCCCGCTGCTCTACTGCTCGCCCACGATGGAACTCGGTGTCGACATCGCCACCCTGAACACGGTGGCGATGCGCAACGTGCCGCCGACCCCGGCCAACTACGCGCAGCGCTCCGGCCGCGCGGGCCGGAGTGGCCAGCCGGCGCTCATCACCACCTACTGCTCTACCGGCAGCCCGCACGACCAGTACTACTTCCGGCGCAGCCACCTGATGGTCGCCGGGAGCGTGCAGCCGCCCCGGCTCGACCTGACCAACGAGGACCTCGTGCTCTCCCACGTCCACGCCATCTGGCTGGCCGAGACGGGCGCGGACCTGTACAGCCAGATGACCGAGGTGCTCGACATCGCCCAGCTCGACACACTCCCCGTCCGGAAGAATCTCCGGCTCCAGCTCGCCGACGACCACGCGGTACGCAGGGCCGTACCGCGCGCGCGGCGCATGCTCGACACCATCGCCAAGACCGAGAACCTGGAGCAGACCACCTGGTGGGACGAGAACTGGGTGGAGCGGAAGGTGCGGGGCGCGGCCGAACGCTTCGACGCCGCCTGCGGCCGGTGGCGCGACCTGTACCGCGCGGCGATCGCCGAGCAGGCCGAGCAGAACCGCCGCGTCCTGGATCACGCCTCCACGCCCGACGCCCGGAAGCGAGCGCAGGGGCGCCGGATGCAGGCGGAGAACCAGATCCGGCTGCTCAAGAACGAGGACACCGAGCAGCAGTTCAGCGACTTCTACACCTACCGCTACTTCGCCTCCGAGGGCTTCCTGCCCGGTTACTCCTTCCCCCGGCTCCCGCTCGCCGCCTACATCCCCGGCCGCAGACAGCGCGGCAGCTATGTGCAGCGTCCCCGGTTCATCGCGATCGGCGAGTTCGGCCCCGGCGCGCTGATCTACCACGAGGGACAGCGCTACCAGGTGGCCAGCATCCAGGTCCCGGCCGGGGAGTCCGGCGACGTGGCCACCGCAGAGGCCCGGATCTGTGCCGGATGCGGCTACTGGCACACCCGCGAGGCAGGGGTGGACAACTGCGATGAGTGCGACGCCGAGCTGGGCGGCTCCCTCGCCGGCCTGATGCACCTGCAGACCGTGCACACCGTCCGCCGCGAGCGCATCTCCTCCGACGAGGAGGAAAGGCGCCGCGCCGGGTTCGAGCTCGTCACCAGCTACCGGTTCAGCACGCACGGCACCCGTTCCGGCCGGCTCCAGGCCGATGTGCGGGGGACGGGCGGATCGCTGGCCGAGCTGGTGTACGGCGACACCGCCACCGTCCGGATCATCAACAAGGGTGGTAAGGGGCGCCGCAACCGCAACGACGTCGGCTTCTGGCTGGACCCGGTCCGCGGCCGATGGCTCAGCGAGTCCAAGGCCACCGAGCGCACTCCGGAAGACCAGGGGCTGACGTCGACCGAGGAGGCACAGCGCGTCCTGAAGGTCGTCCCGTTCGTCGAGGACCGTAAGAACATCTGTGTGATCCGGCTCGCCGGGCAGGTGCCGGAGACCGTGGCCACCACCCTCCGCTACGCGCTGGAGCGCGGCATCGAGGCCGAGTTCCAGCTTGAGGACGCCGAGCTGACCAGCGAACCCCTTCCCGACCCGGCGGGGCGCGGGCGGATGCTGTTCATCGAGAGTGCCGAGGGCGGTGCCGGCGTGCTGCGCAGGCTGCACGACGAACCAGAGGCGTTGCGGCAGGTGGCCCGCAGGGCACTGGAGATCATTCACATCGACCCGGACAGCGGCGAGGACCTCGACCACGCCCCCAACGCCAAGGAGCGGTGCGAGCGAGGTTGCTACGACTGCCTTCTCTCCTACGGCAACCAGTTCTGGCACACGACGATCGACAGGCTCGCGGTGGTGGACCTGCTGCGGGAGCTGGCGGCCGCGGTCACCGAGCGAAGCGGTGGCCACGCCTCCGTGGAGGACCATCTGGACGCTCTCAGTGACTCCGCCGGCAGCGAGCTGGAACGCCGCTTTGTCGGCTTCCTGCGGGAGGGCGACTACCGCCTCCCCGACGGAGCCCAGGAGCTCCTGTCCGACGCCAGGGCCAAGCCGGACTTCGTCTACCGGACCAAGGCCGGGAACGTCGCCGTCTTCGTCGACGGGCCTCATCACGACGACGCGTACGTCACCGAGCGCGACATGCGGGCCGAGGATCGGCTCATGGATCTGGGCTGGCTGGTCATCAGATTCCGACACGACGAGGAGTGGGGCGAGATCGTGCGCAGGTACCCGAGCGTCTTCGGCACCGGACGGAACGGCCGATGAGCCGCGACGTGGGCACACTGGTGACCGCCCGGGGCCGCGAATGGGTCGTCCAGCCCGGTAGCGGCGACGATTTCCTGCTCGCGCGGCCGCTCAACGGCGACACCGACTTCGAGGCCTGCCTGTTCGCCGACGAGGTCACCGACGCGACCTTCCCGCCGCCCAGGCCCGAGGAGGTCGCCGACAGCGTCGCCGCCGGACTGCTCCGTACCGCGCTTCGCATCGGTTTCACCTCCGGTGCGGGCCCGTTCCGCTCGCTGGCCTCCATCGCGGTCAGCCCGCGCCAGTACCAGCTCGTCCCGCTGCTGCTCGCACTGCGGATGGAGACCGTACGGCTGCTGATCGGCGACGACGTCGGCATCGGCAAGACCATCGAGTCCGGCCTGATCGCCAAGGAGCTGCTGGAGCGTGGCGAGGCCACCGGCCTGACGGTGCTCTGCTCCCCGGCGCTGGCCGAGCAGTGGCGTGACGAGCTGCGCGACAAGTTCGCCATCGAGGCGACCCTGGTGCTGCGCTCCACCGCCAACCGGCTGGAGCGCGAACTCCGCCACGACGAGACGATCTTCGACAGGCACCGCTACACCGTGGTCTCTACTGAGTTCATCAAGACCGACCGCCGCTACCAGCAGTTCGTCCGCACCTGCCCTGACCTGGTCATCGTCGACGAGGCCCACACCTGCGTGTCGGCCGGATCGACGGGCAAGCAGGGCCAGCTCCGCTACCGGCTGCTGGAGCAGGTCGCCGCCGATCCCGGACGGCACCTCATCCTGGTCACCGCCACCCCGCACAGCGGCAAGGAGGACGCCTTCCGCGACCTCATCGCCCTGCTCGACCCCACGCTGCGCGACGTCGACCTGGAGAGCGTGAAAGGTCGCGAGCAGCTGGCCGGGCACTTCGTGCAGCGCCGCCGCCGCGACATCCGCAAGTTCCTCCGCGAGGACTCCCCCTACCACCAGGAGACGCCCTTCCCGCAGGACCGGCACGTCCGCGACGTCTCCTACGCGCTGACCGGCGAGTACGGCAGGCTCGCCCGCAAGGTCCTCGACTACGCCCGCGAGACGGTCCGCAAGCCGGGCAGCGGGCTGCGGCAGCGGGTGTCCTGGTGGTCGGCCCTCGCGATGCTGCGCTCCGTCGCCTCCTCCCCGAGGGCCGCCGCCGCCACACTCGTCACCCGGTCGGCCACCATCCGCGCCGAGACCGACCGGGAGGCCGACGAGCTGGGGCGCTCCAGCGTGCTCGACCTCACCGACGACGAGGCACTGGAGGGCATCGACGCGGCGGCCGGCGGCCTCACCGAGGACGACGGCGAGGAATCGGCGGAGGCCAGACGGCTCAGGCGGCTGGCGTCGGCCTTCGCCGCGATCGAGGGCCCCTCGGAGGACGCCAAGCTCGCGGCGCTCATCGACGAGGTCAAGTCGCTGCTCGCCGACGGTTACGACCCGATCGTCTTCTGCCGGTTCATCCCCACCGCCGAATACGTCGCCGAGCACCTGGCCAAGGCCCTCGGCAAGAAGGCGCACGTCCGCCACGTCACCGGGCGGCTTCCACCGGAGGCCCGCATCGAGGCCATCGACGCGCTTGGCGCCGAGCCCGGCCGACACGTGCTGGTCGCCACCGACTGCCTGTCCGAGGGCGTCAACCTGCAGGAGCACTTCCAGGCGGTCGTCCACTACGACCTGGCTTGGAACCCCACCCGGCACGAGCAGCGGGAGGGCCGGGTCGACCGGTTCGGTCAGCGCAAGCAGATCGTCCGGGCCGTCACCATGTACGGCCTGGACAACGGCATCGACGGCGTGGTGCTCAACGTGCTGATCCGCAAGCACCGCGCCATCGCCAAGCAGACCGGTGTCGCCGTCCCCGTCCCCAGTGGCGGAGACGACGTGATCAAGGCTCTGATCGAGGGCCTGCTGATCCGCGGCGACAACGACCAGGACCAGCTCGACCTGGACTACGGCGTCACCAGGACCCGCGACCAGATCCACCGGGCCTGGGAGAGCGCCGCCGACCGCGAGTCCAAGGCGCTCACCAAGTACGCCCACTCCGGCGTCAAGCTCGACGAGGTCGAACGCGAGGTCGCCGAGATCCGCGCCGCCCTGGGCAGCTCCGACGACGTCGCGCGGTTCGCCCGCGACGCGCTCTCCGGCTATGGCGCGATCATCGACAACCGGGTGGAGGGCTTCGCCGCCGACACCCGGCAACTGCCGATCTCGGTACGGCACGCCCTCGGTCTCAGCTTCAACGGCAAGGCCCCGGAGCTGAACTTCCATCCGGACATCCCGGCACCACCCGGCAGCCACGCCCTGGTACGGACCGACCCCATGATCCGCGACCTGGCCCGGACGGTCCTGGACTCCGCGCTCGACGCGGAGGGACCGGCCGGCCGCTTCGGCGTCGTCCGCACCGACGTGGTCCGCACCCGCACCACGGTGCTCCTGGTCCGTTACCGCTTCCACGTGACGCTGCCCGGCCGGGCCGGGCAGCGCACCCTCATCGCCGAGGACGCCCAGGTGCTCGGCTACCGGGCCGCCGAAGACGGGCGCGAGTGGCTGAGCGACGCGGAGGTGTCGGAGGTGCTGACCTCCCGGCCGGAGAACGTCCTGCGGCAGCTCATCGACCGCACCGCACAGCGCGTCGCCGACGAGATCCCCGTCCTCGACGACGACCTGCGTGTCCGAGGAGAGGCCCTCGCCGCCAGGCTCGCCGAATCCCACCAGCGGGTCCGCGGCGCGATCGGCGAGAGAGTGAGAGGACTCAAGGTGACCGCCAACCCCGAGACCGACGTGCTCGGTGTCTACGTCTACCTCCCGACCGGCGGTGCTCGATGAAGAAGTTCGCCTACCTGGCTGTCAAGGTCGAGGGCGGTCTGATCCCGCAGGACGTGCTCTCCCGGATCGGCGCCGCCGACCGCGAGCTTCCCGGCATCCGCCCCGAGGACTACCACCTGGCCGCCTCGGAACGGCTGGGCGACGCGGCCAGCCGCCGCTGGGAGTATCTGCTCGGTGCCTATCGAGCGTTCCGCGACCGGATGGCGAAGCTGCCGGCCGGTGACGCCGCCACCACTCCCACCCGGGAGCGCTGGCTACAGGTGCTCCTCGGCGAGCTGGGCTTCGGGCACGTGCCGTACGTCCGGGGTGGCCTGAAGGCGGGGGAGAAGGAGTTTCCCGTCTCCCACCTGTGGCACAGCGTGCCGATGCACCTGCTCGGCTGGAACACCGAGCTGGACCGGGGCGCCCCCGGCCGGGCGGAGACCAAGCGGGCCCCGCAGTCGATGCTCCAGGAGTTTCTCAACCTCTCCGACGACCACCTGTGGGGCGTGCTCTCCAACGGGCGGCAACTGCGCATCCTGCGCGACTCCACCACCCTGGTCGGCGCGGCCTACGTCGAGTTCGACCTGGAAGCCATCTTCGACGGCGAACTCTACTCGGACTTCGTACTGCTCTACACCCTGCTGCACGCCTCCCGCTTCGAGCTGATCTCCGGCGACGACTCCGTCCCGACCTGCGCCGACTGCTGGCTGGAGAAATGGCGAGCCTTCGCCGACGCGACCAAGCTGAGAGCTCGCGAGCAGCTTCGCGACGGCGTGCAGCAGGCCCTCGAAACGCTCGGCACCGGCTTCCTCGTCGCCAACTCCAAGCTCCGTGACCAGCTCGGCTCCGGTGAGCTCAAGAAGGCGGACTTCCACCACGAGCTGCTCCGGCTGGCCTACCAGCTCATCTTTCTCTTCGTCGCCGAGGACCGGAACGCGCTGCTCGCCCCGGGCGCGTCTCAGGCCGCGAAGGACCGCTACGACGCCTACTTCTCCACCCGGCGGCTGCGCAACCTCGCCGCCCGGCGGGCCGGGGACCGCCACACCGACCTGTGGAAGACCACCGCCCGGGTCATCAGGGCGCTCGGCGGCGACGACGGCCTGCCCGCGCTCGGCCTGCCCGGCCTTGGCGGTCTCTTCTTCCGTACGGACGACGCTCTGGCCGAATTGACAGACAAGCCCGTGCCCGACCAGTTTCTCGTCTGCGATCTGCCCAACCAGGCGTTGCTCACCGCCGTCCGGCACATGTCCACGGTACGCGGCAAGGACGGCCGGCCCCGCGACGTCGACTTCCAGCACCTGGGAGCCGACGAGCTGGGCAGCGTCTACGAGTCACTGCTGGAGCTGGTCCCGCACCCCGAGCTGGCGGTGCCGTCGTTCGAGTTGAGGACCGTCGCGGGCAACGACCGCAAGACCACCGGGTCGTACTACACGCCGTCGTCGCTGATCGAGTCGCTGCTCGACACCACCCTCGACCCGGTCATCGACGAGTACGCCGCGTCCGGGGTCGCCGACGACCTGCTGAAGATCACCATCTGCGACCCGGCCTGTGGCTCAGGACACTTCCTCGTCGCCGCCGCCCGCCGGGTCGCCAAGCGGTACGCGACCCTGGTCACCGGCGAGGCCGAGCCGGTGCCGTCCGCCGTGAACGAGGCCATGCGCAAGGTCGTCAGCAGATGCGTCTACGGAGTGGACATCAACCCCCTGGCCACCGAACTGGCCAAGGTGTCCCTCTGGATCGAGTCGCTGGAACCGGGTAAGCCGCTCGCCTTCCTCGACGCCCATATCAGGGTCGGCAATTCTCTGCTGGGAACCACCCCCAGACTGCTGGACGCCGAAATTCCCGATGCGGCCTTCAAAGCGATCGAAGGCGACGACAAGAAGATCGTTGCGTCGCGGAGGAGTGAGAACGCCAAACAACGGGGTAACCAGAGCACGCTCTTCGCGGAGCAGGGACCGCGCGTCGGGAACAAAAAGCTGAGCGGAAGACTCCAGGAACTGGCGGCCATCCCGGTGTCGAGCGTGGCCGACGTGCGGGAACAGGAACGATGGTTCCGCGAGTTCGAGCGGTCCGAGGAGTTGACCCGCGCCCGCCTGGTGGCCGACGCCTGGTGCGCGGCGTTCGTCTGGCGCAAGCATGTCGATGCTCCGGAACCCATCATGACCGACACCCTGCGACAGTTGGCAGCGGGAGGCGACCTTCCCCCGGCCATGGCCGAGGAGTTCGATCGGATCACGGAGCGCTACCGCTTCTTCCACTGGCACGTGGAGTTTCCCGAGATCTTCGATGTCCCGGCTGAGGGCGGCGCCGACATCGACCCGGTGACCGGCTGGCGGGGCGGATTCACCTGCGTGCTCGGCAACCCGCCGTGGGAGAGGGTCAAGCTGCAGGAGAAGGAGTTCTTCGCCACGAGGCACGAAGACATCGCGAACGCCAAGAACGCCGCCGCGCGGAAGAATGCCATCGCCGCGCTGGCCACCAGCGAAGAGGAGACGGACCGGAGGCTGTTCGCCGAGTTCGCGGACGAGCTCCGCAGCGCCGACGGCTGGGCACACCTGTTCCGGGAGTCAGGCCGGTATCCGCTGACCGGACGGGGGGACATCAACACCTACGCCGTCTTCGCCGAGACGGGGCGGACGATCCTCGGTCCAAGGGGGCGGGTCGGCATGGTGCTGCCCACCGGCATCGCCACCGACGCCACCACCCAGTTCTTCTTCAAGGACATGGTGGAGACGGAGACCCTTGCCTCGCTCTACGACTTCGAGAACGAAGAGAAGCTTTTCGTACACGTCCATCACTCGTTCCGGTTCTGCCTGTGGACAGCGTCGGGTGGCGAGGCAACTCAGCCTCAGATCAACCTGGCGTTCCGGCTCCGGCAGGTCGAACAGCTCGACGAGCGATCCTTCACGCTCACCCCCAAGGACATCACGCTGCTCAACCCGAACACCGGAACCTGCCCGGTCTTCGACTTCAAGCGCAATGCGGATATCACCCTCAGTATTTACCGGCGCGTCCCGGTGCTCTGGCGGGAGAGTCCTAATGTAAACCCTTGGAATCTGTCGTTCATGGCTATGTTTCACATGGCAAACAGCTCGGGTATCTTTCGCCCTAGTGCTCAGAATAAAGAAACTCTCGAAGGGATGCTGGAAGGGGGGTGGGAGTTCGACGGAAATCATCTCGTTAAGGATGGTGAGCGTTTGCTTCCTCTCTTTGAGGCGAAGATGGTCCACCATTTCGACGATCGTTATGGGACTTACAAGGATCAGACTCAGGCGCAGGCCAATGCTGGAACATTGCCTCGCCCTACGCCAGCACAGAAGGATGACCCCGCATACGCGACGTTGCCTCGTTACTGGATTTCAGAGAAAGAGGTCACCGATCGACTCCACTCTGCGGAAGACTCGCGTGGTAACCATCGATCCCCTGGTTGGGATCGCCGATGGTTATTCGGTTGGCGCAAGGTGTGTCGATCATCGGATACGCGGACGCTGATTACTGCACAGTTCCCTCTAGCTGGATTTGGAGACTCTGGTTATGTTGCCATATTCGACATCGAGAACCCAGATCTAGTTTCCTTGAATTTCAACGCCTATGTTCTTGATTTTGTCCTTCGACAAAAGATGGCGGGAACCAACCTTAACTATTTTCTTATCAAGCAGCTCCCTGTGTTGCTACCTGCAACCTATAAGCAAAGATGTCCGTGGGATGAGAGCGAATGGTTGGATCGTTGGGTTAGAGGGCGAGCGTTTGAGCTCACCTACACCTCCTATGGTATGGAGGCGTTCGCTCGCGATCACGGTGAGGAAGGCGCTCCATACAGATGGGACGACGAGCGGCGCTTCTGGCTGAGAGCCGAATTGGATGCGGCCTACTTTCATCTGTACGGCGTCGTCCGTGAAGACGTGGATTACATCATGGACACCTTCCGAGCCTTCCGGAACAAGTCTCCCCTCCTGTTTCAACGCACCAAGGACGCAATCCTGGAAATCTACGACGCCATGCAAGAGGCCATCGACGGGCGCAAGCCGTACCAGACTCCTCTTGACCCGCCTCCCGGCCACGGCCCCCGTCATCCGGAGCGGGCGCAGAAGGGTCGTTGAGCGCGTGGAAGTGGGCAGTGCGGCGGTTGCCGTGCCTCCGGAGAGGACGGGCTCGCCGGAAGCGCAGGGTTCTTGAGGCTCAGGAAGATGGGTGCTGGTCGGCCCAGCGGCTGAGGGAGGCGAGGCCGGCGCCGAGGTCGGGGAGGGGTAGGAAGGTGCATTGGTTGTCGGGGCGGGTGGGCAGGGCGAAGGTGACGGCCTTGGCGGGGGCGCCGGTGGTGAAGGTCGTGGTGGCGTAGACGTGGCAGTGGCCGCGCGAGAGCTGGTGGGCCAGGAGCAGGCCACGGCCGTTCTCGGCGAGTAGCGGTAGGCCGAGTTCGTCCACCGAGTGAAGCAGGTCGAAGATGATGCCGACCTCGTGCAGGTCGGGATCGCCGTCGGCGATCTCGCACCAGGTGGGGACGGCATTCACGCTGATGATGCGCAGCTCGTACGGCGGGTGGGCGTGCTTCTCGGCATTGGCGGCGAGTTCGGCGACGACGAGTTCGGCGTCGGAGATGGCATCGTCGCCCAGGCCGCTTTCCTGGAGCACTTCGCGGAGGATGGCGCGGGCTCGGCGGGAAGCCGAGCCTGGCTGGAGAACCCTGACCATCACCCGGACGTCACCGGGCTGCTCTCCAGTGGTGTGCCGCATACCGGGGTGATCGGGGACGGCGTCTGGAGGAAGATTGCCGACTGGCCGCATGGAGCTGCTCCGTTCGCTGTCGGTGACGGTGCACAGCAGGAAACGGCATGGCGCCGGGAGGGATGAACGCCGAGGTCGGCTCGTTGTTCGCAGGCGAGTGAGCCGCGCGCCCGAGGTGGTCGTTTGCTGGTCGTTTCGCTGCGCACGGTAGCGCGGCAAGTCTCGCCGACATGACAATGAGTAGTCGTTCGATTACGTCATGGAGGCGGTTGTGGATGAGCCACGGCGGGGCGAAGGGCGTCCGGAGTTGACCAGAGCACGCAGGCAGCGCGGGCTGAGCCAGGGGGCGGCGGCGGAGGCGGTCGGGGTGGGGGCGACGACCTGGGCGCGGTGGGAGCGCGGCGAGCAGGGCGTCCGGGCGGCTCACCGGGCGCGGATCGCCGCCGCGTTCGGGGTGGACGCTTTGGAGGTCGAACGATGGATAGACGGCTGGTCCTTCGGGGAGACATCTTCGTGGCCGATCACGGAGTACGGCGACACCTCGACGGCGGCTACGGTGAGGTCGGCCGCGCTCTTGTGGAGGTACGAGATGGATGCGTCCCGGCGTCATTTACTGGCCTCGTTGCCGTTCGTGCCCTCGGTGCTCGGCGAATGGTTGATGTCCTGGAACTACGCCACTGCGCCCCGGACGGTCGCGCAGCAGGGGGCCAGGTGCACGGTAGGCCTGGCCGACGTCGCTCGGATCAACGAGGCGCGCGAGGTGTTCGGCCAGATAGATCAGCGCTTCGGTGCCGGACTGGTCCGTCCGGTGGTCGTGCGATATCTGAGCGAGACGGTCACCCCGCTGCTGCGGGGCCGCTACGACGACCGGGTGGGCTCGGAGCTGATGACGGCGACGGCGGGAATGACCTGGCTGGCGGGCTGGACGGCCTTCGACCTGGGTCGTCACGGCCAGGCACAACAGCACTTCGGCCAGGCTCTGCGACTGGCGAAGACGGGTGACGACCCGCTGACCGGTGCGTGGGTGCTGGCGACGCTGACCCGCCAGGCGATTCACCTGGATCAGGCCACCTTGGCGGTGTGGCTGGCACGGGCCGCGACCGATACCGCCCGTCGGGCGCAGGCACCGCCGCGCGTCATGGCGTTGACGCTGACCAGGGAGGCCTGGGCGACGGCCCTGCATGCAAGGCCGGCCGAAACTCGTGACGGGCACGGTGCGAAGCAGGTCGAACACCTGCTCGCCGAGGCGGAGAGTGTCCACGCCCAAGGTGCCACCGACCGCGACCCGGTGTGGACGAGCAGGTACGAGGAGGCGGAGCTGAACGCGGAGGCGGGCAACTGCTGGCGACTGCTCGGCGACCACATGCGGGCGGTGAACTACGCGGAAGCAGCCGTGGCCGCGTTCGGTGAGCGCCTCCCCAGGTCCACCCGGCTCAATCGAGTGCATGCCGCTGAGGCATACCTGGGAATGGGCGAGCTGGAGCAGGCCCTCGATTCCGCACGGGCCGCGATCCCGGAGACGAAGGCGTTGGCCTCCACCCGTTCGGTCGAGCTGATTCGGCGGTTCGCCGGCCAACTGGAGCCCTACGGCGACAGCATCATGGTCCGTGAGTTCCACGACCACCTCAACCACGCCCTCGCCGCCTGATCTCACCGCCGTTCCTGCGGACCGAGTAAGAAGACGTTCGCAATCATGGTCGTCCGACGGCGGCGCCAAGATCAGGTGTCGCGTGATCGGTCTGACCACGCCGAGGGCGGGGTTGCCGTTCAAGGAGATGTGGTGAGACTCGGAGAGGCAAGCACTGGGGCATTGCTCTCGTACACCAGTAGCGTCGGGAGCATGGTTCCGGAACTGCGCGAACGTGCCGCTCTTGTGGCGTTGTTGCAGCGTCCTGGGGCGAAGTGGCAGGACATCGGGCTTGAGGTGCTGGAGTCCGGCAGTGCGGTGACCGTCCTCGAATCCCGGCTCAGGCTGCAGGAGACCCTGTTCCCCGCATCCGATCCCGTGGTGTCCGCGATCGCGGACGCGGCGGAGCTGGTGGAGGGCTGGGAGAAGGCCGGTATCGGGGTTCATGCCTGCTTTGATCTTGATTACCCGAGCCGGTTGCGCAGCATCCACCAGATGCCTCCGCTGCTGTTCTCGCGAGGCGGTCTCGTCGAGGATCAACGGGCGATCGCCGTTGTCGGCACTCGGCAGGCGAGTGAGCGAGGACTACGGATCGCCTCAGCGGTAGCGAGAGAGCTGGCTCTGAACGATGTGACCGTGGTCAGCGGGCTCGCGAAGGGCATCGACACCGCTGCGCACCAGGCGGCGCTCGACGCCCATGGCCGTACGGTGGCCGTGATCGGAACCGGGATCAACCGGTTCTATCCCAGTGAGAACCGTGCGCTGCAGGAGCGGATCGCCCACGAAGGCGCGGTGATCAGCCAGTTCTGGCCGGACGCGCCGCCCAGCAAGCAGAGCTTTCCGATGCGCAACGCCGTGATGAGTGGTTACGCCGCGGCCACGGTGGTGGTCGAGGCGCCTTGGAAGAGCGGGGCGCGCATCCAGGCCCGGCTGGCTCTTGAGCATGGCCGCCCCGTGGTGATGCCCGACCAGCTTCTGGAACACGACTGGGCTCGGGAGTACGCGAACAAGCCCGGAGTGCATGTGGTCTCCAGCATTGAGCAGCTACTGTCCGTAATAGAACAAATGATCTCCGGTGGAATTTCTCTGTAATGGCCGAAGCGGATCTCGCGATGATCCGACCATGGCATCGCGGATGGAGCTCACCCGGAAGATTCTGTTCATGGCCGCTCGGCTGCTGGCCGAGCACCCCGACGGCCTGCCCGTCTCCGAGATGTGGCAGCTCATCAAGAAGCGGTTGCCGGACGTGGACGAGCAGTGGAACGCGGGCGGCGCGGCGAGTAACACGCCGGAGCTCACTCTGACGTGGAAGAGCGGTGGCCTGGTCAAATCCGGTTGGGTCACCAAGGCGCATCGCCGCTGGTACCTGACGCCACTCGGCCGCATCGCCGTCAAGAGCCATCTCGACGTCTCGTCCTTCACCGCGGAAGCCAATGCCGGTTACCAGTACTGGGCGCAGCACAGGGCGGGGTTCGAGGCCGCCAAGCGGCTGGCGGAGGCCGTACCGGAGGGAAGCTGGATCGCGGCCGGAGACCTGGCCGCGCAGACCGGTCTGGACGGCGCGCGGTTGACGTCACTGTTCCAAGGGGAACGGCCCGAGGGCTGGCACCGGGTGCTGGATTCCGACGGCGGTATTCCGGACGACGCGCATGCCGACGAGCGGCTGCGGAAGGAGTGGCAGGAGCTGCTCACCGCGGACGGGCTGGACGCGATGCTCGGCATGGTGCCGCAGGAACGACGGATCTCCGGCGCCGATCTACGGCAACTGGTGGACGATGACACGGAGGGCGGCGACGGGGCGGAGCGTCCGCGTCGCGCGTGGCTGGTGCGCGGGTCCAACGTGCATGGGGTGAGTCTGGTGGCGGACTGGCTGGCGGAGGGATACTGCTCGCTCCCGGCCTCCAAGCTCCGGGAGCTGCCGCCGGGGACGGCGCAGGAGGCGATCCGGGCGGCGGTGGACGAGGACTACGCGCATGGCTCGTACAACGACCGGTTGAAGAAGACCGCCGAGTTCCACGCGTTCCTGTCGCGGATGCGCGAGGACGATCTGGTGCTCAGCAACGACGGGGGAAAGGTCTACCTCGGCCGGATAAAAGGTGGTCCAGCGTTCCGGGCCAGTGTGGAGAACCGGTCCAACCTGCAGCGGCCGGTCGAGTGGTCGAACTCGCGGGCCCCGCTCGACTTCGCCGATGACCTGCCGGACGAGATCTCGGCGAAGCTGGCCACCCAGCACGACGTGCTCGACCTGACGGAGTTCGTCGAGGAGCTGGAGGCGCTGGTCGGGCCCGCGCCGGTCAGGCCGCCGGTCGTCCGGGATCTGGTGCTGCCGGATGCCGGCGCCGAGCTGGCCGAGGAGTTGCTCGTCGACCAGGAGTGGTTGCAGGAGTGCGTGGAACTGCTCCGCGACCGTCCGCAACTGATCTTCTACGGGCCGCCGGGGACGGGGAAGACCTATCTCGCGCAGCATCTCGCCCAGTTCCTGGTCGGCGGGAAGCCGGAGAACGTCAAGCTCGTGCAGTTCCATCCGGCCTACTCCTACGAGGACTTCTTCGAGGGCTTCCGGCCGGTGCAGACCGCCGACGGGCAGGGCGTGACCTTCAAGCCGCTGCCTGGTCCGTTGCTGCGGCTGGTGGACGCCGCGCGGCAGCATCCCGAGGAGCCGTACGTCCTGATCATCGACGAGATCAACCGGGGCAACCTCGCGAAGATCTTCGGGGAACTGTACTTCCTGCTGGAGTACCGGAAGAAGGCCGTCGACTTGCTGTACTCCTCGGCGGAGGGGACGGGCCAGGCGTTCACGCTGCCTGAGAACCTGATCATCCTGGGCACGATGAACACCGCCGACCGGTCGATCGCTCTGGTGGACGCGGCGATGCGGCGCCGCTTCGCGTTCGTGGAGCTGCACCCGGAGGAGACGCCGACCCGGGAGATGCTGGGGCGCTGGCTGGAGAACAGGGAGCTGCCCGACGACGCCGCCCGCCTGCTGGCCGAGCTCAACGCCCGGATCGAGGACCGCGACTTCAAGATCGGTCCGTCGTACCTGATGCGGGCGGCGATCCACCGGGACGCCAAGGGGTTCGAGCGGGTGTGGCGGACCCAGATCCTGCCGCTGCTGGAGGAGCACCACTACGGCGACGGCATCGACGTCGCCGAGCGGTACGGCCTGTCCGTGCTCCGGCACCGGCTGGGGCTCGATCGGTGATCGACCTGAGGGAGGGCGCTCCACCGGTCGAGTACGAGCTGACCGCCGAGCAGGTGGCGGCGCTGGCGGCGGCGAAGGTCGTACGGATGGGTCCCGGACCGAGGGCAGGGCTGTGGAAGGTCCGCGACAACGGGTACGTGGGCGCGGCGGTCATCGGTGGCGTCGAGGTGCGGATCACCCCGAAGACCCCGATCGACCGGGTGCTCTTCCTTCTCGGGTACGCCCGTCGGCCGCGCGGCTGGCGGCAGGAGGAGGTGGACGCGGGGGAGCACCCGGAGCTGCTTCCGGCGCTCGCGCACGCCTACGCGCTGGCCGCCGATCGTGCCCTGCGGCAGGGGATGCTGCAGGGTTACCGGGAGGTGGAGGAGGCACTGCCGGTCGTGCGGGGTCGGATCCGGGAGGCCGACCAGATCCGCCGCCGGTACGGGCTCCCGTTGCCCGTCGAGGTCCGCTACGACGACTACACCGTCGACATCGCAGAGAACAGGCTGCTGCTGGCCGCGTCCGCCCGGTTGCTGCGGCTACAGGGCCTCTCCGTAGCGACCCGCAAGACGTTGCGGCACGTCATCGCCAGGCTGGCCGGAGTCACGCCGCCGGTGCCGGGGCGGCCGTTCCCGGTGTGGCGTCCCAGCCGGATCAACGCGCGCTACCAGACCGCGCTCGGGCTGGCCGAGCTCGTGCTTCGCGGGGCCTCCTATGAGCTGGACGACGGGACGGCTGTCCGGGTGAACGGCCTGCTGGTGGAGATGTGGCGGGTGTTCGAGGACTTCGTGACCGTGGCCCTGGCGGAGGCGTTCCGCCCGTCCGGTGGCCGCACCGACTTGCAGGACCGTCGCCACCACCTGGACCACGGGCGGCGGGTGCTGCTCAGGCCCGACCTGGTGCGCTATGTCATCGACTCCGCGGGAAAGGAGGTTCCGGCTGCGGTGGTGGACAGCAAGTACAAGATCTCAACAGGACCTGACGGCCATGGTGCGGATCTTTACCAGATGCTGGCGTACTGCACGGCGCTCGGTCTCGATCGCGGTCATCTGGTGTACGCCGAGGGGAATGCCGAGCCGTACCGGCACGTGGTGCACGGCGTGGGGATCGAGATCACGCAGCACGCGATCGACCTGACCCTGCCACCGATGCGGCTGCTCGCCGCTGTGGAGCGGGTCGCCGGATCGATCCTGCGGAACGACGACGGCCGGTAACCCGTATTGCTCGGGTAACGGCGTGCGAATGAGTTCAACGGAGTGCGTGGGCCGAACGGCGCCGCTCCCGCGTAGCCGAAAACGGATGTGCGTTGAGAGGGAGAGGGCAGACGGGGCGGGGCGTACTGGTCCGCCGGCCGCGTCGTCACCAGGCCTGCGGAGGTCACCGGATCGGTGTAGGGGTGGCCGTTGCCTGCCGTCGTCCGTGTTGTTCCAGGGAATTGAGTGACTTACTAATAATATTTATGTTTGCGGTAAATGTTACTATTGGCATGGTTGGTCTGGCGGTATTTGTGGTGAACCGGTCGGTGCCTCTTTCAATTGCCTGTCGTTGATGTACAACGGATTGGTAATGCGGAATCAGCCGATTGAGTGGTGAGGGATCGATGCGCGCAATCCCGGATGCAGGCGAGGAGATGTCGGAGCCTTGGGTGCGACGGGCTCGGAGGCCGAGGTGAACGAGGAGTCCACGGGAGACGAAAGGGCCGCGATGAGCGACGGGTTTGGGGCGGGGCAGCATCCCATCGACTTCTTGGCGCACCGCCAGCGCAGGGGTGAGGCGGGGGCCAGGGAGGACTTCGAGCAGATGCTCGTCTCGCTCGTCTCGGCGGTCACCGGGCAGGAGGCGGTGCCGGTCCGGGCGAATCCCGGTGACTGGGGCATCGACGTGCTGGTGGGAGATCTCAACGGTGAGATCACGGACTGGCAGGCGAAATATTTCATCGACGGGTTCGGGGAATCCCAGAAGGGACAGGTCAGGGACTCCTTCAAGTCGGCCCGGAAATACGCAGAAAAAGAAGGCCATGTCATAAAGAAATGGGTGCTGTGCATTCCCTGCAGCATGGATGCTCCGACACTGCGGTGGTGGCAACGCTGGAGCGGAGAGCAGCAGGCGGAGACCGGCATCGCCATCGAACTGTGGGACGAGAGCGGGCTGCGTCGCCGCCTCGACCTCCCCGAGGCGGCGACCGTCAGGAGGGTCTACTACGACCCCTATCGGCCCGCCGAGCCGGTCGATCCGCCCCTCGGGCCGCTAGCGGGTCCGGTCCCGACGGAGGTTTCCTGGCGCGGAGGCGAGGAGCTACGCCTCGGCGGCGACTGCTATCTCCTGCACGATGACGCTGCCGAGACCTTCAGCCCCGACCGGTCATGGGCGTGGCGGGAGGCGACCGCCGACCGTATCGAACCTGCCTCCGCCCGAGTACGGCTGCGTCAGATCACGATGCTCCGTGACGGCCCCGCTTCGGCCGACGCCCGGCGTGCCCTGCGTGACCAGGCAGCACTGCTCTCCAGCATGTCGGGTGTGCGCCGACTGCCCCGGCTGCTCGGCCACTATGAGGATCCGGCTCACGGGATCACCGTCGCCTCGGAACTGCCCCCGGGACCGGCCTGGCGCGAGGTCTTCGGACCAGGCGACGGGCCGCTTGACCACCTCACGGTCGCGGCGGTCCTGGACGCGGCCGCACGGCTGGCCGATTCGCTTGCCGAGCTCCATCGGAGAGGGCACAGTCACCGGAAGTTGAGTCCCGACGCGATCGTCATGACCGGCCGGGCCTGCGAACCGGTGCTGCGAGACGTGGGACTGGCGGCCTGGCCGCCGCGACCGGGAGAGGGCTTTGACGGTTACCGCGCGCCCGAGCAGGCGCGTTTCGGCCCGCACTCCCCTCGGCCGGGGATGCACACCGATCTCTACCAGCTCGCCGCCGTCGTCCATCACACGGTGACAGGCCATCCACCCCTGCCTGGAGGATCCCCGCCGATGCGGGTCACCGTACGAGGGTTCCCCTCCGTCGCCGACGAGCTGTTGGCGTGTGCCCTGGACGCCGACCCGCGGCGTCGCCCGGAGCGGATCGGGATGCTCGCCGCGGCACTACGGCAGGGACGGAAGGAAATCTCCCAGGGAGGGTTTTCGTGACGGCGTCATCGGTGTCGCCGGTCTCCCTGCCCGGTCCGGTGGCGGTGATCCCGTCGGAGAAGGTACGAAGCCGGCTGGCGCCACACCTGCGGCCGGACCAATTGATCAAGGAGATGACCCGCCTGTCCAGGATGGGAGCGCTGCCCGCCAGGCTGGAGGAGAACCCGGACCGTCTCGTCGTCTACACCGACACGCACGTCGCCTGGCTCTTCGTGACCCGGCGCGGGGATGCCTACAACCTTGGAACCGCGTTCCCGCGCGGCTTCCGGGAGGAGGAGCGGCTGCTGCGTGGCGCCCTGTTGCTGAAATGCTCCGCCGGTTGGCAGGGCTTCCACCAGTTGCGCGACGTGCCGGACGGTATGTCGGCGCACTGGCCATTGCTGCGGCGGGCCTGGGGCGGTGTCAGTTCCTCCGAGCCGGAACGGCCGTCGCTGCCCCAGCACCACACCGCGTACCTCGATCGGATGGCTCAGGTCATCGAGGCGGGGCGGGACATCGAAATCGCTCGGCAGCGCGAGGAGCCACCCGTCCACTACCGGAGCAGGGAGAGTGTCCGTGAGGAGCGGCGCTCCACCCAGAGCATGTACATCTTCGGCCTGGTGCGTCCCGCCACGTTGGCGGCCGGGGCCGTGGTGCATCTCGCCGACCAGCCCGACCTGAAGGGCAGAGTGGTGAGGGTGAAGGGGCTGGACGTTCTCATCCGGTTCGAGACGACGGTTGACTATGGCCGCATCCCCGCCCAGGGGGCCCTCGTAGTGATGCCCAGCGACCGCGTGTTCCGGGCGCAGGCCGACACCGTGAATGCACTGCGTCAGGGAGACGTGGTGAACCGTGGGCTGCTTGGTTGGCTTGTCGACCGGAGCCTCACCCCGTTCAAGGCGGATCCCAACGATCGGCCCCGTGGGACGCTCGACCAGGACAGCCAGCTGTCGGCGTTCCAGCGGGCACTCGCCGTGCCCGACCTGCTGCTCATCCTGGGGCCGCCGGGCACCGGCAAGACGAGGACGATCACCGAGATCGCGGTCGCGTGTGCCGCGCGGGGCGAACGCGTGCTGATCACTTCGCATACCAACCGGGCCGTCGACAATGTCCTGGAACAGTTGCCCGCGGACCTCCTGGCGGTGCGCGTCGGCAACGAGGATGTCATCACCGGCCGTGCCCGCGAGCTCATGGTGGAGAGCCACGTCACCGCGTTGCGGCAACGGATTCGTGCCTCCACCGAGGGAACGGTCTCGCGCCTGGCGCCGTTCATGAACGACAGGGACGCGGCCGGCCGTCGGCTGGCGTACCTCACGGAATCTCTCGCGGCCGCCCGCACGGCCGAGCGGGAGGAACAGAGGCACGCGGCCGGTCTCGACGCGGTCATCCAGCGGCTGGAGCCGGCCCAGGCCGATCGGATCACCGACGCCGTCAGCCGTCTCACCGCCGCACGCGCCGCCGCCGAGCGGCTGGACGCCCGGCGGGAGAGCTGGGAGCGGCGGCACGCGAGCGCCCAAGCCCGGACGGTTTCGGGGATGCTCGCTTTCTTCTACCGCCGGCTGGCCGGCCGCCAGTTGGCCCGGCTGAACGTGGTCCGGCAGGAGCTCGTGCTCGCCGCCGAGGAGGTGACGCGAGCCGAGACAGTGTGCCGCGCGGAACAGGCCGAGATGGAGAGACTCATCGAAGCCCATCCGGAGGCGGCTCGGCTGCTGGCGGCCAGGAACACCGCTCGTCGGGACGGCGAGAAGGCGACGGCCGAGGCGTCCAGAGCCGCGGGATCACTGCGGTCGATCGTCGCGGCCGTCGTCCCGACCTTGGAAGAGCCGCTGCCGGACGGACAGCCACCCGCGAACCTGGCTGGCTGGGAGGCTCTGCGTGACCGGTTGGGACAGGTCGTGGCGACGTTCCGGACGCGGGCGGCCCTGTTGGACGATTGGCGGGCCCGAATCGGCGACGCCGAGCAGGATCTCCAGCGTGAGCTGGTGCGCTACGCGGACGTGGTGGCCGCCACCTGCATAGGCACCGCGACCACCAAATTGCTCGCCGAGCTGGAGTTCGACCTAGTGATCGTCGACGAGGCCGGCCAGATCTCCACGCCCAACCTCCTTGTTCCCCTGGTCCGGGGGAAGCGCGCCATCCTGGTGGGCGACCATCAGCAGCTTCCGCCGTACCTTGACGAGGAGGTACGCGAGTGGGGAGACAACCTGGCTCAGAATGGGGATCTGCCGCCCGCCGACGCGAGAGAGATCGCCGACGTGCTGCGCAGAAGCGCCTTCGAACGGCTCTACGGAGCCGTGCCGGCGGACCACCAGGTCATGCTGACCGTGCAGCGACGGATGCCGCGTGAGGTTGGAGAGTTCGTGTCGGAGGCTTTCTACGAAGGTGTGCTCCGCACCGACCATGCAGGGAGGCACGACGACCCCATCTTCGCCAGCCCGTTTGCGATGATCGACACCAGCGACAGACCGGCGATCGAGCGAGCGGAGGAAGCGGGTAGTCGGCCCGGTTACGTCAGCCGGCTGGAGGCCGACATCGTGGTGCGGCTGGTGGCCGGATACGCCCGGTATTACAAGGACTGGGCGGTGATCGTGCCCTATCGCGCGCAGGTGGAGCGTATCCGTGCCGGACTCGCCCGCGTGCTCGGTGAGGGCACCGAGGTGGCGGACAACGTCGGTACGGTCGACTCCTTCCAGGGAGGTGAGCGTGATCTCATCGTCTACGCCTTCACCCGCAGTAACGCGCGTGGAGAGGTGGGATTCCTCAGAGAGCTGCGGAGGCTGAACGTCGCCGTTTCCCGGGCCAGGAGGCAGCTCGTGCTGGTGGGGGATACCACGACCCTCACCGCCGCCAGAGACGAGGGGTTCCGGGTGCTGGTGCGGCAGATGATGGACCATCTCCGCCGCGTCGGTGACCTGAGGCCCTCGGCCGAGGTCGCCGCCCGTCTCGACTGCCTTGACGAGTTCCCATGACGACACGTGCCATCTACCCCGCCCGGCGTGCCGTGGAGCACGCCGTCACCGTCCCCGGAGTCCGGCCGGTGCGCCTCTTCGCCGTCTCATGGCCCTTGTGGGAGGTGGAGATCACCGCGAACGTCTACGACGAGCAAGCCTACGAGGTCATTGACCGGTTCCTGGCCCGTGCTCTCTCGGAGGGTGGTATCGGCACTCGGGACGGACTGGTCGCCTTCTTCGGGCTGGAGTCCTCTCTGGTGGACCGCTGCCTCGCCTTCCTCACCGTGATCGGCCATCTCACGGTGAGCCGCCACGGTGAGGTCCGGCTGACCGAGCTGGGGCTGCGGTCCGTGCAAGCGGGTGTGCGGTACACCCCGAAGGAGAGCAGGCAGAAGGTGCTGATCGAACGCTTCACCGGCAGACCGCTGCCACGACACTACTATCGGGGGTCGCTCACCGTGCTGCCCAGTCCGAACGTCCCGCAGGAGTTGCTGGATGACCGTGCGCGGTTCCTTCCAGTGTTCGCGCCGACGGCATTCCACTCGCGGGTGGTCGACGACCTCGCGGCCCGCCCTGATCGAGCCGACTACAACCTTCCCGCCCAACTCAGAGAGATCAGAGGCGTCGCGGCACGGGATGCTTACCTGCCCACCTATCTGATCGAGACCAGCGACCGCTCCTTGCTTGCCTACACCGACACCGGTTCCGGGCGGGACGACTTCATGGAGGCCGTCTGCCGTGACGTTCCGGCGATTCGGGCGAGGATCGACACGGTGGATCGTGTGAACCCGCGCGAACTGTGGACTGAATGGCTCGCCGACAGAAAGTTTGGCCCTGGCCGGCTTCAGGAACTGCCGAACGCCGTCTGGCGGGTCATCCTGGCCCCGAGCGCGTTCGGCGGATCCTCGAAACTGCCGTTGAGCCAGGTGGGTTCCTTCCAACTGCGAAACCATCATTTTTTGCAGCTGTGGTGTGACGATGCCGGGTTACGCCGTCGTGCCGTGCTGGAAAGGGTCCTTGGCATGGCCCGCCTGTACGGAGTCCGTACCCGGGCCGATCTGTCCGATCGCGCCGCCGGCCTTGCTGCTCAGCTGGAAGTCGCCTTACCCACGTTCGCCGAACTGCGTGCCCACGCTGTCGGTGAACGCATGTACGACCACCTTGGCCACCTCGACGTGCTCGAATGATCAATCGGCGGCGGTTCTCCCTTCGTAGGTCCTGCCTTCCGTAACCCGGCCGTCGAAGGTGAACGGCCAGGTCTCATGCGTCTGTTCCTGGTCGGCTTAATCCGTTTCCGTCACCCGCAGACCGATGCGGTCGCGTACCGCCACCACCCGCGGGTCGTCATAGCCGGAAAGGAGACTCAGTGCCTCCGTCCAGTGCCGGTGAGCCGCCTCGGAGTCCTCGTCGAGCAGGGCCGCCCCCAGGCCGTCGAGGGCCAGGGCCTCGTTCCAGGCGTCGCCGAGTTCGTGGTGGACGACGGCGGCCTGGCGGTGGAAGTCGGCCGCCTCCGTGTGACGGCCGAGGTGGCGGTAGGCCTCGCCCGCACCATGCCAGGCCAGCGCCTCCCGGCTGCGGTCACCGAGGCGGCGATGGAGCATGGCGGAGCGGTGGTAGGAGTCCAGCGCGTCGGCGAAGCGGCCGTCGGCCTGCTGGGCGTTGCCGAGGGTGATGAGCCAGAAGCCCTCCAGCCGGTGGTTGCGGAGGCCGAGGGCGATGTCCAGCGCGGCCTGGGCCGACCGCAGGGCTTCCCGCACCTCTCCCTGCTCCCGCTGGAGCTCGCTCATGAGGCGCAGGACGTTGCCCTCACCGCGCTGGTTGTCCAGGGACCGGTGCGCCGCCAGCGCACGCCGGACGGCGTCCGCGGCCTCCGGCAGGCGGCCCGCGTGGTAGTGAGTACTGGCGAGATTGGACAGCATGGTGGCCTCCCAGTGAGCGGAGTCCCGCTCGTGGAAGGCGGCGGCGGCCTGCTCGAAGTGCTCCGCGGCGTCGTCCAGCCGTCTCGTGCGGAGATGCACCAACCCGATCAGGTTGAGCGAGTGTGCCTCGCCGAGCCGGTCGTCCAGCTCGCGCCAGATCGCCAGCGCGTTCCGATGGCATTCGAGGCTCTCGGCCAGGTGATTGATCCGGGTGTATCCCATGCCCAGCTCCGTGAGCAGCTGCCCTTCCGCGACGCGGTCACCCAGCCGTTCGGCCGCCGCCAGCCCCAGGCGGCCCACGGCCAACCAGTCGGCGACCGGTGCTGAAGGAGACTGCGCGTTCGACAGGACGGCCGACAGCTGCCAGGTGAGCCGGTCCTGCCCGGTCGAGGCGGCGCTCCTGATCGCCTGCAGGAGGTTCGTGTGGTCACGCTCGGACCAGTCCACGGCGCCGTTGTAGTCGGAGAAGGTCAGCGGATGCACACCGTCCATTGGTGGTGCGAGTTCCACCCGGGCTTCGGCGGGATTGATCCAGCTCTGGGCGGCGTCGGCGGTGTGCAGGTACCACTCCAGCACCCGGCGCAGCGCGACCTCGCGTTCCTCGGGCGGTTCCTCCTGCTGTGCCTGGTCGGCGGCGTAGGCACGCAACAGGTCGTGGAACTGGTAACGGCCGGGTGCCGTCTGTTCCAGGAGATGGGCGCCGACCAGGGAGTCAAGAAGCTGCCGGGTCCGGCTGGGGGACGATCCGGCCAGGGCCGCGGCGGCGTGGAATCCGAACTCGGGACCTGGATGCAGGCCCAGTAAGCAAAACAGCCGGGCGGCCTGCTCGGGCAGGGCACGGTAGGACCACGCGAACACCGTACGGACGGCTCCGGCCTCTTCGTCGTCCCCCGTGCTCAGGGCGTCCCACAGGGCGGACTCGTCACGCAGGTCGGCGATCAGGTCGTCCAGCCGCATGTGCGGGTAGCTGACGGCGCGTTCGGCGGCGATGCGCAGGGCGAGCGGCAGCCGGGCGCACAGCCGGGCCAGTTCGGTCAGCTTCTCCTCGTCGTCCTCCGGACGGTATCCGGCGGTGACGGCCCGCAGCAGGGCGACGGCCTCCGGCTCGGGCAGCGTGCCCAGCGTCAGCCGGTGTGCTCCGTCGTGTACGGCGAGACTTGACAGGCGGTTGCGGCTGGTGACGACGACCAGACAGCCCGCGCTGCCAGGCAGCAAGGGACGGATCTGACCCGCCGTCGCCGCGTTATCCAGAACGATCAGCACCCGGCGGCCGGCCAGCCGCGAGCGATAGAGCGCGGCGGCGGCGTCGACGTCCTGCGGCACGGAATGGGCGCGGACGCCGAGAGCGACCAGGAAACGGTGCAGAGCCTTGTAGGCGGTGACCGGCTCTCCCGGGTCATAGCCACGAAGATTGATATAAAGCTGCCCGTCGGGAAAACGATCCTGGACCTGGTGGGCCCAGCGCAGTGCGAGCGATGTCTTCCCTACGCCTGCCGTCCCGGCGATCACATACACCGAGATGACGCGTGGGTCGCCGTCCTCACCGATCAGTACCGTGTTCAGCTCTTCGAACTCGCCGGTGCGGTTGACAAACCCGCGCACATCGGCCGGTAGTTGCCGTGGGGTGGGGTTGGTGGGGTCGCTCCGGCCCGGTTTGCCATGCTCGTGGAAGTGAACTCCGCCACTGACGTCCCTGGCCTGTACGACATCACGAGAGGACCCCGACAGTTCTGAACGCGAGCCGCCGGGGCGCTCCTCTTCTTCTCTGGTCCTGTTGACGCCTACTCCAGCTTCGTCCCGGGCGAGTGAAGGTAGGTCAACTCGCGGTCGAAGTAGGAAATCACATCTTCTCCACCCTCATAGAGGTCTTTGATGTATTTCTCCCAATTTTCGATGATGCCGGGATCGGTGTAGCGAACCGCGCCGTCCGGGACGCCGGTCGCGGTGTAGAGGACGTAGTAGAGGGTCCGGCCGCCGAGGATGACCACTTCGGGCAGCGGATCGGTCCTCTCCGAGGCTGCCACCTTTTCCACGCCGATCACACGGATCCGCTCACCGCATTCGGCACGGATTCGCAGCGAGTGCAGTTCCCACCGCATATACGGTGTGAGCGGCGTCTCGACCACGCGTACCCGGTGAAAGAAGGAGCCGCGCCGTTCGTCCTCTCGGGTGAGCGCGAGCAGATCGTCTCGTCTCTCCTCGAGAAGCCGTAGCGCCTCGTCCCAATCGCCTCGGCGAAACGCGTCACGGCTTGGACTGCCCTGCTCCTCGAAGTGCTGCCGCCGCTCGAACTTCCAGGAGTCACGGTTGCGAACCTGTGCGTCCCGTTGCCGGAAGTCGCGTCTGTAGGCTTCCCTGACGAGTTTCTCGCCCTGCGCGGGCACGCCCCGCCCGGGAACGACGAAAGGGGCACGGGGATCAAACATCGGCGATGTCCGCCTTGGCTGTGCTGAGCATGATGCCCGGGATGACGACCAGTCGCTCGTCCGGTGCGAGGGACACGCCCTCCGGCAGGTGAGGACTGTAGGCAGCCGTGAGGTCCCTGCCGATCACCGCGATGTCACCATTGCTGAGCTGCCAGATATCTGGGCATTCGTCGCGGCCGTCTGATTTGTCTAACTCTTTGGCCGACTTTCCTAATCGTCGCTCGAACGACGCGGAAGGGTCCGCCTCCCAGGAACGAGCCATGCCCGCCTCCACTCGGCTTGGCTGTACGTTTTCACCTGTGCGGAGCATATGTTGGACGGTTCTCTGGGACAACGGAATGAGTGAGTTGTCACGCAAAAATAGCCGAAAAAACAAACGGCCGGTCCGAAATCAGGAGTAAAGCGGTCTGAGTGAAAAGTGTTCGTCGTATCGCACCGCTTCGCTGATTGTCGATGCGCAGGGTTACGGTGGCCTTACGCCGAGTCGACCTTGAGTGGAGGGATGGCGATCAGGTGGACCGTGGCAGACTTTTCCGGATTCGCGCTATGGCCGCATATCCCGACATCCAGTTCATCGATGATCGATTCTAGTGATCAGTGGACTCTGGAGACTTGAAGGGCACCATGGTACGAACAGTGCACGCATGGCTTTCCTGGGTCAAGGGCTCGCACATTAACGAGAAAGGGAGCGGAAGTTCCGGTGTCGTGGCAGGTCACAACCCCATCTGGGGCGTCTGGTGGTCGATTACGGCAGGTTCCACACGCACGACTCACGCCCTGTTGCCGGAGTGCCGGTCCGGACAGGAACAGCGGATCGGAGCTGCCGGTGGGACCTGAACGCCGGCTCCGTGAAGGATGGTCAGTCCGTGTCCGGTGCTCCGTGCGGCTTCGGAGCACCGAAGGTGATCCCACCCTCGATATCCCTGGCCTGCACGGCGTTGCCGTGCACGGTGCCGCTGATCTCGTTGTGAACACCACCGGCCTCGGGTTCGGGTGCGGCCTCTTCGGGGCGCGAGGAAAAAGCGCCATAAACCGCCAGCCCCAGCCCCAGCAGTCCGACAAACGCTCCGAGAACGCTGGCGAGCTTATCCGCACGATCAAGGCCGACCGTAATGAAATACCACCCCAGCGTGGCCAGTGCCACCAGTGCCACGGCTACACCCGACCAGGTCAGTGCGCGTCTCGACATGTGTTCAGTGTCGGCCATGTTCCAGAACGGCGGTAGCCCGCCGCCGCGAAGCTTGTCACGCCGGCGACCCGGTGATGCCCCCCGTTCCTTGCGAGCGGGCGTCCGCCGGCTTCGCCGTACGAGACGATCGACCAGGTTTTCACCGAGGGCGTCAGGACGGCCGCATGGTCTGGGTGCCGATGACGGTGAGGAGTTTCAGCTTGTCGGCGGCCTCGGTGCCGGGGGCGGCGCTGTAGACGATGATGCGGAGGTCGCTGCCGGGAACGGTGAGCACGTCGCAGTCGAGCGTGAGCGGGCCGACGTCGGGGTGGTGGACGGTCTTGCGGTCCGACTCGTGGACGCCGACGACATGGCTGTCCCACAGCTCCGCGAAGCGCGGGCTGGCGTTCCGCAGGTCGGTGACGAGCGAGCGCAGATCGGTGTCGGCGGGGTAGCGGGCGGTCGCCGACCGGAGATCGGCGACCGCGACCGTCTCGAAGCGGGTCTCCTGCTCCGGGGTG
Source organism: Streptosporangium sp. G12 (assembly GCF_052983175.1). Taxonomy (NCBI): domain Bacteria; kingdom Bacillati; phylum Actinomycetota; class Actinomycetes; order Streptosporangiales; family Streptosporangiaceae; genus Streptosporangium; species Streptosporangium sp. G12. Next base: position 206,857 of record NZ_JBRIQO010000013.1, on the reverse strand, counting down.
TGGCTCACGCGCCCCGGCAGGCCCGTGAAGTGGCGCCAGACCGCGTTGCGCTCGCGCCCGACCAGCAGGGAGGGGTCGCCGAAGAGCGCGGCCCACGGCCGGTTCCAGCTGATCAGGTTCCAGGAGGCGTCGCTGACGCTGAGGGGTGCGCCGTCCAGCTGGGCGAGCAGTCGTTGCACACTCGGGGTGATGTGGGTGGACATGCGCCCGGCGGTGGGCGGTGGCTGCCCCGCGAGGAGGAACAGGTGCTCGCGTTCCTGGGTGGACAGCCGCAGCGCCCGCGCCAGCGCGGTGAGGATCTGCGCGGACGGGGAGGTCGCCCGGCCCTGTTCGAGGCGGGTGATGTAGTCGGCCGACACCCCCGCGAGCATCGCCAGCTCCTCGCGCCGCAGGCCCGCCGCGCGGCGCGGCCCGCCGCCGGGCAGCCCGACCGCGGCCGGGGCGACCCGGTCACGCCAGTGCCGCAGCGCGGGGCCCAGTTCTCCGCTTTCGGTCATTTATCCAGTATGAGACGTTTTACGAGGTACAGCCTGGTACCGCCTGTCCCATCCACGGCCCGGTATCACCCTGCCTGACAGTGGAGGATGCCCTCTCTGTGACCGCCCCCGCCCGGAGGAGGGCGAGACGGGCGTTCCCCGTTCCGGCGTACGCCTCCTCCCCGGCAGGAAGCGGACCCCGGGCCCGCGAGGGCAGACAACGCAGGCGGTGCCGCACCTTGCGTGTCCCGTAAGGACCGCGTCGATCCCGTCAGGGACCGCATCGACGAGCTCGAACGGCACGAGCGCGGTCAGCTCCCCCGGATGCCCGGGCTTGACCTCCGCCAGGGAAGGCCAGGGCCTGGCATTTCTTTGCCGCGATATGGGATTAGAAATCTTTGCCACGGTATGGGATTAGAAATGCGCTTCCTCCGTATTCTGGATGAAAGGTACATAAAGCTCACCGTGTGGATGTTTTGGAGTGGGCAGGATGGCAGACGGCTGGGACGACGGGGGAGGGCCCGACGAGAAGCTCGTGGAGTGGTTCCTGGACGGGAAGCTCACGGGGAACGAGGTGCGCGCCGCGACCCTGCAATCGTGGCGGCGGTGCCAGGAGGCGGGACTCATGCCCAGCGCCGTGAGGCCGCGCCTGTCCGGTGATCTTGATTTTGACTGCGGAGTGGTGCGCGCGGCCCGGCCCGTGTTCGAGCGGATGCGTACCGTCATCAAGGGCACCCCCGTGACCATGTTCCTGGGCGATGCGAGTGGGGTCTTGTTCCTGCGCAACGAGGGCGATCCGGCCCTGTGCCGGACCATGGACGCGGTCGGCGCCGCGCCAGGGTTCCACTTCGCCGAGGCGGACATGGGCACCAGCGCCTTTGGCTCGGCGCTGGTGGAACGGCGAATCTGCCAGGTCACCGGCAACGAGCACTTCGCGGAGGAACTGCGCGGGCTCACCGGCGTGGGCGCCCCGATACGCCACCCGCTCAGCGGGCGGATGAACGGAGCCATCAGCGTCGTCTGCCTGAAGGACACGGCCAACGCGGAGATGATGGTCCTGGCCCGGCGATCGGCCGCCGCCGTCGAGCGGCGATTGTTCGAAATGGTGGTCGAACGCGAGCGGGCCCTGGTGGAGGAGTTCCTCCGGGCGCCCGAAGGAGGCGTCGCGACGGCTTCCACGCCCCTGGACCTGTGCCGCCGTGATCGGCTCGCCCTGGAGGACGCCGCCGTGAGGCTGGTCGCGCAGGGCCGGGCGGCGATGGTGAAGATGGCCCTCTCGGACGGCCGCACCGCCACGCTTGTGGCCCAGTCGATCAGCGGTTCCACCGCCATCGCGGTGAAGGCGAGGCTCACCGACGGCCAGGAGGCCCGGCCGGACGGGGGAGGAAGGTGACCGAAACCGACGGGTGGCTGCTCGCCATGAGCGAGCCGGGCATCGGCCGGCTCGCCCTGCGGGCGCGTGAGCGACTCACCTTGCTGTGCGACGCGGGTTCCTGCATCGGCACCACCCTGAAAGTCACCCGGACCGCCGAGGAACTGGCCCAGGTCGCCGTCCCCCGGTTCGCCGACTATGTCGCCGTCGACCTGGCCGACTGCGTCCTGCGGGGCGACGAGCCCGTCGGCATGGACGCGGGGCTGCGCCGGGTCGCCTTCGCGGGCATCGGGGAGGGGACCGCTCTGTACCAGCTCGGCGCGCTCATCCACCCGCTCCCTTCCACGCCGCAGGGGCGCAGCCTCGCCACCGAGCAGCCGGTGCTCGGCCCGGTGTTGTCCACTGCTTTCGGGTGGCTGGCACAGGATCCCGAGCGCGGCCGGAGAATCTGTGAGCAGGGCATCCACTCGCTCATCACGGTGCCGGTGCGAGCCCGGAGCGTCACGCTCGGGGTGGTGAGCTTCTATCGCGCCAAGGGCAAGGACGCGTTCGAGGAGGACGACCTCGCCCTGGCCGAGGAACTGGTCGGCCGCGCCGCGGTGTGCGTCGACAACGCCCGCCACTACACCCGCGAGCGCGCGATATCCGCAGAGCTGGAGCGCGTCACCGAGTCGTTGCAGCAGGCGCTCGACCGCCAGCGGTGCTTCACCACCGATGCCTCGCACGAACTGCGCACTCCGCTGGCCGGGCTGCGGGTCAAGTTGGAGGAGGCGCAACTTCACCCCGACGAGACCGACCTCGCCGACCTGGTGAAACACTCCCTGGGCGATGTGGACCGGCTGCAGGCCATCATCAGCGACCTCCTCATGCTGGCCCGGATCGGAGCGGCACCGCCCGCCGCCCTGGAGTCCGTCGACCTGGCCGTACTGGCCGAGGCCGGAACCGCGCGCCGCACCGGCGATCCGCACCCGGCACGGCTCGACCTCACCGCCGGCATGACGGCCGACGCCGTCCCGGAACAGATCAACCGGGTGCTGGACAACCTGCTGGACAACGCGCAACGGCACGCCGTGCGCGACGTGGTGGTCACGGTGCGCCGCGCCGGGAGCACAGCCGAGCTCAGCGTCACCGACGACGGCACGGGCGTGCCTCCAGCGGAGCGCGAGCACATCTTCCAGCGCTTCGCCCGGCTGGACACCGCCCGCAGCCGCGACCGCGGCGGCACCGGGCTCGGCCTGGCCATCGCCCGTGACATCGCCCGCGCCCACCACGGCACCCTCCACGTCGAGGACGCGTCCTCGGGCGGAGCGCGCTTCGTCCTCCGTCTCCCGCTCAGCACGCGGACGGCGTGAGGGCCTGGACCGTACGCGAAGGGATCGGACGGTTCGGACGCACGACGAGCCAGGCGCTCGTCCCGACCGGCTTGCCCAGGTCCACGGCAGCACCGCAGCCACTCGGGCCAGGTCCACCGCGACGCGGCAGGCGCCCTCGCCATCGGCTGGACGCGGGCTCACCACCGGGGAAGCCCAGAGGTCAGGCGCCCGGGTACTTCCTGCGCCAGGCGTCGGTGATCTCGTGGTTCCCGGCGGACCAGGCCGCGAAGTCGTCGGCCAGCTCGGTGATGGCGTCCCGGCCCTCAAGGTGCGCGAGCCAGTCGGCGGGGAGCGCCGCCTCACCGTGGAGGGTGCCCAAGAGGTTGCCGCAGACGGCGCCGGTGGAGTCGCTGTCGCCGGAGTGGTTGACCGCGAGCAGCAGCGCCCGCCCGACGTCGCCGGGCGCGGGGTGGGTCAGGGCGCAGTAGACCGCGATGGCGAGCGCCTCCTCGGCGACCCACGCGCCGCCCAGCGACTCCACCTTCTCCGGGCTCGGGCCGCCCCGCGCCGCGAGGGACACGGCGCCGCGCAGCGCCAGGCTGGTCTCCTCGTGCGAGGGGTACGTCGCCAGCAGGTCCATCGCCTTCCGTACGGCCCGCGCGAGCGTCTCGTCCGGCTTCGGGGGCCCGTCCGCCCCGCCGGGCCCGTTCTCCGTCAAGGACCCGTTCTCCGCCGGGAACTCGTTCTCCGCCAGGAAGTGGACGATGGCGGCGAAGGCGCCGGCGGCCAGGTAGCCGGTGGGGTGGCCGTGGGTGATCTGGGCGCACTCGGCGGCCAGGTCGAAGGCGTGGCGGGCGCTGCGCGCGCCCAGGCCGAAGGGGGCCGAGCGCATGACCGTCCCGCAGCCCTTGGAGCCGGGGTTGACCGGTCCGGGCTCGCCGAACGGGGCGGGGGCGCCCGCCTGGCGGGCCCTGCGGTCGCGCAGGCCCGACAGGCAGGCGTTCCCGGGGGCCCGCTGGGAGTAGAGCCACTCCTGCTCGCGGAGCAGGCCGGTGCGGACCGGGTCGTTCCCGGACGGGGCCGGAGCGGGATCGTTCGCCGGACGGTCGTTCGTGGCCGGGGAGGAGACGCGCGCCGGGCGGGCGGCGGTGCGGTCGTGCGCGGGGGAGGCGGGAGGCGGGGAGCGGTGCTGCTGGGTGTCCAGCCAGCGCAGGTAGGCGCGCCGGACGGCGGCGACGTCACCGCCGCGGATCAGTCCCTCCACGGTGAAAAGCGTCATCTGCGTGTCGTCGGTGATCAGGCCGACCTTGCCGCGCCAGTCGGGGACCAGGCCGGTCAGCCCCTCGGGTCCGTGCTGCCGGCGAATCCTTTTGATCGACTCGAACTCGACGGGAGCCCCCAGCGCGTCGCCGAGCGCGCCGCCCAGCAGGCAGCCTCTCACGCGGCCGAGATGGTTCGGCAGGTCATGGACGGGAGGACGCACGGGCACGATCCTTTCGTTGCCGGTTGACATCAACTTAACTTCAGGTTCGAGACTGTGCGCGAGGACATCGAGAGAAAGTGGTCGACATGCGCATTGTCCAGGTGACCGCGTTCGGGGGGCCGGAGGTACTCGTGGTGGCCCGCTCGCCGGAGCCGGTCGCCGGAGCCGGGCAGGTCGTGGTCGGGGTGTCCGTCGTCGATGTCCTGTCCCTCGAGACGCAGCTCCGTACCGGCTGGGGTGCCGAGTTCTTCGGCCAGAGTCCACCGTACGTGCCGGGGGGCGGGGTGGGCGGGCGAGTGGTCTCCGCCGGGGAGGGGGTCGACTCCGGCTGGGTCGGCCGCGACGTCATCGCCATGACCGGCGACGGAGGGTACGCCGAGCGGGCCGTGGTCCCGGTGGAGGCTCTCGTCCCCGTACCGGACGGGCTGGGCGTGCGGGAGGCGACGGCGCTTCTCCAGATCGGCCCGGCCGCGCTGAGCCTGGCGGGCGCGGCCGAGGTCAAGCCCGGGGAGCGGGTGCTGGTCACCGCGGCGGCCGGAGGGCTCGGCACCCTGCTGGTACAGCTCGCCCACGCGGCCGGCGCCCACGTGATCGCGACCGCCCGGGGCGGGCGCAAACTCGGCCTGGCCCGGGAGCTGGGAGCCGGCACCGTGGTCGACCACTCCGAGCCGGGGTGGCCCGAGCGGGTCCGGGAGGCGGCCGGCGGTGCCGGGGTGGACGTGGTCTTCGACGGCGCCGGGGGGCGGATCGGCCAGGACGCGTTCGGGATCGTCGCGAACGGCGGCAGGTTCTTCACGTACGGAGTGCCCGGTGGGAGCTTCGCGCGGATCGACCCCGAGGAGGCCGGGCGGCGGGGGGTGAGCGTGCGCGGGATGGAGCAGGTGCAGTTCGTCCCGGAGGAGGGCAGGCGGCTGGCCGGGCTGGCGCTGGCCGAGGCGGCGGCGGGCCGGATCAGGCCGGTCATCGGACAGACCTTTCCCCTCGATCGGGCCGCCGAGGCGCACGCGGCGATCGAGGCCCGCGACACCGTGGGGAAGACCCTGCTGCTGGTCTGAGGGATTCACCGGCCGGGCGCCGCCCCCACGCCGTCCTCATGTCTTTCCCATGTCTTCCCCCATGCCTTCCCCGCGCCTTCGCCGTGGCGCGCCCGGGCCGTGGACCCCGGCAGTCCACGCCGTCGACCAGGCACACACCCGCTCAGAGGGAGAGAACCATGTCGCAGGCCATCCGCTATGCCCGCTACGGCGGTCCCGAGGTGCTCACCCTCGACGACGTTCCCCTTCCCGATCCCGGTCCCGGGCAGGTGCGGGTCGCGGTACGGGCCGCCGGGGTCAACGGGATCGACTGGAAACTCCGCCGCGGATTCGTGGACCGTGGCCAGTTGTCGGCAGGGCCCGCCGGCGTCGGTGTCGAGTTCGCCGGAACGGTCGACGCCCTCGGGGCCGGCGTCGGTACGGGTACGGGCACCGCTGTCGATCTCGGGGCCGGTGCCGGGGGCTGGAGGGTGGGGCAGGCCGTCTTCGGCAGGGTCCTCTCCGGCGCCGTGGCCACCCACGTGCCGGCCGACGTCGGGAACCTGCTGGCCATGCCCGCCTGGCTGTCCTTCGAGCAGGCCGCCGCGCTGCCGGTGGCCGTGGACACCGCCTGGCGTACCCTGCGGGAGCTCGACGTGAAGGAGGGGCACACGCTGCTGATCCACGCGGTCGCCGGCGGCGTCGGGCTGGTCGCCGCGCAGCTCGCCCGGGCCAGGGGCGTGCGGGTGGTCGGCACGGCGAGCCCGGCCCGTCACGACTTCCTGCGCGAGCTGGGCGTGCGGCCGGTCGAGTACGGCGGTGACGGCGGTGACGGCGGTGACGGCATGGCAGGGCGGGTGCGTGCCGCGGCCCCGGAAGGTGTCGACGCGGTCCTCGACGCCTCCGGCCGCGACGTGCTCGCCATGTCGGTCGAGCTGGCCGGTGGTCCGGACAGGGTGGTCACCATCGCCGACGGGCGGGCCGCCGAGTACGGTGTGCGCTTCTCCAGGGGTACCGGCGGGCCTCCCCTGGCGGAGGTCTTCGCCGACGTCCTGCCCCTGCTGGAGCGCGGCGCGCTGCGCGTGCCGATCGAGAGGACCTTCCCGCTGGAGAGAACCGCCGACGCCCATCGGCTCAGCGAGGAGGGGCATCTCCTCGGCAAGATCGTGATCACCGTCCCGTGACACCGGATCCGGGGTTTCCCGGCCCGGGGGTCCGGGCCCGGCCGGAGGGGGTGACGTGAAACCGATGTGAAACCGGATTTGTCTATCTTGGCGTTGACCAGCGTCGATGTCGTCCGCAGGCGGCATCCGAGCTGTGCGAGGTGGAGATGGTCGTCCGCAGTGGGAACCAACGACACGACACCGGGGCGGCATGGGTACGGCCGGTCAGCCGGTCGCACCCATGCCTGTCGTCTCGCTTCCCATCGGTCGGGGAACCGCCCGGAACCTCGGGTGGGCCACCGGCCGGGAACGACATCGGGTGGGCCACCGGCCGGGAACGACATCGGGTGGGCCACATCGCGCCGGGGTCGCCGCCGTAGCGGCTACGGGGGCTGTTGCGGCCTGACACCGGGAACGGGGTTGTACGTAGTCATCGCGGCTCCACCGAGGGGTGCCGGTCACTTCTGCGCGGGCCCGCTCGCGCCGGACGTCCGGCACCGGCGGCCGGGCACCGGGCACTGATCGCCGGTGGGAAGCAGCCGCCGCTCAGCGTCGAGCGGCGGGTGGGCCGAGGTCCGGTGCCCAGGCCGGCGGAACCGGTCTTTTCGTCCGACCGTCAGCCTTCGCCAGGGGAAGGGCGATAACGGCTCGAAGGGGGAGAAGTTCAACAGCGAGATCCCATACGCGACACCTGGCGCTCGTGATTTGCTATCGATCACCAACGCCTGCGGGGTATGGCGCCGATCTGTTGACGATCAAGGAGAAAGATGAAGAAGATCAAGACGGGGTTGCTGGCGCTGATGGTGGCCGGGTTGCTGGGCGCGAGCGCCACGCCGGCCGCGGCGATCGATCTGCATGATCAGGTCACCAAGCCCGACTATGACAGCCACTGGATGGATCCCGGCGAGTAGCTCACCGGCGGGGACCGGCGTCGTGTGAAGCGGCCGGGCGAGGGGCTTCGGCGCTCCCGTCCGGCCGCGCTCCCGTCCGGCCGTGTACCCCCCGGGCCTCGTGCACCCGTCCGGCCGCGCAACCGGGTCGCACATCCAGCCCGGCCGCGCTCCCGTCCGGTCAGCAGGGGGTGGGCGGCGCGGAGAGCATGCCGTCGAGGGCGCGCCGGGCCTCGAGCGCCCGCTCGTGCCAGACCGGCAGGCCGATGTCGGCGAACTCCCTCACCGCCCGGTCCAGCAGGGTCGCGGCCTGCCCGTGCTCGCCGCGCTCGGCGGCGAGCCGCCCGCGGGCCAGGCGGGCGCGGGCCGCGACGAAGGGCTCCCCGAGCCCCTCGGCCAGCAGCAGCGCCGCGTCGAGCAGGCCGGCCGCGCTGTCGAACTCGCCCGCCAGCAGCTCGGCCTCGCCCGTCCCGAGCAGGCCGTACGCCTCGCCGATGCGGTCTCCGGCCGACCTGGCGGCGAGCAGGACCTGCCCGAACGCGTCCTTCGCCCGCGCCGGGTCGTTCTGGCGCAGGTGCAGCAGTCCCAGCCTGTTGAGGATCTGCGCGATTCCTCGCGCGTTGCCCAGGTCGCGGTAGACGGCCAGCGCCGTCTCCAGGAGCGGGGCCGCCGTGCGGGGGCGGTCGTGCTCGATGTGGATCTGGGCCATGCTGCCGAGCACATGGGCCTCGGCGTGCCGGTCGCCGACCTCGCGGAGCATGCGCAACGCCCGACGGTAGGCGTCGAGCGCGGTCTCCACCCGTCCCTCCACCCGCTCGATCAGCGCCGCGTTGCGCAGGGTGAGAGCCTGGCCGTGCCGGTCGCCCACCGCCTCGAAGAGCGGCAGCGCGGCCTCCAGGTGCGGTCGCGCGTCGGTGTAGCGCTGCCGGAACAGGGCGAGTGTGCCCAGCGAGTAGCGCATCGCCGCCTCGCCGCGCCGGTCGCCCGCGCGCAGGGCGGCGGCCAGCGCGGTCTCCGAGGTGTGCCGCCAGTCGTCGAAGTGGCCCTGCGCCTCGAACAGGGTGACCGCCGTCATCGCCAGGTCCCAGCACATCTCGCTCAGGCCGAGCCGGGCGGCCTGCTCCACCGCCGCCACCAGGCCGAGCCGTTCGCCGCGCAGCCAGCCGGACGGGTCGGCGAGCAGGCGGTCGGAGGTGGCCTCCCCGCAGTCCCAGCGCGGCCCGCCGCCGTGCAGGACGGTGTAGTCGCCGCCGTACTGCCGCCGGTGCGCCCGTTCGGCGAGCGCGAGATACCCTCCCGCCAGCCGGGTCAGCGCGGCGACGGTGGCGCCGGGAGGATCGTCGATCTCGCCGCGCTCCCTGGCGTGCAGCCGCACCAGGTCGTGGACGCGGTAGCGGGGCTCGCCGATGCCGTCCTGGCCCGCGTACTCGACGAGCTGAGCCTCCGTGAGCCTCTCCAGCACCTCCTCGGCGTCCATCTCCCCGGTGGCGCGCGATCCGGCGCGGGGGCCGGCGTCGAGCAGCGCCGCGGCGACCCAGCCGGCGAAGTCGGGCGTCCCGACCAGGGCGAGGCGGCGGAACAGGGTGCGGCCGGGCTCGTCGAGACCGGAGTAACCGAGGGCGAGGCTGGCCCGTACCGACAGGGTGCCGTGGGTGAGCTCGTCGAGCCGGTCGTGTTCGGCGGCGAGCCGGGAGACCAGCCGGTCGACGCTCCAGTGCGGCCGGGCGGCCAGCCGCGCCCCGGCGATCCTGAGCGCCAGGGGGAGATGCCCGCACAGCTCGGCCAGCCGCCCGGCGGTGGCGGTGTCGGCGGCCAGCTCGACCCGGCCGGTGATCGTACCCAGCAGCCGGACGGCGGCGGCCTCTCCGAGCACCCCCAGCGCGAGCCGCTGCGCGCCGGGCAGGGCGGTCAGCGCGCCGCGGCTCGTGACCACCACCGCGCAGCCGTTCCCCGCGGGGATGAGCGGCTCGATCTGGGCCTCGTTCGCGGCGTCGTCCAGCAGCACCAGCACGCGTCGGTCGGACAGGTGGGCGCGGAACACCTCGGCGCGCTCGTCCAGGCCGTCGGGAACGGCCGTCCCCGCCACGCCGAGGGCGCGCAGGAACCGGCTGAGCGCGTGCGACGGCTCGACCGGTTCGGCTCCGGCGCCGCGCAGGTTCACGTACAGCCGGCCGTCGGGGAAGGCGTCCCGCAGGTCGTGGGCGGCCTGCAGGGCCAGCGCGCTCTTGCCCACCCCCGGCATGCCGGAGATGGCGCAGATCACCGGTCCGGAGGCGGGGCGGTCGCGCAGGACGGAGAGGAGCCAGCGCAGCTCGGTGTCGCGCCCGGTGAGGTCGCCCACCCCGGCGGGGAGCAGGGACGGGGCCGGCGGGGCCGGCGGGGGCGGAACCGGGGGAGAGGGGGCCGGGTCCATCTCCGGTGCCGCTTCCGGGCGGGGGTTCAGGTCGACCCGGGGATCCCCGCGCAGGATGGCCTGTTCCAGCGCGCGCAGCTGCGGTCCCGGTTCCAGGCCCAGCTCCTCGGCCAGGACGGTACGGGTGCGCCGGTAGGTCTCCAGCGCCTCCGTACGCAGCCCGGCCCGGTGCATCGCCACCATCAGCCGCGCGGTCGTGGACTCCACCAGCGGATCCTCCGCGACCATCGAGAGCAGCTCGGGGATGACCTCCGCGTGCCTGCCCAGCGCCAGGTCGGTGTCGATGCGCTCGGTCAGTACCCGCCTGCGGTCCTGCTCCAGGCGTTCGGCCGCCTCCGCCAGCTGGGCCACGCCGTCCAGTCCCGAGAAGGCCCGGCCGTTCCACAGCGCGAGCGCCTCCCGCTGCAGGACGGACGCCGCCTCCGGCTCCCCCCGGTTCAGTGCCCGCCTGGCGCGCTCGGTCAGGTCGGCGAAGTGCCAGGCGTCGACCTCCTCGGGCCGCGCGGACAGCGCGTAGCCCGAGCGGTCGTGCCGGATCCGCTCGGGGGCGTCGAGCGTCCTGCGCAGCCGGTGCACGAGCACCTGCAGGTTCTTGCCCGCGCGGGGTCCGAGCCGCTCGCCCCACAGCGCGTCGATCAGGTTCTCTGCCGGCACGACGCGCCCTCGCGCGCAGACGAGGAGCGCCAGCAGCTGCTCCTGCCTGCGTGAGGACAGGGGCACGGGACGTTCGTCGGCGATGATCGTCACATCGCCGAGCACCTGGAATCTCATCAAGCTCCCCGAACGGCTCACGGATCTCAGGGGGCGAGGTGGACGGTGCCACGCCCTGGCGGTCATGGACTGCCCGATTCCGGCGAGGATAGCCCGGATGATCTTTTGGCGATAGTCAACCGGCGTTCGTTCGTATCGGGAGGCGGCAGGATTGCTTTTTTCCTGACAAGTCTCACAAATCCCGGAATATCGCCGTGCCTATTTGGTAACGGTGACGTAACAAGCCTTTACTGATGATTCCGTCCGGTGATTGACTCCGGTCATCCAACTGTAAGCGCTTCCACTCTCCCTCGCCGCCGAGTGTAAGCGCTTCCACTTCCCGGCAGATCGGACGACGGGTGTCAAACAGCGACGAAGGTCAGGGCGCGACCATCTACGAGGTCGCGCAGCGGGCGGGCGTCTCCATCGCCACCGTCTCCCGGGCGCTGCGCAACACCGGCCCCGTCGCGGCCGGAACGCGCGAGAAGGTGCTGAGGGCGGTCGAGGAGCTCAGCTTCACCCCGAGCCGCCTCGGCGTCTCCCTGGCCCAGGGCCGCCACGCGGCCAACGGGATCGTCTTCCCCGACCTGTCCGGCCCCTACTTCGCCGAGGTCCTCCTCGGGTACGAGGAGGTGGCCGCCGAGCTCGGCCGCTCAGTGCTCATCCTGTCCACCCGCGGGCGGGCCGCGGTGCAGGACCTGGTCAGGGACCTCGTCGGCCGGGTGGACGGCATGGTGATCTTCGGCAGGACCGTCGAGGACGCCCTGGTGGACGAGATCGTCAGGAGCAGGACCCCGCTGGTCCTGCTCGCGCGCGATCCCGTCGAACGGGCGGACGCGGTCTCCAGCGAGAACACCGCCTCGGCCGAGGCGCTCGCCACCCACCTGCTCGGTCACGGCTACACCACCTTCGCCCTGGCCGGGGACGACGACCGGGGCGACGTCACCCAGCGCTGGACAGGGGTCAGACGGGTCCTGTCCGGCCACGGGATCCGGCCTCCGGCGCCGTTGCCCTGCGAGCTCACCGTGGAGGGCGGGTACGCGGCGGGGCGTGCGCTGCTCGGCGGGAAACCCGATGACGGACGCCGTCCCGAGGCGGTGATCTGCGCCGACGACCAGGTGGCCCTGGGCGTCATCCTGGCGGCCGAGGAGCTCGGCCTCGACGTGCCCGGCGACGTGGCGATCACCGGCTGGGACGACATCATGGCCGCCCGCCACGCCAGGCCCGCCCTCACCACGGTGCGCCAGCCCATGCGCCTGCTCGGCGCCCGCGCCGCCCGCGCGCTGGACGAGCTCATCAAGGGCACCCGCACCGTCCCGAACTCCGAGATTCTCCCCACCCAGCTGATCGTCCGATCCAGCTGCGGGCCTCACCCCCTGGAGGAAAAGTGAAGAAGTACGCCGTCGGGATCCTCGCGCTGGGGCTGGTGCTCGCCGGATGCGGCCGGAGCACCGGAGGGGCCGCCGAGCAGGCGAGGGACGTCGACACCGGCAAGGCCGCCGGCGAGGTCACGGTCTGGGCGATCGGGGCCGAAGGGGAGGCGCTGGGCGCCTTCGCCAAGGACTTCGAGACGGCCAACCCCGGCATCACGATCAAGGTGACCGCGCTCGGCTGGGACGTCGCCCACGACAAGATCACCGCGGCCATCGCGGGGAACGCCACCCCCGACGTCACCATGCTGGGCAGCACCTGGATGGGCGAGATGGCCAAGACCGGCGCCCTCGACCCCACCCCGGCCAACCTGATCGACAAGTCGGCGTTCTTCCCCGGCGCGTGGGGCACGGTCGAGGTGGAGGGGACCGCGTACGGCGTGCCCTGGTACGTCGAGACCCGCGCCCTGTACTACCGCAAGGACCTCGCCGAGAAGGCGTCGGTGAAGCCGCCCGCCACCTGGGAGGAGACCACCGCCTTCGTGAAGGCCCTCAAGGAGAGGGGCGGCGCCTCGCTCGGCGTCGAGCAGAACTTCCGGCAGGGCTCCTGGCAGGAGGTGCTGCCGCTGGTGTGGCAGGCGGGGGGCGAGATCATCGCGGACGGGAAGTGGACGCTGGACACCCCCGAGATGGTCAAGGCGCTCAAGCAGTACGGCTCGTTCTTCGAGAGCGGGCTCGCCAGCACCGACCAGCCGACCGGCGCCTTCCCGCAGACGTTCGTCAAGGGGAAGGTCGGCGCCTTCTACTCCGGGCCGTGGATGATCGCGGGCCTGGAGAAGGACGGCGGCGAGGGCTTCGGCGACAAGTTCGCCGTCGCGCCCTACCCGAAGGGGAGCGCCGGAGGCCCCAGCCTGGTCGGCGGCAGCGACATGGTGGTCTTCAAGGACGCGAAGAACCGCGAGGCCGCCTGGAAGTTCCTGCGCTGGCTCGTCGACCCCAAGGTCCAGGCCACCTGGTACACCAAGGTCAACGCGCTGCCCAGCGTCGAGGCCGCCTGGCAGGACCCGGCGCTCACCGCCGACGAGCGCGTCACCGTCTTCGGCGAGCAGCTCAAGAACGCCAAGGCCGTCCCCGCCGTCCCGACCTGGGAGCAGGTGGCCAAGGTGATGGAGACCGAGGTCGAGAAGATGGCCCTGGGCAAGCAGACGGCCGAGGAGACGGCCAAGCGCGTCCAGGAGCAGGCCGAGACCATCGGGACCGGGGTCTGACCATGGTGGTCAGCGAGCGGGTGGGCTCGCGCGAGCCCACCGGACCGGCTCCCGTCAGGGAGCGGCGATCCGGGGGAGGGTTCCGCCGTACCGGCCTGGCCTGGATCTTCGTGACGCCCTTCGTGGTGATGTTCGCGGTCTTCTGGGCGGGGCCGCTCCTCGTCGAGCTCGGCATGAGCTTCACCGACATGCGCAGCACCGACGTGCGCGACCCCCTCGGGGTGAACCTCGTCGGGCTCGACAACTACCTGCGGCTGTTCGACGACGAGCTCATGCGCAAAGCCGCGGTCAACACGCTGATCTTCGTGGTGACCGCGCTCCCGCTCACCATCGCCCTCGGCCTGGGCGCGGCCGTGGCGCTGAACTCCGGGATCGCCCGGCTGCCCGCCGCGTTCTTCCGGCTCGGCTACTACCTGCCGTACGTCACCAGCATCATCGGCGTCGCGGTGGCCTGGAGGTTCCTGCTCGAACCCGACGCGGGACTGGTCAACCAGGTGCTCGCGGCGGTGGGCGTGGACGGCCCCCGCTGGCTCGCCGACGAGAACCTGGCGCTTCCTGTGATCATCGTCATGACCGCCTGGCGGAGCTTCGGCTTCGACATGGTCGTCCTGCTGGCCGCCCTGCAGGGCATCCCCAGGGAGCTGTACGAGGCGGCGGAGGTCGACGGCGCCGGACGCTGGGAGCGGTTCCGCTCCGTCACGCTGCCGATGCTCCGCCCGGCGCTGCTGTTCTGCACCGTCTACAGCTCCATCGGGTTCGCCCAGTTCATGGAGGAACCGCTGGTGATGACCCAGGGAGGCCCGGCGGGAGCGACCACCTCGGCGTCGCTCGCCATCTACAACCAGTTCGGCTCCGGCAACTACGGCTACGCCGCCGCCGCGGCGAGCGTCCTGTTCACCGTGATCGTGGCCCTCGCGGTCCTGCAGTTCCGGGTCGGGAGGTCCAGATGAGGCCCGTTCAGGGCGGGGAGGCCCCCGCGAAACCGGCCCCGGGCCGGGAGGCCGGCGTGAAACCGGCGCCGGGGCGGAAGCCCACCGCGAGACCCGCTCCGGGCCGCGAGGCCCTCGTGAAACGCCGCTTCTCCACGTACGCGCTGCTCAGCGTCGGGCTCGTGCTCGTCGTGCTCCCGTTCGCCTGGACGCTGCTCACCTCGTTCAAGCCGGAGATTGAGATCAGGCGGACACCGCCGGACCTGCTGCCGGTGCAGTGGACGCTCGGCAACTACGGCGAGCTGCTGGAGAAGATGAACATCACGCAGGTGTTCGTCAACAGCGCGGTGGTGGCCCTCGCCACCGTCGCGGGCAACCTGCTGTTCTGCTCGATGGTCGGGTACGCCTTCGCCAAGCTCGCCTTCCGCGGCAAGAACGTGCTCTTCGCGCTGGTCCTCACGCAGATGGCGCTGCCCGCCATCGTGGTGATGATCCCGCAGTTCGTGCTCATCGCGAAGCTCGGCCTGGTCAACACCTTCCTCGGGATCATCCTGCCCGGCCTGGTCACCCCGCTGGGCATCTTCCTGATGCGCCAGTTCATCGCGGACATCCCCGACGAGCTGATCCACGCCGCGCGGGTCGACGGCGCCAGGGAGTTCCGGATCTTCTTCAGGATCGTCATGCCGCTCTGCAAGCCCGCGCTCGCCACGCTCGGCCTGATCACGTTCCTCGGCTCGTGGAACAACTTCCTGTGGCCCGCGGTGGTCGCCCAGAGCGAGGACAAGTACACGCTGCCCGTCGCGCTGGCGATCTTCAACGGCTACCAGGGAACCCAGTACGGCCTGCTCATCGCCGGGGCGGTGGTCGTCGTGCTGCCGGTCCTGGTCCTCTTCGTCTTCCTGCAGCGCTTCTTCACCCAGGGAATCGCCTCCACCGGACTCAAGTAACCCCCCACGTAAGGAGCACCCGTGCGTCGTCGTCACGTGGCCGCCCTGGCGGCCTGCCTCGCCCTGATCACGGCCGCCCCCTCTCCCGCCTCGGCCGCCCCTACCCCCGCACCCCCCGCATCCCCCGCCCCCTCCGGTTCCCCCTCCGCGTCTCCCCTCGTCACCCCCGATGTCCCCTTGACAGCGGGGCGGCAGCGGGAGCTGCTGCGCCGCTACGCCGCGGACACCTGGAAGTCCATGGCCGCGATGGCCGACCCGGCGACCGGGCTGCCCTCCGACAAGATCGACGGCTCGCTCGACCCCGCCACCCGCGCCAAGGTGACCTCGCCGACCAACATCGCCACCTACCTGTGGAGTACGGTGGCCGCCCGCGACACCCGCCTCATCTCCAGGGGTGAGGCCCTGCGCCGCGTGACCAGGACGCTCGCCTCGACGGCGAAGCTGGAGCGGCACGCCCCGACCGGCCAGTTCTACAACTGGTACGACCCGCGCACGCTCCAGATCGTCCGCACCTGGCCGGAGGACGGCTCAGCCGTCCAGCCGTTCCTGTCCAGCGTCGACAACGGCTGGCTCGCCGCCGCCCTCATGATGCTCAGAAGCGCCGTGCCCGAGGTCTCCGAGCAGGCCGGGGCGCTGGCGAGGAGCATGGACTTCGAGTCCTACTACGACCCGCAGGCACGCCCCGACGCGGGCACCGGCCTGCTGCGCGGCGGGTTCTGGCCGGACAAGCCCACCGGCTGCTCGGTCGAGAGCGACTACAACGGCTCGGGGACCACGGTCCACTCCACCTGCCACCACTACGGCGCGCTCACCGAGGCCAGGATCGCCAGCTACGTCGGCATCGTCCTCGGCCAGCTCCCGCCCGAGCACTACTACGGCATGTGGCGGACCTTCCCCGACACCTGCGACTGGTCGTGGGCCGAGCAGAAGCCGGTCGGCGCCTGGCGCACGTACATGGGCGTCAACGTCTTCGAGGGCACCTACGGCTACCGCGGCATGCGCCTGGTGCCCACCTGGGGCGGCAGCATGTTCGAGGAGCTGATGGTGACCCAGCTCGTGCCGGAGGACGTCTGGGGCGCCAGGAGCTGGGGCCGCAACCAGCCGGTCTACATCGCCGCCCAGATCGAGCACGGGATGAACGAGGCGAAGTACGGCTACTGGGGCTTCTCCCCGTCCAACGACCCCGCCGGGGGCTACCGCGAGTACGGCGTGGACGCGATCGGCATGGACACCCCCGGCTACACCTCCGACCAGGAGCGCACCTCCGTCGACTACGGCTTCGAGGGATGCCGCGAGGGAGCTCCGGAACCGGCGTCGTACGGGGACGGCGTGGTCACCCCGCACGCGTCGTTCCTCGCGCTGCGCCACGCGCCCGACGCGGCTCTCGCCAACCTCGCCAGGCTCAGGGCGAACTTCGACGCCTACGGGCCCGGCGGTTTCTACGACGCGGTCGCCGTGCGCAGCGGCAAGGTCGCCAAGCAGTATCTCGCCCTCGACCAGGGAATGATCATGATCGCGCTCGGCAACGCGCTCGCGGACGACAGCCTGCGCCGCCACTTCGCCACCCGCGACGTCACGGCCAGGCTCGCCCCCGTGCTGCGCCTGGAGGAATGGGCCGTCGTGCCTCCCAAGTGAGCCGTGGCCCAACGCGCACATCCACCCATCGACCATCGGGGAGACATCAATGAGCACGGCCGACGCCGCACACCGGGACTGGCAGGCCCGCATCTACCGGCCGTCGGGGGAGGTGGCCGCGGCCGGAGGGGTCGAGGTCGCCGCCCCCCGCGGCCTGCGCGCCGACAGCGGAGGCGGGCACGTCACGCTGACCTGGGAACCGGTGGCCGGGGCCATCGGCTACCTCGTCCACCGCGCGCCCGCCGAGGACGGGCCGTACACCCCGACCGAGCAGCGTGACGTCGACGTGCCGGCCGTGCCGGATCCGCGCTACGTCGACACGCGCGGGGAACCCGCCTGGTACCGGGTCGCCGCCGTCACCACCATGGAGCGGACCGGCCCCCTCACCGAGGCGGTGTTCGCCGCGCCGCTCGAAGAGCCGGGCGCGAC
Source organism: Streptosporangium sp. G12 (assembly GCF_052983175.1). NCBI lineage: Bacteria > Bacillati > Actinomycetota > Actinomycetes > Streptosporangiales > Streptosporangiaceae > Streptosporangium > Streptosporangium sp. G12. The sequence continues at coordinate 189,406 of NZ_JBRIQO010000013.1, read as the reverse complement.
GGTCCTGCGGGTCGACGCCTCGGTGAGCACGCGGCCGCTGCCCAGGCCGTGGAAGTACATGATCGGCTCCGAGCACCTGTCGTACATGCTGTCCGCCGACACCGTGGGCGGGCGCCCGATCGGTCCCGAGCTGACCGAGGCGCTGCGGACGATGCGGGACGAGCTGGGCGTCGAGACCGTGCGCGCCCACGCGATCCTCTGCGACGACCTCGGCGTCTACCGGGAGGAGGACGGCAAGCCCGTGCACGACTTCAGCCGGGTGGACGAGGTCTACGACACGATCACCGCGTTCGGCATGCGGCCGATCGTGGAACTGTCGTTCATGCCGCGCGACCTCGCCTCCGACCCGTCGAAGACGGTCTTCGGCTACGAGGCGATCATCTCGCCGCCCAGGGACTACGACCGGTGGGGCGACCTGGTCCGCGACCTCACCCGGCACCTCGTCGACCGGTACGGCCTGCGCGAGGTGGTCGACAACTGGGCCTTCGAGGTGTGGAACGAGGCCAACCTGGAGGTCTTCTGGAGCGGTACGCCACAGGAGTTCTTCCGCCTGTACGACGTGTCGGCGGCGGCGGTCAAGGACGTCCACCCGGACATCCGCGTCGGCGGCCCGTCGTCGGCGGCCAACGGCTGGGTCCAGGAACTCATCGACCACGTGGACGCCTCGGGCGCGGCGCTCGACTTCGTCTCCACCCACACCTACGGCAACGCCCCGCTCGACTGGCGGCCCGCCCTGGAACGGCACGGCCGCGCGGGCACGCCGATCTGGTGGACGGAGTGGGGACCGACCCCCACCCACTTCCACGGCATCGGCGACGGGCCGTTCGGGGCGGCGTTCCTGCTGCACGGGATGCGGTCGGCGGCCGGGCGGGTGGACGCGCTGGCCCACTGGGTGGCCTCGGACCACTTCGAGGAGCTGGGCCGCCCGCCCGCGCTCTTCCACGGCGGGTTCGGCCTGCTCACGGTCGGCAACCTGCGCAAGCCCCGCTACCTCGCGCTCACCCTGGCCGACCGGCTGGGCGAGGACGAGCTCGCCTGCTCGGCCGGCGGCGACGTCGCGGGAGTCGAGGCGTGGGCGGCGCGCTCGGCCACCGGCGCCGTCGGGGTGCTGGTGTGGAACGGCACCCTCGACCAGGACCGGGCCGACGGCGCGGAGATCCTGTCGCGCGAGATCGCCCTCACCGTCGAGGGCCTGGCCGCGGGGGACTACGCGGTCAGCCACCACCGGATCGACGAGCGGCACTCCAACATCCGGGCGGTCTGGGCGGAGGTCGGCGGGGGTGCCGACTGGCCCGAGGGCGAGCAGTGGGAACGGCTCCGCGCCGCGAACGGCCTGGACGAGCTGGAACCCGCCCGTACCCTCCACGCGCCGGACGGGATCCTGCGGCTGGAGTTCTCCCTGCCCATGCCCGCCGTCTCCTACCTGGAGTTGACCCCGGCGTGACGGGGACGCGCGTCCCCCCGAGCCCTCGGAGGGGTCGCCGATACGGCCGTCGATACGGCCGCCGGTGCGGGAGCGCGCGCGGGAGGCGCGCGCCCCGCTTCACCGGGTTCGGAGGGGCGCGTACCGGGGCGGGGGCCGGTCGATCTCACTTCCGGCGGGATTGCCTGGTCGTTTTCGGGAACCGCGGGCACGCGGGAGGGCAACAACGGGTGTCCTGACCGAGAGCCGAGAGGCCGGATATGAGCGAAACGAGCCGGACCCGGACGGGGGCGGGCGGCATCCTCCCCGTCGATGAGGCGGAGGACCGGGACACCTCCCCCACCGGCGGGGCGGGGGACCGCGACCTCTCTCCCGCCGGTTCCCCCGTCGATGGGACGGAGGCCGACGACGCCTCCCTCGTCGTGCGGTCGCGGCGGGAGCCGGAGGCGTTCGCCGCGGTCTTCCACCGGCACGCGCCGGAGATCAAGCGCTACGTCACCCGGCGGCTGGGCGCCGACGCGGCCGAGGACGTCGTGGCGGACACCTTCCTCGTGGCGTTCCGCGGCAGGGAGGGCTACGACCCGGCGCAGCCCAGCGCGCGCCCGTGGCTGTACGGCATCGCGACCAACCTGATCAGGCGGCACAAGCGCGTCGAGGTGCGGCGGCTGCGCGTTCTCGAACGGACCGGCGTCGACCCGGTGACCGCACCGTTCACCGAGCGCAGCGACGAGCGGCTGAGCGCCGGTGCCGCGCGAAGGAGGCTGGCCGCCGCCCTGGCGAGGCTGCCCGCGGGCCACCGGGACGTGCTGCTGCTGGTGACGTGGGGCGGTCTCACCTACCCGGAGGCCGCCCAGGCGATGGACATCCCGGTGGGCACGGTCCGCTCGCGCGTCAACCGGGCCAGGAGCAAGGTGCGCGAGGAACTCGGCGGGGTCGACCCCACGTCCGTCAACGAGGAGACCTTCCATGGATGAGATGACCCAGGTGAACCGGCTGCGCTCGGAGGTGCCCCGGCCGGACCCGGCGGAACTGCGCGCCGAGGAGCGGCGGCTGCTGTCGGAGATCGCCGCCCTCGGCGCGACACCGGCCGGCCCCGGGGCCCGCCGTCCGGCCGGCCTCCGGAGGAACCTCCGGCTGAGCCTGAGAACGAGCCTGGGAACGAGCCTGGTGCTGGGGGCCGGGGCCGCGGTGGTCGTGGGACTCGGGTTCGTCGAGACCGGCCCGGCCTCCCGGCCGGAGACGACCGTCCGGGTGGCGCCCGTGGCCATGTCGGCGGTCCTCCAGCGGGCCGCCGACACCGCGGGCGAGCGGGACGAGCTGGACCCGAAGCCCGGCCAGTTCCTCGCCTACGAGATACAGAGCATGTTCCCGGTCAAGCTGAGGGAGGGCGGCAAGGAGGTCCGCTTCTTCGACCGCGTGCTGTTCAAGGTGTGGTTGCCGGTCGAGGGCTCCCCCATGGAGGGGGTCACGTCGAGCAGGCATCTGGAGCCGGAGCCGTTCCCCGGGGAGCCGCTGCCCGCCGAGGCCGAACGGCGGGAGGGCGGCGGCGCGCCGCCGTCGAGGTTCACCGGCCACGACATCCGTGCCGAGCACCAGCGCACCGACTACGCCTACCTGAGCCGGTTGCCCACCGATCCCGCGGGGATGCGCGAGCACCTCTACCGGGGTCTGGCCCAGGACCCCCTGGCCGACTACAAGGCGTGGGGGAACGTCGGCTCGATGATCACGCAGGCGTACATGCCGTCCGCCCAGCGGGCCGCGCTGTTCCGGGCGGCCGGTACGATCCCCGGCGTCGAGACCGTCGACCGGGCCGAGGACGCGGCCGGGCGCGAGGGGGTCGCGGTGGCCATGGCCAACAAGCTCGGCGGGGTGCGGCACGAGTACATCTTCGACTCCACCACCCACCTGTACCTAGGCGAGCGCGTCGTCGCGACGGACGCCGCCAGGGCGGGGGCGCCGGAGGGCACCCTGCTGACCTCGACGGCGCAACTGAAGGTCGAGGTGACCGACAGCGCGCCCGAGGCGGCCGGCCCCGCGTCCGGCGGCGTCGACCCCGCGACCGGCACACAAGGAGCACGCGACTAGCACGAACCGTGCGATGGTGACGCACGGATCGAGTGGTATTAATCCACACTCTTATCAACAGTTCAAGGGCTGGCGAATTCATCATTCTCTGTCACCATTGCCCCATGTACGCCTTCCGTTTTGTTCGCGCCGCGGTGTTCGCGGTCGTGTGCGTGACGGCGTCACTGGCCATGCACGTGCTGGCCGGAGGCAGCCCGGTGGGACCGGGTGTGCTGGTCTGGGCGGTGCTGCCGACCGCGGCGGGCGCGTTCGCGCTCGCCCGGCGGCGGCGTGGTTTCGGCATGCTGCTGGGGGCGAGCTTCGCCGCGCAGTACGGCATGCACCTGTGGTTCACCTCCGGCGCGGTACCACCGTCGACCGGGCACGAGCACGGCGCCGGTGACCTGTCCACCGGCCTGTTCATGCTGCTGGTGCACGCCGTGACGGCGGTGCTGTCGGCACACTGGCTGGAGCGGGGGGAGTGCGGCCTGGCCACACTCCTGTTCCTGCTCTTCGCCCCGGTCCTCACCCTGCTGCGGTGGCGCGCGCCCGTCACCTGCCTCGTCGCGCTCCCCGCCGCGCCCGGCGACCGGGTGCCACCGGTCACCCGGCTGCTCGCCGCCGCCGTCTCGCGCCGCGGGCCGCCCGCGGCCTCGTACGCCGTCTGACATCGGGCCGTCGCGCCCGGACGCCGTCGCGCCCTCGCCGGGCCCGCGTCTCCGGGCGCCGTACCCCTCCCGACCGCGGGTCGTAGCGCCGTCGCGCCGTCGCGCCCTTCCCGGTCGGTGAGCCCGAGTGCCGCCACACCGGCGCCCGCCGGCGCCTACCGGTTCCCGGTGGTACCCGGCGGCACCAGCCAACGCCAACGCCAACGGGCCGCGAGCCCGGCTCCCGCCATGCCTCCGGCCGGTGAGAGCCGGAATCCCGCCTGCCCTGCCGCGACGCCGAATCGAACCTCACACCGCGGTGCCGCGTACCCGACGGTGCGCGCGTTCCCTGCGAACGGAGAACCCTTCCCCATGACGTCCGACGTCGAGATCCAGCCCGGGACCGGGCCGTCCGGCCCCTCGCCGGTCCCCGTGCCCCCCGTGTCCCCCGTGTCCCCGGTGTCCCCGGTGTCCCCGGTGCCCTCCACCTGGGCGACGCTGCGCTCGCTCCTGCTCCGCCTGCACTTCTACGCCGGGATCCTCGTCGCGCCCTTCCTGCTGGTGGCGGCGACGACCGGCCTGCTGTACGCCGCCTCCTTCCAGCTGGAGAAGGTGGTCCACTCCCACGAGCTGACGGTCCCCGTACCGGCCGGGCAGCAGAAGCTGCCCCTGGCGCGGCAGGTCGCGGCCGCGACCGCCGCGCATCCCGGGGGAACGGTCGGAGCCGTATGGACCTACGACGAGCCTGACGCGACGACCCGGGTGCTGTTCAACGACCCCGGCCTCGCGGAGAGCGTCCGCACGGCGGTCTTCGTCGACCCGTACACCGCCCAGGTCCGCGGGTCGCTGGAGAGCTACGGCGGCTCGGGAGCCCTGCCCGTGCGAACCTGGATCTCCCAGCTCCACCGCCACCTGCACCTGGGCGAGCCGGGACGCATCTACAGCGAGACGGCCGCCAGCTGGCTGTGGCTGGTCGGGCTCGGCGGCCTGGTGCTGTGGCTGACCCGCCGCCGCCGTGCCGGTCAGCGGCTGCGCCGCCTCGTCGCCCCCGAGCGCGGCGCCCGCGGCCGGCGCAAGACCCTCTCCTGGCACGGCTCGGTCGGCCTGTGGGCGCTGGTCGGCCTGCTCGCCCTGTCGGCCACCGGCCTGACCTGGTCGAAGTACGCGGGAGCCAACGTCGACGTGATCCAGAGGGCGATCGGCTGGGACACCCCGTCGATGCCCGTCTCCGGCGGCCACGGTGACCACGGCGGCCACGCCGGAGGGGACGCGGGCGCCGCCCCGGCCGCCGACCCCGACCAGGTCGTCCAGGCGGCGGCGGGCAAGGGCCTGTCCGGACCCCTGGAGATCGTCTGGCCGGCCGAGTCCGGCGACCCGTACGTCGTCAAGGAGACGGACCGCCTCTGGCCGCAGCGCAACGACCAGGTGGCGGTCGACGCCGCAAGCGGCCAGGCGGTCGCGGAGCTGCGCTTCGACGACTTCCCCATCGGGGCCAAGCTGACCCGGTGGGGCATCGACGGGCACATGGGAGTGCTGTTCGGCCTGGTCAACCAGATCCTGCTGGCCGCGCTGGCCGTGGCGCTGATCTCGGTCATCGTGTGGGGCTACCGCATGTGGTGGCTGCGCCGCCCGACCCGCGGCTTCGGCGTCCCCTACGAGCGCGGCGGCCTGCGGCGGCTGCCCCTCGCCGTAGTCCTTCCCCTGGCGGCCGTGGCGGTCGCGGTGGGCGTGTTCCTCCCGCTGCTGGGCATCTCGCTGCTCGCCTTCCTCGTGGTCGACGTCGTCCTGGCCAGGGTCGCGGCGTCGCGCGCGGGGAAGCCGGAAACCGGCGAGCCCGGCGAGGCCGGCACGTTGAACGAGCCCGGCGAGCCCGGCGGGTCGGATGAGCCCGGCGAGCCGAGCAAGCCCGAGGCCGGGGTCTCCGGCTGAGACTCGCCGGCGGCGGCCGAGGACCCTCCAGGACCGGACCGGCCGGGGACGAGTGACCCCGGCCGGACCGGCCGGGACGGCGGGGTGCGGCGTGGGCGCACGCCGCACCCCCGCCCCGTCCCGGCCTCTCCGCTCAGTCGGGGTGGTGCTGGTGCTGCAGGTAGGCGGCGGTCTCGGGGTTCGCCGGGAAGTACGCCTCGATGGCCAGCTCGGCGACGGTGATGTCCAGCGGGGTGCCGAAGGTGGCCATGGTGCTGAAGAAGGCCAGCTCCCGGTAGCCGCGGCGGAGCCGCAGGGGGATCACGATGTCGCCGGGCCCCGGCCGGTCTATCTCCGGCTCGGGCTGGTCGCAGGGGTAGTCGTCGAGCTCCTGCCAGAGCGCCGCCAGCTCGGGGTCGGCGGTGAGGCTCATCTGGCGGCGGAGCCGGTGCAGTAGGTGGGCCCGCCACTCGCCCAGGTTGATGATCCGTTGCGCCATGCCCTTGGGGTGCAGGCTCAGCCGCAGCACGTTGACCGGGGGGACCAGCAGCTCCGGCGCGACCCCGCGCAGCAGCAACCCGGTCGCGGCGTTGCGGTCGACGAGGTTCCAGCGCTGGTCGACGACGACCGCCGGGTACGGTTCGTGCCCGCTCAGCACCTGCCCCAGCGCCTCCCGTACCGACGCCATGTGCGGTGAGCTGAGCGGCGTCTCCGCGTAGAGCGGCGCGAACCCGCCGGACAGCAGCAGGTGGTTGCGCTCGCGCAGCGGGAGCTCCAGCTCCTCCGCGAGGTGCAGGATCATGTCCCTGCTCGGTTTGGACCGCCCCGTCTCCACGAAGCTCAGGTGCCGGGTGGAGATGTCGGCCTGGATCGCGAGGTCCATCTGGCTCATCCGCCGTCGTTCCCGCCACTGGCGCAGAAGCTCGCCTACCGGCCGGGACGCGCTGGTGGTGGTCACCTACGCCACGATAATCGGTGACGTTTGGCGAAACCATTACCACCCACGTAACGCGCGCCATGATGTCGGAGCTGAAGTGGCGCTTGCGTTTCCCAGGAAATCCGAATCGCTGGCCGCCGCGATCCATGTTGGCTAGAATTATGTACATGACTGTTCTTCCTCTCGCGGACGCGCGAAACCGGCTCTCCGGCATCGTCGAGTCCGCGGTCACCACCCATGAGCGATTCGAGATCACTCGTAACGGCCTGCCCGCCGCTGTGCTGCTGGCCGCCGACGACTACGAGACGATGCGCGAGATGATCGAGATTCTCGCTTCGACGGAAACGGTGGCGGCCATTCGCGAAGGGCTCGCCGACCTGGAGTCGGGACGCGTCTCCTCCCTTGAGGAGGTGGAGGCCGAGCTCCGCCGGACCGGTCGTCTGTGAGCAGGCGGTATGAACTCAGCCTCACCCGCCGTGCCAGGCAGGATCTCGCCGAGCGGCTGCCGGCGAAGGTCGTTCCGGCGGTGTGGGAGTTCATCACCGGCCCGCTCCTGGACAACCCTCACCGGGTGGGCAAGCCGCTCGACGAGCCTCTCGCCCCGCAGTGGTCAGCGCGCCGGGGCGACTACCGGGTGCTCTATCTGATCGACGACGACACGATCGTGGTCCAAGTGATCACCATCCAGCATCGATCGGACGCCTACCGGTCGCGGTGAGGGGCGATCCTGGTCAGCGGTGGCGGACCTTGGTGGCGAGGCGGTTGAGGATGCGGTCCCACTCGGTGCCGAAGGGGTTGTCCTGGACGAGGTAGGTCCAGGTGGCCGTGGGGCGCTTGAGGCCCGCGCCCTCCAGGTCGAGGCCCTCCTCGGTGACGGAGGCGGTCTCGAAGGTCTCGACCGAGCGTGACTCGATCTCGGCCAGCAGGCGCTGGTAGGCCGGGACGGCGTCCTTGTGGAACTCGTCGATCGGGTTGAGCCGGCCGAGGACCCGCAGGTGGATGCCCTCCCGCAGCTCCGCCAGGTACGCCAGGTGGTCGGCCCAGCCGCGGTCGAGGTGGAACAGCACGATCTGGCGGGCCGCCTCGTGCAGCACGTCCTCGCCGACGCTCTCCGCCAGCTCCGCCCACCGCTCGGGGGCCGCCGCGGCCAGCGCCTCGCCGGCCACCCTGTCGCGCAGGACCCGGTCGCGGCGCTCCAGCAGCTGGCCGCGCTGGCGCTCCAGCAGCCGGGTGTAGCGCCAGGTGTTGCGGTGGATCTCCATGTTGACGCCCTCGGCGACCCGCTGGGCGTGGCCCACGAGGGAGTGCTCGGGCACGCCCTTGGCGTACTCGTCGGCGACGTAGTGGGTGATCAGCTCGTCCTCGCCGCTGACGAGGAAGACCGAGCCGCCGGGGTCGCCCTGGCGGCCCGCGCGCCCGCGGAGCTGGTCGTCCAGGCGGCTGCTGGTGTGCCGGCCCGAGCCGATGACGTACAGGCCGCCGAGCTCGTCGACGCCCTCGCCGAGGCGGATGTCGGTGCCGCGCCCGGCCATCTGGGTGGAGACCGTGAGCGCGCCGCGCTCCCCGGCCCGGGAGATGATGGCCGCCTCCTCGGCGTCGTTCTTGGCGTTGAGGACCACGCACTCCAGCCCGCGCCCGCTCAGGGTGAGCGCCAGGCGCTCGGACTCGGCCACGTCCAGGGTGCCGATCAGGATCGGCCGGCCGGTGGCGTGCACCTCGACGATCTCCTCGACCAGCGCGAGGTCCTTCTCCATGCGGTACTCGAAAAGGCGGTCGGGCTCGTCGATCCGCACGTTCGGCCGGTTGGGCCGGATCACGGCGACCTTGAGGTCGTAGAACTCCCGCAGCTGGTCGCCGACCGCCACCGCGGTGCCGGTCATGCCGCACTTCTCCGGGTAACGGGTGATCAGCGCCTGGACGGTGATCGAGTCGAGGATCTCGCCGGTCTCCGACGGCGAGAGCGCCTCCTTGGCCTCCACCGCCGCCTGCAGCCCGTCCGGCCAGCGCTGCAGCAGCGCCACCCGGCCCCGGGAGGGGTTGATCAGGTGCACCTTGCCGTCACGGACGATGTAGTCGACGTCCTTGGTGAGCAGGGCGTGCGCGTGCAGCGCGAGGTTGACGTCCGTCAGGGTGGCCGGGGTGTCGTAGAGGTCGAGGCCGAGCGCCTGCTCGACGGTGTCGATGCCCTTGCTCGTCAGGTGGACGTTGCGCGCCTGGTCGTCGAGCTCGTAGTGGTAGCCCTTGACCAGCTGCCTGACCAGCGCCGCCATCTCCGGGACCGCGTCGCCGGGGTCGGCGGCGCCGGCCAGTACCAGCGGCACCCGGGCCTCGTCGACCAGCACGGAGTCGGCCTCGTCGATCAGCGCCACGGCCGGCGCGGGCACGATCAGGTCGTCCACGCTGGTGCTCAGCCGGTCGCGCAGCACGTCGAAGCCGATCTCGCTGACCGAGCCGTACGTCACGTCCGCCGCGTAGGCCGCCCGGCGCTCGCCGGGCGTGGAGTTCTGCCCGATCCAGCCGCAGGAGACGCCGAGCGCGGCGTAGAGCGGGCCCATCCACTCGGCGTCACGCTGGGCCAGGTAGTCGTTGACCGAGATGACGTGGACGCGCTTGCCCTGCAGGGCGTATCCGGCGGCGGCCATCGCGCCGGACAGGGTCTTGCCCTCGCCGGTGGCCATCTCCGCGACGTTTCCCGACAGCATCGCCAGCATGCCGACCAGCTGCACGTCGTACGGCCGCAGGTCGAGCGCGCGGCGCGCGGCCTCGCGCATGATCGCGCAGAACTCCGGAAGGTCGTCGGCCGACGGCGTGGGCAGCTCGTCGAGCGCGCGGATCCGCTCCTCGCGGGTCCCGGCCTCCGCGACGACCTTCTCGAACTTCGAGAGGTCGATGGTGCCGGGGCGTTCGAGGAACCGCCTGAAGAGCTGGGTAATCGAGGCCACGTTCCCTCCAACGCCCGTCCCCGGGCTCGCGTTCCGTCTCTCCGCACATTGTGGTGCAAAGATCGGCCGTTCAGGATCGGGGTGCTCCCGCCAGATTTCCGGAGCACCGGTGACTTGTCACGCCATAGCGGGATAAGTCGGAGGCGATTTTAGCCAACAAGCCGTGGACATCCAGGATGATCACCACAAAGCTTGGAACATGGCCTTCTCCGATTACCAGTACGAGATATACCTCAACGGCCTGGTCGGGACCCCGCCCGCGTACTCGACGTCCGTCACCGAGCTGGAGCGGGTCGCGCGCGAGCGGCTCGACCCGGGACCGTACTGGTACGTCGCCGGTTCCGCGGGGACCGGCGCGACCGAGCGCGCCAACCGCGAGGCGTTCGACCGCCGGAGGATCGTGCCCAGGATGCTGCGCGACGTCCCGGTCAGGGACCTCGCCGTCGAGCTGTTCGGCAGGACCTATCCCGCGCCGCTCGCCCTCGCCCCGATCGGGGTGCAGTCGATCGTGCACCCGGACGGCGAGATGGCCACCGCGAGGGCCGCCGCCTCGCTCGGCATTCCCACGGTGCTGAGCACCGCCGCGTCCCACACGCTGGAGGAGGTGGCCGAGGCCGACGGCCCCCGGTGGTACCAGCTCTACTGGCCGCACGACGACGAGGTCACGCTCAGCCTGCTCGACCGGGCCGCCAAGAACGGCTACGACACCCTGGTCGTCACCCTCGACACCTGGACCCTGGCCTGGCGCCCGCACGACCTCGACCACGCCTATCTGCCGTTCCTGCGCGGGACCGGCCTGGCGATCCCGCTGTCGGACCCGGTGTTCCGCGCCAGGCTGGCCCGCCCGGTCGAGGAGGACCTCGACGCGGCGATCATGCAGTGGGTGCCGATGTTCAACGGCCGCCCCCACACGTGGGACCAGCTGGCCCTGCTCCGCGACAACTGGGACGGGCCGATCGTCCTCAAGGGCGTCCAGCACGTGGACGACGCCCTGCGCGCCGCGGACGCGGGCATGGACGGCGTGGTCGTCTCCAACCACGGGGGCCGCCAGATCGACGGCGCCACGGCCTCGCTCGACGCGCTCCCCGCGATCGCGGCGGCCGTGGGCGACCGGATGACCGTGCTGTTCGACTCGGGCGTCCGCACCGGCTCCGACATCGTCAAGGCCCTCGCCCTCGGCGCGCGGGCCGTGCTCCTCGGCAGGCCGTACGTCTGGGGCCTGGCCGCGGGCGGTGAGGAGGGCGTGCGCCACGTGGTGCGCAGCCTGCTCGCCGAGCTCGATCTCACCCTCGGCCTGGCGGGCCACAGCCGCCCCGCCGATCTCGACCCTTCCGTCCTGGAGGCACCGTGAGCCTGTCCGACCTGCAGCCCGTTCCCAGCGACCAGCTCATCTTCCGGCTCCCGCAGAAGTTCGAGAGCGTGGAGGAGGAGCGCCGCCACCGCCGGGAACGCCTGGTCGCGGCGCTGCGGCTGTTCGGCGGGTTCGGCTTCGAGGAGGGGGTGGCCGGGCACATCACCGTCCGCGACCCCGAGCACACCGACCACTTCTGGGTGAACCCGTTCGGCATGTCGTTCAAGCACATCAAGGTCGGCGACCTGATCCTCGTCAACCACGAGGGCCAGGTGGTCGACGGCCGCCACCACGTCAACCAGGCCGCGTTCGCGATCCACTCGATGGTCCACCAGGCCAGGCCGGACGTGGTCGCCGCCGCGCACAGCCACTCGGTGTACGGCAAGGCGCTGTCGTCGCTCGGCACGCTCCTGGAACCGCTCACCCAGGACGCCTGCGCCTTCTACGAGGACCACGCCCTGTTCGACGACTACACCGGCGTCGTCCTGGAGACCGAGGAGGGCCGCCGCATCGCCCAGGCCCTCGGCTCCCACAAGGCGGTGATCCTGCGCAACCACGGGCTGCTGACGGTGGGCGACAGCGTGGACGCCGCCGCCTGGTGGTTCATCACGATGGAGCGTTCGTGCCAGGCCCAGCTCCTGGCCAAGGCCGCGGGGCCCACCGTCCAGATCACCCACGAGAACGCCAAGCTCACCCACGGCCAGATCGGCAACGACACGGTCGGCTGGATCAACTTCCAGCCCCTGTACGACCAGATCGTCGCCACCGAACCCGACCTGTTCGGCTGACGCCCCGCGCGGGCCCCGTACGGTTTCCCGTACGGGGCCCGCGCCCCGGTCACACCGGGACGGGCGCCTGTCCTCTCTCCTTCAGGGCGAGCAGGGCGACCGCGCCGAGCAGCAGGACGCTCCCGCACGCCGTCGCCGGGGTGAGCCGTTCGCCGAGCAGCAGGATCCCCAGGATCGCCGCGCCGACCGGCTCCACCAGGGAGATCACGGCGGCCGTCGTGGCGCGTACCGCGGCGAGGCCGGTGAAGAAGAGCCCGTAGGCCAGGGCCGTCGGCACCGTACCGAGATAGGCGACGACCGCCCAGGAGGCGAGCGGGTCACCGGAGGGCAGCAGCCCCTGGGCCCACGCGACGGGGAGCAGGCAGATCCCGCCGACGACGAAGCCGCCCGTCGCGGTGGCGTACGGCTCACCGGTGGAGGCCCGGTTGAGCAGGGTCACACCCGCGTACCCGGCCGCCGACAGCAGGGCCCACCCGATACCGGCCGCCGAGAAGGCCGCCCACCCGTCGCCGAGCGTCAGCACGGCCAGGCCGGTCAGGGCGATCGTGACCGCGCCCAGCCCGGTGGCGCCCAGGCGCTCGCCCAGCAGCAGCCGCCCGCCCGCGGCCACCAGGACGGGGGTGGCGCCTATCGTGACCACGGTGGCCACGGCCAGGCCCGATTCGGCGATCGCCGCGAAGTAGGCCGTCTGGTAGACGGCCATCGCCACGCCGGTGACCAGGACCCGCCCGAGCACCGGGCTCCGCCAGGCGAGGCGGGCCGGCCGGAGGACGGCGAGCGGTCCGGCGGGCCGGGGCCCGCCGGGGGCCGGGTCCCATCCGGTGGGACGGGTCCGCCGAGCGATGGTGAGTGGTCCGGCGGGCCGGGGCCCGCCGAGGCCGAACAGGAGCCTGGCCAGCAGGAGCACGGCGGCTCCGGCGGCGAACCGCCAGAAGGAGACGGCGACGGGGCCGAGCCCGCCCGTCTGGTGGAGCAGCGCGCCGGCGGCGCCGCCGGTGCCCCAGGCGGTCGCCGCGATGGACACGTACAGCAGGCCCCGCCGTACGGAGACATGCGTCATGGAGATCTCTCCAGATGAGGTGGTCGTCGTCAGGTCGCACGTATGCGGACGGCAAGCACCCACCGGACCGCTCGGGTCCGGTCGTCAGGAGAGAGGGCCGCCCGCTAGGGGGCGGTCGGCGGGGAGACGATCAGGAACATGGAGTCACCCTAACCAGGCTCTCCTCACGGCGGCCACCACTTATCCCGGCCACCAGCCGTTCCGGCCCGCGCTCCGGTGCCCGAGCCGGTCCCGGTCCCGGTGCCCGGGCGGGCCCCGCGAACTGTTCCGGCAAACGTGACAGCAGCTGACAGGTATGGGCGCGACGATCGTTCCATGACCACGACAGCACAGCTTCTCGCCGTGAACATCGACTGCGCCGAGCCCAGGCGGCTGGCCGAGTTCTACGCGGCCGTCCTCGGTTACGAGATCCAGTACGCGGAGGACACCTACGCCGGTATCGGCGACGGCACGACGAGCATCTACTTCCAGCAGAACCTCGACCGCAAGCCGGCCGCGTGGCCGGGGCCCGACAAGCAGTTCCATCTGGACGTCCGCGTGCCCGACCTGGAAGGGGCCGTCCGGGACTACCTGGAACTCGGAGCCACCCGGCCCGACTTCCAGCCCGGCGAGGGAAAGTGGGTCGTGCTCGCCGACCCCGAAGGGCACCTGTTCTGCGTCTGCCCGCCCAGCGGCCAGTGACCAGCGGCCGGTGACCACCGGCCGCGCGGACACCTTAGGGCCGGGTGGCCGGCCGGGCTCCGCCGGGCACGGGGAGATCGCCGGCCGTGCGGACGCCCCGGACCCGGGCACCGTTCGCGCCCCGGCCCGAGGTGATCACCGGCCGTGCGGGTCCCGGGCAGGGTGCCCCCGTCCGGGGCCGTGGGGGGCGGGGCGGCGCGTTCCTCCGGATGACTGGACGATCCGGGAGGGATGCGCTGAAGTTGCCTTCCGGACTCTCTCCTCCCCGGAGGCGGCGGAGAGCCCGTTCTCCCTCGTCCGAGGCTCGTCCGAAGGCGGAGGCCCCCACCCCGAGGAGGATTGATGAGGCGGCACCCCCGGCGCGGGACGGTCGGCGTGATCTCACTCGTCGCGGCGGGGGCGGTGGCGACGGTCGCGCTGGTGGCGAGCCGGGCCGGGGCACCGGACCTGGCGGCCTACGTCCCCCTGCCCGGCCTGCTCGCCCTGGTGGCCGCGGTGCTCGCGGGGGTGGGCGCCGGGCTGACCCTGGCGCGTCCCCGGCGGGACGACCGCGCGGCACTGCGCGTCCTGTCCTGGTGGTGGGTCCTCGCCGGCGTCGTGCTCATCGTCGTGTCCATGTGGGGCGCCACGGCCGTCCTGCTGTTCCTCGCGGACACGGCGCCGGACGCCTCCAAGCGCGTCGAGATGCGCCTGGACGCGGTGAAGACCGGCCTGACCGTGGGTGCCGGGGCCGTGGGGCTGGTGGCGCTCCTCCTGGGCGTGCGCCGCCAGTGGCTCGGGGAGCGTACGCAGGCCTACCAGGAGTACGACGCCGGCGAGCGGCGCGTGACCGAGCTCTACACCAAGGCGGCCGACCAGCTCGGGCACGACAAGGCCGCCGTGCGCCTGGCCGGCCTGTACGCCCTGGAACGCGTCGCGCAGGACAATCCCGAACACCGTCAGACGGTCGTCGACGTGATCTGCGCCTATCTGCGGATGCCGCCTCCCTCGGCCGCGCCGGGGGAGGCGGAACCCGCCGGCCGGGAGGAGACCATCGACCCGCAGGAACTCCAGGTGCGCGCCACGGCCCAGGTGATCCTCAGGAACCACCTGCGCTGGAGCAGGTCCGAGCCGGTCAGGCCCGTCACGTTCTGGCCGGACATCGACGTCGACCTCACGGGCGCGTGGCTCGTGAAGCCGGGGTTCGTCGACTGCCGGATGCGCCGGGCCGGGTTCGGCGGAGCCAGGTTCGAGGGGTTCGCCCGCTTCGACAGGGCCGTCTTCGAGGGCGTGGCGGTGTTCGGGGGAGCGGTCTTCAGCGGCAGGGCGGCCTGGGGGGAGGCCAACTACAAGGCGGGCTTCGAGGGCGCGGTGTTCAAGGACGAGGCCGCGTTCCGGCAGGCGGTGTTCGCCCTCCGGGCGGATTTCAGGGGGGTCACGTTCGAGCGGGAGGCGTTCTTCAACCGGGCCGTCTTCAGGGACCGGGCTCTCTTCCGCGGGACCACCTTCGAGGGGGTCGTGCTCTTCGGCGACGCCGTGTTCGAGGACGAGGCGGTCTTCCGCCAGGCCACTTTCGCGGGAGGGACGTCCTTCGGCGAGGCCGTCTTCACGACCGCGCCCGCCTTCTGGGAGGCGACGGTACGGGAGGCTCCCGCCGGCCGGCGATCCTGGCCCGCCGGGTGGCGGGAGACCGCCCGCGATGACGGCTCCGGCACGGCGCATCTGGTCCGGGATGTCCGCGAGAACCGGGAGAACCGCGGGAACCCCGACGACTCCCGGTCCGGCGATGACGGCCCCGGCACCCCGCATCTCGTCCTTGAGGGCACCGAGGACCTCGAGAACCCCGAGGGCACCGAGGACCGTGCGGACTCCCGGCCCGGCGAGCCCGCCGCCCGGACCGGTGACGGCGGTCGGGGTGCCGATCGGATCCGGACCGATGACCGGGATGCCGGTCATGCCAGAGGTGCCGGTTCGTGAGGGTGTTTCCCGCCGGAGGGGGGCGTCGCTCTCGTCGGCACCGGCCGGACGACGCCTCGCCGCGTCTCGTACAGGCAGAAGAAGGTCCCTACCCGTTCGCCGTGCGCCTTAAGCTTGCGGGATGACCCGTGAATCGCTTCTTTCCGGATGCCCCGTCCGTTATGTGAGGTGGCGATGACCTGGGTCGGGATATCGATCGCCCTGGTCGGCGCGCTGGGATACGCCCTGGGAGCCGCGCTCCAGCAGTTCGAGGCGGTCTCCGAGGGCGCGTCGCTGAAGCTGATGAAGCGGCCCCGCTGGTGGCTCGGCGGCGTCATCGGTTTCACCGGGGCGTCCCTGCACGCCGTCGCCCTCAGCTTCGCGCCGCTGATCGCGGTGCAGCCGATCAGCGTGGCGACCCTGGTGTTCGCGGTGCCGCTGGCGGCGATGCTGCACGGCAGGCGCCCGCACAAGGCGGAGATCATCGGTTCGATCGCGGTGGCCGTCGGGCTGCTCGGGCTGCTGTTGCTCGTCCCCGCGCACCCCGTGAAACCCCACATGACGAACCAGGAGGCGCTGGGCTTCCTCGGCTGCGTCGGGCTGGTCGTGCTGGTGACCCATCTGCTGGCCAGGAAGATGACCGGCTCGGCCCACGCGCTCGCGTTGTCGGTCGGCGCGGGGGCGGTGACGGCCAGCGTCTCCACCTTCGTCCGGGTGGTGGGCGGCACCTTCGACGGCGACCTGAGCACGCTGCTCAACTGGTTCACGGTGGCGATTCCCGTGCTGCTCGTCTGCGCGGTGGTGCTGCTGCAGAAGACCTACGAGGTGGGTTACTTCGGCATCTCCTACGCCGCGGTCCAGATCGTCGACCCGATCACCTCGATCCTCGCGGGCGCGCTCCTGCTCGACGAGGCGGTGCCCAGCGGCTGGCTGAACGTGATCCCCGCCCTCGGCGCCGCCGCGCTGCTCGTCTGGGGGACGATCACCCTGGGACGGCTCTCCCCCGACCAGGGGGTTCCCGCCACGGTGCGCGAGAAGGCGGGCGTCGCGCGGTAGTCGCGAAACAGCGCGGGGCCAGGCGGGGTCCAGGCGGGGTCAGGTGGAGGGCGGTGTCCAGCCGAACACCTCGTCCATCGCGCCGTTCACGCTCGCCGGGGCGAGCCGCCAGCTGAGCGCCATCATCGTGTCGCGCAGCCGTACGGCCAGCGGGCCGCGCATCCGGGTGGCGCGGCAGACCGCCGCGGACCGGGCCACGATCCTGGACGTACGCTCCAGCCGCGCGGCGCTGTAGCCGGCCAGCACGTCGTTCCCGCCGGTCGGCCCGCCGCTTCCGGCCGGTGATACGCCGCTTCCGCCGTCCGCGCCGGTACCGCCGGTGAACCTCCCGCCGTCGCCGACCACGTGGGCCAGCACCACCGCGTCCTCGATCGCCTGGCAGGCGCCCTGACCCAGGTTGGGGGTCATGGCGTGCGCGGCGTCGCCCAGCAGGGCGACCCTGCCCCGGTGCATGGCGGGCAGCGGGGCGGCGAGGTGGTGGACGTCGTTCCTCAGGACCTTCTCCGGCGAGGCCGCGGCGAGCAGCTCCGGGATCGGGGAGTGCCAGTCTCCGAACAGCCGGCGCAGCTCGGCCAGCTGGTCCCCGCCACCGCCGCCCGCCGGGACGGTGTCGGTGGCGTAGCAGTAGGAGGTGCCCCCGGCCAGTGGCATGACGCCGAAGACCTTGCCCCGCCCCCAGCTCTCGTACGCCTGACCCGGGACGCCCTCGGCGGGGATGAGCACCCGCCAGCTGGTGACGCCCGCGTAGCGAGGGGCGGGATGGCCGGGGAACAGCGCCGACCTGACGGGAGAGTGGATGCCGTCGGCCGCCACCACCAGGTCCGCCTCCGCCGGCCCGTCGGGGAGGGTCACCAGGCCGCTCTCCGGGTCGACCTCCGAGACCTCGGTGTTCAGCCGGACCGTGCCGGGTTCGAGGTGGGAGGAGAGCACGTCGACCAGGTCCGCGCGGCGCAGCAGCACCACGGAGTCGCCGCCGTTGCGCGCCGAGGCGGCCTCCACGCTGGTCCTCACCAGCCACCTGCCGTCGGAGCGCCGGATGCCGCCGGCGCCCTGGACGGCCGACAGCTTGCGGATCTCGTCACCGGCCCCGATCGTGTCGAGCGCCTTGAGCGCGTTGGCGGCGACGGCCAGCCCCGAGCCGACCGGCTCCAGGGACGCCGCCCTCTCGAACACCGTCACGTCCCAGCCCCGCCGCTGGAGCGCCACCGCCGCCGTCAGCCCGCCGATGCCCGCTCCGATGACCACCGCACGTGCCATGACCTTCTCCTTTACTACGGATGTAGTGAAGGTTACTACGCCTGTAGTCGAACTACAAATGTAGTATCGAAGGGTGAAGTCCCAACGCGCGGAGCTCGTCGCCGACACCGCCATCGCCCTGCTGGCGGATCGGGGAATGCGCGGCCTGACCCATCGAGCCGTGGACGAGGCGGCGGGTCTGCCGCCGGGGTCGACCTCCAACCTGGCCCGCACCCGGTCCGCGCTCCTGGAGCTGACCCTCGCGCGGCTCACCCAGCTGGAGTCGGCCGCGTTCGCGCCGATCCTCGAGCCTCCGGCGCCGGACGTGGTCGAAGCCCTCGCCGAGATGACGGCCCAGGCGCTCTGGACGCAGCTGACCGTCGGCCGCCGCCGGACGGTCGCCCGCTACGAGCTGGCCCTCGAGGCCACCCGCCGCCCCGAGCTGCGCAGGATCTACGACAGGGCGGGTGAGCGCTTCCGCGCCCCCGTGGTCGCGATCCTCTCCACCGCGGGATCGTCCGACCCGGTACGGCACGGACGCCAGATCATCGCCTTCAGCGAGGGAGTGATCTTCGACGCCGTCGTCGGCGCCGGAGCGGAACCGACCCTGGAGGACCTCCGGCTGGGGGTCAGGGAACTCCTGCGCGGCATGCTCGGCCGTGAGGGACCGTAGGTCACGAACCGCCGGGCAGGCCGGTGAGGCGGGCGCGGTGGGCCGGCCACTCGTCGTCGAGGATGCTGAAGTAGGCGGTGTCGCGCCAGGTGCCGTCGGCACGGCGGCGCTGGCGGCGCAGGGTGCCCTCGGCGACGCCGCCGAGGCGCCTGATCGCGTCCTGCGAGCGGACGTTCAGGTTGTCGGTCTTGAGCTGGACCCGGTTCACGCCGAGCTTGTCGAAGGCGTGGTCGATCAGCAGGACCTTGCACTCGGTGTTCACCGCGGAGCGCCACACGGACCTGCCGTACCAGGTCCAGCCGATCTCGATGCTGTCGGCGTATCCGGGGGTGTCGATGTAGGTGGTCCAGCCGACCGCGCGGCCGGTCTCCCTCAGGATCACCGCGAACGGCACGTGGTCCGGCGTCTCGATCAGCCGTACCGCGATCTCCGTCAGCTCGGCCTCGGTGCGCGGGGTCGGGGCGGGCATCCAGCGCCACACCTCGTCGTCGCCGCCACCGGCCAGGAACAGATCGGGGAGGTGGTCGCCGGTCAGCGGCTCCAGCCGTACGGTCTCGCCTTCGAGGACGACGGGAACGGGCATCTTCGCGGTCATGGAGACGACCCTAGAACCTGCGGCGGACCTGCTCGAAGGTCCACTCAGGGGGTGTTCCCGGGGACCACTCGGCGCTCGAACTGCGCGAGCCTGCGTCCCGCCGCGGAGTCCTCGATCAGCCGGATGAGACGCTTCTCCCTCGTCTCGGGCCGCTTCGCGGTGGTCACCCAGTGCAGAGCGGTCCTGCGGTAGCCGGGCGGCTGGCTCTGGAACCACTCCCACGCCGCCGTCTCCGCCCGGAAGCGGCGCTCCTGCTCCTCGTCCAGCGCGGCGTCCTCGGTCCGCTCGTGGGAGTAGATCACCGAGTTGTCCTCGGTCCGCTGCTCGAAGGCGAGCAGGCCCGCGGGACGCATCAGGCCGCGCTCGGTCAGTTCGGCGACCTTGGCGATGTTGACCGCGCTCCACGTGCTGCGCGCCTTGCGCGGCGTGAAGCGGATGCTGTAGCTCTCGGCGTTCACGGTCCTGCGGACGCCGTCGATCCAGCCGAAGCACAGGGCCTGCTCGACGGACTCGGGCCAGGTCATGCTCGGGCGGCCGGTGCCCTTCTTGAAGAAGCCCACCAGCAGTTCCCTCTCGGTCTCGTGGTGCGCCTCCAGCCAGGCGCGGAACTCCTCGGGGGTGGCGAAGAAGGCGGGGTCCATGGGGTCGAGCATAGAGGGCCTGTCGACAGACATACCGTCCGGTCGGTACCCTCACGGGAGACCGTGAGGAGGGGCCATGGATTTCGCGTTCGACGCCGAGACCGAGGAACTGCGGGGACGACTGCTCGGCTTCATGGACGAGTGCGTGTATCCGGCGGAGGAGGCCTTCGAGGCCCAGGCCGCCGAGAGCGGGTGGGCCACTCCACCGCTGATGGAGGATCTCAAGCAGGAGGCGCGCAGGCGAGGTCTATGGAACCTGTTCCTGCCGGGCGAGCACGGCGCCGGCCTGACGAACCTGCGGTACGCGCCGCTGGCCGAGATCATGGGCCGCTCGCCGAGGATCGCCCCGACCGCGACCAACTGCGCCGCCCCCGACACCGGCAACATGGAGGTCCTCTCCATGTTCGGCAGCGAGTGGCAGCGCAAGGAGTGGCTGGAACCGCTGCTGCGTGGCGAGATCCGGTCGGCGTTCGCGATGACCGAGCCCGACACCGCGTCCTCCGACGCCACGAACATCGCGCTGTCGATCGTCAGGGACGGCTCCGAGTACGTCGTCAACGGCCGCAAGTGGTTCGCCTCCGGCGCGATGAACCCCAACTGCAAGATCTTCATCGTGATGGGCAAGACCGACCCCGAGGCGTCCTCGCACCGGCAGCAGTCGATGATCCTGATGCCGCGCGACACGCCCGGCATGCACGTCAGGCGGGGCATGCACGTCTTCGGCTACTCCGACTCCGACCACGGCGGGCACGCCGAGATCGTGTTCGAGGACGCCAGGGTGCCGGTCGACAACCTGATCGGCGAGGAGGGCGGCGGCTTCGCGATCGCCCAGGCCCGCCTCGGGCCCGGCCGTATCCACCACTGCATGCGGCTGATCGGGATGGCCGAGCGGGCCGTCGAGATGATGTGCGTCCGGACCCTGTCGCGGAACGCGTTCGGCAAGCCGATCGCCCAGCAGGGTGTCGTCCAGGACTGGATCGCCGAGTCGCGGGTGAGGATCGAGCAACTCCGCCTGCTCGTGCTGAAGACCGCCTGGCTGATGGACACCGTGGGCAACCGGGGCGCCCACGCCGAGATCCAGGCCATCAAGATCGCCACACCGCGCGACGTGGAGTGGATCCTGGACAAGGCGATCCAGTCCCACGGCGCCGGAGGCGTCAGCCAGGACTTCCCGCTGGCCGGCCTCTGGGCGGGCGCCCGCTCGCTGCGGCTCGCCGACGGGCCCGACGAGGTCCACAAGCGCTCCCTGGCCTACCGGGAGCTTAAAAAGCATATGTGACCCGGCGTCGCTCCGGCCATCCCGTACACCCGGGGCGGCGCGGGGGCCGGGGCGCCCCGGAGGCGCGGGGCGCGCGAACCGACGACGGCCGGCTGACGGCCGACGAGGCTCGACGGAGGTCGGCGAAGGTCGGCGAAGGTCGACACAGGTCGACGAGGATCGATGGAGATCGACGAAGGGAGCGTCCGTGGCGCTGGACGAGAAGGCGGTCAGGGAGCGCGCTGCCGCGTTCCTGGCCGGGCACGACCCCGCCGGGGACCGGCTGGAGTTCCTGCGGGCCAGGTTCGACGCCGGGCTGGCCTGGGTGCACTTCCCCGAGGGGCTCGGCGGGCTCGGAGCGGCGCGCGAGCTGCAGGGCGTCGTGGAGCGCGAGCTGGAGGGGACGCCGCA
This sequence comes from Streptosporangium sp. G12, assembly GCF_052983175.1. Classification (NCBI taxonomy): domain Bacteria; kingdom Bacillati; phylum Actinomycetota; class Actinomycetes; order Streptosporangiales; family Streptosporangiaceae; genus Streptosporangium; species Streptosporangium sp. G12. The sequence continues at coordinate 167,800 of NZ_JBRIQO010000013.1, read as the reverse complement.
GATCAATCCCGGGCTGCAGACGATCGGGCTGGGGATGGCGGCGCCCACGATCCTGACGTTCGGCACCGACGAGCAGCGCAGGCGGTTCCTGCGCCCGCTGTGGACGGGCGAGGAGATCTGGTGCCAGCTCTTCAGCGAGCCCGGCGCCGGTTCCGACCTGGCCACGCTCGGCACCCGCGCGGTCAGGGACGGCGACGAGTGGGTGGTGGACGGGCAGAAGGTGTGGACCTCCGGCGCCCACCACTCCCGCTGGGCGATCCTGGTCGCCAGGACCGACGCGGACGTGCCCAAGCATCGGGGGCTCACCTACTTCGTGTGCGACATGCACGCCCCCGGGGTCGAGGTCAGGCCGCTGCGGCAGATCACCGGCGAGGCCGAGTTCAACGAGGTCTTCCTCACCGGCGTACGGCTCGGTGACGACCTGCGGCTGGGGGAGGTCGGTGACGGCTGGCGGGTCGCGCAGACCACGCTCATGAACGAGCGGGTCGCCATCGGCGGCGCGCCGGTCCGGCGGGGCGGCGGCGTGGTCGGCCTGGTCGCCGACACCTGGCGCTCCCGGCCCGAGGCGCGCACCCACGACCTGCACCAGCGCCTGCTGCGCCTGTGGGTGGAGGCGGAGGTGACCCGCCTGGCCGGTACGCGCCTGCGCGAGCAGCTCTCCGCCGGGCAGCCGGGACCCGAGGGCTCCGGCATGAAGCTCGCCTTCGCCGACCTCAACCAGGCCCTGTCGGGGCTGGACGTGGAGCTGCGCGGGGAGGAGGGCCTGGTCTACGACGACTGGACCTTCCGCCGCTCCGACACCGTCGACTTCTTCGGCCGGGGCCCCGGATACCGCTACCTCCGCGCCAAGGGCAACTCCATCGAGGGCGGCACCTCGGAGATCCTGCGCAACATCATCGCCGAGCGCGTGCTCGGCCTCCCCTCGGAACCCCGCGTCGACAAGGACGTGCCCTGGAAGGACCTTCCGCGATGAGACGGAGCGAATCCGACGCAGTGAGCGGAGTGGGTCGCGAGGGACGAGCGGGCCGCGTAGTGAACGAGGAGTGGTGAGCGACCGATGACACTGCTGTACACCGAAGTCGAAGAGGAGCTCAGGGCCTCTGTGCGGGATCTTCTCGCGGACCGCTGCGGGGCCGACGCCGTGCTGAGGCGTGCCGAGTCCGAGGCGCCGTACGACATGGACCTGTGGAAGACACTGTCCCGGGACATCGGGGTGGCGGGCCTGCTGGTGCCGGAGGAGTACGGCGGGGCGGGGGCGTCGGCGCGGGAGGTCGCGGTGGTGCTGGAGGAGCTGGGGCGGGCGGTGGCGCCGCTGCCTTTCCTCACCAGCTCGGTGCTCGCCACGAAGGCCCTGCTGCAGGTCGGCGAGGAGGACCTGATCCAGGAACTCGCCTCGGGGGAGACGACGGCGGCGCTCGCGGTGTCGCTGGCTGCCTCGCCGTACCGGCCGCTGCCGGAGACCGTCACCGTCACGGACGGCGGGGTGCTGAACGGGGAGATCACGGCGGTGGCCGGCGCGGACGTGGCGGACGTGCTGCTCGTACCCGTCGGGACGGCGCTCTACCAGGTGGAGGCGGTGAATGTCCGGATCGACGTGGTGCCGTCGCTCGACCTGACGCGGCCGGTCGCCACCGTCACGTTCTCGGACACCCCCGGTCATGCGATCGGCAGGCTCGACGTGCGGAGGGTGCTGAACTTCGGCGCGGGCCTGCTCGCCTCCGAGCAGCTCGGGGTCGCCGAGTGGTGTCTGAGCACGACGCTCTCCTACATCAAGGAGCGCCACCAGTTCGCCCGGCCGGTCGGCTCCTTCCAGGCGATCAAGCACCGGATGGCCGACCTCTGGCTGGACGTGGTGCGGGCCCGCGCCGCCGCGAGGAACGCGGCCGACCTGCTGGCCGCGGACCCGGGCGCGTCCGATGCGGGGGAGGCGGCCAGGGACCGCGAGCTGGCGGCGGCGGTGGCCGCGTCGTGGTGCTCGGAGGTGGCGGTGCACGTCGCCGAGGAGAGCGTCCAGCTCCACGGGGGGATCGGGATGACCTGGGAGCACCCGGTGCACCTGTATCTCAAGCGCGCCAAGTCCGCCGAGATCGCGCTCGGCACCCCCGGTGCCCACCGGGAGGCCGTGGCGGCCCTCGCGGACCTGCCCGGTCCCGCCTGACGCCTGACCGCGTGCCGACACGATGACCCCCGGCTCCGTGCCGGGGGTCGTCGTGCTGTCAGACCGTGAAGCTCATCGCGCTGCCACGCCGTGGAACAGGGTGTCGATGATCCGGGCGGCGAGCGCGTCGGGGTCGGGCTTACCGGATTCGCCGGGCCTGTCCCAGGTGGGGCCGCACGCGGTCTCGTTGAGCAGGGCCAGGTAGACCTGGCGGGTCCAGAGAAGGTCGGTGCCCGGGGGGAGCAGCCCGGTCTCCCGGGCGCGCAGGAACAGCGCGTCGCACCTGTCCATGGTCTCGGCCTGGATGCTCGCGGCCTCCTCGCCGAGCGGGTTGACGTGGCTGAGGGCGAACCGCCAGCGGGACTTGATGTGGAGCACGTTCGTGGTGGCCTGGTGCAGCGCGACCAGCGGGGGAGCGGTGTGCGGCCTGGCCGCTTCGACGGCCGCGCTGATCTCCCGCCACGCGGCGGTCGTCATGATCTCGACGAGGGCCTCCCGGCTGGCGAACCGCCGGTGAACGGTGGTCCTGGCCACCCCGGCAGCCTCCGCGATCTGCTCCATCGTCGCGCCCGGATTCTCGCCGAGCAGCTGCTCGGCCGCCTCCATGATCGCCCGGATGCTGCGCTCGGCGTCCGCTCGCAGCGGGCGGCCCTTCGTCTCCATAGGCAGATGCTACAGGAATGATCCCGCTAAAATCTTTAGTGGTACACGAGTGTTGCAGATAATCGACAAGCTGCTACTTTCGAGGAGTGTCAGGACATCGAAAGGAAGATCGTGATGAGTAAGACGGCTTTGGTGACCGGTGCCTCCTCGGGCCTCGGCATGGAGTTCGCCCGACGGCTCGCCGCCCGCGGGGACGACCTCGTGCTGGTCGCCCGTTCGGTCGACAGGTTGGAGAAACTCGCCGATGAGCTGCGGAGTTCGTACGGCGTGCGGGCCGAGGTGGTCGGCCAGGACCTCGCGGCGCCGGACGCCGCGTCGCGGGTGGCGGAAGAGGTGGCCGCCCGGGGGATGACCGTCGACCTGCTCGTCAACAACGCGGGCTTCGGTACGGCCGGCCGGTTCGCCGAGATCCCCGCCGAGCGGGATCAGGACCAGCTGATGGTCAACGTCGTGTCCATGGCGGGTCTGACGCACGCGTTCGTCCCGGGCATGGTCGAGCGCGGCGGGGGCGCGGTCGTCAACGTGGGATCCACCGCGGGCTTCCAGCCCACGCCCTACTTCGCGACCTACAGCGGGTCCAAGGCGTTCGTGCTCACCTTCAGCCTCGCCCTGTGGAGCGAATTCCGGGGCAGGGGGGTGAAGGTGCTGGCGCTCTGCCCGGGGCCGGTCCAGACGGGGTTCTTCGACGCGCTCGGCACGGACGACGCGAAGATCGGCGCGCAGGAGCTGACGCCGGAGGCCGTCGTCGGGGCCGCCCTGCGCGCGCTCGAGCGCGACCGGGGCTACGTGATCCCCGGGGTGGGCAACTCCGTCTCGACCCGGTTGCTGGCCAAGTTGCCGCGCAGGCTCGTCGCCCTGCTCGGGCGGAGGGTCACGCGGGGGGTGCTGGCCGATCCGGTCGCAGCGAGGTGAGCAGCAGGTCGGCGAAGTGCGCCCCCAGCTCGGGACCGGAGAGCGCGCCCTCCGCGCTGTACCAGGTGCCCAGGTGGTGGACGGAGCCGAAGAAGAAGTCGACGACGATGTCCGCGGGGACGTCGCTCCTGAAGGTGCCCTCGCGCTGCCCCTCGGTCACCAGGTCGCGGAAGCGCTCGTGATAGTTGCGCCGCTCGGCGCGGACGACCTTGCGGGTGTCGGGCGCGAGCAGGTGCATCGAGCGGAAGAAGATCTTGGAGTCGTCCAGGTTCTCCACCGTGGTCGTCACGACGTCCGCGGCGGCGGAGTGCAGGCGTGAGGCCACCGGCCCCGGGCCGTCGGCGAAGTGGGTCAGCCGCTCCATCTGCAGGCGCAGCACGCGCCCGTAGATCTCGTGGAGCAGGTCGTCCTTGGAGTCGAAGTAGTGGTACATGGCGCCCTTGGTGACGCCGGCCGCCGAGACGACCTCCTGCACCGACGTACTCTCGAAGCCTCGCTCGGCGAACAGGCGTGTGGCCTCGCTGAGCAGGCGTTGCCGTACCGGCTCCTGGTCCTGAGTCATGCGTCCCCCATGGTGTGGTGAGGGAAAGCATACCGACTGGTCGGTTGCGCCGCTGGTGGCTGGCGAATGTGTGTTACTTGCGTCACCTTCGCGATCCAGGGATAGCTGGAGCCCCCGATCGGGTATTTCATAGTCTAAGGATCTTCAGCGTGGCAGGTCCCCCCTCCCGTCCTTCCCGACCGTTCTAGCCATGGGGGTTCGCTATGCCGGGCGGATCTATCTACGTGACGCCAGTCGACCAGGTCCACGGCCTGTCGCCGCAGGTCATGTACGAGCAGTTCTGGATCAAGGAAGCCGCCCAGCGCAGGAAGATGCGCGCGGTCAAGGCGGTGGTCGGCCTGGCGGTGGGAGTCGCGCTCGCCTACCGGTTCAACCTGTCGCCGCCGATCCTCGGGCTGCTGGGCGCTCTGCTCGTCGCCGCCGGGGACGCGTTCCTGACCTGGCGGGAGTACGACGCCACCGCCGTCTGGCGCGGCAGGCGCCGGGGCGAGACCATCACCGGCAAGCTGCTCCGCCGCAAGCTGCGCAAGGACGGCTACCACATCCTCGAAGGCCGCGCCGTCCCGGGCAAGGCCTCGGTCGACCACCTCGTCATCGGCCCCGGTGGGGTCTGGGTGGTGGACAACGAGGCATGGGACCCCGACACCGAGATCGCCCGGTACGGCGACCGGTTGTTCCTGGGTGAGAAGTACGGCACGAAGGTGGCCAAGGCACTCGTCGAGGTCTCGGAGTCGCTGGCCGAAATCCTCTCCCGCGAGTCGGGCATCCCCGTCACCATCGAGCCCCTGATCGCCGTGCACGGCGGGGAGATCAGGCGGTCGGTCACCGCGGAGGGGATCACCCTTCTCAAGCCCCGCCTGGTCGCGCGCTGGATCCAGAAGGGGCCACGGGCCGACTTCGACGACGCCCAGGTGGAGGTCCTCGTCAGGACCGCCGCCCGGGTGCTGCGCCGCATGAGCTGACCGCGCCCGCCGCCCTTTTCTCAGACGAGCTCCTCGATGAAGGCCGCCAGCTGCGCGGCGTTCCGGCACTCGTACATCGGCACGATCCCGCCGTACGCCGTCGCCAGCGAGTCGCCGCTGTCCCACTGGGCGGTCGGCTCCGGGTTGAGCCAGTAGGCGTGCCGGGCACCCCCGGCCAGGCGCCTCAGCGTCTCCAGCGCGGGCGGCTGGTAGTTGGACCGGGCGTCGCCCAGGATCAGCAGGGACGTCTTCGGCCCGATGGCGTCGCCGTACCGTTCGGCGAACCGCTCCAGCGCGTGGCCGTAGTCGGTCCGGCCGAACCGCACCATGTCGGCCTCCTTCGTCAGCCGGGTCATCGCCTCCACCACGTCGGCGCCCGGTACGAAGAACCGGGTGATCTCGTCCACGGTGTCCACGAACCCGAACGCGCGGACCTTGGTGAACTGCTCGCGCAGCGCGTACGTCAGCAGCAGGGTGAAGTGCGCGAAGGAGGCGACCGAGTCGCTGGTGTCGCACAGGACGACCAGTTCGGGCCTGTGCGGGCGGCGCGGCCTGTTGAAGGTGGTGAGCGGCACCCCGCCGCTGGACAGCGAGGCCCGTACGGTCCTGCGGAAGTCGAGGCGGCCACGGTGGCCGAGCCGGTGCTTGACGGTCAGCCGGGCGGCGAGGCGGCGGGCGAGCGGGTGGACCTCCCGGCGGAGCCTGGCCAGGTCGGCCTTGGTGATCCGCAGGAAGTCGAGCTGTTCGAGCGGCGGGCGCACCGCGGAGCGGGCGATCCGCTCGATCCCGGAGTCCTCGGCGATCCGGCGGCGCACGTCGGCGGAAACGGCGTCCTCGAAGCGCCTGGTGTTCTCGCCGATCCGCTGCCGGGCGACCCTCTCCGCCAGCCCACCGCGCTCCCGGCCCGCGAGGACCTCGGCGAGCAGCCGCGCCATGAGCGTCTCGGGAGAGAGCGTCCGCATCACCGGGTAGGAGAACCAGTTCTGCCTGCCGGGGCCCGCGGGCCGGCGGCCGAAGCGCTCCACCATCGCCCGCGCGAACTCGTTCATCCCCTCGGCGCCCAGCAGCAGCCCGGCCAGCCGGTCGCGCAGCTCGGAGACCTCGGCGGTCTCCAGGTCCGGCAGGCCCGGCAGGCCTGGCAGGTCCGGATGGGCCGCGCGCGGCGCCTGCAGTCCGGTCGTCGAGGCGGGGAACCACAGGTCGAACAGCGTGTCGAAGCCCGGCCGGTGCGAGGGCCGCTTGACCAGCGTCGCGGCGTACGCGGCCCGCAGCGACTCCCGCTCGGCCAGGTCGATCACCGCCAGCGCCCTGGCCGCGTCCAGGCCCTCGGCCGGCGAAACCGGCAGCCCGGCCTCGCGCAGCGCGTGCACGAACCCCACGTGCCGGTCGAGCAGGCTCACCTCCGGCCTCCCTTCCCGTGGACCGGGCCCGTCACAGGGCCAGTTCCTTGCGCGCCCGGGTCTGGTCGGAGGCGTGCTTGAGGACGACGCCGAGGGTGGCTCCGATCGCCGCCTCGTCGAGCTCGGTCCTGCCCAGCGCGATCAGGGTGTTGGCCCAGTCGATCGTCTCGGCGATCGAGGGCGACTTCTTCAGCTCCAGGGCGCGCAGGGTGGCGACCGTGCGGGCGAGCTGCTCGGCCAGGCTCGCCTCGATCGCGGGCACCTGGGCCAGCACGATGTCGCGCTCGCGCTCCGGCGTCGGGTACTCCAGGTGCAGGTAGAGGCAGCGCCGCTTCAGCGCCTCGGAGAGCTCGCGGGTCGCGTTGGAGGTCAGCACCACGTACGGCTTCCGCACGGCGGCGATCGTGCCGAGCTCGGGGATCGTGACCTGGTAGTCGGACAGGATCTCCAGCAGCAGTCCCTCCACCTCGACGTCGGCCTTGTCGATCTCGTCGATCAGCAGGACCACCGGCGTCTCCGACCGGATCGCCGCGAGCAGCGGCCGCTCCAGCAGGAACTCCTCGGTGAAGATGTCGTCATGCGTGGCGTCCCAGTCCTCGCCCTGCCCGGCCTGGATGCGCAGCAGCTGCTTCTTGTAGTTCCACTCGTACAGCGCCCTGGCCTCGTCCAGCCCCTCGTAGCACTGCAACCTGACCAGCCGGGCCCCGGTCGTCGCCGCCACGGCCTTGGCGAGCTGGGTCTTGCCCACCCCCGCGGGCCCCTCGGCGAGCAGTGGTTTGCCGAGCGCTCCGGCCAGGAAGACCGAGGTCGAGATGGAGGCGTCGGGGAGGTAGTCGACGGCGTCGAGCCGCTCGCCGGCGTCGCTCGGTGAGGCGAACCACATATGTGCTCCCAGTACAGGACCGAATGTTGTTCTAGCTTAGCCGGTGATCGTCTCCGCCCCGCGATCGCCTTCGGCCGGCGGCGGTCGCCGATTTCGAAGCGCCGCCCGATGTGCGCTATTCTTCAAGGGCTTCAAGCGCCGCTAGCTCAGTTGGTTAGAGCAGCTGACTCTTAATCAGCGGGTCCGGGGTTCGAGTCCCTGGCGGCGCACAGCACGTCCGACCAGCGCACCGGCGATTTTCGCAGGTGCGCTGTCGGCGTTTCTGGCGTCTCGTTCCCGCATGGGCTCGTCGCCCGTGTCGGCTCCAACGCCGCCACGCCGATAGGACGATCACCGGCAACCATCGTGAGGCGTCCGGTCGTGCCGGAGGCGGGGCTAGGGTGCGGTGTCATGGATGCTGCCGATCTTGACTATCGGGTCCGGACGCTCTCCGGTTGTATTCCCCCGGACCTGGTCTCCCGGCTGGTCGAACTCGGTCACGTGGGGGAGGTCGAGTTCCATGCCGGGCGTGGGGAGTGGTTCTGCGCACGGGAGTGGGCCCGGCTGCTCACGGAGCGAGGCCGGCGCCGGACGCACCGAGGAGACGGTCGCCCTCCTCGAACGGCACCCGGACGCCGACAGCGGCCTCCTGGCCCGTCACCTCATAGAGCTCGGCCGCGTCAAGGACGCCGTGGCGGTCCTCCAGCGCAGGCCCGAGCCCCCGGAGGACGAGACCTTCTGGGCCGGCACGGCCGGCACGCTCGTCGACGAACCCCCGTTCTGAGGACAGGGGAACGTCCGGCGGGGATGCTCACAGGCGTCTCCGGGTTCGGGTGCGCTCGTACGCGACCGTCCGGCGCGGCGTCCGTGCACGGATGGCCGGACGGTTCCACGGATGCCGGCACCCCCGAGTGCCGCCGGGGCGGTGCGGGGGCACGCGGGGCGGCCACCCGCTACTTGGCGCCGCAGAGGGCGTCGTCGGTGACCTTGATGACCTTCAGGGCTCCGGCCTCGGTGCCGGGCAGGGCGGTCACCGCGACCGCGACCGCCCGGCCGTCGGTGGTGGCGGCGTTGCGGGTCTCGTAGCCGTCGATGTCGCCGCCGTGGCCCCACGCGGTGTCGCCGCAGTTCAGCTTCATCTTGACCACGCCGAGCCCGTACCGCCATCCCTCGGGGAACCCGGGGGCCTTGACCGTCTTCTTCATCTCCGCCAGCTGCGCGGGCTTGAGCAGCTTGCCGTCCAGGAGGGCGAGGAAGAAGGTATTGAGGTCGTTCGGGGTGCCGATGAGCTGGCCGGCCGCGCCACCCCAGGACGGGTCCATCGTGGTGATGTCGACGAACTCGCCCCTGGGCTTCCTGACCGTGTAGCCGCGGGGGTGCGGGCCCTTGACGGTCTGGTCGCCGACGCCCGGCCAGTAGGTGTCACGCAACCCGGCACGGTCGATGACCCGCCTGGTGACCTCTTCGGCGATCGGCCGGCCGGTGACCTTCTGCACGACCAGGCCGAGCAGCAGGTAGCCGGTGTTGCTGTACTCCCAGCCCTTGCCCGGCCTGAACGACGCCTTGTGCCGCAGCGCCACGTCGATCATGTCCCTGGGCTCGACATAGCGGTGCTGGATCTTGAAGAAGTCCTGATGCATGTAGCGGGTGTAGTTGGGCAGGCCGCTGGTGTGCTGGAGGAGCTGGCGAACCGTGATCTCACGGCCGTCGCCGGCCTTGCCGCGGACCAGCCCGGGAAGGTACTTCTCGACCGGTCCGTCCAGCTTGATCTTCCCCTCGCCGACGAGCTGCAGCACGACGGTGGCGACGAACGTCTTGGTGTTGCTGCCAATGCGCACCCGGCCGTCGGCCGGCACCTCCTCCCGCGTCTTCAGGTCGCCGACGCCCGCGGTGTAGCCGGTGACGCGCCCGTCGATGTCACGCACCGAGGCCAGCGCGCCGGGGAACTCCTTGCCGATCAACCCGTCGAGTGACTTCTGCACACCGTCGTCGAAACCGGCGGCCGTGGATGCCGAGGCCGACGCCGCGACCGGGGCGGCGGCGACGCCGACGGCGATCGTCGTGGCGAGCGCGCGGGCGAGGAGGCGGGAGCGGGGGGAGGAGAGCTTGTACATCGGAACTCCTTGTTCGAGGGTCACTTGCCGACCCCTGAAGCATGTCGCGGGGGAGATCATCACTTCGATCCCGCGAGCTGGAGACTCCTGGTACAGCTGGTGCTACCTCGATCGTCAGGTGACGGGCAGGTGGTCGAGGTAGCCCCGGAGGTTGCGGCGGGTCTCGGTCACCGAGTCCCCGGCGAACTTCTCCGCCACCGCGTCCGCCAGGACGAGCGCGACCATCGCCTCGGCCACGATCCCGGCCGCCGGGACCGCGCACACGTCCGACCGCTGGTGGTGGGCCCGCGCCGGGGCGCCGGTGGTGACGTCCACGGTGGCCAGGGCCCGGGGCACGGTCGCGATCGGCTTCATCGCCGCCCGCACCCGCAGCGGTTCGCCGGTGCTCAGACCGCCCTCGGTCCCGCCGGAACGCCCCGAAGCCCGCCTGACGCCCTCGCTCGTCGGCACGATCTCGTCGTGCGCCCTCGACCCCGGCGTACGGGCCAGCTCGAAGCCGTCCCCGACCTCGACGCCCTTGATCGCCTGGATACCCATCAGGGCGCACGCCAGCCGCGCGTCGAGGCGCCTGTCCCAGTGCACGTGGGAGCCGAGCCCCACGGGGACCCCGTAGGCGAGGACCTCGACCACGCCGCCGAGCGTGTCACCGTCCCGGTGGGCCTGTTCGATCTCGGCGACCATCGCCTTGCTCGCGTCCGCGTCCAGGCAGCGCACCGGATCGGCGTCCAGTCTCCCGGCGTCCCCGGGGGTGGGGAGGATCCCGCCCGGGGCCCTGGCGGAGGCCAGTTCCACGACGTGCGAGACGAGCTCGATCCCGGCCGTCTCCCGCAGGTAGGAACGGGCCACCGCGCCCAGCGCGACCCGCGCCGCCGTCTCCCGCGCGCTGGCCCGCTCCAGGATCGGCCTGGCCTCGTCGAAACCGTACTTCTGCATGCCCGCCAGGTCCGCGTGGCCGGGCCGGGGCCGGGTCAGGGGAGCGTTGCGGGCCAGTCCCTCCAGCGCCTCGGGGGCGACCGGGTCGGCCGCCATGACCTGCTCCCACCTGGCCCACTCGGTGTTGCCCACCATGATCGCGACCGGTGAGCCCAGGGTCAGCCCGTGCCGTACGCCGCAGAGGACGGTCACCTCGTCCCGCTCGAACCTCATCCGCGCGCCCCGGCCGTACCCCAGCCGCCGCCTGGCGAGCGCGTCGGCCAGCATCCCGGTGGTGACCGGCACACCGGCGGGCAGCCCTTCCAGGGTCGCCACCAGGGCGGGTCCGTGGGATTCCCCGGCGGTCAGCCAGCGCAGCCTGCTCATCGGGACGCTCCCGCGCTGAGGCTGAGAGCGCGGCCGAAGTCGCGGGCGCCGTGCAGCCAGGCCACCCTGTCGTGCAGGTCGTCCACGGTGAGGGAGGACAGCATCTCGTTGCGCGCCCGCGCCTCGGCACCCGCCGGGTGGTAGAGCCGCGTCCCCAGCTCGCGGGCCACCAGCTGGGTCCTCGCCGCGCGCTCGCGCCGTTCGGCGTTGTACTTCTCCAGGCGCTGCGGGATCGCGTCCTCGTCCCAGTCGAGCAGCCTGCCAATCACCACCGCGTCCTCCAGGGCCATGCACGCGCCCTGGGCGGCGTACTGCAGCATCGGGTGCGCGGCGTCGCCGAGCAGGGCGACCCGCCCGTCGGTCCAGCGGTCGACCGGGTCGCGGTCGCACAGGACCCAGGTCCTCCACTCCTCGCCCAGTTCCAGCAGGTCGCGGGCCGTGTCGCTCAGGCCGGGGAACTCGCCCAGCACGCGGGACCCGTCCACGGGCTCGCCGGCGACCTCCTCGCGGGCGCCGTCGTCCCGGGTGGCGGCCAGGTTCAGGAACCTGCCGCCGCCGATCGGGTAGTGGACGAAGTGCCATTTCGGACCCGCCCAGAGGGTGACGGTGTTCCAGCGCAGCTCCTCGGGGACCTTCTCCATGGGGATGACCGAACGGTAGATGGTGTGCCCGGAGATCCGGGGCCCGCCGTCCCCGACGAGCTGCCGGCGGACGGCCGAGCGGATGCCGTCGGCCCCGACGAGGGCGGCGCCGGTGAACCGCTCTCCCGCGTCCGTGACGGCGGTGACACCGGCCGGGCCCTGCTCGTACCGGGTGACCTGCCGGCCGCCGAGCAGCTCGATGTCGCCGGACGCGCGGCAGGCGTCGAGCAGCGGCTGGTACAGGTCGCCCCGGTGGACCACCGCGTACGGGTTGCCGAACCGTCCCCGGTAGGCGCCGGTCAGCGGCATGCTGGCCACCCGCTCGCCCGTCGTGCCGTCCATGAAGCGCAGCTCGTCGATGAAGACCGCCCGGTTGCGCACGGCCTCGCCGACCCCGAGGCAGCCGAGCGCGTGGAAGGCGTTCGGCCCCAGCTGGATGCCGGCGCCCAGCTCGGCGAACGTGGCCTGGCGTTCCAGCACGGTCACCCGATGTCCCCGATCGGCGATGCCCAGCGCCGCCGCGAGGCCGCCGATGCCACCACCGGCGATGAGAATCTTCGCCATGTCCTCGTCATCCCTCCAGGGCCAGGCCACGGCCCGCCAGTTCGGCGATGTCGAAGATGCCCTCGGTGGTGGCCTCCACCTCGAAGACGGAGCGCTGGACGGGCGGGAATCCGATCAGTTCGGCGGCCCTGGCCGGCAGCGGAACCGCCGCGGCCTCCGCCGACTCCCAGAGCAACACGGCGCCCCAGCGGTCGCTCCTCCGGTCGGATATCCAGAACTTCAGGCGCAGCCCGGGAATCGTGGCGAACCGGTCCACCGCCTCGTCGCGCAGAAACGCGCGGAGCGATTCGACGGTCTGGTCCGAGTCCCGCAGATCCCACCAGACGACCGCGGCCTGCATACGCGTGACACCTCCGGAATTCGATTCTTCGTGCCGTTTTAGCGGGTGTTTTGTTTCCCGGGTGAACGGCCATTCTTCGGTTGTCATCTAGTACGGTAATCCCCAGCTCAGGGCGGTACAACGGGCCGGTGATAAGACATTCTTCTCATGATGCGAACAAGAAGAAACAGTGATCGTAAAAGGTTTCAAGCGGGAATGAGCGGGCGTCGGAAAACGGCCGGTAGGGATAGGGGAAATGTTGAGGACCGGCTCCGGTCTTTCGCCGGGGCCGGTCCTTTTCATCGGTTTCTTCGTATGTGAATCAGCGGTCAGCCCTTTTTCGCCTCCGCGATGGTGCGGGCCATTCGCTCGATGCTGGCCTTGTCGAACAGGTCGTCGATGTCGACGTCGGCGTCGAAGACCTCGCGGATCCGCTCGGTCAGGCGGGCCGCGCGCAGGGAGTCCCCGCCCAGCTCGAAGAAGTTGTCGAGGATGCCGATGCCTTCGAGTTCCAGCGTCTTCGCCCAGATCTGCTGCAGGGACCGCTCGATGTCGTCGCGCGGCTCCTGGTAGGGGCTGCCGACGTCCGGGCGGGACCGGGGCGGCTCGGGGAGCGCGGTCCGGTCGATCTTGCCGTTCGTCGTCGTCGGGAGACCGCCGATGACGTACGCCGCCGGCACCATGAACGAGGGAAGCGTCTGCTGCAGCGCCGCCCGGACGTCCCGCACCTCGGGGACGGGCCCGGAGCCCGGCTCGATGTAGGCCACCAGCTGGACGTCTCCCTGACCGTCCTTCCTGGCCAGGACCGCTGCCTGGCCGACGCCCGGCTGGGCGGCCAGGACGGCCTCGATCTCGCCGAGGTGCACCCGGTTGCCGCGGACCTTGATCTGGTTGTCGGTACGGCCGACGATCTCGATGCTCCCGTCGGTCCAGTAGCGCGCCACGTCGCCCGTCCGGTACAGCACCGGGTGGCGGACCTGGTCCATCGGGTTGGCGAGCCACTTCTCCGCGGTGGCCTCGGGCCGGCCCAGATACCCCTGCGACAGGCTCCCCCCGGCCACGAAGATCTCGCCGACGACTCCCGGCGGGAGGACTTCGAGGTTCTCGCCGAGCACGTACGCCTTGACGTTGGGCGTGGGCCGGCCGATCGGGGGCAGGCGGTGGGCGCGCCCCTCCTCGCCGAGGTCCACGCCGAGCTGGGTGATGTCGCACGTGGCCACCACCGTCGCCTCCGCGGAGCCGTACAGGTTGAACACGTGGAAGGGCAGGTCGGCGGAGGGCCACGACTGCACGCGCTCGCCGCAGATCCTGATGTTGACCAGCTCGGTCTCGGCGGGCCAGTGAAGCGTCCACAGCCGTTCGGCCATGGCCTTCATGAGCAGGGTGTGGGTGATCCGCTCCGAGACGAGCCAGTCGCGCAGCCACTCGGGCGACGTCACGACCGACGGTTCGGGGATGTGGACCGTGGCGCCCGCGGCCAGGACCGAGAAGCACTCGACCTCCACCATGCCGTAGCCGGGCGCCGCCAGCCACGTCCCGCGGGACTTCTCGGTGATGCCGCAGATCACGCGCATGCTGTAGATGAGGTTGCGGGCCGCGCCGTGCGGCACCATGACGGCCTTGGGCACCCCCGTGGAGCCGGAGGTGTAGCAGATGTGGATGAGGTCCCCGGCCTCCACCCGCTCGCCGACCGGGGTGGTGGGCTCGTCGCGCCAGTCCGCGTCGTCGAGCGAGAGCACCGGGCAGATCCCGGACACCGTGGACTCGTGGGCCCTCATGGTCAGCACCACCACGGCGGAGGCGTCCTCGATCATGAAGCGGACGCGGTCGTCGGGGAACTCGGGGTCCAGCAGGATCGCCGCCGCCGCCGTCTTGAAGCAGGCGAGCTGCGCGATCAGGCTCTCGGCGCCGCGCGGGAAGCAGACCCCGACCCGGTCGCGGGGGCGGACCCCCGCCGAGGCCAGCCGGTGGGCGAGCTGGTTGGCCTGGTCGTCGAGTTCGCGGAAGGTCAGACGGCCACCGGGCCAGGCCACCGCGACCACGTCGGGCGTCCGGCGCGCGATGTCCGCGACGACCTCGTGGAAGAAGAGGTCGGGCACGGGCTCGTCGGTCCTGTTCCAGTCGACCAGGATGCGCCGCGACTCCTCCTCCGTGAGCAGGGCGACGTCCCGCAGCGCGACGGCCGGGTCGGCCGCCAGGGCGTCGAGGACCCGCCCCAGGTGCAGCGCGTACTGGGCGGCGGCGTCCGCGTCGAACTCCGCCCCGGACATCACGAGCTCGAAGCCGCCCTCGTCCCGGACGAGCACGGTCAGCGCGGCACGCGGGCCCGCCTCCTCTCCGTTCGCGAAGCCGTCGTTCGCGAAGCCGTCGCTCGCGGGGACGCCGTTCGCGGGCGCGTCTCCCGTGAAGACGACGGCGTGACAGGCCTCGCCGTCGAACGGCTCCGCCCGCGCGGCGGCGATCGCGGACAGCAGGTCCGCGGCGGTCGTGTCCCCCGACACCCGCAGCCGGACGGTCCCGGCCGGACCCCGTCGCGCCCGCCGTCCGATCAGCAGCTCGGTCTCCCCCGTGTAACGGTGGAGCAGACCGGCCAGGGCCGCCACCGCGAACGTCTCCCGGTGCGGGACGGCCTTCTCGGGGACGGGGATGGGGTGCCGGTGCGGCTCCCCGTTCGGGTCGTCACCGGCGGGACGGGCGAGGGGAAGCGACGAGTTGGTCGTTTCCATGGGAATCGTTCCTCTCGAGATAGCGTGGGACAGGGGCTCAGGCAAGGGCCGGCAGCGAGGCGGGGAGAGCGGCCTCGGCCAGCAGGGGGGTGTTCTCGGCACCGGCCCGCCGGAGGGAACGCCCGGTCTCGGCGGCCTCGGCGAGCTCCTCGACCATCCGGGTGGTCTGCTCCCAGTCCACGCAGGCGTCGGTCACGCTCTGCCCGTACGCGAGGCGGTCCGTCCGCCCCAGGACCAGGTCCTGCCGGCCGGCGGCCAGGAAGCTCTCCAGCATGATCCCGGCGATGCCGGTCTCCCCGCCGGCGATCCGCCGCGCGATGTCCGAGGCGACGTGGGGCTGCCGCTCGTGGTCCTTGCCGCTGTTGCCGTGGCTGGCGTCGATGAAGAGGCGCTGGGGCAGTCCCGCCTTCCCCAGCAGCTCGAGGGCGTTCGCCACGTCGGAGGGTCCGTAGTTCGGGGCCGTGCTGCCGCCGCGCAGGACGACGTGGCACTCGGGGTTCCCGCTGGTGGCGACGATCGAGGCGACGCCCTCGTCGTCGATGCCCGGGAACACGTGCCCCTTGGAGGCCGCGACGATGGCGTCGACCGCGTCCTCCACGTGGCCGCTCGTCGCGTTCTTGATGCCGACGGGCATGCTGAGCCCGCTGGTGAGCTGCCGGTGCACCTGGCTCTGGACGGTGCGGGCACCGATCGACCCCCAGGACACGGCGTCGGAGAAGTAGAGGGGGGTCAGCGGGTCGAGGAACTCGCAGCCGATCGGCAGGCCGGTCTCCAGGACGTCCACCATCAGGCTTCTCGCCAGGCGCAGCCCGCTGTTGAGGTCGTGCGAGCCGTCGAGGTGGGGGTCGCTGATGAGCCCCTTCCAGCCGAGGCGGGTCCGCGGCTTCTCCATGTAGACCCGCATGACGACCACGAGCGAGCCGGACACCTGCCGCGCGAGGTCGGACAGCCGCTCGGCGTAGGTCAGGGCGGCGCGGGGGTCGTGGATGGAACACGGGCCGGCGACCACGACGAGCCGGTCGTCCTGGCCGCTCAGCACCTGGGCGACCTCGTACCGGCCGTTGAGGACGGTCTCCCCGGCGGCGGGCGACAGCGGGATCTCCTCCCGCAGCGTCGCGGGCGGGAGAAGCGGCTCGACCGGGGTGACACGGGAGTCGAGGGAGGGGGTGGGAGACGCGTCGGGGGTCTGGGTGACGGTCATGACGGGGTTCCTTCCTGTGGAGTGATCAGGCGTCGCGCGCCTCGAGGACGGCCGCGGAGAATGTGAATCCCATGCCGGTGCCGATGAGGAGCACCCGGTTCCCAGGCTCCAGAAGATCCTCTTTCAACAGGTGGTCCAGGCCGTAGAGCTGGTCGGCGGGGCCGAGGTGGCCGATCGTGAGCCCGAGCTCGGCCAGGGTGTTACCGGGGACGGCGTCCAGTGGCCGTACGAAGCTCTCCTTGAACAGGGCCCGCCCGACGAACGGCGTGACGAGCCAGTCGATCCCGTCCATGGACAGGCCGGCGTCGGACAGCGCCCGGGAGACGACGCCGGCGGTCCCGGCCGCCGACCTGGCGCGGACGTCGCGCAGCGACAGTTCGCCGCGGGCCAGGAACTCCCGGGTCCTGCGCCTCATGTCGGGCCGCGGCTCGGGGGCCGTACGGAACGGCTCGTCGCCGCGTGAGAGACCTTCGAGGGCCGCGTCGGTCTCCGACGCGCAGGACAGCAGCCTCAGCCGGCCACCGCCGCGGGTGACCACCGCCGACGCGGCGCCGTCACCGAAGACCATGCCGGGGGAGAGGTACCAGCGGTCGGTGGGCGGGGCGAACCGGTCCGCGACCGTGATGAGGGCGGAGGGGAGCTCGGGGCGTCCCGCCAGCATGCTCGCCGCGATCTCCAGGCAGGCCAGGGAGCCGTTCGACGCCGCCGAGACGGTCATCGGCATCCCGGCCATCCGGGTGCCCAGCAGTTCCCCGCCGATCCAGCAGGCCGCGGGCCACATGTCGACGCCCTGGAAGTGGCTGTGGCTGTGCAGGTAGAGCGTGTCGGGACCGATCTCCGTCCCGCAGGCCGCGGCCTCCTTGAGCGCCTGCCTTCCCGCGGTCACGGCCATCTCGGGGGGAGCGTCCGCGGACTGGGAGACGGAGACCATCCCGGTGCTCTCCGCGACCTCGGCCGAGTAGGAGCCGTCCTCGACGGCCCGGCCTATCGGCACCAGGTCGCCGAGCGTGCCGCCCGTGCCGGAGATCCAGATGTCATCGAATCGCATCGCTGAGCGTCCTTTCCGTGCCGGAGGTGCCGGAGGTGGCGGCGGCGCCGGAGGTCTCGGGGACGTCCCACAGGTACTCGCCGCCCGCGGTGACGTGGATCGGCCCGCAGATCCCGTCGAGGATCCGCCGGACGCTGCGGAGCAGCACCCGTCCGACGGCCGTGTCGATCGCGCCCGCCAGGTGCGGGACGCTCGTGGAGTAGTCCACCTGGAAGGTGACCTCGCAGCCCTCGGAGAGGTCCTCGGTCGTCCAGGAGCCCCTGAACTCGTGGAAGTCGCCGGTGACCTGCTCGAACTCGATCCGGTACGGCTGCGCGCCGATCAGGTGGCGGCTGTGCTGGACCCACTCGGCCGTGCCGCCGCGGAAGGCGAGGACCCACTGGCGGAGCCCGCCGCCGAGGTCCTCGACGGAGAGGATGTCCGGGGCGCACGACGGGAACGCCCGGTCGTCGCCGAGCTGCTCGATCAGATCCTCGGCCGAGCACCACACCTTGGCCTTAAAAATGCGAGATGTCATGGTATTTACTCCGTATCGGTCGCCGGGCGGACGATGCTGACGCCCTGCAGGTGCGAGGCGCGCAGCATGAGGTAGTTCGCCTCCCCGAAGGCGCCGCCGGTCAGGCCGGTCCCGCCGTGGGTGGGAAGGAACGGCAGGAAGCCGGCGTGCGAGTCGTTGATCTTGAGCTGGCCGCCGCTCGTGACCCCCTCGGCGAACCGGTCGATCACCGAGGGGTCGGCGGCCCAGAAGGAGTTGCGCAGGCCGTACGCGTTGCCGTTCACGAACTCGATGACCCGTTCCAGCAGGTCGTCGTCCGTCCCGCCGGCCTCGGGGACGATGACCGGCAGGAGGGGGAAGAACGTCTCGTCGCGTACCACCCACAGCGACCTGGAGTCGCGGAGCCCGTCGACCCGCAGGATCGTCGGCTCCAGGAAGAACCCGGTCTCCGACGCGGATCCGTCCGCCTCCAGGCGGCGGCCGCCGTGGACGAGCGTCGCGCCCTGCCCGAGCGCCTGGGCGACGCAGGCGTGGAACGCGTCGACCATCAGGACCGGGGTGAGCACGACGCCGCGCTCCTCGGGGTATCCGGGCTGGATCTTCTGCACGGCCACGGTCAGCCGCTCGACGAGCTCGTCGGCGATCGCGGGGTGGGCGACCACCTGGTTGGGCACGTTGCAGATCTGGCCAGACTGCGTGAAGAACTGCGTGAGGCTCTCCACCGCGACGTCCAGGTCCGCGTCGTGCCAGACCACGAAGCAGTCGTTGCCCGCGAGCTCCAGGATGGGCTTCTTGCCGGCCGCGACGCAGTCACGCTCCAGGGCCAGACCCTTCTTGCTGCCCCCGATGTAGACGATGTCGTCGACGTGCTCGCTGGCCAGCCAGGCGTCGAGCATGGGCGGCCCGCAGAGCGCGTTGAGCGTGCCGGGGGGCGCGCCCGCCTCCTCGAGCACCGGCGCCACGATCTCCCGCATCGTGTACATGACCGCGAGCGGGATCCCGCGCGGCGCGCGCACCACCACGGCGTTGCCGGCCAGGAGGGCGGTGACGCCGAACAGGGCGTTGGCGACCGCGGCGTTCTGCGGCGGGTTGACGCAGACCACCCCGTCGGGGACGCGTCGCAGGATCATCTCGCGCTCGCCGTCGTGCCGGTCGAAGCGCATCTGCGCGGCGCACCATCCGAGCGTCTCCCGGCTCCAGCCGGTGAGGGGGATCCCGTCGACCATGCCCTCGGCGAGGGAGCGGGGCTGCCCCTCGGCGACCAGGATCTCGACCAGCTCGTCCCGGTGCTCGGCGAGGCGTTCCGCGATGCGGTACCCGATCTCCATCCGGGTGGCGAGCGGGAAGCGGGCCCATTCGGGGGCGGCCCGGGCCGCCGATTCGAGGGCCAGCTCCACCATCGCCTCGTCGGCGACGGCACACGCTCCCGCGACGACGTCCCCGGCCGATTCGATGTCGACGACGCCCAGGTCAAGGTCGCGCTTGAGCCTCAGGCTGGAGAAGGTGTCCTCCAGGACGGCCCGCGTGGTGACCGTGTGGACGTACTTCCCGCTGTCGCCGGTGATGTCCCTGCCGCCGATGTAGGCGGGATAGACCCTGGTCGTCACGTCGTTTCCCTTCGCGCCCCGGATTTCTCGGTCGGATTTGTAGTTACCAGCAATTACGCTAAGGCGGTAACAGGGGTGGAACAACGGGGGTGCGATAAGACCTGCTTCTCGGGATGCGAACGCGAACCGTGGAGCGCGCGGCACTACAAACAGATTCCGGCTCGCTGATCGTGTCCGTGCCGTCGTGGCCGGGCGCCGGTGGGGCGGGAATCTCGGCGAGGCGTGTCGAATCACCGATACTGCACTACCGGTAAACATTTTTCGGTAGTAACCTTGTCAGGGTGAAGCGACAACCGGGAGACAGAGCTGTGGCGCCGGGCCCGCTCGCGCTGGTGCAGGCGTTCGTCAACAGCGTCAACGTGGAGTTCGGCCCTGACCGTTTCGCCACCGCGGAGGGCCTCGCCACCTGGCTGGAACGCAACGGCCTCGGCGGCCCGGGGGTGGAGCCGGGCGAGCTGGATCGCCGTGACGCCGTGATCCTGCGGGAGGCGCTCCGCGCGCTCCTGCGGGAGAACAACGGCGGGCCCCCCGACCCTCAGGCCCGCCGCACGATCGAGCACGTCGCGCGCGCCTGCCCGCTCGTCGTGGGGTTCGACGGGGAGGCCGGGACCCTCGGCCTCCGGCCCGCGCTGACCGACGTGCGCGGGGCCCTCGCCACGGTGCTGGCGTCCGTCGCCGATGCCGTCGCCGACGGTTCCTGGCAGCGCCTCAAGGCGTGCGGCGAGCACCGATGCGAGTGGGTCTTCTACGACCGGTCACGAAACCGGGGCAGCAGGTGGTGTTCGATGTCGGTGTGCGGGACGCGGGCCAAGATGCGCACCTACCGCGAGGCGAAGCGGGCGCACAACGAGATCGGGTAGACCGGACGAGCCGGGTGGAGGCGGCCCGGCCGCCTCCACCCGGCTCGTCCGGTCGTGTCACCGATCCGGTCGCGCCTCGTCGGGGATCACGGTGCGTTCTCCCGGCCGAGGAGCTTTCTCGCGACGACGAGCTTGGTGGCCGCCGCGGTGCCGTCCGCGAGCTGGAGCCCGATGACGTCCCTGAGCCGCTGCGCGATCGGCCCGTCCTCCGACCAGCCGAGGTGGCCCATGGTCAGCAGGGACTGGTGAACGGCCTCCATCGCCGCCTTCGGCGCCCACCACTTGGCCATGTTGGAGGGGAGCCGCGGGTCCAGGCCGCCGTCGGCGCGCCACAGCGCCTCGTACGACACCAGCCGTGCCGCGTGGAGCATGGTCGCGTGCTCGACCAGGGGGAAGGCGACTCCCTGGAACCTGCCGATGGGCTCGCCGAACGCCTCCCTGGCGCCCGCGTGGGCGACGGCCTCGTCGAGCGCGGCCCTGCCGACCCCGAGTGCCATCAGCGAGATGAGCGCCCGCGAGACGCCGAACCCGCGCATGACCGCGGCGAAGCCGAGTCCCGGTCGCCCGACCACGTCCCGGGGGCCGACGCGGACGCCGTCGAGGACGAGCCTGCCGCGCCCGCCGGACCGGCAGCCGAGGTCGGAGAGGACCCCGCGGCTCACCCTGGCCTCGTCGAGCCGGACGTAGAAGGCGGTGATGCCGTGCGCCCCCTGCTCTCCGGTGCGCGCGAAGACCAGGCCGTGCGTGGCGTAGGCGGCGAGCATGATGGAGGTCTTCTCGCCGTTCAGCACCCATCCGTCACCGTCGGGCTCGGCGCGCATCTCGATGCCCGCGGCGTCGGTGCCGTGGCCGGGCTCGGTGAGGCAGAGCGCGACGATCGCCTCGCCGGTGGCGATCGGCGGCAGCCAGCCCGCCAGCTGCTCCGGCGTGCCGTTCGCGGCCAGGACACCGCCGATGAGGGCGGCGTTGAGCACGGGGTAGCAGACCGACAGGTCCGCCGCCGCCAGCTCCTCCAGGGCGATGCCCGCGCTCACCGCGTCGAGCCCGCGCCCTCCGTACTCCTCGGGGACGCGCAGCGAGAACAACCCCTCCTCGCCCATCTCGGCGAGCAGCCCGGAACGGTAACCGCGTCGCACGTCGCTCTCGTGGCGGTACGGGGCGACCCTGTCGGCCGCGAACTCCCGCACCCTCTTGGCGAGCGCCTGCTGTTCACTGGTGAATTCGAAGTCCATGACCTGTCCTAAGCCCGGAGCCGGTCGCGCAGGGCGAATTTCTGGATCTTTCCGGAGGGGGTTCTCGGCAGCGACGGCACGATCTCCAGCCGCTCGGGCCAGTACTGCTTGGCCATGCCGAGGCCGGCGAGGTGGCCGCGCATGTCGTCGATGGTGAGCGGGGGATCCGACGGCGAGTCCGCCGTGACGAGGATCGCGCAGGTGCGCTCGCCCAGCCGGGGGTCCGGGTAGCCGACGACGGCCACGTCCTTGACGGCGCGGTGCCGCAGCAGGGCCGCCTCCACCTCCACGACGGGGATGTTCTCGGCGCCCCGCATGATGACGTCCTTGACCCGGCCGGTGATCCGGATGCCGCCGTGGCCGTCCTCGCGGGCCAGGTCCCCGGTGTCGAACCAGCCGTCCTCGGTCAGTGACTTCGCGTACACCTCGGGGCGGCGGAAGTAGCCGAGGCACTGGGCGGCGCCGCGGACCTGGAGCAGGCCGGGCTGCCCAGCGGCCACCGGCCCGCCCTCGCGGCCGACGATCCTGACCTCCATCCCCGGTACCGGGGTGCCGTCGCTCTCGGCCGCGCGCATCGCCGGGTCCTCGGGGCGGGTGATCGTCACGCAGCCGTTCTCGCTCATGCCCCACAGGGCGTACACCCGGCAGCCGAGGACCTCCCGCGCCTCCTCCACCAGGAGCGGCGCGATCGGCGCGCTGCCCGTGGCGAACGTCGCCAGCGCGGACAGGTCCCTCGGGGAGGCGCGCTGCGCCTCGATGAGGTCGGAGAGGAACGTGGGCGCGCCCATGAAGAACGTGACCTTCCGCTCCTCCAGGATCCGCAGCATCAGGGCCGGGTCCCACGCGTCCACCTGCACGGCCGTCGCGCCGAGGATGAGCGGCATGAGGAAGTTCCAGGTGTAACCGGCCTGGTGGGTCGTGGGGGAACCCATCGCCGTCACTTCCCTGATCGTCAGGTGAAGCACGTCGGCCTGCGCCCTGTTCATCGAGTACAGGGTGTTGTGGCTGTGCACGACGCCCTTCGGCTCACCGGTCGTGCCGGAGGTGAACACGATCTGGGCGGGGTCGTCCGGTCCGGCCTCGAGGGCGTCGAGGGCCTCGATCTCCTCGGGGGAGGGATCGGGGCCGAGGAGGTCGCGGTCGAAGTCGAGCGCGCCGCTCATGCCGCCGCCGCGACCGCTGCCGCCGCCGAGCAGCACCCGGTGGCGCAGGCCGGGGACGGCGCGGGCGACCTCGGCGCTCATGTCCGCGTACGAGAAGCCGCGGAACTCGGCCGCCGCGATGTACACGGGGCTGGCGGTGAGCCCGGTCATGAACTCGACCTCGCGCCTGCGCATGATCGGCACGACCGGGCCCGCCACGGCGCCGATCCGCGCGCACGCGAGGATCGACGCGACGAGCTGCCACGAGTTGGGCAGCTGCAGGGTCACCACGTCACCGCGGCCCACGCCCAGCCGCACCAGGCTCACCGCGAGACGGTCGACATGGTGGACGAGCTCGGCGTAGGTCACCGTCTCGGCGACGCCGTCGCGGTAGCAGACGAGCGCCTGCTTGTCCGGGTGGCTGGCGGCGGAACGCCGGAGGTCGTCGAGGACCGTCTCGTCGCGCCACCAGCCGGCGGACCGGAAGTCGTCCTTCATCGGGGGTCCCTCCTCGGTCTGCCGAGGGCCGTCCTGGCCCGCGCGGCGACGGCCTGGGGGGTGATGCCACCCCGCTCCAGGAGATATCTCTGGCCACCGGAGACCGGCACGAACGCGTCCGGCATCGCCACCCGGTGCACCCTGACCGGCAGGATCTCGGAGAGGCTCTCGGCGACGGCGGCCCCGAAGCCCCCGGCGCGCCAGTGCTCCTCCACCGTGACCACGACGCCGGTCGCGCTCGCCGCGGCGGCGAGCGTGGCCGTGTCCAGCGGCTTGACCGTGTGCACGTGGATCACGGACGCCGCGATGCCGTCGCGCTCCAGCAGGTCCGCGGCGTCGAGGGCGGCGAGCACCGGGTACGGGCCGCAGGCGGCGAGCGTGACGTCGGCCCCCTCCCTGAGGGTCCGCGCCTGCCCGAGCCGTACGGGCGGGCCGTCGGGAAGGTCGGGGGTGGCGTTGCGGCCCAGCCGGAAGTAGACGGGGCCCGGCAGGACGAGGGCCTGGCGGAACAGCTCGTCGGTGGTGGCCGCGTCGGCCGGGACGACGACGGTCATGTTCGGCAGGTTCCGCATGACGGCCAGGTCCTCCAGCGAGTGGTGGGTGGGGCCGAGATGGCCGCCCGACACCCCTGAGTGGGTCGCGGCGATGCGGACGGGCAGGTTGTTGAGCGCGATGTCGACCTTGACGGCCTCCAGGGCGCGGGTCGAGGCGAACGCCGCCATCGTGTTCACGACGGGCACGCGCCCCTCCTTGGCGAGCCCGGCCGCGGCGCCCATGAGGGTGTGCTCGGCGATGCCCAGGTTGAGGTACCTGTCGCCCGCCTCGCCGAAGTCGACCCCGCTGAACAGGCCGGTGTCGCTGTCCAGGCAGATCAGCCGCTCGTCCGCGGGCATGAGTTCCACGAGCACGTCCCGGTAGACCTCACGGGACGAGCGCGTCTTCAGTGTGGTGGCGGTCATCGCCGCTCTCCTTCCGAGGCGGCGCGCAGGTCTTCCGCGGTGGCGCGCAGGGCGGAGAGCGCGCGGCGGTGCTGCCGGTCGCCCAGCTTGGCGTAGTGGCTGCGTGCCTGCCCCTCGATGAAGGGCAGTCCCTTGCCCTTGACGGTGTGGGCGATGATCAGGGTGGGCCGCCCCCGCTCCGGCGGCGCGGTGAACGCCGCGGTCAGCGCGTCGACGTCGTGGCCGTCCACCTCGTGGACCCGCCAGCCGAAGGCCCGCCACCGGTCGGCCAGCGGCTCCAGGTCGCCGACGGACTCCGTCTCGCCGGTGATCTGGAGGCGGTTGCGGTCGACCACGGCGGTCAGGTTGTCCAGCCCGTGGTTCGCGGCCACGCTCGCGGCCTCCCAGACCGAGCCCTCCTGGAGCTCGCCGTCGCCCATGACCACGAAGCACCGGCGGCCGGAGCGGCCGAGCCTGGCCGCGAGCGCGACCCCGACGCCCAGCGCCAGGCCGTGGCCGAGAGAGCCGGACGGCATCTCCACGCCGGGAATCTCGGCGTGGGGGTGGGCCATGAAGGAGCTCCCCGGCAGCGCGTAGTCGGCGAGCCGCTCCTCGGGGAAGAAGCCGGCCTCGCAGAGGGTCGCGTAGAGGGCGATGCCCGCGTGTCCCTTGCTCAGCAGCAACATGTCCCGGTCGGGCGAACCCGGGTTCCGGGGGTCGATGCGCATGATCTGGAAGTACAGGGTGGCGAGGACCTCGACGAGGGACATGGACCCCCCCAGGTGCCCGCCCTCGGGACTCGCGCACATGTTCACGATGTGTTCCCTGATCCGGCCCGTCACCGCGGCCGGATCGGTCATCTCGCCCGCCGGGGTCGTGCCCGGCAGGATGGAGGTGCTGCTCACGTCTGCTCCTTTCGCCTCGGTCAGTTCGGGTGCAGGCCGATGAAGTCGAGCCCGAGGGACTCGGGCAGGCCGAGCCGGATGTTCATGCACTGCACCGCGTTCCCGGAACCGCCCTTGACCAGGTTGTCCAGGGCCGCGATCACCGTCACGCCGTCCGACTCCGGGTCCAGGGCGAAGCCGACGTCGCAGAAGTTGGAACCGGACAGGATCTTCGCGTCCGGGAACCGGTGCAGGCCGCGCCGCTGGGCGACCACGCGGACGAACGGCTCGTTCCCGTACCGCTCCCGGTAGACGGTGCGGATGTCCCGCTCGCCGGCACCGTCGGTGAGGCGTGCCCTGCACAGCAGCTGCACCCCTCGTACGGCCTCCACTCCCGTCGCCGTCATGCGGACGGGAAGCCCGGTCGCCTGGGAGATCTCCGCCTCGTGCCGGTGGCGCGTCGGGGCGAAGACCCTGAGCGCGCCGCTGCGTTCGGCGTGCAGGTTCTCCGAGCCCGCGGTCGCCCCGGCGCCGCTGGAGCCGGTCCTGGCGTCGACCGTTATCTCGTCCTCGATCAGCCCGGCCTCGGCCAGCGGGGTGAGCGCCAGGATGCCGGCGTTCGCCATGCAGCCGGGCACGCTGATCCGGTCGGCCGTCCGCAGGCGGTCCCGGTGGAACTCCGGCACGCCGGGCACGAAGGTGCCGAGAAGTTCGGTGGCCTCGTGCGGAACCCCGTAGTAGTCCTCGTAGGTGTCGGCGGACCGCAACCGGAAGTCTCCGGACAGGTCGATGACCGTGCCGGCCCTGCCGAGGTACTCCGGCATCCGGCGCATCGTCTCCCGGTGCGGTGTCGCCAGGAACAGCACGTCGTAGTGGCCGAGCCGGTCCTCCGCGCAGAACGCCAGCCGGGTCCTTCCCCTCAGGTTCGGGTGGACCCCGTCGACCTGGCGGCCCTGCAGCCGCCGCGAGGTGGCGGCGGCGAGCTCGACCTCCGGATGTGTGGTCAGGATGCGCAGGAGCTCGCCGCCGATGTAGCCGGCGGCCCCGACGACCGCGACGCGTGTCATGTCTCTCCCCTCGCGATGAGATGGGCCGCGATGGCGTCCGCCACGTCGACCCTGGAGCCGTGGGCCTCCTGGAAGCCCCTGAACTCCACCCGGTCGTTGACCTCGAGCACGGTCAGGTGCCCGTCCACGTCCTCGATGAGGTCGACGCCCGCGATGTCGGTGCCGACCGCGTCCGCGGCGGCGACCGCGAGCTTGGCGTGGACGGGGCCGAGCGGGCAGTACTCGCTCACGGCGCCCCTCGCCACGTTGGTACGCCACTCCTCGCCCCGGCGGTAGGTCGCGCCGATCGCCTCGCCGCCCACGACGAGCACGCGGATGTCCCGGTCGGCCTTGGGCACCTGCTCCTGCAGGTAGACCACGTGCGACTGCGGGGAGGGCAGCGCGGCGACGTGCTCGAGCACGGCCGTCGCCACGGCGCGGTCCGTGACCCTGGTCACCAGCCGGCCCCAGGAGCCGACCAGCGGTTTGACCACGGCCGGATAGCCGATCTCGTCCAGGGCCTCCAGCGCCGCTTCGGACGTCATCGCCAGCGCGGTCCTGGGCGTCGGCAGTCCGCTGTTCAGCAGGGCCGCCGACGTGTGCCACTTGTCGCCGCTGAGATGCGTGGCGGCGGCGCTGTTCAGCACCGTCACCCCCGCCGACTCCAGGGCACTCGCCGCGTAGAGAGCGCGGAAGTGCCCGACTTCGCGATTGAGGACGAGGGTGGGACCGGTCCAGGCCGAGTCGTCGGCGACGAACAGCGACCTGGGGTCCAGGTGCTCGAACCTGGCGCCGCGCCGTTCGAGGGCGCCCATGATGCTCTTTTCCTCGAACCGCACTCGTGACGCGAGGACGGCGAGGTGAGGTGCTACGGAATCCATGGCACAGCTCCCTCCGCTACTCGCCCCAGTCTTCTTCGACGTCCGGTGCCAGCGTGAGGGCCGGGGGCTGGACGGAGGCGATCTCCAGCTCGCTCCGGCAGTCCAGGCACTCGACGATCTCGCTCACCCTGGCGTCTCCGTCGATCGTCACCTCGGCCGCGCACTCAGGGCATTCCGGGCCGTTCACAACCTTCTGCATGAGCTCATCCCTGTTCGTAGTTGTCCGAGATTGTCTTATAAACCGTAACCCCATTTCCCATGAAACAGCTAATAAGTGGTTTTACTCGAAATGAACGATATTGCTTATATGGAGATCTCATAACACTGGTCTATTACCTCATAAGCATCGCTTCTTGGGTAGGGGCCGAAAATTGCCGTGCCGGGTGATTAAGCTCTTCAGTGGTGATTATTTGCTTGCTTGTCGTCATCTTCGGAAGTCTCCAGAAGTTCCCAGAGGTCTCCAGAGGTCTCCAGAAGGAGGGGTAATGCGAGGGATCGCAGAGAGTCCGGCCGTCAACGGCAACGGTGCGCACCCGGCTCCATCTGATCTTGATTTCGATTTCGGAACCGTCGATCGCACGCCGGGCGAGGAGTTCGCGTCCGCCGTGAGCGCGGCCGGTGAACGCGCCGGTGACGGTGATGGTGCCGGTGAGCGGGGGGACCTGGTGGTGCCCTTCGGCATGCACCTGCCCGCGGCGTTCCCGCTCTTCGCCTCCCGCCCCCGCTATCCGGTACGCCACCTGCTGAAGACCGCGCCCGTGGCCGACGGCCCGGCGTCCTACGTCCACGAACCTCCCCGGGGGCGGTTGAGCGAGTCGGGCACCTCCTACGCCGCCACCCCCGAGGCGGCCTTCGCGCCCAGGATCGAGCGGGCCAGGCTCACCGACCTCACCGTCTCCGTGCCGATCCCCGAGGGGATCCTCGGGCAGCCCGCGCTGCTGGCCCCGTACGTCGACTACCGCGTGCTCGTCCGGCTGTCGGTGGCGGAGAACGAGGCGCTGCTGCACGGCACCCGCGACGGAGCGATCACCGGGCTGCTCCGGCTGCCCGGCACCCGCCACCGGCGGACCGGCCTCGGCCTCGAGGAGGCGGCCACCGAGGCCGCCGCCGAGGTGGAGGAGACCGGCGGCTCGTGCGACGGCATCGTCGCCCACCCCGCGGTCTACTGGGAGATGGTCAGGACGGGCATGCTCGGCCGGCTGGCCGCCGCCGGGATCACCGTGTCGAGGACGCGGATGATCCCGAGGGACACCCTGCTCATGGGGGACTTCCGCGCCGCGTTCACCCTGCTGCTGCCCGGCACCTCCTTCCTCGCGCTGCGCCGCGGCGCCGGGACCGACGGCGCCGACCTCGTCCAGGCGAGCACCCGCGTCGGCCTCGCCGTGCACCTGCCGCAGCACCTGATGACGCTGTCGTGGGGTGGCCGCCATGGGTGACCCGCGGATCCTGTACATCACCGGGTGGATGCGGAGCGGCAGCACCCTGCTCGGGAACGTCCTCGGCGAGCTCCCCGGCGTCCTGCACGCCGGCGAGCTGCACTACCTGTGGCGCAACGGCGTGCTGAACGCCGGCACGAACTCCAGCTGCGGCTGCGGCAGAGACCTGACCGCGTGCGACGTCTGGTCCCCGGTCCTCGGATCCGGCGACGTGGCACAGGCCGGCGCCGCGCGCCGGATGATGATCCTGCAGCGCTTCCTGCTGCGGACCCGCCACACCAGGAACCGCCTCGCGGAGGCCCAGGGCAGGACACCGACGGCACCCGGCGTCGAGGAGGCGCTCGGACGCACCGCCGCCGTCTACCGGACGCTGGCCACGAGCGGCGGCGAGCGCCTGATCGTGGACGGCTCGAAGTATCCCGCCGAGGCGGCCGCGCTGCTGGGGCGTACGGACCTGGACGTCCGGGTGCTGCACATGGTGCGCGACCCCCGCGCGACGGCGTTCTCCTACAAGAACGCCAAGGAGTACATCGACCCGATGAGCCCCGCCCGCAGCAGCGGGTACTGGAGCGCGTTCAACGTCGCGTCGGAACTCGTCGGAGGCGCCGCCCCCGACCGGTACCTGCGGGTCAGGCACGAGGACCTCTGCGACCGGCCGCGAGAGGTCGTCGCCCGGGTCATGCGGTTCGCGGGGCTGGCGGGAGAGCCGCCGGTCGACGGGGCCGGCCTGGTCTCGCTCGGGGAGAACCACACGGTGACCGGCAACCCCGACCGGCTGTCCAAGGGCGACACCAAGATCCGTTCCGACGAGCGCTGGCGCACCGCGCTGTCCGCGCGGGAGATCGCCGCCGCGACCGCGCCGGCCCTGCCGGTGCTCACCCGCTACGGGTACCCGCTCCTGCCGACGAGGTAGGCGACCGCCGCGGGTACCCGCTCCTGCCGATCGGGCAGGTACGAGAATTAGGGAGCCATCTCATGGACCTTCGGCTCAAAGGGCGCGTGGCCCTGGTGGCGGCTTCGAGCAGTGGGCTCGGGCTGGCCGTGGCCAAGACCCTCGCGGCGGAGGGGGCGAACGTCTCGATCTGCGGCCGTGATCCCGCCAAGCTGGCCACGGCCCACGTCGAGGTCAACACGATGGGGACGGGCGAGGTGCTCAGCACTCCCGTGGACCTGCGCGACGAGCGGGCCGCCGCCGAATGGGTGCGGCGGACCGCGGACACGTTCGGCGGGCTGGACATCGTGGTGACCAACTCCGGCGGGGTCCCGTTCGGGCCCGTCGACAGCTTCCAGGTCGCCGACTACCGGGCGGCCATCGACGGGAACCTCCTGCCGCACGTGAGCATCACCCTCGCGGCGCTGCCCTTCATCAAGGAGGGCGGCTGGGGCCGCATGCTGATGATCGCCTCGGAGTCGGTGCGCCAGCCCCACCCGGAGAGCGGCCTGTCGTCGGTGGCCCGGCTGGGCCTGCTCGGCTACATGAAGGGACTGGTGCACGCGCTCGGCGCGAACGGGGTCACGATCAACATCCTCGCCCCGGGCTTCCACCGCACCCCCATCCTCGACGAGCAGTTCGGCGCGGAGGTGGAGACGGAGATCGCCCGCGTCGCCGAGCGGATCCCCCTCGGCAGGATCGGGGACGTGGCGGATTTCGGCGCGCTGGCCGCCATGCTCGCCAGCGACCAGGCCTCGTACGTCACGGGCACGGTTTTCGTGGCCGACGGAGGCAACACCCGCGGCATCGGCTGAAGGCATCGGCCGAGGAGATCGGCCGAAGACATCGGCCGACCGGCCGGGAAGCTGAGGAGGAGCGAAAGATGTCCGTACTCGGACACGTCGCCAGTACGCGCAAGGCGGCACTCTACGTAGTCAAGATAGGGAGCGCGAGTCTCGGCCACGACGCGCTCTTCGACGAACTGGCGCTGCTGCGCCGCCGCGGCGCCCGCGTGCTCCTCGTCGCGGGCGGCGCGGCCGGCATCACCCGGCACTACGCCGACATCGGCCGCCCGGTCAGGACGCTGAGCCTGCGGGGCGACAGCGAGGTGCGCTACTGCCCTCCCGAGGAGATGCCGCACATCGTGGACGCGTACGAGCGGGTGACGTTGCCGCGCGTGCGCGACGCGCTCACCTCGCGCGGGCTCACCGTCTTCGCCTCGGTCGCGCGGGACGGGGCGCTGGTGAGCGCCCAGGCCAACCGGCCGCTGCGGGCCGTGCGGGACGGCAGGACGACGGTGGTCCGCGACCACCGGGCGGGCACCGTGACCGGGGTGGCCGCGGACCGCGTCCAGGCGCTGCTCGACGCGTTCGACGTGGTGTGCCTCTCGCCGCCCGTCGCCGACGGCGCCGGCGGCGACGGTTCCGCGCTCAACGTCGACGCCGACGTCCTCGCCGCCGAGCTGGCCAACGCCCTCGCCGCCGACCACCTGCGCCTCGTCACCGGCACACCGGGACTGCTCGCCGATCCGGAGGATCCCGCGAGCCGCCTGACCGACGTCGTACGCGGCGAGGGAGAGCGGTTCGCGCGGGGCCGGATGCGGCAGAAGGTACGCGCGGCGGAGATCGCCCTCGACGGGAGCGCCGACGTCGCGATAACCGGGCCGCACATCCTGTCGCCCGCGTCGGGAACGCGCTTCTGGCGCGCCCCGGCGCCCGCGCCGGACCTGTCGCTCCTCGCCCGCGCCGTGGAGATCTCCTCGGTGTCGGCCGACGAGCGGGAGCTCGCCGAGTACCTGGTGGACTGGTGCACCGGGCGCGGCGTCCACGCGGAGATCGACGCGGCGGGCAACCTCGTGGCCACCCGCGGCTCCGGCGACCGGCGGCTGCTCATGCTCGGGCACCTCGACACCGTGCCGCACCGGTGGCCGGTGCGCTGGGACGGGCTGACGATCACCGGCAGGGGCTGCGTCGACGCCAAGGCCAGCCTCGTCGCCTACCTGGAGACCCTCGCGGACATGGACGTGCCGAGCTGGGCGCAGGTGCGCGTCGTCGGCGCGGTCGAGGAGGAGGTCACCTCGGCGGGGGCCTTCCACGCCAGGGACCACTACCCGGCCGACGCGGTGGTCGTGGGCGAGCCCAGCGGCGAGAAGGCCCTGACCATCGGCTACTACGGCCTGCTCAAGGTGCGGATGCGCGTCAGCCACAGCGTCGGCCACACCGCGGGGCAGGGCGTCACCACCGCCGCCGACCAGCTGGTGGACGTCCTGGGCAGGCTCCGCGACGAGATCGCCGGGGCCGACTCCCAGGCGCTGGTGGCCGTGCTCGGCATCCACGCGGTGAACGGCGGGGACGTCCAGCTGGGCGAGGCCGTCGTCGACGTGCGGGTCCCCCCCACCCTGGACCTGGAACACCTCGTCGAGCTCGTCCGCCGGGTCGCGGGACCGGTCGTCGTGGAGGTGCTCCGCGCCACGCCCGGAGTGGTCACCTCCCGTACCAGCCCGCTCGTGAAGGCGTTCTCGCGGGCCTTCAGGGAGGAGGGCGTGGCTCCGAGGTTCCTCGCGAAGAAGGGGAGCAGCGACATGAACACCCTCGCGACCACCTGGCGGGGGGTGCCCATGGTCGCCTACGGCGCGGGTGACGCCGCGCTCGACCACACGCCGGACGAGCACCTCGACGCCGAGGAGTTCAGACGGGCCAGGACCGTGCTGTCCAGGGCGGTCGCGAACTGGGTGGAGCAGGGCCGCCCACCGGCGACGCCGGCCACACCGCAGGACACGGCCGGTGCCGGGCCCGCCGAAGGTGCCGAGGCCGCCGGTGGCGCCGGGGCCGGCGAGACCGCCGGAGCCGCCGGAGCCGCTGAGGCTGTCGCAGGAGAGAGGACACCGTGATGACAACGATCGCCGTCGACGAGACCGCCGGCCACACCTACCAGCTGTCCCACCTGGACGCGCTGGAGGCGGAGGCCGCCCACATCTTCCGGGAGACGGCCGGGGAGTTCGACCGGCCGGTGATCCTCTTCTCCGGGGGCAAGGACTCCATCGTCATGCTCCACCTGGCGCGCAAGGCGTTCGCCCCCGCGCCGGTGCCGTTCCCCCTGCTGCACGTCGACACCGGCCACAACTTCCCCGAGGTCATCGGCTACCGGGACCGCGTCGTCGCCGAGCAGGGCCTGCGGCTGGAGGTCGCCTCGGTCCAGGAGCTCATCGACCGGGGGGAGCTGGCCGAGCGGCCCGACGGCTCGCGCAACCCGCTGCAGACGGTGCCGCTGCTCAACGCCATCGAGACGAACCGCTTCGACGCGGTCTTCGGCGGCGGGCGGCGGGACGAGGAGAAGGCCCGAGCCAAGGAGCGGGTGTTCTCCCTGCGCGACGACTTCGGCGGCTGGGACCCGCGGCGGCAGCGACCGGAGCTGTGGAACCTCTACAACGGCCGCCACTCGCCCGGCGAGCACGTCCGCGTCTTCCCGCTGTCGAACTGGACCGAGCTGGACGTCTGGCAGTACATCCTCAGGGAGGGGATCGAGCTTCCGCCGATCTACTTCGCGCACGAGCGCGAGGTCTTCTCGCGCCGGGGCATGTGGCTCGCCCCCGGCGCGTGGGGCGGCCCGAGGGAGGACGAGCCCCTGGAGCGGCGCCTCGTGCGGTACCGCACGGTCGGCGACATGTCGTGCACCGGCGCCGTCGACTCCGGCGCCGCGACCCTGGAGGCGGTCATCGAGGAGATCTGCTCCTCCAGGCTGACCGAGCGGGGCGCCACCCGCGCCGACGACAAGCTGAGCGAGGCCGCCATGGAGGACCGCAAACGGGAGGGATACTTCTGATGACCACCACACTGCTGCGCTTCGCCACCGCCGGATCCGTGGACGACGGGAAGTCCACCCTCGTCGGCCGGCTGCTGTACGACTCGAAATCGATCCTCGCCGACCAGCTGGAGGCGGTGGAGACGGCCTCACGCAAGCAGGGCCTGGAGACCGCCGACCTCGCGCTGCTCACGGACGGCCTGCGCGCCGAGCGCGAGCAGGGAATCACGATCGACGTCGCGTACCGCTACTTCGCCACCGCGCGCAGGCGCTTCATCCTCGCCGACACGCCCGGCCACGTGCAGTACACCCGCAACATGGTCACCGGCGCCTCGACCGCCGAGCTCGTGCTCATCGTCGTCGACGCCCGCAACGGCGTCGTCTCGCAGACCAGGCGGCACGCCGCCGTCGCCGGCCTCCTCCGCGTCCCCCACGTCGTGCTGGCCGTGAACAAGATGGACCTCGTCGGCTGGGACGAGGGGGTCTTCGCGGCGATCGCCGAGGAGTTCACCGAACACGCGTCCGGCCTCGGGGTCGGCGAGGTGACCGCGATCCCGATCTCCGCCCTCACCGGCGACAACATCGTCACCCCCTCGCCGAACATGGACTGGCACACCGGTCCCACGATCCTGGAACTCCTGGAGACGGTGCCGGTGGGCGTCGACCCCTCCCGGGCGCCCGCGCGGCTTCCCGTCCAGTACGTCATCCGGGCGGACGGCCACCGCGCCTACGCGGGCCAGATCTCCAGCGGCGTCCTGCGCGTCGGCGAGCGCGTCACGGTCCTGCCCGGCGGGCGGACCTCCACGGTGGCGGCGATCGACGTGCTCGGCGAGCCCGTCGCCACGGCGTGGGCGCCGCAGTCGGTCGCCGTACGCCTCTCCGACGACGTCGACGTCTCCAGAGGCTCCCTCATCGTGCCGGAGGACGCGGCCCCCGACCTCACCTGCGAGCTGCGCACGACCACCTGTCACCTCCACGAGCGCGCCCTGCGCGTGGGGGAACGGGTCCTGGTCAAGCACACCACCAGGACGGTCCAGGCGGTCGTCGAGGACATCGTGCCCTCCACCGCCCTGGGGGATCTGACCTGTGCCCCGGAGGCGGACAGTCTCGCCGTCAACGAGATCGCGAACGTCGTGCTGCGTACCACCGACCCTCTCGCGGCCGATCCCTACGCGCGGTCCCGCATGACCGGTTCCTGCCTGCTGATCGATCCGGCGGACGGGACCACCCGCGCCGCGGGGATCGTCGAGGAGACGCCGCCGGGGTGAGGCCGCCCGGCGCCATCGGGGTGATTCACCCGGCATCGTCAGGGTGAATCACCCGGCATTCGTGCTTTCCGGGGTGGGTCGTGTCTTCGCCCGTTCGGGCGGTGCGCCGAGGAGCCGTCCGGCGCCCGTGGTCGTCGGGGTGAGTCACCCGGCATCTCGGGGGTGAGTCACCCGGCGGGAACCTTCGGGGACGGAGCCGACCGGCTCGGCCGGGCCGGCCTGTTCAGAGGGCGGGTCGGCCTGTTCGGAGGGCTCAGCCGGCGAAGGGGTAGCCGCGCAGTGACTGCTGGAAGGCCTTGCGCGCGATCGGGACGTACCCCGAGGTCGCGGCGCCGGTGGAGAGGGCCATGGTCACCGGCAGCGGGCCCGGCGGGGAGGGGAGGGCGAGCCTGGCCGCCTTGGGCAGGCCCCAGAGGTCGTCGCCGTTGGCGACGAGGCAGGCCACGCCCAGGCCGGCCTTGGCGGCCGCGCGCAGCCCGACGAGCTCGGCGCCCTCGTAGCCGACACGCCACGGGACGTCCGACTCGTCGAGGACGTCCACGATGCGGCCGCGGAGCGTGCACGGTTCCGTGAAGAGCGTGAGCGGGAGCGCGGCGCCCTCTCCGTGGGCCGGACGGCCGAACCAGTCCATGCGCATGTGGCCGAGTTCCTGGCTCGCGGCGCCGGCGCCGTTGGACTTCGTCTGCAGGAGCAGCGCCAGGTCCAGCTGGCCGGTGTTCACCCGGCCCTCCAGGGATTCGCTCAACCCCGTCTGGACGCTGACCTGGGCGTGCGGCATGCCCCTGGTGAGCAGCCGCAGGATCTCCGGGAGCGCCTCCGCGAGCTGGTTGACGATCCCGATGGACAGCCGCACGTTCCCCGGAGGGGGGACGAAACGG
Source organism: Streptosporangium sp. G12 (assembly GCF_052983175.1). Taxonomy (NCBI): domain Bacteria; kingdom Bacillati; phylum Actinomycetota; class Actinomycetes; order Streptosporangiales; family Streptosporangiaceae; genus Streptosporangium; species Streptosporangium sp. G12. The sequence goes on along the minus strand of NZ_JBRIQO010000013.1, from coordinate 132,471 downwards.
CCCACCGCCTCGTCGTTGAGTGCCACGAGGCGGCGGGCGTACCCGAGGAGTTCCTCGCCCTGCGGGCTGAGCTGCAGCTTCCGGCCGGTCGAGGTGAATATGGGACCCTTGACGAGACCGCTCAGCTGGCGGATCTGCTGGCTGATGGCGGGCTGGGTTATGTGCAGGGACTCCGCGGCCCTCCGGAAACCGCCGACATCGACTACGGTGACCAATGCTCTCAGCCGATTTATTTGCAGGTCGTGGTACATTCTTCCTCTTAAGCTGACCTAGTAGGAAAGTATCGAGCCATCTGTTCGAAGTGGCTTTTTGGATAAATAGGTCGCAGGCTTTTCCGGATGTTCGCGCCGTGCTCTAGTAGGGCAGGTGGACCCCGCTGGGAGTGCGGGTGTCGAGGGCGTACCGGGAGTCGTTCGCGCGTTTCCTCCTCTGCCGGGGGATCCGGATGAGTTTTCTCTGCGGCCGGCGGATTTGTTTCCGCTCCATGGTCTCCTCCAGTCTTCTGGTCCGGATGCGGTCAGCGTAGCCCCGGCGGACCGGGAGCTCCTACACACAGGGCCACGAGTGCGGTGTGAAACTCTCATGCTCGCTTGATGACGCGAAAACTATTCTCATCGCCGGTCGGGAAGCACAATTTACTTATTCGAACTCATCCAGATCGAGGAGACGGCGATGGTGACCTTGAACGCTTCACGGACCGAGCGGCCGAAGGAGCACGACCGGCTCTTCGCCGAGTTCTTCGTGAGCGCCTGGACCGAGCCCGCGCGCGCCGGCGGGCACGACGGCGACCCCGTCGCGGCGCTCGCCGGGTTCGGTGTCCACCTCCACAGCGGGGAGGAGGCGCCCGAGCCGAGTGCCGGGCCCGTGGCGTGCGAGGTCCTCGAGGACCTCGTCATCGAGGACCTCGACCATCCCGCTCCCGTCGTGGCCGCTTGGACCTACTGCGGATGAACGATCCCATCGAGGGCGGGGCGACCTCACCGCTGATCGGATTCAAGCGCCACCTGCGGGCGGTGACGGTTCCGGGGGAGGCGATCTATCTGACCTCGGCCCGGGGAACGGTCGCCCTGTCCGGTGGGCAGATCCAGGCGCTCGCGCCGTTGCTGGGCGGCGACCACAGCCTCGCCGAGGTGCGGAGGCGGACGGCGTCCGAGATCTCGGCCGTGCAGCTCGGGCGGATCCTCGGCAGGCTGGCGGAGGCGAACCTCGTCGGATCCCGCCGTCCCCCGCGAGGCGGCGCCGATGCCGCGTCCGAGGCGTACTGGGACCTCGGGCGGGTGGGCGCGGACCGGGCCGCGACGGCCCTGGCGGAGTCGTCCGTCGGGCTCGTCGCCCTCGGGGGCGTCGACACGGGGCCCGTGGCCGAGGCGTTGCGGTCGATGGGTGTCACCGTCGACGAGGACGGTGACCGGCCCGCGACCCTGACCCTCGTTCTCTGCGACGACTACCTCGACCCGGAACTCGAACGGGTCAACGAGCGGCTGCTGGCGGACGGACGGCCCTGGCTGCTGGCCAAGCCGGCCGGCGCCGACCTGTGGGTCGGTCCGGTCTTCCGGCCGGGCGAGGGGCCCTGCTGGTCGTGCCTGACCACGCGGCTGCGCGGGCACCGGCGCGGGGAGGCGCGGCTGTGGAGCGCGTCGAAGACGAGCGCCACCAGCCCGCCCGACGCGTCGCTGCCCCTCACCCGCGCCCTCGGGGCGCAGTTCGCGGCCCTGGAGGCGGCCAAGTGGCTGGCCGGGTCGCGGGGCGAACGGCAGGACACCGTGTGGACGCTGGACACCTTCTCGCTGGAGGGCCGCCACCACCGGGTGGAGAAGCGCCCGCAGTGCCCCTCCTGCGGGGATTCCGGGCTGGTGGCGGCGAGCGTCGAGAAGCCCGTCGTCATCGCGTCCAGGAGCAAGGCGGCCGTGGGCGGCAACGGGCACCGCGCGCTCGCCTCCGAGCTGGTGTGGGAACGCTACCGCCACCTGGCCGACCCCCTCACCGGGATCACGGACGCGATCCGGCGCGACCCGCGGAGCCCCTCCTTCCTGCACTGCTACCTTTCCGGGCCGAATCTCGCGCTCACCGACGACAGCCTCACCGCGATGAGAGCCGGTCTGCGCCAGCAGAGCGGCGGCAAGGGGAGCACCGACATCGAGGCCAGGGTGGGCGCGCTCTGCGAGGCGGTGGAGAGACACTGCGGCTCGCGGCACGGGGACGAGCCGACGGTGAGGGACAGCCTCCGCGGCCTGGGCGAGCGAGCCGTGCGTCCCGACGAGTGCCAGCACTTCCACCGGCGCCAGTTCGAGGACCGCGACCGCTGGAACGCCGAGAGCATGGCCTTCCAGCACGTCCCGGAGCCGTTCGACGACGAGGAGGTCGTCGAGTGGACCCCGGTGTGGTCGCTCACCGCGAAGCGGCAGCGCCTGCTCCCCACCGACCTGCTCTACTTCAGCAGGGGCGGCCATCCGTCGGTGCGCGCGACCTCGAACGGGAACGCCGCGGGCTCCAGCGTCGAGGACGCGATCGTCCAGGGCTTCCTCGAACTGGTGGAGCGCGACGCGGTGGCCATCTGGTGGTACAACCGCACGCGCCAGCCCGCGGTGGACCTCGGCTCGTTCGACGACCCGTGGATCACCGACCTCCGGTCGCGCTACGAGGACATCGACCGGGAGTTCTGGGTCCTCGACGTCACCTCCGACCTGGGCATCCCCGTCATGGTGGCGATCTCGCGGCGCGTCGACAAGCCGGCCGAGGACATCATGCTCGGGTTCGGGGCTCACTTCGACCCCCGGATCGCCGCGCGGCGCGCGCTGACCGAACTCGGGCAGCTGCTCCCGGCCGTCGCCGGGGCACGCGCCGACGGGACGGGGTACGGCCCGACCGATCACCACATCCGGGACTGGTGGCTCACCGCGACGACGGGGAACCAGCCCTACCTCCGTCCCCACGGGAACCGGGCCCCGCGGACCCCGGGCGACTACGCCTACACCCCTCGCGGCGATCTGCGGGAGGACGTCGAGCACATCGTCACGCTGGCCGGGCGGACGGGCCTGGACGTCCTCGTCCTCGACCAGACGCGTCCCGACATCGGCATGCCGGTCGTCAAGGTCGTCGTTCCCGGCCTGCGGCATTTCTGGGCGAGGTTCGGCCCCGGCCGGCTGTACGACGTCCCCGTCCTCCTCGGGCGTCTCGACAGGGCGACGGCCTACGAGGACCTCAACCCGATTCCCCTCTTCATGTAGCCGTTCCGCCTCGACAAGGGTCAGGAGTCACAGGATGGTCGGAGGCCAAGGCAGCGATACCGATGTGCTCCAGATATTCCCCCAGTGGTCGTTCCGGGAGGACGTGTACGTCGAACCGGACCCGTACGGCGGAACCGTGGTGCTCCACAGCCGCTGGGAGGACGTGGTCCTGCGATACCCCGGATCCACCGTGCTGGAGGCGATGCGCCGGATGAGCCTGGGGCCCACCTCGCTCGACAACGTCATCCGCGAGGACGCCGAGCGGCGGGAGCTCGACGCGATCCTCGACGGTCTCCAGCACCTCGTGGTGCGTTCCTTCGGCTTCGACCCCGAGCAGCCGCTGATGTCGGTGATCCCGCTCGCCCAGCGGGCACGGTTCCGGCTGCCGGAGGTCCCCCCGCTCCACCCGGTCCGCCTGTCCAGGTTCGCGCTGATCAGAACCGACGGGAACAACTACCACGTCGAGTCCCCGCTGTCGCTGCACCGGGTCATCCTGCACCGGGCCGAGGCCATGTCCGGTGTCGGGTCGCTGATCCGCCCGGTCGTCCCGTCGGCGATCGAGCGGGACCGCCGGCCCGTGGTCGACTATCTGATGGCGGCGGGGATGGTGGTGCAGGCCGTGGAGGAGGACCCCTTCCAGCCGATGGTGTTCGAGGAGGACGTCGACCCCGCTCTCGTGGCCTGGACTCCCGTCGATCTCATGTTCCACACCCGGTCCACCCTGGGCAGGCACGACCACGACTTCGGGGCGACGTACCCGATGGGAGACCAGTGGAGCGTCGAGCCCGTCGTGAAGCCGGAGCCCGCGCGGGTTTTCGCCGATCCGGGGCGGGAGCGGGCTCCCGTCGCGCTGCCCCGGCCGAAGTGGGGCGAGCTGCTCGCGGCGGATCCGCCGCTGACCACGGTCGTCGAGGCGAGCCGGCACACCCGGCACTACGGTGAGAGACAGCTGACGGCCGACGAGCTCGGGGAGCTCCTGTACCGGACGGCCAGGGTCCGGTCCCTGGTCGGCTCCCCGGACGAGACCTCGACGACCTCGACGAGCGATCGCCCCTACCCGAGCAGCGGCGGCTCCTACGAGCTCGAGCTGTACGCCACGGTGGACAGGTGCGCCGGCGTCCCCCGGGGCGTCTACCACTACGACCCGCTGCGGCACCGGCTGGAGCCGATCGAGTCCACCCCGGCGGACGTGGACGAGCTGCTGGAGACGGGCAAGGTGGCGGCGAACCTGGACGCGACGCCGCCCGTCCTGCTGACCATCACCGCGCGCTTCCGCAGGCTGTCGCGGAAGTACAACGGGCTGAGCTACTCGCTGGTGCTCAAGAACGTCGGAGCGCTGACGCAGACGCTCTCCCTGGTCAGTACGGCCATGGGGCTGGCGGCGTGCAGGCTGGACAGCGGCGACATCGAGGTGACGGGACGCGTTTTCGGCCTCGACTGGCGTGTCGAGTCGAGTGTCGGCGGGTTCGTCGTCGGCCACCGTCCCGGCCGCGAGCCGAGCCGCTTTTCCGGGCGGTACGCGGTGAATGACGCCGAGTGGGTTCTTCGAGCAAGGGCGGAAATCACGTAAGTTGGACTTCCTTTTTTGGCATTTCATGAATGTGTGAGGATGCGCGCGGCGGGAGCCGCGTGAACACGCCGCGTCCCACCCGCCGGACGCGCGTGAATCGTGCCGCACGACTATGACACGTGGTTTTTCCGCCGCGTGCACCCGTTGATTCCCCTGGAGCCACGCGGACGGGCCTATCTAAGCTTATTCAGCTGATATAGATTGTTTCGGGGCGTCGGGCTGACGGGGAAGGACCACCGGTCGGGCTTTGGAGGAGACGGTCGATGACGGTGAACGCCGGCCCGCCGCAGCGCCGGCGCGGATTCGCCAGGTCGCTGCACAGGTCACGCCTTAGGACCCGGCACGGGGTGGGCGGGCTGGCCGCCCCCAGAATGGCCCGTGTGATCATCGTCGCCGTCCTGTACGGCTACGTGTTCAACGCGCTGATGTTCGTGTGGGGAAGCGGTCTGCCGGGTCCCGACCTGCTGGGTTTCGCCGGCTGCCTGTTCGTCGCGCTGGTCCTGCAACTCGCGCATTCGACGCGGGACGCGCTGAGCTGGCCCGCGCCGGTCCGGGCTCTCACGCTGTCGGTACAGGCCGTCGCCACCTTCCTGCCGTTCGCGTGGGTCGGTCCGCAGGCGGGATCCATCGCGGGGTTCCTCGCCGGGTCCATGCTGCTGGTGGTGGCGGGGCCGGGGCGCTGGGGGCTCTTCTTCGCCGTCGCCGCCGGTGTCGGCGCGCTGCTCGCGCTCCGGGAGGCGAACCTGCTGGCGTTGGACGTCGTCTACAGCGTCTACTTCACCCTGCTGACCGGGTTGATGGTGTACGGGGTCAGCTCGCTGGCGTCTCTGGTGAAGGTGCTCTACGCGGCGCGGGGGGAGTTCGCGCGGATGGCGGTGGCGCGGGAGCGGCTGCGGGTGGCGCGGGACCTGCACGACCTGCTGGGCTACAACGTGTCGGCGATGACCCTGAAGAGCGAGCTGGCGTACCGGCTGCTGCCGGGGGCGGCCGACCGGGCGCGGCAGGAACTCCGGGACGTCCTGGTGGTCGCCCGCCGCGCGCTGGCGGAGGTGCGGGTGGTGGCGGGCGGGTATCTCCCCATGTCGCTGACGGCGGAGGCCGAGTCGGCGGAGTCGATGCTGTCGGTCGCCGAGATACGGGTGGGCGTGGCCGTCTCGCGAGAGGGCCTGCCCGAGGCGCTGGACACCGTGCTGGCGATCGTGCTGAGGGAGGCGGTCACCAACGTGCTGCGGCACAGCAAGGCGCAGCGCTGCGAGATCGAGGCGGGGGTGGAGGACGGCTGGGCGCGGCTGCGGGTCGGCAACGACGGGGTCGAGCCGGAGCTGGGGACGCGCTCGTTCGAGACCGGTACGGGACTGGGGAATCTCACGGGCCGGCTGGAGGCCGCGGGGGGACGGTTGTCGGTCACGGTCGACGGTGAGTGGTTCCAGCTGACGGCGGAGGCCCCGGTCGAGGCCCCGCCGGTGGCACCGGTCGCGGAGGGCTCCGAGGTCCCCGGCGCGCCCGAGGTGACCAGGACGCCCGACGCGCCGGAGACGTCCGAGGAACCCGGGGTGCCGGGCAGGCCCGGGACCCCCGGCACGCCCGGGACGGTCAAGGTGCCCGGAGCGCCGGAGGAGGAGCACGTGCGGCCGGGAACACCGGGCGACCGGCCGCCGGTCAGGGCCACGGCGCGGACGTGGCACCTGCGGGTGGCGCGCTTCATCGCCGTGCTGGTGCTGTCGGGTTACGGCGTCCTCATCGTGGTCAACGTGCTGGCGGAGCGGCCGCACCCGGTCGGGCTGATCGGATTCGCCGCGTGCGTGGCCGTGCTGGTCGGCGTGCAGATCGTCCACTCCCTGGGGGAGCCCCGGTCGTGGCCGGGGTGGCTCAGGAAGGTGACCCTGGCGGTGCAGGCGGTCGCCACGGCCCTGCCGCTGCTGTGGGTCGGCGCGCCGTGGGGTTCGATGGGCGGTTTCCTCGCGGGGGCGGTCCTGCTGCTGGTGGGCGGCCGCTGGCGGTGGGTGCTGTACGCGGCCGTCGGCGCGGGGGTGATGCTGCTGTCCGTGCTCCAGGGCGACGTGGCGGAGTGGACCGCGTATCTGGTGATCTCCACGCTCCTGACCGGGCTGGTGGTCTTCGGCATCAGCTCGCTGTCGGACCTGGTGGCGCAGGTGGACCGGACGCGGGGGGAGCTGGCGCGGATGGCGGTGACCCAGGAGCGGTTGCGGGTGGCGCGGGAGCTGCACGCGCTGCTGGGGCACGAGCTGTCGGTGATGATCGTCAAGAGCGAGCTGGCGCACCGGCTGCTGCCGAGGTCCGCGGAGCGGGCGAAGACCGAGGTGGCGGAGGTGCTGGAGATCGCACGGCGGGCGGTCGCGGATGTCCGGGCGGTGGCCAGCGGGTACCGGCACATGTCGTTCGACGCGGAGGTGGACTCGTCGGTCTCCACGCTCGCCGCCGCGGGAATCGACACCGGGGTGAGCGTTCCCGCGGACCTGGTTCTCGGGGAGCTGGACGCGCTGCTCGCGGTCGTGTTGCGTGAGGCGGCCACGAACGTGCTGCGGCACAGCGACGCGCGGCGGTGCACGATCGAGGTGGTCCTGGAAGCGGGCGGGGTGCGGCTGTGCGTGACCAACGACGGGGCGCCGCCGGAGGTGCTTCCGGCCGTCCGCGACGATTCCGGGCTGGGGGACCTGGCGGCACGGCTGCGCGCCGTCGGCGGGCGGCTGGCGGCCGAGGTCGCCGACGGGGCGTTCCGGCTGGTCGTCATCGCTCCCGGCGCCGCCCTCGTTCCCCGTGTGCAGGCGTTGGGGGACGCGTCGCGGGACGCTCGGGGAGACATGCCGGAAGATATGTCTGCAGATATATCGAGAGGCGCGCGGAGAACGGACGGCCATGATGGGTGATACGGCCGGAGCTTTTTTCGGCTGACAAATGCGAGTAAGTGAATGTCAGAATTCTGCGGCATTGCCAAATTCAATTGACTGGGTACTATTCGGGGCAAGATCGGTTGGTCCAGTCGTTCGATCGAATGGTGGCGAGGCGTATGTGGACGAGAATCGCCTCGCAGAGTCGCTCGCGGGATCGCTCCCGGCGCCGCTTCCGGCGCCGCCCGTGGGATCGGCCGCAGGGGCGCCCGGGGCCCCCGGTCGTCGGTTCTCGTCCCGGAGCCGACGTCCGAACGGGAGCGCCGCTGTGCTGAAGATCCTCCTCGCCGAGGATGTGCCCATGGTGCGCGGGGCGCTGGCCGCCCTGCTGGACATCGAGTCCGACCTGACGGTGGTGGCACAGGTCGGCAGCGGGGACAGGATCGTGCCCGTCGCGCTCGAGACGCGTCCCGACGTCGCGATCATCGACGTCGACCTGCCCGTGCTCGACGGTCTTTCCGCGGCGGAGGAGCTGCACGCGAAGCTGCCCACGTGCCGGACGCTGATCCTGACGGGCCTGGGACGGCCCGGCACGCTTCGCCGCGCCCTCTCGGTGTCGGTGTCCGGCTTCCTCCTCAAGGACACGCCCTCGGAACGCCTCGCCCAGGCGGTCCGCGAGGTGGCCGCGGGGCGTCGCATCGTCGACCCGCAGCTCGCGCTGACCGCGTGGGACGTCGGGGAGAACCCGCTGTCCGGACGTGAGGTCCAGGTCCTGAGGCTGGCCGCGGGCGGCGCCGAGCCGCCGGAGATCGCGGCCGTCATGCACGTCTCCGTCGGGACCGTGCGCAACTACCTCACGAAGATAGTCACCAAGCTGAACGCCAGGAACCGGGTGGACGCCATCCGCATCGCCACCGAGGCCGGCTGGATCTGACCGGGCGGGACCTCGCGTCCTCCCCGTCCTCCCTGTCCTTCCTGTCCTTCCCGGCCTCCTCGGCCTCCTCGGCCTCCTCGGCCTCCTCGGCCTCCCGATCCTTTCGGGTCCGTCGTTCCGTTCTCGCCGTTCCGTCTTCGCATCCTGAGAAGGATGTCTTATCGCGGGCCCATTGTCCTGATTTTGTTACCGGCATAGCGTAATTGCTGGTAACAAAAGCGTCGGCCGCTGTTCGTCACGTACTTCCCCCGGCCGGGAAAGGATGCCCGCAGATGAGTTCCAACAGGTGGCTGCACTACTTCGAGACGCGGATCCCCCTCTCCGAGGAGCCGCCGCGGATCGCGGCCAGGCTCGCCGGCTCCGGCCTGCACGCGGCGTACGTCGTGTACGAGAGCGGAGGGAAGTGGTCCTACGCGGGGGGAGCCCGGGCCGAGGTCACGCTGGACCGCAACGGCGCCCGGCTGGTCCAGGAGGACGAGCCCGACGTCGTCCTGCCCTGGAGCGACCGGCCCCTGCGCCAGGTGGCCCGGCTGCTCGACACCGTGAAGGTCCCCGCCTGGCGCGCGTACGGCTGGGCGACCTTCGAGCTCTCCTACGCCAAGGAGGGGAAGCTGGACCACGTCGGTGACGGCCGGCTGCTGCACCTCGTGGTACCGAAGGCCGAGGTCCGCATCGAGGACGGCCACGCCCACCTCCGCGCCGCCGACCAGGAGACGCTGACCGCGCTGCTGGAGACGATCTCCAGCCCCGCGGAGACCCCCGACGGAGCGCCGAAGCCGTTGGACGTGCGCGAACTCGGCGAGGACGCGTACCGCCTCGCGGTGAAGCTCGCGGTCGAGGAGATCAACCAGGGCGACCTGAACAAGGTCATCCTGTCGCGGGTCGTCGACGTCGACGAGGACATCGACCTGATCGCCACCTACCTGGCCGGGCGCCGGGGCAACAACCCCGCGCGGTCGTTCCTGCTCAACCTCGGTGGCGTGGAGACGGCCGGGTTCAGCCCGGAGATCGTGGTCAAGGTGTCCGCGGACGGCCACGTGGTCAGCCAGCCGCTGGCCGGGACCAGGGCGCTCACCTCTGACCTGCTCGAGAACGAGAGCCTGCGCGCCGACCTCCTGGCCTCCGCCAAGGAGATCTACGAGCACGCGATCTCGGTGAAGGTCGGCACCGACGAGCTCGTCGACGTCTGCGTGCCCGGATCGGTCGAGGTGCCGGAGTTCATGGCGATCCGTGAGCGCGGCAGCGTCCAGCACCTGGCCTCCCAGGTGTCCGGCAGGCTCGCTCCCGGCTTCAGGGCGTGGGACGCCTTCGGCGCGGTCTTCCCCGCCGTGACCGCGTCCGGCGTGCCGAAGGAGGCCGCTTACACCTCGATCCGCAGGCACGAGCCCGAGTCGCGCGGCCTGTACAGCGGGGCCGTGCTGACCGTCGACCACACCGGCGAGATGGACGCGGCACTCGTGCTGCGCAGCGCCTACCGCAAGGACGGCCGCACCTGGCTGCGCGCCGGGGCCGGCATCGTCGGGCAGTCCACTCCCGAGCGGGAGTTCGAGGAGACCTGCGAGAAGCTCGACAGCGTCGCGCGCTACCTGGTCCCCGCCGTCGAGGGGAGTGCGCGATGAGGGTCGACGACATCTACCTCGCCGGGGTGGGCGCCTACCTGCCCCCCGTGGTGACCACCGAGCACGCGGTCCGGGAGTCCTGGTACGACCGGGCCGACCGCGAGGCCTCCGGGATGGAGGCCGTGATGGTGGCCGGCGAGACGCCGGCCCCGGAGATGGCGGCCCGCGCGGCCCTGGTCGCGCTGCGCCGGTCGGGGCACGAGCCGGACGACTTCGGCGCGCTGCTGCACAGCGACAGCTACCACCAGGGGCCGGACGGCTGGTCGGCGCCGCACTACGTGCTGCGCAGGACGCTGAACCGGCCGATCACCGCGCTGGAGGTCAGGCAGGGCTGCCTCGGCATGATCGCGAGCCTTGAGATGGCCGCGCACCGGCTGATCGCCGACCGTGACAAGGACGCCGTGCTGCTGACCGCCGGGGACAACTTCTCCACCCCGCTGGTGGACCGGTGGCGGGCCTCCAGGATGTTCCTGCTCGCGGACGGCGGCGGCGCCGCGGTGGTCTCGCGGCGCGGCGGCTTCGCCCGGGTGCTGGCCTTCGGGACGGTCTCCAATCCCGGGATGGAGGAGCTGCACCGCGGCGGGGAGGTGCTCTTCCCGCCCGGCATCACCGTCGGCCGCTCGCTGAACTTCGAGGAGCGCAGCGACTACTGGCGACGGCAGTGGGCGGAGGGGAAGGCGCCCCCGATGGGGCACTTCGGCGAGTGCGTCGCCGAGGCGGCCGGGCGGACGCTGGCGGAGGCCGGGATCTCCATGGAGAAGGTCACCCGCGTCTGCCACACCGGCTTCGCGCGGGGCTCCCTGGAGGGCATGTTCCTCGACCCCCTGGAGATCGACGCGGACCGGGGCCTGTGGGACTTCACCCGGGGGGTCGGGCACGCCGGCGCCGCCGACCCGTTCATCGGCCTGGAGCACCTGTGGACGAGCGGGCAGGTCGCTCCCGGCGACCACGTGCTGCTCATCGGCAGCGCCCCCGGCATGGAGGCCGGCTGCGCGGTCGTGGAGATCGTCGCCCCGTACGAGCCCGGGAACCCCGAGCTCCAGAACCACGAGCCCGAGAATCACGAGCCCCTGCGGCACGACCCCCAGAACGAGAACCACGAGCCCGGGAACCGCGAGCCGGAGAACGGAGGCCGGTAGATGCTTGACGGATGCACGCCATGGCCCGAGGAGTTCGCCGCCCGTTACCGGCGCGAGGGACTCTGGCGCGGGGAACGCCTCGGCGACCTCCCGCGGACCTGGGCCCGCGCGTTCGGAGACGGTACGGCACTGGTCGGCGGAAGGCTGCGACTGTCCTACCGGGACCTGGAGAACCGGGTCGACCGGATGGCGGCGGGTTTCCACCGGCTCGGGATCGAGCCCGGTGACCGGATCGTCCTGCAGCTGCCCAACGTCCCCGAGTTCGTCATCGTGGCCTTCGCGCTCTTCAGGGTGGGCGCCAAGCCGGTGTTCTCCCTGGCGTCGCACCGGGCCAACGAGATCGGGCACCTGTGCGAGCTGTCCGGCGCGTCCGGATACGTCGTCCCCGGCGTCCACCGCGGGTTCGACCACACCGCGCTCGCCCTGCGGATGGCCGGCGAGGTGCCGAGCCTGCGCCGGATCTTCGTCCTGGACGGGGAGACCGGCGAGGAGGGCGAGAGGAGCGGCGACGAGACCGCCGCGGCCGCCGCGGTGATCCCGCTCTCGCGGGTGGACGCCGACCCGGTCCCGCTCCCCGGGAGCGACCCGTCGGACGTGGCGTTCTTCCTGCTCTCCGGCGGGACCACCGCGCTGCCCAAGCTGATCCCGCGCACGCACGACGACTACGCGTACCAGACCAGGGCGGTGGCCGAGCTCTGCGAGCTCGGCGCGGACGACGTCTACCTGGCCGCGCTGCCGGTGGAGTTCAACTTCACCTGGGGCTGCCCGGGGGTCGTCGGCACGCTCGGCTCCGGCGGCACGGTCGTGCTCGCCGAGAGCCCGGTCGCGGAGGACTGCTTCCGCGCGATCGAGCGGGAGAAGGTCACCATCACCTCGGTCGTCCCCACCGTGGCGCAGCTCTGGCTGGAGGAGGTGGCGTGGGCCGAGGCGGACCTGTCCAGCCTGCGCGTGCTGCAGATCGGCGGGGCCAGACTCCAGCCTGAGCTGGCCGCGCGGATCGAGCCCGAGCTGGGCTGCCGCCTCCAGCAGGTGTTCGGCATGGCCGAGGGAATGCTCTCCATGTCCAGGAAGGGCGACGACCCCGGGTCCGTCGTGAACACCCAGGGGCGGCCGATCTCACCGGCCGACGAGGTGCGGATCGTCGACGAGCGGGACGCCGAGGTGCCCCCGGGGGCCACCGGCGAGCTGCTCACCCGTGGCCCGTACACCCTGCGCGGCTACTACCGCGCCGAGGAGCACAACCGGCGGGCCTTCACCGAGGACGGCTTCTACCGCACCGGTGACCTGGCCCGGCTGACCGCCGAGGGGAACCTGGTCATCGAGGGACGGCTGAAGGACGTGGTGATCCGCGGCGGAGACAAGATCGCGGCCGGAGAGGTGGAGGGCCACCTGCTCACCCACCCGTCGGTCGCCAGGGCGGCGGTCGTCCCGGTCCCCGACGAGTTCCTCGGCGAGCGGATCTACGCGTTCGTCGTCCACCGGGGCGAGCGGGGCGAGAGACCGGCGCCGGCCGAGCTGAAGCGGGCGCTGCACGAGCGCGGGCTGGCCGAGTTCAAGCTGCCGGACCGCGTGGAGTTCGTCGACGACTTCCCGCTGACCCCGCTCGGCAAGATCGACAAGAAGGTGCTCGCCGCCGCGGCGAAGGACCCGGCACTGTCCCGCCGGTGGGCGCCCGCGGAACCCACCCCCGACCACCAGGAAAGGTGAACCGGACATGGAACGCGATATCTCAACACCGCCCACGGCCGACGACCTGCGGCAGACCGTCGCGACGATCGTCGGCACCGAGCCCGGCGAGATCACCGGCGACGCCAACCTCGTCTTCCTCGGGCTGGGATCCCTGGAGATGATGCGGCTCGTCACCCGATGGCGTCGCCAGGGCGTCGCCGTGGAGTTCGGCGAGCTCGCCGCCGAGCCGACCGTCGACGCGTGGCAGCGGCACCTGCGCGCGGCCTGGGAGGCCCGGCAGGTGAAATCGGGGGAGGCCGTCGGATGAGCGCGCTGCTGATCCGCGGCGGCTGCCTCTACCCGGCCGACGCCGGGGCGCGCGTCGTCCCCGACGGCGCCGTGCTCGTCGAGGGCGAGCGGATCGTCGCCGCCGGGACCACCGCGGAGGTCGAGGCCGCCATGGAGCCCCGGCGGCGCGAGGACCTGCGCACGATCGACGCCCGGGGGAAGATGATCCTGCCCGGCTTCGTCAACGCGCACTGGCACGACCTGTTCGCCATGCGGTTCCCCTTCAAGGGGGCGCTGCGGCCCGCCGCCGACCGCGACGACAAGCCCGCGTTCATGGCGCTGGGCGGCGACGTCCGGCAGATCTCGGTGGTCTTCGACTCCTTCCACGACCAGATCGACCGGCTCACCCCGGACGAGGCCGAGGCCATCGCCCGATACTCGATGTGGACCCAGCTGCGCTCCGGCGCGACCACCCTCGGGGACGTGGGCTCGTTCAACCGGCCCGAGGCGCTGGCCTCGGCCGCCCGCCACCTCGGCATGCGCTGTGTGGTCAGCACCTGGGCGAGCGACGCGGTGTGCGCCCCCGGCGAGTCGCGGTTCCGCAGGACCCGCGACGCCGACGTGGTGCTGCGGCGGATCGAGGACCTGCTGCGCGACTGCGCGGGGGACACGAGCGGGCTGGTACGGGCGCGGCCGACCTCGGTCTACGGGGTCAACATGACCGGCGAGCTCGGCACCGGTTTCGCCGAACTCGTCGCCAGGTACGACGTGCCGTTCGCGACACACGTCGGCGCGCTGCGCAACGAGGCCGAGGTGACGCGGAGCTACTACGGCACGACCCCGGTGCGCAGGTTCGCCGAGCTCGGCCTGCTCTCCGACCGGTTCATGGCGGTGCACTGCGCGTTCGCCGACGACGAGGAACGCGAGATGCTCGTCGCGGCGAACGCGCACATCAGCCACTCGCCGGCGAAGTACGGCCCGGCGGGGGAGTCCTCGCTGACCGAGACCCGGGCGATGCCGGAGTTCCGGCGCGCCGGGCTGGACGTCTCGCTGTCCACCGACGGCGCCGCGCTGCCGGTCGGCGGCATGGCCGAGGCCATGCGGGTCACCTGGCAGATCTACAACGAGATGTACGCCGACCCGACCGAGGTGCTGCCGACCGACGCGCTGGCGATGGCCACCCGGCTCCCGGCCAGGGGGCTGGACTGGGCGGGAGAGATCGGCAGCATCGAGGCGGGCAAGCAGGCGGACCTGCTGCTGGTCCCCGCCGACGACTGGCGCTACCTGCTCAACCCGCGCCCCCTGGAGAGCTTCCTCGCGCTCGGCGGCTCGACGGACGTGGACACCGTGATCGTCGCGGGCCGGACGCTGGTGGAGGGCGGCAAGGCCACCGGTCTCGACGAGGACGAGCTCGAAGCCGACTACATCGAGGCACTCGGCGCCTTCTCTGTGCGCTGCCTCGGTGTCGACCCCGATCTGGTCGCCACGCTGACCCGTGCGGCACGCCGATGAGGAGGTATCACCGATGCATGACAGGACGGCCCTGGTCACCGGGGCGGCAGGCGGTATCGGCGAGGCGGTGGTGCGGGCGCTGGCCGCCGAGGGCGTCGCCGTCGCGGCGGTGGACGCGAACGCCGAGGCACTGAACCCGCTCGTCAAGGAACTCGCCGAGGCCGGGCACCGCGTCCGGGGTTTCGTCGTGGACGTGACCTCCAGCGCCGAGGTGGACATCGTGGTCGAGCGGGCGGAACGCGAGCTGGGGCCGATCGGCTACCTGGTCAACGCCGCCGGGGTGCTGCGCGTCGGCGCGGGAGCCGCGCTCACCGACGACGACTGGGACACCACGTTCGCGGTCAACGCGACCGGCGTGTTCCACGTCAGCAGGGCGGTGGCCAACCGGATGATCCCCCGGAGGGCCGGGGCGATCGTCACGCTGGCCTCCAACGCGGCCAGGACGCCGCGCTGGAACATGGCCGCCTACGCGGCGTCCAAGGCCGCGGCGAGCAGCTTCACCAAGTGCCTGGGGCTGGAGCTCGCCCAGCACGGCATCCGGTGCAACGTGGTCGCCCCCGGCTCCACCGACACGCCGATGCTGACCTCGCTGTGGGCCGGAGACGACGCGCCGCGGGTCTCCATCGAGGGCGCGCCGGAGACCTTCAGGGTCGGCATCCCGATGGGGCGGCTGGCGCGGCCCGCCGACGTCGCCGACGCGGTGCTGTTCCTGCTCTCCGACCGTGCCGCGCACATCACCCTGCAGGACCTCACGGTCGACGGCGGCGCCGCCCTCGGCAACTGAGCACGACCCCGCCCGGCCGGGAGCCCGGCCGGCCCCGGAGCCCGGAACCCCACGAAGAGACGTCACGAAGAGACTTGACGAAGAGCGGAGGCACGCCATGGCGATCCCGGCGATCGAGTCCTATCCCATGCCGACCGAGGACGAGCTGCCGGAGAACATCGCGCGCTGGACCATCGATCCCGATCGCGCGGTGCTGCTCGTCCACGACATGCAGAACTACTTCCTGAGCCCGTTCCCGCGCGGGCAGGCCCCCACGACCGACCTGGTGGAGAACGTCGCGACGCTGCGGGCGCGCTTCGCCACGCTCGGCGCGCCGGTCGTCTACACCGCCCAGCCCGGCGGGATGACCGACGAGCAGCGCGGCCTGCTCAAGGACTTCTGGGGCGCGGGGATGAGCTCCGCCCCGGAACACCGGATGATCATCGATCGGCTGGCCCCGTTCGGCCCCGACGTCGTGTTCACCAAGTGGCGGCCCAGCGCGTTCTGCCGTACCGGCCTGCTCGACCTGTTGCGCGAGAGGGGCCGCGACCAGCTGGTGATCTGCGGTGTGTACGCCCACGTCGGAATCCTGATGACCGCCCACGAGGGGTTCTCCCAGGACATCCAGACGTTCGTGGTGGCGGACGCGGTGGCCGACTTCTCGCGGGAGTACCATCGGCAGGCGCTGGACTACGCGGCGTCGAGGTGCTCGGTGACGCTGTCCACCCGGTCCGCGCTGGCGATGCTGAACGGGGCTGCCGCCGACGGGGCCGCGCCGGACGCGACGGTCCTGGACGAGGCGGCGCTGGAAGGAGCGGGACGATGACCGCGGCGACGACCGCGGCGACGACCGAGGCGGCCGGGACGCTCCTGCTCGACCGGATCCTCGGCCCGCAGGCGCCCCCGTTCGCCCTGCTGCACCGTCCGGGCTCGACCGGGGCGGACCGGCTCGACCTGCTCATCGGGGAGACCACCGAGGTCGGCCGCATCGCGGACATCCCGCTGCCGCCCGATGACGACGCCCGCCGAGGTGCCGGTGCCCGGCACGAGGTGCTCGCGATGTTGCCGTACCGCCAGATCGGCGAGCGCGGGTACGCGTTCCCCGACGACGAGGCCCCGCTGCTCGCGATGACCGTCGTCGACCAGGCCGTGCTGCCGATGGGCGAGGTCCTCGACCGGCTCCCCGACGGGCCGATCGAGCTGGGCGAGGGCGACTTCGACTCCGACGACGAGGAGTACGCGGCCACCGTGCGCCGGGTGCTCTCCGAGGAGATCGGCCGGGGAACGGGCGCGAACTTCGTCATCAAGCGGTCGTTCTCCGCCGACATCACCAACTGGTCGACCCGCACGGCGCTGGCGTTCTTCCGGCGGCTGCTCGGCAGGGACCCCGGCTGCCACTGGACCTTCGTGATCCACACCGGCGGGCGTACCTTCGTCGGCGCCTCGCCCGAGCGGCACATCAGCCTCGACGCGGGCACCGTGGTGATGAACCCGATCAGCGGCACCTACCGGTACCCGGCGGAGGGACCCGAGGTGCGCGGGGTGCTGGGCTTCCTGTCCGACAGCAAGGAGGCGAACGAGCTCTACATGGTGCTCGACGAGGAACTGAAGATGATGGGCCGGGTGTGCGACCTCGGTGGCCGCACGGTGGGCCCGTACCTCAAGCAGATGGCGCGCCTGGCGCACACCGAGTACCTGATCGAGGGGCGCAGCTCGCTGGACGTGCGGGACATCCTGCGGGAGACCATGTTCGCGCCCACGGTCACCGGCGGCCCGCTGGAGAGCGCCTGCCGGGTGATCAGCCGCTACGAGCCGGAGGGCCGGGACTACTACGCGGGCATGGTCGCGCTGATCGGCCGGGACGAGGCGGGCGGCCGGGCGCTGGACTCCGCGATCGTCATCCGTACCGCCGACATCGACGCGGCGGGCCGGATGCGGATCGCCGTCGGCGCCACGCTGGTCCGCGACTCCGACCCGGCCTCCGAGGCGGAGGAGACCCGGACGAAGGCCGCGGGGCTGCTGGAGGCGCTGCGCCACGCGCCGGGAGGCGACGTCGGCGCCCCCGCCCCGGTGGCGGACATGGGCACCCACCCGCGAATACGGCGGGCACTGATCGAGCGGAACGCGCCGCTCGCCGGCTTCTGGTTCGAGGGCCCGGACAACCGCAGGCACCTCGTGCCCAGGCTGGTCGGCCGCAGGGTGCTGGTGATCGACGCCGAGGACACCTTCACCGCGATGGCCAGACATCAGCTCGCCGCGCTGGGGTGCGAGGTCAGCGTGCGCCGGTTCGACGAGGACTACCGGCTGGAGGAGCACGACCTGGTCATCGTCGGCCCGGGTCCGGGAGACCCGAGGGACCACGACGATTTCAAGATCGACCATCTCCGGGACGCGACGCGGCGCCTGCTGGAGCTGGGCATCCCCTTCCTGTCGGTCTGTCTCGGCCACCAGGTGCTCAGCACGCTGCTCGGGCTGGAGATCGGCCGCAACCCGTTCCCCAACCAGGGCGTGCAGCGGAAGATCGATTTCCTGGGGCGGACGGAGCTGGTGGGCTTCTACAACACCTTCACCGCCCGCAGCTCCGCCGACCGGTTCCCCTGCCGGGAGCGCGAGGGCACGGTCGAGGTGTTCAGGGAGGCGTCGAGCGGCGAGGTCCACGCGCTGCGCGGGCCCGGCTTCGTCTCGGTGCAGTTCCACCCCGCGTCGGTGCTGACCCGCAACGGCGTGGAGATCCTCGGCGAGGTCCTCGGCGACCTGCTGGCGCACGCCGAGCGTGCCGTCCCGTCCGGGGCCGGGCCCTCCCGGTGAGACGCGCGCTCAGGGGCGGGGGAGGGCCTCGATGGTCTCCATGTGGATCTCGCCCCAGTCGCCGAGCGGGATGAGCGCGGTGTTGAGCGAGTGGCCGAACTCGGTCAGCGAGTACTCCACCTTCGGCGGAACCTGGTGATAGACCTCGCGGTGCACCAGGCCGTACGACTCCATCTCCCGGAGCTGCTGGATCAGCATCTTCTCGCTGATGCCCGACACGCTCCGGCTCAGCTCGCCGAACCGGAGGGCCCCGGAGTGGAGGGCCCACAGGATCAGCGCCTTCCACTTGCCGCCCACGACGTCGACGGCGGCGTCGAGCCCGCACGAGTAGGTCCGTTTCTTCATCCCGCTCTCCACACTTACGAAAAGGTTAGTACCTGACAAAATAGTAGGTACTTGAGGAAATTTCAGCGGCACGCCAGCATCGAAACGTCCCAGCCGGGGTCACGAGGGGATCCGGGACTGGGACCTTCTTGTGCCGACACCGCATGAAATAGGGGGATAAATGAATACCGACGATCGGGCGCCGGTGACAGTCATCGGTCTGGGGGCGATGGGCAGGGCGCTGGCCGGGGCCTTCCTGGACACCGGTCACCCCACGACCGTGTGGAACCGTACCGCGGGGAAGGGCGGAGAGCTCACCGGGCGGGGCGCGACCGAGGCGGCCACCGTCGCCGAGGCGGTCGCCGCGAGCCCGATCGTCGTGGTCTGCGTGCTGGACTACGACGCGGTCCGCGAGGTCCTCGGCGCGCCCGGCGTCCTCGACGTCCCCGAGGGCTCCGGCACCCCCGGCACCCCCGGCACCGTTGCCGGCCTCCTGGCGGGCCGGACCCTGGTGAACCTCACCAACGGCACGCCCCGCCAGGCGCGCGAGCTGGCCCGCTGGGCCTCCGAGCGGGGAGCGGACTACCTGGACGGCGGCATCATGGCGGTGCCCCCGATGATCGGGAGTCCCGGATCCCTCGTCCTCTGCAGCGGGTCGCCGGAGACGTTCGCCGCTCACGAGCGGACCCTGTCGGCGCTGGGCACCGTCTCCCACCTGGGTGAGGACGCGGGCCGGGCGGCCCTGTACGACATCGCGCTGCTCAGCGCGATGTACGGGATGTTCGGCGGCTTCTTCCAGGCCGTCGCCATGGTCGGTTCCGAGAAGGTCCCGGCGACGGAGTTCACGCCGCTGGTGGTCTCGTGGCTCAACGCCATGATCACAAGCCTTCCCGAGATGGCGAAGGCGTACGACGCGAACGACCACTCCGCCACCGCCTCGAACCTGGGGATGCAGGCGGAGGCCTTCGTCAACCTGCTGGACGCCGGCAGGGACCAGGGCGTCAGCACCGAACTGCTGGAGCCCATGGGGACGCTGCTCCACCGGGGGGTCGCCGCGAACCGGGGCGACGACGACCTCTCGGCCCTGATCGGCCTGCTTCGCACGGACTCCGCGAGGGGCGCGAACGCCGGATCGCACGACATCGGATCGGAGTAGGACATGACCCACGACCACCCCACCCCGGTGACGGTTCTCGGCCTGGGGCCGATGGGCCGGGCGCTGGCCGGGGCGTTCCTCGCGAACGGCCATCCCACGACCGTGTGGAACCGCACGGCGGCCAGGGCCGAGGATCTCGTCGCCCGGGGAGCGATCCGCGCGGACACGGTGGCCGACGCGGTCGCGGCGAGCCCGCTGACGATCGCCTGCGTGATCGACTACGACGCCGTGCGGGCGATCGTCGATCCGGCCGCCGACGCGCTGAAGGGCCGCACCCTGGTCAACCTCACCGCCGACACGCCGGAACGCGCCCGCCTGATGGCCGCGTGGGCCGCCGAGCTCGGCGTCGACTATCTCGACGGGGCCATCATGACCCCGACGCCGACCATCGGGGGACCGGCGGCCCTCTGACCGGATGCCGTCACCCCCGGTGCCGGCTCGCCAGGGCCTCGGCGAGCCGGGTGCGGGGCGGCCGGCGCCGGCACCGGTCCGCGTCGGCCACTGCCCGGTCGTGGCGTCGTCCGCCACCTCCTCGGGCCGTCGTTTTCGTACAAGACGGCCGCGATGGCGCTTCCTAGCATGGGCGCGGGCATTCCGCCGCCGGTGCGTCGGCGCGGCACTGCCATCCGCTTGTCGATCTACCTGGTGGCCCCGTCACCCGGCAATGAGGAGAACAGCACATGCGTGATCTGGTCTATACCGCGTTCGTCTCGCTCGACGGCGTCGTGGACTCCCCTGGCGCGCCGAGCGAGGGGCACCGCGGCGGTGGCTGGGTGGCCGACGTCGAGTTCCTGCCCGAGGCGTTCTCACTCAAGGGCGAGGAGCTCGAGGACACGACGGCGCTGATGTTCGGCCGCCACAGCTACGAGCTGTTCGCGCCGGTCTGGCCCGACTCGGAGGACCACGCCGCCTACAAGGAACTGCCCAAGTACGTGGTCTCGTCCACGCTGCCCGACGACGCCCTCGTCGAGGGATGGGGCCCGATAACGATCCTGCGCTCGACCGAGGACGTCGCCGAGCTCAAGAAGAGCGAGGGGGGCGCGATCTTCATCCACGGGAGCGCGGAGCTCGCCCGGCGCCTGTCGGACGCGGGTCTGATCGACCGGTACAACCTGCTCGTCTTCCCGGTGCTGCTCGGAGCCGGGAAGAGCCTGTTCGGCAGGGCGGACAGGGACAAGCAGGCACTGAGCCTCCGGGCGTCCGAGGTTTACTCGAACGGTGTCGTCAAGATGATCTACGACGTCGTCGGCTGATCCAGATCCAGGGCGATCGCACCGCCGGTGCCCTCACGGAGTTGTCGCGCCGTACGCCCGACGTACCGGCGCAGCGCACGAGCCAGGTGCGGCTCGTCGAAGTAGTCGAGCTTGGAGACGACATCGGCGACCGGGGTGCCGGCGGCCAGCAGCGCCGAAGCGTTGCGGACGCGTTCGATCTGCCGTACGGCGCCCCGGGTGATCCCGGTCGCCGCGCGGAACCGGCGTTCGACGGTGCGTTCCGAGACCACTGGACGGTGGCCTCGGCGGACCTCGGCGACGAGCGGGTCACGCACCACGGCCTCGGCGCGCACAAGGCGGTCGACCAGGGCCTCGGCGTCGTCGGGGCCGGGCGTCTCCCAACGGAGACCGTCCAGCGGGAAGGTCCTGTGCGTGGCGTCGGGGAGTTCGACGCCACTGTCGACCAGGGTCGGCGTGGGCACGGCCCGGAGCCAGGTGCCCACCGCGAACTCGATGCCGACGAAGGTCGCGCCCTCCGGCACCGGCGCGGTGCCGGTCCTGGTCTCAGGGCCGGAGATGTTCGCGTGCGCCGTGCCCTCAAGCTCCCAGAACACCAGACCCCAGCACGCCGTCGCCACCGAGGTCATCTCCGCGACCCGCTCGCTCGCACAGGTCCACACGGTGTCGACCCAGGGTGAGTCGGACGCGCGAGTCTCGAACCGCAGTGCCACGGGAGAAGGATAGGCGCAGTTCGTCGTACGCCCGACCGGGCCGCCGTCGTGCCGGCCGCCGCCCGCCTCACCGCGAACCCGTACCGGCCGGAAGCCGGCTGCCGTGACGGTCGTCCCGGAGGCCGGCGAGCCGGACGACGCCCCCGGGTCGCCGGCGGGTTCCTGACCGGCGCGCCGGATCTCCGTCCGGGGCGTGGGTGGCGCTCACGGAAGTGCCGTTTCGGAACGTCCGCCTCGACGTGCATCGTTCCGCCTGACACGTAAATATATTGCGCAAGATGAGATATCTCTTGCAAAATCACGTCATGAAGATCCCGTGATTTATAGGCAACATGACTGATCGTGCTGGGGAGCCGAGGTGTCCATGGCGGGCGATGACAGTGCGGCACCGCTGATCCAGGCGGAGGGGCTGAGGAAGACGTACCCGCCCAGGGACCGGCGAGGCACCGGGTTCCAGGCCGTGGCCGGGATCGACTTCCACGTCGACCGGGGGGAGGCCTTCGGGTTCCTCGGCCCGAACGGGGCGGGCAAGTCCTCGACGATGCGCATGCTCGGCTGCGTCTCCCCGGCCACCGCGGGAACCCTGCGCATCCTCGGCATGGACCCCGCGCGCGACGGCCGGAGGATCCGGGCGCGCCTGGGCGTGGTCCCGCAGGACGACGTGCTGGACCCCGACCTCACCGTGCGCGAGAACCTGACGATGTACGGCCTCTACTTCGGGCTGTCCCGCCGCGTGATCAGGGAGCGCGCGGAGCGCCTGCTGGAGTTCGCGCAGCTGGAGGAGAAGGCGGGCGAGAGCCTGGGGGCGCTGTCCGGCGGCATGCGGCGTCGGCTGACGATCGCCCGCTCCCTGATCAACGAGCCGGACATCCTCCTGCTCGACGAGCCGACCACCGGTCTCGACCCGCAGGCGCGGCACGTGCTGTGGGACCGGCTGTTCAGGCTGAAGCAGCAGGGGGTGACGCTGCTGCTCACCACCCACTACATGGACGAGGCCGAGCAGCTGTGCGACCGCCTGGTGGTGATGGACAAGGGGCTCATCGCGGACGAGGGATCACCCCGGGAGCTCATCCGCCGGCACTCGACGCGCGAGGTCCTGGAGCTGAGGTTCCGGATCGACGAGCACGAGCAGGCCGCGGAGAAGCTCCAGGACCTGGTCAGCCCCGGCGAGGGGGAGCGGGTGGAGGTCCTGCCGGACCGGGTGCTGGTCTACACGCACGACGGCGAGGCGGCGCTGGCCGCGGTCACCGCCGCGCGGATGACCCCGATCACCGCCCTCGTCCGGAGATCGACGCTGGAGGACGTGTTCCTGCGCCTGTCCGGCCGGACCCTGACGGACTGAGGCGGACGACATGTCCACGTTCCTGACCCTGACGGACCGAGGCGGACGACGCATGCCCATGTTCCTTCGCGAGTTCTCCTCGTGGATGCTCCGCTACCGCCGCTCCTGGAAGGGCACCATCGTCATCAGCGTGGCGAACCCGCTGCTCTTCCTGGTGGCCATCGGCGCCGGGCTCGGACAGCTGGTGGACCCCGCGTCGCTGGGCGGCCTGAACTACCTGGAGTTCTTCGCCCCCGGGATGCTGGCCGCCGCGGCGATGCAGAACGCCTACGTCGAGGCGGCGTTCGTGGTCCACAGCTCCCTGAGACAGGGCAAGGGCTACCTGGTGGCCGCCGCGACCCCGCTGGAACCCCGCGACATCATGGCCGGGCACCTGCTGTTCATGGCGTTCAGGATCGGGACGAGCGCGCTGGCGTTCGCCGTGGTGATGGCGGCCTTCGGCGCCACCCGCTCCCCGTGGGCCGTCCTCACCGTGCCCGCCGCCCTGCTGACCGGCATGGCCTTCGCGGCCCCGCTGGCGGCGTGGACGGTGACCGTCGAGACGTTCAACACCCTCAACACGGTGTTCCGGTTCGTGCTGATGCCGATGTACCTGTTCTCCGGGACCTTCTTCGCCGTCGAGACGCTCCCCGACTGGCTGCGCCCGCTGGCGTACGTCCTGCCGCTGTGGCACGGCGTCGACCTGTGCCGAACCCTGAGCCTGGGCACCGCCACCCCCCTCACCTCCGCGATCCACGTCGGCTACCTGGCCGCGCTCACCGCCGGGGGCGTCGCGGTGGCCCTGACCACGTACCGGCGACACATCCACGTCTGAGGGGCCGACATGCCGCAGAACCCGGAGAACCGGGTGCCGCCCGCCGTCCCCCGCTGGGGCGGCGCGCACTTCCTGGTGTTCCGAAACCTCCGGGTGCACACCGGAGGCAACCCGTGGACCATGGCGATGTACTCGATCTTCGAGCCCGTCCTGTACCTGCTCGCCATCGGCGTCGGCATCGGGCGGCTCGTCGGGGACGTCGACGGGGTGAACGTCACCTACGCCGCGTTCGTCGCGCCCGGCCTGCTCGCCACGGCGGTGATGAACAGCGCCCTGTACGAGACGATGGAGGGCGCCTTCGTCAAGTTCACCCACGAGCGGCACTACCGGGCGATCCTGTCCACCCCCGTGTCCCTCACCGGGATCGTCGCCGGCGAGGTGGCGTGGGCGGTGCTGCGCGGCTTCGTCACCGCGATCGGATTCCTCCTCGTGATAACCGTGTTCGGGCTGGTCCCCTGGCCGGACGCCCTGGTCGCGGCGGCCGGGACGCTGCTCGTCGCCTTCGCCTTCGGGAGCGCGGGACTGGCCGTGACGACGCGCATCAGGGCGTGGAACGACTTCCAGTACGTGCAGCTGGTGCTGCTGCCGATGTTCCTCTTCGCGACAACGTTCTACCCGGTCACCGTCTACCCCCGGGTGATACAGGTCATCGTGGAGCTGCTGCCCCTCTACCACGCCGTCCAGCTGCTGCGCGGCTGCGCCCTCGGCCGGATCGACTCCGGCCTGATCGTGAGCGTGCTCTATCTCCTGGTCATGGGAGCGCTGGGGCTCGTCGTGGCCAGGAGACAGTGGGCACGCGTCATGCTCCACTGAAAGGTGTTCTCACCAACGGCGCCTTCACCACAGGGCGATGGAACGGCTCAGGATCCCGGCCGCGTCGTCCTCGCCGACCGGGCGCGGGGCGGTGGCGAGCAGCCGCTGCTGCCTCATCGCCCCCTCCGCGAGCGCGGGGACGTCCGCCTCGGTGTACCCGACGCCGCCGATGCCGTTGGGCATCCCGACGTCGCGCATCAGCCTCGCCAGCACGCCGGGCAGGAACTCCGCGAGGTCGCCGGGCCTGGCGGCGGACGGGTCGAGCAGCTCGGCCGCCCGCACGTGCCGTTCCGGCCGCGCCTCGAAGGTGAACCTGAACGCCTCGGGGGCGGTCAGTGCGACGGCCATCCCGTGCGGCACCATCGGCTCGTCCCCCGGGTAGCCCTCGGGGCGGAAGTCCCGCACGCGCCCGGCGATCGGGTAGGCGTTGGCGTGCGGGATATGCACGCCCGCGTTGCCGAACCCCAGCCCGGCGAACGTCGCCGCCAGCGCCATCCGCGCCCTCGCCTCCTTGTCGTCCCCGTCGCGTACGGCGGCGCGGAAGGACAGCGCGAGCAGCTGCAGCGCCCGCTCGGACCACATGTCGGCCACCGGGTTCGACCCGCAGTACGGGACGCGCTCCTCGGGACGCTTGCGCTCGTAGGAGGTGTACGGGCGGGCGGTGTAGCTCTCCAGGGCGTGGCAGAGGATGTCCATCCCGGAGGCGGCGGTGACCTCCGGGGGCTGGGACAGCGTCAGGTCCGGGTCGACGACCGCCAGGACCGGGCGGAGCCGGGCGTGGCTGATCCCGGTCTTGACCTTCAGATCGAGCACGTCGAGCACGCAGATCGTGGTGCTCTCCGACCCGGTGCCCGTCGTCGTGGGCACCGCGACCAGCGGCTTGAGCGGCCGTGACGGCGCCAGGCCACCTCCCACGGGCGCGTTGACGTAGTCCATCAGCCCGCCCGGGTTGGTGGTGAGCAGGTTGACCGCCTTGGCGGTGTCGATGCTCGACCCGCCCCCGACGGCGACGAAGGCGTCCCACGGGCCGGAGGCGCGGGCGTGCTCGACGGCCGCGAGCAGGCTCTCGTCCGTCGGCTCGACGCGCACGCCGTCGTACACGCCCGCCTCCATGCCGAAGCCCGCGAGCTGCTCGGCGATCCGCCGCGGCGCGCCGGTCGCGGCCACCCCCGGGTCGGTGACGACGAGGACGCGGCGCGCGCCGTACTGCCCGAGATCGAAGCCGATCTCGGCGGAGGCGCCCGGCCCGAACTTCAGGGCGGGGGCGCCGTAGGTGAAGACGGACTCGGGGTTGCTCGGAGTACTGAACACGTCCGGCTCCTCTCTCGCGATTCTGACCCGTGCCATCGGACGGGGGCATCCGCGTCAGCGAGCATACCCATCGGTATGTCGCTCCGGCCCACCCGCCGGTCTTGGGGCTGGAGCCTTTCGAGGGCGACTGGAGCCTTTCGAGGGCAAGAAGCCTGCAAGCCGATGACAAGCCGGGCTCCATATCGTCGCCGCCATGATGAAAAGAACGATCGCGGTGACCGCCGTGGCCGGAGCCGCCGTGCTGGCGGCCCAGCTTCCCGCGTCCGCGGGTTCCTCCACCGCGCTGCTCCGGCTGCGCGCCGGTCTGACGCTGGAGATCCCGAACTCCTGGCGGGTGTACGGGACCGCGGACCAGATCCGGGTGGTGACCGGTGCCTGCGCTCGGCCCGAGGGCGGCTACTTCCAGCCCAGGTGTGACAGCTTCTGGGTCATGGGGCCGAAGACGCTCAGGCGCGGGGGAGAGGGCTTCCGGCGCTACGACCCCACGCAGGGCCCGTACTACCCTGCCTCCGACGTGCAGCGCTGCCTGGCCTACCCCAAGTACGGGCAGGTCATGGGCAAGGCGGTCGTGGTCGGCTACCGGAACGTCGGGGTGGCGCACAGGGCGCACTACCGGGTCTGGCCCGGCCGGTGTGTGTCGTACAGCAGCAGCGAGCAGAAGTCGACGTTCAACCAGCGCGAGTGGTACCTGCCGCAGTCGAAGATCCTCGTCGTCGACCAGTGGGCCACCCCCGGCCTGGCCACGATCCTGAAGAACGCCGTCTGGGACGACTGATCCCGGAACGGGGTCCGGCCCCGGGCAGGACGGCGTGGTGACGGTGAACGGCGGCGGACCAGGGCCTGAACCTGTTCCGCCGGCCTGCTTGCCCGGGTGCCCCGCGAGGGCGTGGAGCCGTTCCTATCCGGCGCCCAGAGGGGCTCGCCGCGCGAGCACCCTGCGATGGCTGATTCGCCAGCCCCGGTCGCCGCGCGAGACCGTGTCCTCGTAGGTCACGCTTCCGCACGTCCCGTCCGCCATGATGCCGATGCCCTTGGACAGAGCGCGTACGTGATCGTCGGCTGTTTCGGTGACAACGATGTTCGTCACGTGGTGGCCGACCGGATTACGCTCGCCCATGGCCAGCGCCGCGTCGCGAAACGCGGCCAGCCCCTCGATGATCCCTCCACCCAGATCACTGACGTCGTAGACGGCGTCGGCGGTGAACAGCTCGTGCAGCCGGTCGAGTCTCCCGGTGTCGATCAGGTGACCGTGCATCGAGATCAGCTCCGCGATGGCCACGCGATCCTCGGCGGTGAGCGCCATGGCAGTCCTCCCGTAAGGCCTCCGATGAGGCCCGTCGTCAACCCGGGTGAGCGATATGGGGACCTCCCCGTTTACGGGTACTACCATAAGCGGGGAAGTCCCCATTAACAAGTCTGGAGCAGGCAGATGGCGCGTACGGGCGACAGGCCGACCACTCCCGGGCGAGGGCGCAGAGCCGACGCCGCACGGAACGCCGGGTTGCTGCTGTCGGCGGCGAGAGAACTCTTCGAAGAACACGGTCCCGAGGTCGCGTTGGACGACATCGCGCGCAGAGCGGGCGTGGGCAACGCGACTCTCTACCGGCACTTCCCCACTCGTGGCGACCTGCTCGTCGCCGTGTACGCGGAGGAGGTCGCCGCACTCTGTGAGCGGGGTGCGGCACTGCTTCGGGAGCCGTCGGCGGTCGAGGCGCTCTTCGACTGGCTGGACGGCTTCGTCGTCCACGTCGCGACCAAGCGTGCCCTCGCCCTCGCGGGCACCGAGAGCAGGAACGAGCGGCGCACCGAACTGTTCGATCGCTGGCATGAGTCGATGAGATCGACCGCGGAGGCTCTGCTCCTCAGGGCGCAGGAGGACGGCGCCGTCCGATCCGACCTCGCGGTAGGTGACCTGCTGGCCCTGACAGGTGCGGCCGCCGTCGCCGGCGCCGACGCGAGCCATGCGCGACGGCTGTTACGGATCCTGCGCCACGGCATGGCACTGTAAGCCCCCAGCGCCCCCCTTGCTCCCCTCGCCGTAATGACGGGGAGGTGTCCGTACGCACCCCACCACCTTCGAGTGGCCGGGTGCGCGGATCTACCCCGGCACCCGGAACCAGACCGACCCGCCCGCGTCGTCGCGGTGCGAACCCCATCCGGCCGCGACCATCTCCACCAGCCACAGCCCCCGCCCGCCGTCGTCGTCCGCCTCCGGCACGCGCACGGCGGGCGCGCTCGCGGCCGACCCGTCGTCGGTGACCTCCACGTGAACCGTCGTGGTGGTACGCGCCACGTAGACGGTCACCCGTCCATCCGCCGTACGCCCGGAGTCGGAGTGGGCCACGGCGTTCGTGGCCAGTTCACTCAGCAGGAGCAGCACGTCGTCGAGCACCGGAGCTCCGACCCGCCCGATCAGCAGGTCGCGCGCCCAGGCCCGAGCCTCCGGAACGGATTCCACCCGCCCGGGAAACACCTTCCGCCACGCGCCGTACGGCCCACCCGCCCACGGCGCTGTCGCAGCTCCGTCACCGTGATGTCCAGGACAGCCGTCCTCTTTCCCCGCGGTCTCCTTTTCGGATCTCACACGGTCACCGCCGTCACGCTCCTGTCCTCCGAGTGCCTCCGGCGAGCGCGATCGAGGCGTGAAAGGTCGCCGTTCTGGTCATTCATCACTCGTCTCGTCCCTGGTTAAAGGCGATGGGATGCTTTCTTTTCCGTCCTGTCGAACCGAGAGGACGTGTGATTAGATTGCCCTCATGAGAGGTGAGGACATAACCGGATCGGTAATCCGAGAGATAGCTGAAAATGCCGACGGCCGGCCTGTCGATACCAAGAGCTGACATCGCCCATTAACCCAAAAGGCCGTTTTTCTCTATTTCAGGAGGAATGCGATGAGCGTCGAGACCTCCCCGGAGCCCGGATCTCCGCACGCGCGTTTCGGGGCCGAGATGCGCCGGTTGCGCGAGGCCGCGCAACTGTCCCAGAGCGCAGTGGCCTCACGCCTGGGATGCACGCAGACGCAGGTGAGCCGCCTGGAGTCCGCCACCCGCACGCCGTCGAGATCCGACGCCGAGCGGCTCGACCTGCTCTTCGGCTCCAACGGCAGCACGCACTTCACGGACCTGCGCCGACACATCGTCGCCCGCCCCAGCGGCCCGGCCTGGTTCATCGGCTGGGCCGAGGAAATAGAACCCGCCGCCCTCGTCCTCCGCTCCTGGGATCCCCTACTTGTCCCAGGTCTGCTGCAGACGGAGTCCTACGCCCGGCACCTCTTCACTCATGGCCCCCGCGCCACTCCCGACGAGGTGGAAGAGCGTGTCCAGGCTCGCCTGCGCCGTCAGAGAATCCTCGACAAGGACAACCCCCCGATGCTCCTGGTCCTCATCGACGAGGGCGTCCTTCGTCGTCGCGTCAACGGCCCCGAGGTGATGCGGGAACAACTCGGCCACCTGCTGGAGGCCGCCCAGCGGCCTACGCTCGCCGTTCAAGTCGTCGATCCGGATTGCACCGCAGGTATGTTGGGCGCTTTTATGATCGCCGAACTCCCGAACGGTCAACCGGACACCATCCATGTGGATTCGTCGATCGAAGGGCACGTCACGACCGACCAGGATTCCGTGACCTCGATATGGAACAGATATGAATCCATACGTCGATGGGCTTATCCTGACCGCATGTCCCTCAAAATGATCGAGGAAGCGAGGCAGGAATGGACCTGAGCGCCGCTGTGTGGCGGAAGTCGTCGCGCTCCGGAGACAACGGTGGCCAGTGTGTCGAGATCGCCGCCAACCTGCCGGGTGTGGTCGCGGTTCGCGACAGCAAGGACCCTCGTGGCCCCAAGCTCCTCTTCACCCCCGCCGAGTGGCGAACCTTCGTCGATGGCGTCAAGATCGGTGAGTTCGACCGACTGACCTGACGGGAAACACGACACCCGGCGCCGTCGAGAACCGGTTCAGCTTCCACCGGACAGATGCGGCGACCGACGAGAGGGAGTGCGCCCCCTTGGCGGAACTGCTCGATGACGAGGCGTTGGAGCGCTCGTCGGTGGTGGCGAACCGGGTGATGAACCGGGAGCGAGGGCTGACCGGTTCCAACGGGTACGGCCGGGAGCTGGGCATCGAGGTGCTGGAGGTCCTGCGTGAGCGGACTCCGACCGGGCGGCGGGTGCGCTGGCTCGACCTGTGTTGCGGTTCGGCCCGTGCTCTCTTCGAGGCCTCCCGACACCTCGGGGACGAGGTGGAGATCGTCGGTGTCGACCTGGTCGACTTCTTCGCCGGGCCGTCGCGCCCGCCGAGGCTGCGGCTGGTCACCGTCTCGATCACCGGCTGGGAGCCCGAGGAACCTTTCGACCTGATCACCTGTGTCCACGGTCTGCACTACGTGGGCGACAAACTCGGTGTCCTGTCCCGGGCCGCCGGCTGGCTGGCCGAGGACGGCCTGCTCGTCGGCAACCTCGACACCCGGAGCGTCCTCGTCGAGGACGGCGTGCCGGCGGGGCGCCGGCTGGCCTCGGCGCTGCGGGAGGCCGGGCTGGACTACGACCCCCGGCGTCGCCGGATCACCTGCCGGGGCCGGCGCGTCGTCGAGCTGCCCTACCGCTATCTCGGCTCCGACGACCGCGCCGGACCCAACTACACCGGCCAGCCCGCGGTCGACTCCTACTACGTTCACGGTTCGTGAAGCCGGGCTCGGGCGCCATGGCCCGAGCGGGTAGCGTCTGATCTTCAGGCGGGCGCCGGCCCGCGGATGGGACTCACCGTGAAGAAGCTGATCATCCGGCTCTGGAGGCTGACCAGCGGCTCACTCCAGTGGCGCATCAACTGGCTTCGGCACGCCACGTTCATGGTCGGTGTGACCGGCGTAGTGCGCGACCAGGACGGCAACGTCCTCCTGCTGAAGCACCGCTTCTGGCCGGAGGGCAGGCAGTGGGGTCTCCCGACCGGCTACGCGAACAGGTCGGAGACCTTCGAGGACACGGTCCGCCGCGAGGTGCGGGAGGAGACCGGGCTGAAGGTCCACGTCGGGGAGCTGGTCCGCCTGAGGAGCGGCTACCGGCTGCGCCTGGAGGTGGCCTACGAGGCCGAGTTCGCCGGCGGCACGCTCAAGCTCGACGATTTCGAGATCCTGGAGGCGAGATGGTTCGCCCCGGACGACCTGCCGGCGGAGCTTCAGGAGTCACACCGCCTCCTCATCCAGCGTAAGTACATCTAAGGCCTGTTTCATAAGTTGATCACAGCCACTCGTTGATGGCGGCGACCGGTGAGATTTGGGTACGGGGGTACTCAGGCGCCGGACCGGCCCACGACGGACGATGCTCTTCTGGCAGCACTCCAGGGGAGAACGTCATGGGCTTAAGAACGAAGGCCGGTCTGTCATTCGCGGCGATGCTGGCGCTTTTCCTGGCCTCCATACCGCTCATCGCCACTCCTGCGGCGGCGGCGCCCCCCGGCATCAAGATCATCTTTGAGATCGAGTACCTCTTCCAGGTCGAGGACCCTGACAGCGGAGGGGTGGGCGACGGCGACTACTTCCCCAGGGTGAAGATCGCCGATGGCCCGCTGGTGACGGGCCCCCGCATCGAGGACGACGAGTTCGAGCCCCGCGGCCTGCCCGAGGCGCCCGGCGGCTGGACCTTCACCTACGAGAACTGGCCCGGCGACAAGCCCACCGTGGACATCACGGTCGCGATGTGGGACTACGACAGCGATTTCAACTCCAACTCCGACCGGATGGACATCAGCCCCAACAACGAGGACTGGGAGCTGAACCTCACCTACGACCTGCGCTCGGGCACACTCTCGGGCGACCAGCTCGTCTTCGGCACCCCGTGCGTCCGGTCCGACGGCCGGACGGCCAAGGGCCAGTCCTGCATCCAGGGCGACGGCGACCATGGCATCCCCCGCAACAACGACGGCCGGATCACCAAGATCGGTATCACCGCCGGCGCCGAGATGCCGGACACCGACCTCGACGGCATCCCGGACCTCATCGAGCTGTCCGGCATCAGGAACGCGGCCGGCGACGTGCTCGTCGACCTGCCCGCGCTCGGCGCCGACCCGTGCCGCAAGACGGTCATCCTGCAGCTCGACCACATGGAGGACGCCGCCCCCGCCACCAGGCACTCGCACGAGCCCAAGGCGGGCGCGATCGCCCTGGTCAAGAACGCCCTGGAGGACGCGCCCATCGCGGCCACGAGTCCCTGCCCCTACCCGGGGACGCGTCAGGACGGCATCGACTTCATCTACCGGGAGGGCGCGCAACTGGCCGAACAGGCCCAGCTGGGCCTGAACACCAATGACTTCCGCAATGCGCGCACCGCCAACTTCCCGGCCGAGCTCGCCCCCTACGCGCACTACGGGATCTTCGCGCACCGCCTGCTGAACGCCGTCGGAACCTCCGGCCAGTGCTGCGAACCCGTCCGTGACAACAACAAGGACTTCATCGTCACTCTCGGCGACTGGCGGACCATGTGCGTGGCCGACTTCACCGCCGACTACGGCGGCGACGGCATGCTGCAGACGACCGCGGCCGGAGACGACGTCACCACCGGAACCCAGATCCACGTCGGCGACAACCGCAGGTGCGACACCACCAGCGCCCACACGACGGACGTGCAGGTGCTCACCCGGGGCACGGGCGATGTCGACGCCAATGTCGGCACCGACCAGGACCAGGCCGGCACCATCCTGCACGAGCTCTTCCACGCCATGGCCCTGCGGCACGGCGGCAACGAGAACGTCAACAACAAGCCCAACTACCTCAGCGTCATGAACTACTTCTTCCAGACGGGCATCCCCAACAGCGCGCCGCCGCTGCTGGTCGACGAGTTCCGCGACTGGAGGGTGGGCGCAGTGCGGCTGGACCTGTCCGACGGCGGGCTGCCCCAGCTGGTCGAAGGCGGGCTGAACGAGACAGCGGGCATCAGCGACGGCACGGACTGGACGTTCTGGTGGGCCCCCAACGTCGCCAACCCGGGCGGCGACCCCGTGATCCGAGCCGGCGCCGGCAACGGGCCGCTCAACTGGAACGACAACCGCACGGCCGGCACCAACGTCCCGATCATCGACACGACGAACCAGCCGGTGAACATCAACGACGCGGACGGCCTGACCACGCTCACGGACCACAAGGACTGGCCCGCGATCAGGTTCAGGGCGCAGTCCCCCGACCGCGTCGGCTGGGCCTGCAGCGCCTGGCCCGCGGGCGCGCCCACCTGCGGAGGCGCCGGGGGCGACGTGGAGCCGGAACTGACCTTCGACACCGCGATCCGGCAGGAGATGTCCTTCTTCAACCTTTACAACCCCGACCTGGCCATCGAGAAGACCGTCGACAAGGCCGACGCCGAGCCCGGCGACACCCTCACCTATCAGGTCAAGCTGGACAACATCGGCACAGGCGCAGCGACCCAGACAAGCGTGAAGGACGCCCCGCCGGCCGGCGACGTCCAGACGCGTCAGGTCGGGCAGCTCGGCGCAGGCGGCACGAAGACCGAGGCATTCACCTATGAGGTCCCCTGCGACACCGAGGACGCGAAGGTCCTGACCAACAAGGCCGAGGTGACCGCGAAGGACCTCGCCGGTGGAGCCGAGGCCAACACGGCGAACAACTCCGCGACCGCCTCGACCAAGGTCCACGCGCCCAAGCTCACCCTGGACAAGCGCGCGACCGCCACGGTCAACGCGGGCGAGGCGATCACGGTCGACCTGAAGGTCGCCAACGTCGGCAGTGGCAAGGCCACCGGCGTCGTCCTGACCGACACGCTCCCCAAGGAGGTCTACTACAGCCAGGCCCTCGACCAGGGCACGGGCCCCAAGCCGACCGGGGTCACCCGCAACGCCGACGGGACGACGACGCTGACGTGGTCGCTGGGCGAGCTGGCCGCGAGCGGTGACCAGTCGGTGCAGTTCACGGCCAGGCCCAGCCTGCTGTTCGTCGCCGGGGACAAGCTGACCGACCACGCCTCCGTGGCGTACGGCAACGCCAACGGCTGCACCTACGAGCCGGTGGCCGCGTCGGCCACCACGACGATCACCGAGGTCACGCCGACCCGTGACCCGCGCTCGCACGGCTACTGGAAGACCCACCCCGAGGCCCGCACAGCCGAGTTGCTGGCCCGGGTCCAGGCCACCTACCAGCAGTTCGACAGCTCCGCGAACGGGGCGCTCGACAACACCGAGGCCGACGCGGTGCTCTCGGCCGGCGGTTCACAGCCTGGTCCCGCCAGGTTCCAGCTGCTGGCGACTCTGTTCGACCTGGCCGCGCGGCAGATCAACGCCTCGACGAAGATCGACAGCAGGCTCACCCGCGCGCTCGGGACGACCACGGTCGGACAGGCCGTCCGGTACGGCTTCGCCACGCTGGACCTGCCGGTCAACAGCTCGACGGCCCAGCGCTACGCCGACACCACCGCCCTGCTCGACGAGATCGTCAACAACAGGAGCGAGGTCTACTAGGCCTGTTTCAGAAGTGGATCATATGAATGATCCACTTCTGAAATGGTCTCCGGGTGAGTCGTGGGGATCTGACCGCCGCACAGTGGGCGGCACTGGGAAACCGGCCCGCCGCCCGGCGTCTGCTCCAAGCGCTCCTGCTGGGGATGGAATCGGTCATGGACGGCTCTGCCCCTGATCGCCCTCGTCCCGGCACCGGCGGGGCCGCCGCGACACCCGGGGAACCCGCCCCCACCCCCGCCAACAACTGCGTCGTCGATGTGATCGGAGGATTGGACGAGCCAGGAACGGAGCACTGCTTCCCCACGTTCACCGAGGCGATCCGGTTCGCCACCGACGACGCCGTCACCGACGCTCCGCCCACCGCCGTCGAGGGTGTGGACGACCCCGTCCTCGACGCGCTGCTCGGTCGGAGCTGACCGGCAGTGCCTTACCGGCCCGAGCGGCGGTCCGCACAGGCCGCCGCTCGGGCCCGGCCGTGTTCCCGGTTCCCGGAAAAGGTCTCGCACCGGGAACGCCGAGGACACCGGGAACACCGGGAACCCAGGAAACACCGGGACACCGGAGACGCGGAGCACAGGGAGCACCGGGAAAGCGCATCGGGTCCAGGCGGTGGCTACTCGACCACGATGGAGTCGACCCGGTCGGGATAGAAGGCGACATGGTCCTTGATCTCGGCGACGGCCGGGTGCGGCGACTCGTAGAACCACACCGCGTCCACCGCCTGCTTCCCGTCCACCGTGACGGTGTAGTAGCTCGCGTCGCCCTTGAACGGGCAGTAGGTGGCGGTGTCGGTCCGCTCCAGCAACGAGCGGTCGACGTCGGCGATCGGGACGTACTGCACCGGCGGGTACGCCGCCTCCCGCAGCGTCAGCGCGCGCCGCGAGTCGGCGACCACCTGGCCCCCCACCGAGACGACGACCCGGGCCGGGTTCGCCGTGATCGTGATCGGATGACTGGGGCTGGGCTGCAGGATGGGCTTGTCGGTCATGGCGGGACCCCTTTCTGTCATGTCCAGTCTGCCGGACCGGTGTGCCCGCGCCCTCGCGCCCCCCGCGCCCCCGCGCCCTCGCGCCCCCCGCGCCCCCGCGCCCTCAAGTTCCCAGGGTGAACATGGGCCGGACACTTCCGCGCATCGTTCACAGATCACGCAACAGGCTCCAGTATCCGACGTCCGGCACCATGCCGAGTGCCTTGTTGGCACGGATGATCGGCGTGTTGGATTCGTCGTTGTGGGTGGTGACGCTTTCGGCCCCGGTCCGCTGGGCGTACAGAAGTGAACCCGCCTTCACGGCGGTTGCCACTCCCTGTCCCCGGAAGTCGGGATCGGTGCCGGTGAAACGCACGTACCAACTTCGCCCCTGCGGTATCAGGATGCTCATACCCTTGTGCCGGACGGACCCGGCATCGGGTGAATCGGCAAGCAGATACACGCTCCCGGGTGGGAATTGCAGAAGTCGTGCGCGAACGTCGACAGGGCGGTTTCCGTAGGGGAGGGGAAGCCCGATCCTGCAACGTGTGAAGCACTCAAGGATGAGGTCTTCTTCGGAGGCCATGGTCGCTCTCCGGATGCGCACCCCGGCTCGTTCGGCCGTCTCGGCCGCCCGCGCGGCCAGCGAGTACCCGGAGCCGGTCAGGTCGAAGCGGAAACCCAGGCTGTGATGCGCGACCGTGAAGCCGTGACGTTCCGCGAACGCGCGCCCGCGAGGCAGATCGTCCCGGATCGAGCAGGTCGCCGTTCCGCCCTTCAGGAGTCGCAGCCCGGCCTCCACCCGCTCGGCGAGTGCCGAGCCGACGCCGAGACCCCCGGCGCCCGCGTCGACGGAGACCAAAGCCGAGACGGTTTCGGGAAACACGGGATCCGCCGTGAGTTTCGCCGCACCCACGACGGCGTCCGCTCTTGCGGCGACAATCGCGAGAAGAGGCGCGGGGGCCGAGTTTCCGGCCAGCTCCGACAGGAGAACGTGGCGGACATCGTGGGCGCTCGTCTCGTTCAACAATTCGACGGCACGGGAAAGGTCCTGCGGGCCCATGGGGCGTATCTGGTATTTCTGATCACTCACGGGAAATTCTCTGTTCAGTCTCGATATGGAGATTCGCCGCAGGGGGAGCCCTGGTCGCGACAGTCCTCCCGAGGGGTTTCCCGGGCATGCGGCGAGCCTTCCGAAGGGAAAACGCGTCAAGGGGTGGGGCCGTGGCCGGCGGCCACGATCCAGCACATCACCCTGAGCTTCGTTCACGGGGCTCGAAGCAGGCCCTGAGCGGGCAGGTACCGGCAGGGCCACCCAGGAGAAGGCGCGCCCGCGGGGCTTGTGCTCGAACGCCGGACAGGGAATCGGCGGGCCGTCGTCGAGGCGGCCATACGGACACCCCTCGACGCGTGCGGCCGACTCGCGCCTGAAGCGTTCGCCTGCTCTGAAGCGTTTACCTGCCGTGGTCCGCCGGGCGGCGGAAGACGCCGTACCACCAGGTCAGTGCCATCTCGCGGGCGAACGCGGCGTCGTCGCCGGGATCCCCGGCGGTGACATGGTCGACGAGGGCCCGTTCGCCGCCCATGACGATCACCCGGGTGGCGCTCACCGGGTCGAGGTCGGCGGGGACGTGGCCCGCGTCCTGCTCGGCGCGGAGCATCGCGATCGTCCAGTCCGTGAACTGGTTGACCTCCCTGCTCCAGAAGTCACGCACGGTCGCGTCGTAGGTGGCGACCTCGGCGATCGCCTGCCGTACGGCGGCGTGTTTCCGGTAGACCTCCACCACCCGCAGGAAGGCGTCCGCGAGACGTTCGGCGCCGTCCGACGGGTCCCACGCCGAGGTGAGGTCGAACGAGGAGGCCATGAGCTCGGTGGCCAGACGCATGAGCAGGTCGATCTTGTCGCGGAAGTGGCTGTAGAAGGTCGAGCGGGCGACGCCGGCCTCAGTGGAGATCTGTTGCACGCCGAGCTCGGTGAAGTTCGCGCCGTTGATCAGGAGACGCTGCGTCGCGGCCAGGATCTCCGCCTCGGCCGAGGTGGGACGGCCGACGCTCGCGGTGCGTCGTCGAGTAATCGAAGGCATATCCGGATCCTAGGTCGTCGCTCGGCGGCGAACGGCGCGCTACACCTCGTCCGGACATCGTGTAGCGTAATTTTCGGACACAGTGTCCGGACGTAGCGACCGAACGGGTGCGGGATGCCCGGCCGACTGCCGTGGACCGGACGTACACGCGAAGGAGTAGCTGGTGAAATATCGTCTGCTGGGACGTACCGGGGTCTGGGTCTCGGAGATCTCCCTGGGCGCGATGACGTTCGGCGGCAAGGACCACCCGGTGTTCCACAACCTCGGGGCACTCGGGCAGGAGGAAGCGGATCGGATCGTCGGCACGGCACTCGACGCCGGGATCAACTTCATCGACACCGCCGACGTCTACGCCGACGGCGAGAGCGAGGAGATGCTCGGCCGGGCGGTCGGACGGCGACGGCGGGACGTGGTGCTCGCCACCAAGCTGTTCGCTCCGGTCGGGCCGGGACCCAACGACCAGGGGCTTTCCCGTCTGCACGTGATGCGGGCCCTGGAGGACAGCCTGCGCCGGCTGCGGACCGACTACATCGATCTCTATCAAATCCACAACTACGACCGCCTGACGCCGCTCGAGGAGACGCTGAGCGCGCTCGACGACGCGGTACGACAGGGCAAGGTCCGCTACATCGGCTGTTCCAACCTCGCCGCCTGGCAGGTCAGCAAGGCGCTGGGCATCTCCGCGCTGCACAACCAGGCGAGGTTCGTCGCCAATCAGATCCAGTACTCACCGGCGACGCGCGACGTCGAGCGTGAGCTGGTGCCGTTGGCGGAGGACGCGGGGCTGAGCCTGACGGTGTGGCAACCGCTTCTCGGCGGATTCCTCACGGGCAAGTTCGACCGAGGCGGGGCGACCACCGAACAGGACTCCCGCCGGGCCCGTAACGGCTTCGACTTCGTGCCGTTCGAGGAGGAGAAGGGCTTCACGGTGCTCGACGTGCTGCGGACCGTCGCCGCGCGGCACGAGGTGAGCCCCGCCCGGGTCGCGATCGCCTGGCTGCTCGCCCAGCGCGCCGTCACCAGCGTCATCGTCGGCGCGCGCAAGCCGGAACAGCTCACGGACAACATCGCCGCCGGTGACCTGACGCTCACCGAGCAGGATCTCGCCGAACTCGACGAGGCCGGCCGGCCGCCGGTCGCCTACCCGAACTGGATCCAGGAGTGGTCCGCCCAGGGCCGGACCCCGGCCGGAAACCTGGCCTGACGCGCCGCCTCGGGTGACGGGCGCGGGGGAACGGTCCGGCCTGGATGAGGACGCCGGCATTTGTAAGGGGGATTCGTAAGGGGGAAGAGCCCGCCGGGTCAGGCGGGGCCGACACCGGAGATCTGGTAGCGCGCCACCTCGGCGTCGCGGATCGCCGCCTCCTGGTCGTCGCCCGGCCCGGAGCCCCGGAAGGCGTCGAGGGTCTCCTCCGACTCCCACCGCTCGTAGACGTTGATCCGGCCGGCGTCGACGAGGTCGGCGCCGAGCGTGAAGTCGAGGCAGCCGGACGAGGCGCGAGCCTGCTCGACCACGCTCACGCACCCCCGCAGGTAGCCGTCACGGGCATCGGGGTCGACCCGGATCCAGCCTGAGACAATGATCATGACGTCAGGGTACGGTCCGCCACCGACAGAACCGCCGTCACGCGCGACCGGGTGACCGGCGGGCTTGGCAGGCGCCGATCTTTCCGTACCGTTCGCGCATATCAGGCGTCCGCCGGGCACGTAGGATTCGACGGCCGGGCAGGCGAGGCGAGAACGAGGACGTGGTGTGAGCTTTGATCTCGGAGTCTGGTTCGGGACCGAACCGATCACCGCACGCGAGGCCCTTCTCAGGTATCTCGCCTGGGACGAGAGCGGAGCCGCCCCCGGTGAGCCGCGCCCGGAGGTGGCGGCCTTCTACGAGGAGCTGACGGCGCTCTTCCCGGACCTGACCGCCGAGAACTACGGCACCTCGCCATGGTCCGAGCCGCTGACCGTGGGTGAGGACTTCGTGCTGATGAACGCCGTCTTCCCCCGGGCAGGAGAGGTGTGCCGCGTGGTGCTGGAAATGGCGGCACGGCATCGGCTCGTGCTCTTCGAGCTCTAGCGGGCCGTGGCAGACCGCGGGGAGCGGGTGGACGGCGACGTCTTTCGCCGCCGGATTCAACAGTTTCGCCGCCGAGTCCGTCTGAGTTGTGACGGAACCGGAAAGCTGTGACGGACTCGTAAAGGCGAAGGCAATTGGACGACGAATCCCGTTTCGCGGACTTCGTCGCTGAGCGGGCGGATGCACTGCTGCGTTACGGCTACGTGCTCAGCGGTGACCCTCACGACGCGGCCGATCTCACCCAGGAGGCGCTGGTCCGGCTGCATCGGGCGTGGTCCCGGGTGCGCCGCAAGCACGATCCGGAGAACTACACCAGGATGATCATGGCTCGGCTGCACATCGGCACCTGGCGGCTGCGCCGTCGCGAGCGGCTCACCTGGGACCTTCCGGAAAGGGCCCATCTGGACGTGCTGCCCTCCGACGTGGAACAGGGGTTGTGGCGGGCGCTCGAAGGTCTGCCCCGCAAGCAGCGGGCCGTGCTCGTCCTGCGGTACTACGAGCAGCTGACCGACGTGGAGATCGCCAATGTTCTCGGCATCTCCCGGGGGACCGTCCGCAGTCACGCGTCGCTCGGCCTGAACAGGCTTCGCTCCGCCGTACCCCATCCCGCAGCGGCCAACGGGAGCACCCGATGAACGACGACCTGGAAGCCAACCTCCGCAGTGCCCTCGGCCACGCCTCCGAGCGCGCGCCGCACGCGCCGAGCAGCCTGTCCGCGCACATCGTGGCCCGTTCCCGGCGTCGCGGGACGCGCGCGCGGGCCCTGGCCACCGCCGCCGCGGCCCTCGCCGTGGCGGTGGTGGCGGGTGGGCTCGCGGTGGCGGTACGCGGCGCCGCGAACCATCCGGACCCGACGGCGGCGGACCCGACGGCCGTGTCGAGCGCCGGGACCGCGGAGCCGCGCCTTCCGGGCGAGGTGTCCGAGATCCCGGACCCTGTCGAGAAGGTCTGGCCGCAGGCGGTCAGGAAGATCCCGGCCCTGCTGCCCGACGGGCGCGAACTCCGGCCGCACGCCTTCATCGACGACCACACGCTGCTCACCGGGACCTGGTCGAGTCTGGAGAAGTCCGACGCCCTCTACGCCTACGACATGGACAGCGCGAAAATCCGCAAGATCACCGACATTCCCACGCCGAAGGGGACGGTGACGTTCGCCTTCGACTTCACCATCGGCGCCGGACAGGTGGTCTGGTGGACGACTCGCAACATCGGTGACGAGAAGCTCGCAGATCTGTGGGCGGCCCCGCTCGCCGGCGGCGAGGCCCGGCTCGTGGCCTCGCACCGGAACGGCGAGGAGGACGCGGACGAGGCTCTCGACCCGCCGGCCGTGACCGGCGACGGCAGGATCGCCTTCTCCTTCAGGGAGAGCGACGGCGTCTTCACCGTCCCCCTCGGGGGCGGGGCGGTGAAGCCCGTCGCGGGCGCGGAGAGACATCACGTCATGCGCTGGCCGTGGGTCGGTACGGCCGGGATGTTCGACTTCCTCGAAGAGACGACCTCCGCCGAATTGACGGCCCTGGCCGAACTGCTCAACGTGGAGACCGGGGAGAAACGCACGGCAGTGGTCAACCCCGGTGAGCTCGACGTGCAGTGCGGGCTGACCGCGTGCATCGGCAGGAAGGCCGGCGGCGGGTTCTTCCACCGGCTGCGCGACGGTTCCCGGGAGAAGGAGTTGCCGTTCGTCCCGGCCCATGCGTCCGGCGATTTCGTGGGCCGCTTCCAGAGCTCGACCTACCGCAAGGAGAGGAAGTCGGAGGGTGCCCTCCTGCACGATCTGGTCACCGGCAGATCCGGCGATTTCGGGGTCCGTCCCGGCAAGAACGGCCTGCAAATACCGGGGCCGGGGGCCGGGATGAGCGGTGAACGGCTGATCAGCTACCGGCTCGGGGACCAGCGCGTGGTCATCGACCTCAGCAAGATCGACTAAGGCGCCGTCGCCACGGGCCCGGCGTCCCGCCCCGCACCGCGGGCCGCCGCTCCCGGGAAGGGCCCGGTTCAGCGGCTGACCGCGTCCACCGTGTCGGCCGGGCGCAGCAGGTCCAGGTCGGAGCGGCGGGGCAGGCTCTCCCAGTCGCCGTCGGCGGTGACGGCGAAGGCTCCCGCGGCGCCGGCCGTGGCCAGGCGCCGCTCGGGGGCCGCCCCGGCGAGGGTCTCGGCGATCCAGCCCGCGGCGAAGGCGTCCCCGGCGCCCACCGGGTCGAGCTCGACGACCCGGTAGGGCTCCGCGTGCCGTACGGTGCCGTCGGAGAGCTCTATCGCGCCGAGGGCGCCGCGCTTGATGAGGACGTGGCGCGGGCCGAGGGCCGACAGGGCTCCGGCCAGGGTGAGCGGGTCGTCCCCCTCGACGACCAGCCGGGCCTCGGCCTCGGTCGCGAACAGGACGTCCACGGAGGCGACGGTCTCGCGCAGCGCGGCGGAGGCCTCGGCGGGCGTCCACAGGGCACGGCGGTAGTTGACGTCCATCGACACGATCGCGCCCGCGGCGCGAGCCTCGGCGATCGCGGCCCGCACCGCCTCGGCGGCGGACGCCGACAGCGCGAGCGTGATGCCCGTGACGTGCAGCACGCGTGCCGAGCGGATCAGCGAGACGTCCAGGTCGGAGGGGCGCAGCCGGGATCCGGCGCTCGCCGAGCGGTAGTAGCGCACGTCGACCGTCTCGGCCGTGCGCCTGCTCTTGATCATCAGGCCGGTGGGCGCCTCGGGATCGACCCGCATCCCCCGCACGTCGACGCCCTCGCCGGCCAGCGTCGAGCGCAGCAGCTCGCCGAACTCGTCGGCGCCCACCCTGCCGATCCAGGCCGCGCGCCCGCCGAGGCGGGCGACGCCGATGGCCACGTTCGACTCCGCGCCGCCCACGCCGAGCCCGAAGTCGCGGGCGTGCCTGAGCGGGCCGGTGCGCCGCGCGGTGAACAGCGCCATGCTCTCACCGAGCGTTACCAGATCAGTCATGGAAAACGGGTCCTTAGGGAGTCGGCGGGCGGGCTTCGTCGGTCATCGGGTCGACCCGAGCTTTCTGGAGATGCGCAGGGCCGTCTCGGCCACCAGGGGACCCAGGTCTCGCACCCGCGCGGCGGTGATCCGGGAGGTGAGGCCCGAGATGGAGATCGCCGAGGTGGCGACGTCGTTGTGGTTGAAGATCGGCGCCGCGACGCAGCGCACCTCGGGCTCGTTCTCGCGGTCGTCGACCGAGTAGCCCCGCTGCCGGATCCGGCCCAGCTCGGCGCGCAGGCGCGCGGCGTCGGTGATGGTGTACCGGGTGACGTGCGGCATCCCGGCGGCCACGATCTCCTCGACGGCCTCCTCCGGCTGCCAGGCGAGGATCGCCTTGCCCACGGCGGTGCGGTAGACGGGGTTGCGGCTGCCGATGCGCGAGGCCATGCGCACGTTGGTCTCGTTCTCGACCTTGTCGATGTAGACCACGTCGGGCGGATCGTAGACCACGAGGTGGACGGTCTCCCTGGTCTCCGCCATCAGGCGGTGCGACTCCTCGGCGGCCACCGTCCGCAGGTCGAGGGTGGACAGGTAGGCCTGCCCGAGGTGCAGGGCGCCGCTGCCCAGCCGGTATGCGCCGCTCCTGCGGTCGCGCTCCAGGAGCCTGGCCTCGATGAGCGGGGCGGTCAACCGGAGCACCGTGCTC
This sequence comes from Streptosporangium sp. G12, assembly GCF_052983175.1. Lineage (NCBI taxonomy): Bacteria > Bacillati > Actinomycetota > Actinomycetes > Streptosporangiales > Streptosporangiaceae > Streptosporangium > Streptosporangium sp. G12. The sequence goes on along the minus strand of NZ_JBRIQO010000013.1, from coordinate 89,177 downwards.
TTGGACAGGTCGAGCGCCTCGGCGAGCCGGGTGAGCGACAGGCCGTGGCCCGCACCCGCGTGGTCGCGTACGTGCGCGAGGACGGCGAGGGCGCGTCGGAGCGAGGCCGACCGGTTGCGTTCCGGAGCGGGCTCACTCATCGCGGCTTCCCAATGTGATCCGGCAATCGAATACCTGGTCAAGGTAGGCGAGTACCCCGCCCTGCGGCCACTTTGCAGCACAACGTTCTGCACTGCACAACAAACCGCGCCTGGCCGGCCGGACGGACGGTGGAGGACGGGCACCCACCCGGTTCCGTTTCTCCCCACTACCGATAATTTTTGCCTGGACCAGGGCAGAACTGTCCCTCGGGATGGTTGACAGGCCAAAATTGGTCCGTGGTCAGGATCGGATCGGTAGAGATGAGCGATTGTGAGAGTGAGCGACTTCCGCCAGTTCTGGGCCAGCTGTTCGCCGATGGAGCCGACGGAGCCGACGGGAGCGAGGGCGGCGACGGGACCGGCGGGGGCAGGGGCAGGAGGCTCTCGGTGGAGCTGCCGCCGGGGGACGTGGTGTGGCCCGACCCCGGTTACGCCCAGCTCGCCGTCCGTCGCCGTCCGGCGTTCTGGCTCAGCGAGGTGGCGGTCTCCGGCGAGTACTGGGCGCGGCTGAGGGCCCAGCACGAGCGGTCGGGCCTGTGGCCGGTGCTGCTGGAGGACTCCGTCCAGCCCTGGTCGGCCGGCCAGATCGCCCCGGACACGGCCGGTCAGATCGACAACTACCACGCCGCCGCGTTCATGGCCGAGGTGTGGTCCGACTGGATCGCCAAGGCCAACCTCGACCAGCTCGAACTGCTCGAGCCCTTCGGACCCGAGTGCCCCGGCCCGGCCCCCCCGGGCAGGCTCGCCGCAGACCCCGGCGTGGTCGCCGACTGGTACGCCGGGCTGGTGGCCGAGCGCAGGACCCCGCTCGGGCTCGTCGCGGTCGAGCGCGGGGCCGACGCCCTCGCCGTCATGGGCTGGCAGGGCGCCCTCAACCACAACGAGTGGATGGTCCCGCTCGCGGCCGTCGTGCGCAGCTGGGAGGACAGGTTCGGGGTGCGGGTGGTCGGCATGGGTTTCAACACCCTCGACCTCAGCGTCGCCGCGCCCCCGACCACCTCCGAGCACGCCCTGCACGTCGCCGCGGAGCACTGGACGTTCTGTCCCGACAGCATCATCCAGGGGGCGGGGAACCTCATCGACTACGCCGAGCAGATCAAGGGCAGGAACGCCTGGTCGTTCTGGTGGGACTGAGCGGGGCCGGGCGGGACCGGTCGGCCGGGGACGACCCGCGGGGCGGGCTCCCCTTGAGTGAACCTTTACGGAAAGGGATCGGCCGGCCTGGGGAGGGCTCGCGAGGCGGCGTTCCGCCGCGTGGATCTCCGGGCGCGGGGCCCTGGAACGGGGCCCGGGACGGGGTTTCGGGGCTGGACACCGAGATGGGGGAGACATCCGTGCTGGTAGGACGGGTGTTGGCCTGACGGGGCGATCGATGAGGCTTCCTTGAAGCTTGTAGGTAGATCTTCTGGGGTTTTCATGGTGTTTGCTTTGCTTTGTCCGGTTTTGGTGGGTAGTGTCCACAGTCATCGGTAGGCGACCTGCCCTTCACAAGAGGGAGCGGCCGGCCGACGTCGAATCCCGAGGGCCCGCAGGGGCCCCGGAGCCGGGGAACCACTTTTCCGGGGTGAATCCGCCGCGACCACGCGGCGGTAGGGCAACTCCACCGCCCGAACCCGTCAGCTAACCCGGTAGACGAGATGGAGAGGAGATCCCCTCATGGATCACCGCGTTACCACGTCGGTGCAGCCCTTGTCCGTGCCGACCACCTGAACTTTTCCCCCCTTCCGCCGACATCCCCCGTTCCCCCCGGACCTTCTCGCCGCGCCTGATCGCGGCACCTTCCAGATCGTGCTCCGCGTAGCGATTGCCTGAGATTCCGGCTACGCCCCCTTTTCCGACGAGCGCGTCCCCGCCAGTGCACCCCTTCGGTGTGTCGCACGTGGCTGCCCCGTTCCCTCGCGAAAGAGCCTTTTCTCCATGCGCCCCTTCCTTGGTTTGCACAAGAACGGCCTGAGCAAGTTCACCTGGCAGAAGAACAAGCCCCGCGGAAGCCGCCTCGCCGCCGCCGCTCTGGTCGGCGCGAGCGTCCTCGCCGCCACCGGTGTCGCGGTGGCGCTGCCCGCATCCACCTGTTTCGCCGCCACCGCCGACCCCGAGGTCGGGGTGGCGAAGGCCAGCGCCGAGTCCGTCCTCCTCCAGGGCGCGACCACGGCCTCCTACTTCTGGGACGACTCCTCCGGCCGGGCCGGTGACACCGGTCTGCCCGCCAGCGGCCGGCCGATGCAGAAGGGCATGATCGCCAGCCCGAGCTGGCCCCTGCTCACCGAGGGTTACCTCATCTACAAGGGCAAGAAGGCCAAGTTCTTCGTCGGCGACCGCGGCCCCGGTTCCCCCTCGAACCAGGGCATCATGATCGACATCGACGCCAAGACCTTCGCCGACCTGACCGGTGGAACGTTCAACGCCAGCACGCTCGGCGTGGACGGCAACGGCGGGATGGGCCACATCGACATCAAGTACGTGGTCACCAAGTGGGGTGACGGTACGGGGATAAAGAACCACCCCGTCGCGTTCTCCACCGGTGCCTGGAGCCGCAGGGACACCAGCCCGGCCAAGCCTCCGACGGTCGTCTTCGCCAAGGCCCAGGAACTGGGGATAGGCGTGCAGACCCAGCCGGTGAGCGCCGCGGTGCGGCCGTGGACCGGCAAGCCCAAGGTCATGGTCGAGTCCGCCTCCTGGCACGCCCCGGCCGGCGTGGCCGTCGCCGGTGCCCGCGCCGCCGAGATCGGCGCGGGGAAGGGCTGAGCCGGAGCCGCCGCCCTCCGGAGTCCTCCGGGAACGCTCCGAAAGGGCTCCGGGAGGGCTCCGGGAGGACTCCGGGAGGACGCTGAGAGGACTCCGGTGCGGTCCGTGCCTCCCGGGGCGCGGACCGCACCGGAGGATCAGACTTCGAGCTTCTCCTCGATGCCGCGCAGGGTGTGCCGCGCGAGCGCGAGGTTGGCCCGGTTCCGGTCGAGAGCCAGGTAGAGGAACAGCCCTTTGCCGCTCCGGCCGGCGATCGGGCGGATCACGTGGTACTGCGTGCCGAGCGTGATGAGGATGTCCTCGATGCCGTCCTTGAGGCCGAGCGACTCCATGGTCCGCATCTTGGCCTTGACGACCTCGGTGTTACCCGCGGCCGCGATCTGGAGGTCGAGGTCCTTGGACCCGCCGAGCGCGCCCAGCGCCATCCCGCTGTTGTAGTCGACGACGACCGCGCCGACGGCACCGTCGATCGCCATCATCTCCTTGAGCGAGATGTCCATGTTGCCCATTGCTGTCTCCGATCACTGGGGTATCGATGTGCGCGAACCGGCGGCGGCCAGTCTGGCCGCCGTCTTGCGGCCCTCCAGCCGGAGCAGCCCGAGGTTGGTCCCCGGGCGCGCCAGGACTGTGAGGACGATCTTGGGTCCGGCGGCGTAGAACGCCGCGTAGCCGTTGGTGCCGGAGATCAACGTCTCCTCGAAGGTGCCCTTGCCGGCCATGCTCGTCATCCGGCGGCTGAGGGCCAGCACCGCGGAGGAGAGCGCCCCGGTCTGCTCGGTGTCCCTCTCCAGGTCGCTCGCTATCGTCAGACCGTCGACGCTGCACGCGATGCTCCCGTTCACGTCGGGTACGCGTTCTCGCAGCGCCGCCATCTCGCGCCGTATCTCCTCACGCAGTTCCACCGGCATCCTCCTTCCGATCAGCTTCAGCGTCCGCAGCCTTATCGGCATGTGACCGGGCTCAAGTCATCGCCTCCAATGCGTTCCTGAGCCGGATGAGCAGACTGACGTCGGCCGGGTCCCCGTTCGCCCTGGGAAGCCACTGCGACGTCTCCGGAGAACCCGTACCGGCCGCCGGGATCTCCGTGGCACCCCTCGTCCGCCTGGGCAGCGGCGCCGGCGCCTCGGGAGCCCCGGGAGCCCCGGGAGCCCCGGGGGCCTCTGCCGGAGCGGGCTCCGGGAGGCGGAGCAGCCCGGACGAGGCGAGCTGCCGTACGGCGAGCAGTACCGAGTACGCGGGACGGCCCAGCTTGCGCGCCAGGTCGGCCGGGGTCGCCGTGGAGTCGGCGCCGACGAGCACCTCCCACTGGAGCGAGCTCAGCACCACCCGCTGGGCGCTGATGCGCCCCAGCGGGACGACCGGGAGCGTGTCCAGCTCCGCGGACGGCCAGGTCTGTTCCAACTGCGCCTTCCTTCGCTCGCACTCCCGGAGCAGGCCGGTCGCGTCGAAGTACCACTGCGGTCCGAGCCAGTGCCGCTCTCCCCGCCGGAACCTGGGCCGGTGCCCGGTGGCCTGCAGCAGGAAGTACGCGGCGTCGAGCACCGCGCTCAGCACGCAGAACTCCAGTTCCCCCCTGGTGAGCAGGCCCCGCGCGACCAGCTGCTCGCCCCCCGACGGCTGGGGGGTACGCGCGTCCGGTGGCCGGCGGGTGGCGGCCTGCCTGACCTGCCGTACGGCGTGGGCGGATATCCCGCGGCAGGCGCCCAGCAGGTCCTCCAGCCGGGGGGCCGCCGCGCTCTCGGCATAGGTCACGCGACCGTCGGTGAGGTAGATGATCCCCGCCTTGCCGAGTCGCAGGGAGCCGGTGGCGTGGTCGCCGGCGAGCCCGCTGAGGATGTTCTCGACGTTCGGCATGATTTCACGTCGATATCAGACGGCCGGAAAGGGCCTGGAGACGGTGGCGGGCCAGTGCCAGGTTCGAGCGTTCGAGATCGAGCCTGACATAAATGACCAGAGGGCCGTCGAAAAGCGTTTCCAGCGGCCGCAGCAAATGGTGGCCGCCGTCCGTGGTGATGATCATGTCGTTGATCCGGACCGTGCCGCCGGGCGAGGCGAGGGCGAGCCCGTCGAGCGTCGCGCGCAGGGTCTCGCTCAGCCCCGCGGCCGACCTCTCCACGTCGGCGTGGCGGCTCGCGCCGCCGGTGGCCACCGCGGTCCCGCTGGTCTGATCGATGAGGATCGCGTCCAGGGCACCGGGGATGGCCATTACCTCGGTGAGGCAGTCTTCGATTCCGAGCACGTGCTCTCCCTCGCCAGCGACTTCAAGCGTCGCCCGGTCAGCGTAGGGACACCTCTCGGTAACCGAACTTCCTGGCTAGGGCTTTGATAGGAGAAGGCATACGATTCTCCAACCGAGTAGGAAGTTACATACCCTGGGTGGAAATCAACCCGTTGGGTCGTCGGTGATGAGTGCCTTTTCGTCCGGCTTGAAAACAAGAATGTTCTTCACATAGGAATTCACCGCGGCGGGCAGGCCGACGTCGTTCCCGGCCTCCTCCGACATGTACCAGCGGTGGTCGAGCACCTCGTGGAAGAACTGGGCGGGCTCCAGCTTGCCCCGCAGCTCCTGGGGCACGGCCAGCACCGTGGGCTGGAAGACCTCGGCCAGCCAGCGGTGGGCCACGATCGCCTCGTCCTCGTGGCGGAGGCCGTGCGACACGCGGAAGGAGTCGAGGTCGTTGAGGAGGCGCCTGGCCTGGTTCTCCTCCACGTCCAGTCCGGTCAGCCGCAACAGCCTGCGCTGGTGGTGCCCGGCGTCCACGACCTTGGGCCGGACGATGAGCCGGCCGGTGCCCGCCTTGCGGCGGACCATCATCTCCGCGACGTCGAACCCCAGGGAGTTCAGCCGGCGGATCCGCTGGTCGATCATGTGCCAGTCGACCTCGTCGATGATGTCGTCGGAGGTGAGCTCGCTCCAGAGACGGTGGTAGCGGCGGACGACCGAGTCGGCGATCTGCTCGGGGTCGATGGAGGGGTGCAGCAGCTGACCCGCCTCCAGGTCGAGCATCTCGCCGAAGATGTTGGTGTGCGCGACGTCGATGTCGTACAGCCGCTGGCCCTCGCTGAGCATGGGGTGCAGCTCGCCCGTCTCGGCGTCGACCAGGTAGGCGGCGAAGGAGCCCGCGTCCCGGCGGAACAGGACGTTCGACAGCGAGCAGTCGCCCCAGTAGAAGCCGCTGATGTGCAACCGCACGAACAGCACGGCCAGGGCGTCGAGCAGCCGGTTCAGCGTCTCCGGCCGGACCGTCCCGGACATGACCGCGCGGTAGGGCAGGGAGAATTGCAGGTGCTGGGTGACGAGCGCCGAGTCGAGCGGCTCGCCGTTCGCGTCGGTCCGCCCGGTGACCACGGCCACCGGCTCGACGGACGGGGTGTCCATCCGGCTCAGATCCCACAGCAGGCGGTATTCGCGCTTGGCGTAGTACTCGCTGATCTCCTTGATCGCGTACACCTTGCCCGACAGGCGGGCGAAGCGCACCACGTGCCGGGAGATGCCGCGGGGCAGGGAGACCAGCCGGTGCTCGGGCCACTGCTCCAGCGGGACGTCCCAGGGCAGGCGGATGAGGTCCGGATCGCTCGGGGCGCCGGTGAGCTGGAGGGGCATGCGGTCAGTCCTCGCGACGGGAAGTCCGGCGGTGTGCCGGTCGGACAGGTGGTCGTGCCGTGGTCAGTCCTCGCGGCGGGGGAAGGTGGGCGGGTCGAAGGCGCGCCGGACCACCGCGGCGAGTTGCTCCTCGGTGAGCACGCGGGGTTCGCCGACGCTCCTGGCCCGTACGTAGACCTCGCAGAGCCACTCCAGCAGCCGGGTCGCCTCGAAGGCCCCGTCCAGGTCGTCGCCGATCGTGACCCCGCCGTGGTTGGCCAGCAGCGCGGCACGCCTGTCCTTGAGGGCGGCCCTGACGGAGGCGGCGAGCTCGGGGGTGCCGTAGGTGGCGTACTCGGCGACCCTGACGGTCCCGCCGAGCAGCAGGACGTTGTAGTGGATCGGCGGCAGCTCGCTCATGGTCGTGGCGACCACGGTGCCGAAGACGGAGTGGGTGTGCACGACGGCGCCCGCGCCGGTGGCCGCGTAGACCGCCAGGTGCATGGGGGTCTCCGAGGACGGCCGCAGGTCGCCCTCGACGAGGTGGCCCTCGATGTCGACGACCGGGCAGGCCTCGGGCTCCAGCCGGTCGAGGGAGACGCCGCCGGGCGTCACGGCGACCAGATCGCCCGCGCGCACGCTGAGATTTCCCGCGGTCCCGACGACCAGTCCGGTCGCGGCGGCCCGGTGGCCGTACTCACACAGCAGTCGGCGCTGTTCGGCCAGCAACATGTCCCCAAAAGTAGGGGGTTGCGGTATCAGGCGGCAAACCCTCATTATCTGGTCTAGACCGGTTGTCGCCCCTCGATGACCGGGGAGCATGGTTCCTTTACCTTCCCATCGGCCGTGCGTCAACGGTTGGCCGGGAAATATCGGCTACTGTGTGCCGTTCTGTCATTGGATTGCACTTCCCTGGCGTTTGGTTTCTACCAGATATGTCGCGAGGACATCACGGCTCGGTCTAGACCGGATACGAGCTCTTGACGGTGGACTCCGGGGGTACGTACCTTCGGGCAAACGTTTAGGAAACTTTCCTAATTGATCCCCCGTTCAGGAGGGTTACATGTCCAACTCGGCCGGTACGCCCGGAGATATCACCCGGCGGCAGATGCTCCGCCGGATCGGCATGAGCGCTCTGATCGCCGGCCCCGGCGCCGGACTGCTCACCGCCTGCGCCACCGGCGGCGCGGCCCCCGCGGCCCCGGCCTCCGCCGCCCCCTCCGCGGGCGGCGCGGTCTCCGCGAAGAACCCGTTCGGCGTCGCCGCGGACGCGCCGCTCGAGGTCGTCATCTTCAAGGGCGGCCTGGGTGACAGCTACGCGACCGAGGTCCACGAGCCGCTGTACAAGAAGGCGTTCCCGCAGGCCCAGATCAAGCACGTCGCCACCCAGCAGATCGCGCAGACCCTGCAGCCGCGGTTCGCCGGCGGCGACGTCCCCGACATGATCGCCAACTCCGGCACCGACCTGATGGACAACGGCGCCCTGCAGCAGGAGGGCCAGCTCCTGGAGCTCACCGAGCTGTGGGACGCCCCCTCGATCGACGACCCGAGCAAGAAGGTGCGCGACATGGTCGCGCCGGGCACCGTCGAGTCGGGCCTCATCGCCGGCAAGCCGTACCTGATGAACTACGTCTTCTCCGCGTACGGCCTCTGGTACGACTCCGCGCTGTTCGAGAAGAACGGCTGGACCCCGCCGAAGACCTTCGAGGAGTTCAAGGCCTTCGCCGAGAAGGCCAAGGCCGCCGGGGTCACCCCCTTCGCGTACGCGGGCAAGAACGCCGCCTACTACGCGTACTGGATGATCCTCATCTCCGCCGCGAAGATCGAGGGCAACCAGATCCTGGTCGACGTCGACAACCTCGTCGACGGTGTCTGGCAGCGCGACTCCATGAAGCAGTCCGCCGCGGCCTGGGCCGAGATCGCCAAGTACATGGACAAGTCCTTCGAGGGCCTGATCCACACCGAGGTGCAGCTCCGCCAGAACCAGGGCAAGGTCGCACTGTACCCGTCGGGCTCCTGGCTGGAGAACGAGCAGAAGGCCCAGACCCCGGAGACCTTCAAGTACGCGCTGACGCCCACCCCCAGCGTCACCGCCGCCGACAAGATGCCGTTCGAGGCCATCCGCGCCGCCGCCGGCGAGGCCTACATCGTCCCCGCCAAGGCCAAGAACCCCAAGGGCGGCCTGGAGTACCTGCGCATCATGCTCTCCAAGGAGGGCGCGCGCGGCTTCACCGAGAAGTCGGGCAACATCACCGTGGTGACCGGTGCCGCCGACGGCCTGGAGCTGTCGCCCGGCAACGCGAGCCTCAGCGCCGCGCAGACCGCCGCCGGCCAGAACATCGTCACCTTCAGCAGCTTCGAGAACTGGTACAAGGAGTTCGAGACCGAGCTGCGCAAGCAGACCAACGCGCTCATGTTCGGCCGCATCTCCGCCGACGAGTTCTGCGAGAAGATGCAGAAGGCCGCCGACAAGACCAAGGCCGACTCGTCCATCACCAAGCAGAACCGGACGGTGTAGCTCCCGATGCGGCAGGGCAAGTATCCGTTCATCGTCGGCTTTCTCGCCGCGCCGGTCCTCCTCTACGTGGTCTTCGTGATCAGCCCGTACATACAGGCTTTCTACATCTCGATGACCAACTGGAAGGGCATCTCGGCGAACCCCCAGTTCATCGGCCTGGAGAACTTCACCAGGCTCTTTGACGACGAGGTCTTCTGGGCCGCGGTGCGGCACCACGGTGTTCTGCTGCTTGTCATGCCGCTGGTCACGATCGTGATCGCCCTGTTCTTCGCCTTCCTGCTCAACCTGAGCGGCGGGCAGCGGGGCGGCCGGATGACCGGGATCTGGGGTTCGAAGGTCTATCGTGTGATCTTCTTCCTGCCCCAGGTCCTGGCCGTCGCCATCGTCGGCGTGCTCTTCCAGGCGATCTACCGCCCGGACGGCACCGGCGTGATCAACGGCCTGCTCGGCAAGGTCGGCATCGACCCGGTCGGCTGGCTGATCGACCCGGACATCGCCCTGTTGTCGATCATCGCGGTGATGGTCTGGCAGGCCGTCGGCTTCTACGTGGTCCTGTTCTCGGCCGGCATGTCCTCCATCCCCAAGGACGTGTTCGAGGCCGCCGCGCTGGACGGCGCGGGCCGGTTCACCCTGTTCTTCAGGATCACGATCCCGCTGCTGTGGGACACCATGCAGGTCGCCTGGGTCTACCTCGGCATCGCCGCCTTCGACGCCTTCGCCCTGGTCCAGGTCCTCTCGGTCGACCGGGGCGGGCCCGACAACTCCACGACGGTGCTGCCGATGGAGATCTGGCGCACGGCGTTCAACTTCTCCAAGTTCGGCTACGCGTCGGCGATGGGCGTGGCGCTGTTCTTCATGACCATCACGTTCGCCGCCCTCACCCTGCGCGTGACCCGGCGCGAGAGGATCGAGTTCTGATGGCCACGGACACGGCGCGCAAGCCCGACGCCACCCGCCCCTCCGCCCCCGCGCCCGTCAGGCGCCGCGTGAAGAACCCGCTCGGGGTCTTCGGCGCGCTGTCCCACGTCGCGCTGCTGGTCTGGGCGATCCTGATCATCGGCCCGATCGTCTGGACGTTCCTGTCCTCCTTCAAGACCAACACCGAGATCTTCGGGGACGCCATCACCCTCCCGGCCTCCTTCGGCTGGGACGCCTGGGGCCGGGCCTGGGAGAAGGCCCACATCGGCCAGTACATGCTGAACACCGTCTTCGTGGTGGCGTGCAGCACGGCGGGCACCATGCTCCTGGGCTCGATGGCCGCGTACGTGCTGGCGCGCTACACCTTCCCCGGCAACAGGCTCATCTACTTCCTGTTCGTGTCGGGCATGACCTTCCCGGTCTTCCTCGCGCTGGTCCCGCTGTTCTTCGTGGTGAAGAACCTCGGCCTGATCGACACCCACCTCGGCTTGATCCTGGTCTACATCGCCTACTCGCTGCCGTTCACCGTCTTCTTCCTGTCGGCGTTCTTCAAGACGCTGCCCACCTCGGTGGCCGAGGCGGCGATGATGGACGGCTGCTCGCACACCCGGACGTTCTTCCAGGTCATGATGCCGATGGCCAAGCCGGGCCTGATCAGCATCACGATCTTCAACATCCTGGGCCAGTGGAACCAGTACCTCCTGCCGATCGTGCTGCTCTCGGGCAACGTCGAGGACAAATGGGTGATCACCCAGGGCGTCGCCAACATCTCCACCAGCGCCGGGTACGAGGCCGACTGGCCGGGCCTGTTCGCCGCGCTGAGCATGGCCATCATCCCCGTCATGATCATTTACATCATCTTCCAGCGCCAGATCCAGTCGGGCCTCACCTCCGGCGCCGTCAAATGACCGGATCCGGTCAAAATACGAGCTCCGGCGAGTAATCCCAGGAGTGTCGTCGGGAGTCGTTCATATTCGGAACGACTCCTGTCCCCTCCCCACGGAGAACCCGACACATGGCCCTCCTCGACCAGGACTTCCCCTTCCCCTTCTTCGGCGCGGGGGAGGCGAGCTACTACATGTGGGCCGAGGTGCACGTACGCTTCGCCCGGCAGCCGAGCACCTCCCAGCGCGCGGTCATCGTCGACACCGTCCCGGCGCCCCTGCGCGGGGCGCTCGACTGGTGCGAGGGCCGCCAGCTGATGGTGGCCAGCGGCCTGTTCCTGCACGGCACGGTGGTCCACTCCTACCCGGCCGTCCCCGGCGAGTCCGACCGCATCGGCGACGACGGCTGGCTGTACGCCGCCCCCTCCCGGATCGCCGCGCTCAACGCCGACATCGAGAGATGGCTGCTGCGCATCCACCGGGAGTGCCCGATCCTGGCGGCCTACCGCGCCGAAGACCCCGACAGCGGCGGCACCCGCCTGTCGGACTGGCACGAATGGAGCCTCGCCCGGCTGCCCGGCCTGCTGCCCGAGCTGGAGCCCCTCCTCGACCAGGCCAGCCACGCCACCGCCATGGCCCAGGGCATCATGGCCATGGCCCGCCGCGCCGGAAGCCTGCCCAGGCTTGGCGTCTTCGCCGGAGACATGATCTCCTGGGAGGATGAACCTGCTTGACGACTCCGCGGTGGACGAGCGGCTGACCGGCCTGCCCGAGTGGCGGCGCGAGGGCGACGAGATCCGCCGCACGATCACCGCCACCGACTTCCCCGCCGCGATCCGCATCGTGAACGAGATCGCGGTCGAGGCCGAGAAGCTCGACCACCACCCCGACATCGACATCCGCTGGCGCACCCTGCACCTGGCGCTCAGCACGCACAGCGCGGGTGGCCTGACGGAGCTCGACTTCACCCTGGCAGCCCGCATCGACGAGATAGCCTCGGCCGGCGCCTGAACCGCTCCTCGGCCGATCATGACCGATCCGGGACACGGGCCGCGGGAGTTCGACCGGACGCCGTCCTCGCCCCTCGTGGAGCTCGACGACCCCCGGCTCGCCCGCGCGGGCGTACGCGTGATCCTGAAGCGTGACGACCTGATCCACCCCCTCCTGCCGGGCAACAAGTGGCGCAAGCTCAAGTACAACCTCGCGCGGGCCGCCGAACTGGGCCACGAGACCCTGCTCACCTTCGGCGGCGCCTACTCCAACCACGTGCGGGCCGTCGCCGCGTCCGGAGCCCGCTTCGGGTTCCGGAGCGTCGGCGTCATCCGGGGCGAGGAGCACCTGCCGCTCAACGACGTGCTGGCCTTCGCCGCGCGCTCGGGGATGCGGCTGGTCTACATGGATCGCACCACCTACCGCGCGAAGGGCACCGCGCCCGTGGTCGAGGAACTCCACCGGAGGTTCGGCCGGTTCTACCTGCTGCCCGAGGGCGGCAGCAACGAGCAGGCCGTCCGCGGCTGCGCCGAACTCCCCGGGGAGATCGACGTACCGTTCGACGTCGTGTGCTGCCCCGTCGGCACCGGGGGCACGCTCGCGGGCATCGCCGCAGGGCTGGCCGCCGGGCAGCGGGCCCTGGGCTTCTCCGTCCTGCGGGGAGCGCGGTTCCTGGCCGACGACGTCGCCAGGCTCCAGGAGGCCGCCTACGGCGAGGTGTCGGCCAACTGGACGATCGACCACGACTTCCACGCCGGGGGCTACGCCAGACGCGCTCCCGAACTGGACGCGTTCGCCGACGACTTCGCCCGCCGGCACGGGATGTCGCTCGACCGGATCTACGTGGCGAAGATGATGTGGGGCGTCTTCACCCTGGCGGAACGCGGGGCCTTCCCCAGGAACACCACGGTCGTCGCCGTGGTGACGGGTCCGATGGAGGCGGCTCCGTCCTCCCGCCCAGCGCGGGCCGACGACGGCGGGTGTCTCCGGCCCCCGCCGTGACCTCCGCCTTCCCGCGCGGCGCGGGGACCGTCCGGCCCCCGCCGCGGATCTCCGGGGCGGCGTGGCCGGGAGCGGTCAATACCGAGCGTGGTCGTATGATCACTCGATATGGTGGGCGCTGCTCTTCTCCGGCCCGGTCAAGGAGATCGTGGATGCGCATTCTGGGAGTTCTCGCCGCCGTCGCCCTGCTCTGCACGGGCTGCGGCGAGCAGGTCGCCGCGCCCCATCCGGCCGGGCACAGTCCCAGCGCGGGTCCGAGCGCCGAGGGGATCCGCCTCGCCGGAGGCGGCACGTTCACCAGTCCCGCGCCGCGCGCCACCGCCATCGTCTACGACACCGCGCTGGTGCCCCCCGGAGCCTCGGCGCGGGTCACCGTGGAGTCGGGAGCGGTGCTCGCCACCGCCAAGGTCATCGCCAAGGGCATGCTCCACAATCGCACCTACGGGGCGCACCTGCACGTCAACGCGTGCGGTTTCAAACCGGAGGACGCCGGGCCGCACTACCAGCACTCCCATACCCAGGCGAGCGCCGAGAACGAGGTCTGGCTCGACTTCACCACCGACGTCCGGGGCGACGCCATCGCCACCACCACCCAGGACTGGGCGCTCGTCCCGGGCCGGCTGCCCAAATCGCTCGTGATCCACGCCAAGCCCACCCGCACCACCGGCGCCGAGGCCGGCAGTGCCGGCCCCCGCGTCGCCTGCGTCACCCTCACCGAACGCTAGGTCCGGCATGAGCCAGGCATGAGCCCGTCGGCGGGTCCCGGTGCCGGGGCCATGGCGTCCTCGGCCGCGATGTTCCGATCCGTGCCGGATCCCGGCCTCCGGGCCGCGCCGGATCCCGGAGGCCGGGCCGCGTGTTCCGCGATCAGGCGTGACCGGCGGGGATGGTGCCGAGACGACCGGCCTGGTAGTCCTCGAACGCCTTCGCCAGCTCCGCCTGGGTGTTCATCACGAACGGCCCGTAGTGCGCGACCGGCTCGCCGATCGGGCGGCCTCCGAGCACGATGACCTCCAGGTTGGGGCTGCGGCTCTCCTGGGTGCCGGCCGCCGAGAGCGTGATGGTCTCGCCGTCGGTGCCCAGGCCGGGAAGGTTGCCGAAGCCGTCGAAGACGGCCAGCTGGCCCGACTCGATCGGCTGCCGGTCACCGCCGACGGTGCCGCGTCCCGACAGGACGTACGCGAGCGCGTTGAAATCCTTGCGCCAGGGGAGCGTCAGCCGGGAGCCGGGGCTGAGGGAGGCGTGCAGCAGGGTGATCGGCGTCCGGGTGGAGCCGGGGCCGGTGAACTCGCCGACCTCGCCCGCGATGAGGCGGACCAGCGCTCCGCCGTCGTGGCTGCTGAGCAGCACGACGTTGGTCCTGCCGATGTCCTGGTACTTCGGCGCGACCATCTTCTCGCTGCCCGGCAGGTTGACCCAGAGCTGGATCCCGTGGAACAGGCCGCCCTTCTGGACCAGCCACTCCGGGGGGGCCTCCTTGTGCAGGATGCCGCCACCGGCCGTCATCCACTGGGTGTCGCCGTCGGAGATCGTGCCGCCGCCGCCGTGCGAGTCGGCGTGGTCCATCACGCCGTCGATCATGTAGGTGACGGTCTCGAAGCCCCGGTGCGGGTGCCAGGGGGTGCCCTTGGGCTCGCCCGGCGCGTAGTCGACCTCACCCATCTGGTCCATCATGATGAACGGATCGAGATACTGGGACTTGATCGTCGCGAGTGCCTTGCGGACCGGGAAACCCTCTCCCTCGAATCCGCTCGGTGCGGTGGTGACGGCCAGCACCTGGCGCTCGCGGGTCGCGTTCAGCGGCTGCGGCAGGCGGGGCAGGGTCAGCGGGTTCTCTACGGTCACGGCCGGCATTGTGGATTCCTTCCTGCGATGTTCGCAGGTGATAACTCAGTTGATGTTTCAACTATTCCATGACGAACGAGGCCGTGGCAACGAAGTGCCACGGCCTCGACGGTGAAGCCCGCCCGTCCGGGGGACCACCTTCCGGCGGCTGTTCACCGCCGCCCCTGGAAGTGACTACTTTCGGGTGGCCAGCGCGAAGCCGCCCCGGCTCAGCGAGATCAGCTCGGAGGCCGCGACCCGCTCGTCCAGCGCGCCGGCGGGGTCGCTGGTCAGCGCGGTCACGACGTAGGTCCTCCCTCCGGCCGAGCGGGCCAGGTACGACAGGTCGAAGACCCCCATCTCGGAACCGCCCTTGGCCCAGACCAGCGGCCACTTCTTCTCGTCGAGCCCGAGGCCGACGTCGTTGGCGGACATCACCGCGCTCACCTGCCTGCCGCCCAGCTTGAGAAGCCCCGCGTAGGCCCGGCAGACGTCGCGGGGCGAGCCGAACCACTCCAGCGTGTCGATCTCCCTGGGCTTCTGCCAGAGCACGATGTCCGACAGCGACTGCCCGGCGACCGTGTCCTTCAGGTAGGCGCGCTTGCCGGCGGTGTCGAGCGCCAGGTAGGCGCGGGCCTGCGCGGGGTGGTTCACGCCCTTGAGCAGGAAGACCTCGCGCGTGGTGAGGAAGGGGAGGTTCCGCTCGGGATGGCTCGACCACCGCCGTACCTTGGCCTCCACCGCCTTGCGGCCGACCGTGTGGATCAGGACGTCGGTGGCGGTGTTGTCGCTGATCGAGATCATCAGCTTGGCGGCCTCCCTGACCGTGGTGGTGCCGCCGTCGGGGCGGCCCGTCAGCCCGTCCTCGCCCAGGCTCTTCCACTCGGGCTTGATCGTGAGCTTGGCGTTCCAGCTCAGCCCGCCGTCGCGGATCTTCTCGGCCACGGCGCCCAGCACGTACAGCTTGAAGATCGAGCCCAGCGGCCGTACCGTGTCCGGCGCCACGGCGTGCGCGACGTCGCACCTGCCCCGCGCGTCGATCTCGGCGGCCAGGAAGCCCACCCGCGGCGCGACCTCGCGGAGCCGGGCGTCGAGCTTCTTCCAGCTTCCGGGAGCGGCGGGCATGGAGGGCTCGGGGGGCGTCAGCCCGAGCAGGTTGATCTTCCCGTCACCGTCCACCCCGAGCTGCAGGGCGAACGCCTGCTCGCCGATCACCCCGGTCCCGGCCAGCGCGGACGGCGTCTCCTTGGTCAGTTTCTCCAGGCGGAACCCCTTCGACGCCTTGAGGAAGGCGTTGACGCCGTTGACCGTCAGCGACGAGAGGTAGCCGGAGTTGAGATGCTCCTTGAGCTCGCTCTCCGCCAGCGGTGCCCGGTCCGGCGCGCCGAGGAACCAGCGCAGCCGCCGGCCGGCGGGGCTGTCCGGGATCTCCGGCTCGGCGAAAGGTCTTCCCGCCGTGACCGTCTCGGCTGTGACCGCTTCCACCGTGACCGCCCCCGCCGTGACCGCCGACGCGGGGACGGCCAGTGGCAGGGCCGTCATCGGAACGGCCGTGACGGCGACGGCGACGGCGAGCAGGCGCTTCGATCGGAACGGCAACCGCATGAGATGCTCCTCGGGATGTTCTCCGGCGTTGCGGCCATCTCCCCGATGGCCCTCATCCGAAACTAGGAAGCGTTCCCGGCTCGTGACACCCGGCGGTCCTCCGTCCCGCCGGTGCGGCGAACCGCACCGGACGTGCGGACAACCCCCTGGACGGCGGAGCCCGCGGCAGGTCACCCTACGTCCCATGACGTCCACGGCCTCTCGAACCGCTCCGGCGCCCGCATCACCGCCGGGCCCGTCGGGCACGTCGGCGTCCGCCCCGGTCCGCGCCCTCGCCGTGTCCATGGCCGCGGTGTCGGTGGCCGGGATGGTCGCGGGCGGCGTGCTGGAGGCCGGTATGCCCGTGCCGTTCAGCCAGTGGCTGTTCGTCGTGGCCTGCGCGCTGCTGCCCTCGGTCGGCCTGCTCATCGCGGTCAGGCGTCCCGACAACCCCTACGGCTGGCTGCTGCTGGCCACCGCCGCCTGCCTCGGCCTCGGCTGCCTCGGCGTGGGCGTCCTGGTGGCGTACGGCGACGCTCACGGTCCCCTCGCCGTGGCCGGCGCGCTGCTGACCTCGCTGTTCTCCGGCTTCTACGGTCTGAGCTGGGTGTTCATCCCGCTGATCTTCCCCGACGGCAGGTTGCCCTCGCCGCGCTGGCGCCCGGTCGCCTGGATCGCGGGGGTGGCGATCCTCCTGCACTGGCTGGGCATCCTGCTGAGTCCCGACGAGGTCTACGCCTCGGCCTTCTCGTACGGCAACCCGCTGGGGCTCGAGGGCACGGCCGGGCTGCTCGCCGCCCTGGTGGGCGGGTTCGGGCAGCTGGTGGTCTTCCTCGTGGCGCTGTCGGTGCTGGCCTCCCTCGTACTGCGCCGGCGGCGCGGCACCCTCGTCGAGCGACGCCGCCTCCGCTGGATGATCCTCGGGATGGTGGCCGCCCTGGGCGGCTCCGTGACAACAATGATCTTCGGGCAGGGTGGCCAGGCGGTGAGCTGGGTCGGCGCCGTGACGGCGGTGGCCGCGCTGCCCGCGGTGATCGCCACCGTCGTGTTCCGCCACAACCTGCTCGACATCCGGATGGCGGTCAGGGGCTCCAGGTTCTTCCTGGTCTTCGACCTCAGGCCGACGGTGGACGAGCTCCTGACGGAGCTCGGGCCGGGCCTGGAGGAGGCGGACCCGGTGGAGCAGCTGGGAAGGTTGGCGGAGGCCGTACGGGCGGGCCTGGAGACGCGGTGGGCCGCCGTGGCGCTCGCGGACGGCACGCGGGTAGTGGCGGGCCGGGAGGACGGGGAGGCGGTGCTCACGGTCCCGGCGGGGCTGGGGCACATCGCCTGCGGCCCCAAGGTCGCGGGGCGCTTCAACGCCGAGGACCGCAGGCTGCTCGGCTCGCTCGCGGTGCCGGTCGGGCTGGCGATCCAGAGCGCGGGACTGGCGGCACGCCTGGTCAACGCCCAGGAGGCCGAGCGGCGGCGGATCGAGCGCAACATCCACGACGGGGCACAGCAGCAGCTCATCGCGCTGATCGCGGGACTGGAGCTGGCCCGCGCCACCGGCGGTGGCCCCGGCAGCCTGGCGCTCCTGCGTGAGCAGGCCCGCCAGACCCTCGTCGACCTGCGGGAACTGGCGGCGGGCATCCACCCGTCCGTGCTCAGCCAGGGCGGCCTGGCGGAGGCGGTCGAGGAGCGTTGCTCGCGGCTGCCGGTCGCCACGACCGTGACGGTCGATCCGGCGCTCCGCTCGCGGCGCTTCCCCGACGAGATCGAGGGGGCCCTGTACTTCACGGTCAGCGAGGCCGTCGCCAACGCGCTCAAGCACGCCGAGGCCTCCAGGATCGAGGTGCGGCTGGCCTGGTCCGGCGGGCGCCTGCGGGCCGCGGTCTCCGACGACGGCAGGGGTTTCGAGCGGGGCGAGCCCGGCCGCGGGGGGCTGAGCGCGCTGGCCGACCGGATGGCCGCGCTCGGCGGTGGCCTCGACGTCTCCTCGACGCCCGGCGAGGGCACCCTGGTCGGCGCCTGGGTTCCCGTGCCGGGCTGAGGGGCCAAGCCGAAGGGGACGGCGAGTGGGTCAGCCGAAGACCGCGGGCGGGGGGACGGGGACGACCACGGCGTCGCCGTCGTTCAGCGGGCGGGCTCCGGCGATGAAATTGACGATGTCCTCGCCGTGCACGCAGCGGGCCTGCGTGAGCCCGCCCGCGGCCCTCCGGGTCAGGCCGGAGACGGGCAGGGGCACGCGGGAGGCGGCGACGATGAGGTTCCCGAAGCGGCGTCCCCGCATGACGCCGGGCTCGGCGAGCAGCACCACCTGGGGGAAGGTGCCGCGGACGGTGGCGAGCACCCGGCGGGTGAAGGCCAGCCCCTTGCCGTCGGCGACGTTGATCAGCAGGGTGCCGCCCGCGCGCAGGACGCGGGCGACGTCCCCCATGTACTCGGAGGTGGCCAGGTCGATCGGCATCGTGGCACCGCTGAAGGCGTCCAGCACGAGCAGGTCCGCCGAGGCGTCGCCGAGCCCGGCGGTGGCGGTGCGGCCGTCGAGGATCCTGACCTTGAGCCGGGGTACCGACTTCAGCCGGAGCTGGTCCCTGACGAGCTGGACGAGCCCCTCGTCCGGCTCGGCGACGACCTGCCGGGAGCCGGGACGGGTCGCCGCGACGTAGCGGGGCAGGGTGCAGGCGCAGCCGCCCACGTGCACGGCGTCCAGCGGACCCTCGTCGAGCAGGTCGATGACGTCGGCCATCAGCCGGACGTACTCGAAGTCGAGGTAGGTGGCGTCGTCGAGGTCGACGTACGACTGCGGCACGCCGTCCTTGGAGACGACCCAGCCGGAGGGCCGGTCGAGGTCCTGCAGGAGATCGACCTCGCCGAAGGTCACCGGATACCGTCCCGGCATCGGCTCCCGCGCTTCCCGCCTGCCCATCGGTCCGGTCCTCTTTTCCCTGATGTGAACCCGAAGGGGAAACCATATGCGCAGCCGCGACCGGTTGACGCCATGTAGGACAGATCACAACCTACGGATGCGTAACTTACGCTAGCGTAGGTTCATGGCCCCGATCCTTGCCGAAACGCTCGCAGAGTCCGTCAAACCCCGTCTTCGGGGCTGGTTGCACGCCGGGGCGCTGCCCGTGGCGCTCGTCGCGGGATTCGTCCTCGTCGCCCTGGGACCCACCCTGGAGGCGAGGCTCGCCGCCGCGATCTACGCGATCACCTCCGGCCTGCTCTTCGGCATCTCGGCCACCTACCACCGCGGGACGCTCTCCCCGCGCTCGGAGGAGGTGCTCCGGCGCCTCGACCACGCCAACATCTACCTGATCATCGCGGGCACCTACACGCCGTTCGCGCTGCTCGCCCTGGACGGGGCGGCCGGCGCGGTGGTGCTCGGCGTGATCTGGACCGGCGCGACCGCCGGGGTCCTCTTCCGGGTGCTGTGGACCGCCGCCCCTCGATGGCTCTCGACCGCGCTCTACATCGCCCTCGGCTGGACGGCCGCCTTCGTGCTGCCCCAGCTCGTGGAGGGCGCGGGGGTGGCCGCGGTGGTCCTGCTCTTCCTCGGCGGGGTGCTCTACACGGCGGGCGGGGTCGTGTACGGCATGCGCCGGCCCGACCCCTCTCCCCGCTGGTTCGGTTTCCACGAGGTCTTCCACGCCTTCACCGTCGCCGCCTACCTGGCGCAGTACGCGGCGGTCTCGCTGGTGGTCTACGCGGCGGTGTGACGCGCCGACGGGCCCCGTACCGCCCGGCCTGTCCGGCCCGTCCGGCCCGTGTCATCCCGCGCCCGGTCCACTCGTCCCGCGCCCGGCACGCTTCGCGCCCGCCCCGCCCGGTTCGCTCAGCGTGCGGCGAGGGTGAGGCGGCGGGTCGCGAGCTCGGCGTAGAGCGCGGCGCCGTCGGGCAGCACCGCGTCGTCGAACCTGGCCTCGGGGGCGTGGTTGTAGGCGGCCCTGCCCGGATCGACGTCCGCCGGGCAGGCGCCGAGTGCCACGAAGGCCGACGGCACCTGGTCACAGACGAACGAGAAGTCCTCGGAGCCGGTGAACGGCTGGGGAGCCTCGACGAAGCGCCGCTCGCCGTAGACCTCGCGGATGGCCTCGCCGGCGAAGCGGGCCTCGGCGCCGTCGTTGACCGTGACCGGGTAGCTCACCTCGTAGTCGGCGTCCACCTCCAGCCCGTGTGCCGCCGCGATGCCCCTCACCAGGGTCACCGCCCGTTCCTGGACGCGCGCGTGCGCGGTGGCGGAGAACGACCGGACCGTGGCCTCGAAGCGGGCCTCCTCGGGGATCACGTTGTCGGCGCTGCCCGCGTGGAAGCTGCCGACGGTGACGACCACGGGGTCGAACACGTCGAACCCGCGCGTCACCATGGTCTGCAGCGCGGTGACCATTTCGCACGCCGCGGGGATGGGGTCCTTGGCGCGGTGCGGGGAGGCGCCGTGGCCCCCGGCGCCGCGCACGGTCACCGTGAACCTGTCCACGGCGGCCATGATCGGGCCACTCCGGGTCACGAAGACGCCCTGGGGGAGTATCGAGCTGATCACGTGCAGGGCGTAGGCCGCGACCGGGCGCTCGCCCGTCACGTCCAGCACGCCCTCGTCGATCATGATCTTCGCGCCGCCGGGGCCCTCCTCGCCGGGCTGGAACATGAAGACCACGTTCCCCGCGAGCCGGTCGCGCCCGGCGGCCAGCAGGTGCGCCGCGCCCGCCAGCATGGTGGTGTGCAGGTCGTGGCCGCAGGCGTGCATCCGCCCGGCCATCCGCGAGGTGACCGCGGCGTCGCCCCGCTCGGTGACCGGCAGGGCGTCCATGTCACCCCTGAGCAGTACGGTCGGGCCCGGCAGGGAGCCGCGCAGCACGGCGGTGATCGAGCTCAGCCTCTCGCCGAGCCGTATCTCCAGGGGCAGGCCCGACAGTGCCGTCAGCACCTTCTCCTGCGTGCGTGGCAGGTCGAGGCCCAGTTCCGGCTCCCGGTGCAGGGCGTGCCGGAGGCGGACCAGCTCGTCCCGCATGTCGGCTGCGGATTCGCGAAGGGACATCGGGCTTCCTCCTGGCGGTCGTACGGCCTTATCGCACGATAGGCCGATTTAACCGGTTTGTGGGCTCGAGAGGGGTGATCTTCGGGAAGGGAGACGGTCATCCGGGGAGACCGGGTCGCACGGCTCCGGGTCCGAGTCCGGGTCCGAGTCCGGGTCCCGCCCCGGCTCCGGGCGTACGGTCCCGCGCCCGGACCGCGTTGTCCCGCGCTCGGACATCCGTGCCCTGGTCGCGCGTACGCAAGAAAATCTTCACAAGAATCGGATCTAGCGCGTAACGTCTCCGTGTAGATGTGTCAATGACGGGGGATCATCTTCTCGGACCACCGTGGAGGGTACATGGACGTTCATGGCCGTCTCGCCCGTCATCTGCTCGTCGACGGCTACCGGCTCGTGCTGGACCTCGAACGGAGCCGGGGGTCTCGCCTCGTCGACGCCCACACCGGCCGAAGTTATCTGGACTTCTACACCTTCTTCGCCTCGGCGCCCCTCGGGGTGAACCCGTTCGACGACGATCCGGAGTTCCTGGCGCTGCTCGGCAGGGTCGCCGCGAACAAGCCCGCCAACTCCGATCTCTACACCACCCACCTGGCCGACTTCGCCGAGACGTTCGCCCGGGTGCTCGGCGACCCCGAGCTGCCGCACCTGTTCTTCGTGGAGGGCGGCGCCCTCGCCGTGGAGAACGCGCTGAAGTGCGCCTTCGACTGGAAGAGCCGTCTCAACGCCTCGCGGGGGCGCTCCCCGGAGCTCGGGACCAAGGTTCTCCACCTCACCCGCGCCTTCCACGGGCGCAGCGGCTACACGCTCTCGCTGACGAACACCGACCCGATCAAGACCGACCGCTTCCCGAAGTTCGACTGGCCCAGGATCGAGGTGCCCGCGATCCATCTCGGCGACGTCGAGGCGGCCGAGGAGAGGTCCCTGGCCGCGGCGCGGGCGGCCTTCGAGCGCCACCCCCACGACATCGCCTGCTTCATCGCCGAGCCCATCCAGGGCGAGGGCGGCGACAACCACATGCGGGCGGAGTTCCTGCTCGCGATGGAACGGCTCTGCCACGAGCACGACGCCCTCCTCGTCATGGACGAGGTGCAGACCGGCGCGGGGACCACCGGCACCCCCTGGGCGTACCAGCAGCTGGGCCTGCGCCCCGATATCGTGGCCTTCGCCAAGAAGGTGCAGGTGGGCGGGATCATGGCGGGCCGCAGGGTCGACACGGTGCCCGGCAACGTGTTCCAGGTCAGCGGCAGGATCAACTCGACCTGGGGTGGCGGGCTGGTCGACATGGTCCGTTCCCGCCGGATGCTGGAGATCGTGGAGCGCGACGGCCTGATCCCGCGCGCGGGCAGGCTCGGCGCCGAGCTCCTCGCGGCGCTGCGGGAGATCCAGGAGAGCTACCCCGACCTGGCGGAGAACGCGCGCGGGCGCGGCCTGATGTGCGCCTTCGACCTGCCGGACGCGGTGGAGCGCGATCTCCTGGTGGCCCGCCTGCGGGAGGAGGAGGGCGTGCTGGTCCTGCCGTGCGGCGAGCGGTCGGTACGGCTGCGACCGGCGCTCTCGATCACCTCGGAGGAGCTGGGGGAGGGCACGTCCGCCATCGCCCGTGCCCTGGAGGCCTCCCGCTGCCTGCGCCTCTCCGCCTAGCGGTACCGGGGTTCCCCGCGCCGGGCTAGTGGGGCTGAGGTTCCTCGCGGGCCGCCCGTTCCAGCCACAGGTCGATCGCGGTGACCCGCGAGTCGACGCCGAGCTTGGCGTAGATCCGGTTCACGTGGTTCTTCACGGTCTTCTCGCTCAGGAACAGGTGCTGGGCGATCTGCCCGTTGGAGCGACCCGTCGCGATCAGTTCCATGACCTCGGTCTCACGCCTGCTCAGACCCGTCACGACTCTGGGCTCTGCGTCGAACGGGGCATCGTCGACTCTCATCCGGCCTCCGTGGCTGCAACACGGTCAGGTCGCCGAAACCCCCGATCCTAACGGCGTAGCGATAGCAGCGAGCATAACCTGCAATATCCACTTTTGGTGGGTAATGAGGCTGGAAATGAAGAACGACCGGTCCCTGGGGACCGGCCGTTCTCGTGGGGTGAGCGAGGGGACTTGAACCCCCGGCATCTAGGACCACAACCTAGCGCTCTGCCAACTGAGCTACGCCCACCATTGCCGCCGCAGCAGCACATGAAAAGTGTAGCGGTCTTTGGGAGTCGTTTCGTACCGGGTTTCTCGTGAAACGCTCAAGCTCTGTGCGTGGACACGCCCTCGGCCAGTTCCCTGGCGGTGGCGGAGTCGGGGCCCGGCTGGGGCACGAAGACCGCCGCGCGGTAGTAGCGCAGCTCCCGGATGCTCTCGACGATGTCGGCCAGCGCCCGATGGCCGCCCTGCTTCTCGGGCGAGGCGAAGTAGACCCGGGGGTACCAGCGCCGGGCCAGCTCCTTCACCGAGGAGACGTCGATCATCCGGTAGTGCAGGAACGCGTCCACGGCCGGCATGTCGCGGGAGAGGAACGACCGGTCCGTGGAGATGGAGTTACCGCACAGCGGGGCCTTCTTCGGCTCCCGGATGTGGCCCCTGATGTACTCGAGCACCATGGACTCGGCCTCGGCCAGCGTGACACCGCCCCCCAGCGCGTCCAGCAGGCCGGAGGCGGTGTGCATCTCCCGCACCACCTCCGACATCTGCTCAAGGGACTCGGGCGGGGGCTTGATGACCACGTCCACCCCCTCGTCGAGCTGGTTCAGCTCGCCGTCGGTGACCACGCAGGCCACCTCGACAAGCGCGTCACGTCCAAGGTCGAGCCCGGTCATCTCACAGTCGATCCAGACCAGCAGGTCACTCATAGCCCTCAGGGTAGTACTCACTTCACGAGAGCTTGAATGACTTGATCACCTTGTCTGCCACGGATAGGTCGAGATTGTCCGGTACGGAGACGTAGGCCAGCGCCGGACGCCTGCCCTCGCCGCGATCGACGATCACGAACGCGGCCCGCTCCCGCTTCCACTTCCAGCCGTTGGCCTTCGACTGCTCGGAGAAGTCCAGGTCGAAGACGAACAGCCAGGCGTCCCTGCCGCTGACCTTGACGGCCTTGTCCTCGACGATCTTCCGGCGGTGCGGGGGAGCGTAGAAGGCGGGCTCCACGACCTGCAGCAGCGTCGTGGCGACCGAGCGCATGCTGTCGACGCCCTGGTAGCCGTACTGGTCGGGAAGCTCTCCGGTCAGCACGTTGCCGAGCCAGTTGCCGCCCCTGCCGTCGAAGTTCTCCTGGGCGACGGCGACGGCCGCGCTGGTCCAGACGAACCCGAGCCCGCCGCCGACGCTGGGAGGCACCTCCCACGGCTCGCCGGGCATCTCGTACGACAGGCCGGTCACCGGGTCCGTGACGCGCCCGTCCACGGCCTGGGGCGGGGGCGGCGCGCTCTGCGAGGGCGCGGGCGTCGCCTCGGGAGTCGGCTCCTGGCTGGGCTCCAGGGTCGCCGTGGGAGGCGGTGTGGGGAGTCCGGTGGGCCCGCCCGCGGTGTTCCCGCGCTCGGGGCTGATCAGGTACATCGCGGCGACCACGATCACGACGATCAGGATCAGCACGCCGCCGCCGCCCAGGATCCACGGCAGAGGGCCGCTCTTGCGCGGCGGCGGCCCGGACGGGTAGCCGTCGTACGGCGGGAGGGGCATCTGCGCCGTGTGGCCGTTCGGCGGCCCGCCCCACTGCGGCTGTCCCGTGCCCGACGGCACCTGCGTGGCCTGCGGGTGCGTGGCCGGACCGGACCACTGGCCGGAGGGGCCGGAGGGGCCGGGGGAACCTGCCCCGGGGGGTCCTTCCGGCGCGGGGCGCGGCCCCATCTGCTGGGGGCCGAGCCCGGTCGGATGCGGCCCTGTCCGCCCGGGGCCGGGTCCCGCGGAGTGCGGCTGGAGGAAGGGGCCGGTCTGTGGTCCCGGCGCCGCGCCCTGCCCTGCGGGAGCGTCCGTCTGATGGGTGGCGTCGGTCCACTGGTTGCCGTCCCACCACCGCAACAGCGGTGAGCCGTAGGGGTCGGGATACCAGCCGGAGGGGGTCTGCGTGGTCATGGCCGCCAGAGTAGTAAGAACGGCTTTATGCCGCATTGTGGACCTTGGTGATCACTCATGAACATTTGTAGGTGAAGGTGGCTCTGTCCTGAAGCTTCTTCCCCTCGGGGACCGGAGCGAGCAGCATCAGGGTGGCGGTTCCCTTGAAATTTCCCTCGCCCTTGACCGTCCACTCCAGGCTCACCTCGTGCGAGGTGTCCCCGGACGCGAGCCGGTCGGTCTGCGCGATCGGCTCCTTGCGGTCGCTCCGCTTCCACTGGTAGCGGACCTCACCGCCCGCGCCGTTGGTGGACAGCACGCCGGTGATCTTGACCGTCGTGTCGCACCCCTGCGCCTTCCTCGGGGCGCTGACGTCCACCTTCGTCACCTCCAGCGGTGTCGCCGGACCCCGGAACAGCCAGATCGCCAGCGCGCCCACGACCATCAGCGCGAGGATCGCCGCGGCGAGGACCGTACGGCCGCGCCTGCGCCGCGCGCGGGGAGCCGTGGCGGCGGCGAGCCTGCCGGACGGCAACTCGGTCTGCTGCTGGTCCCGGCCGGCCCGCCACAGCTGGGCGGCCGTGGTCTCCGACGGCACCCCGGGACCGAACCGCATGACCACGTCCTCGGGCCGGCGCTCGTCACCCCCCGCGCCGCGCCGGTCGCCGGCCCCAGTGGCGCGCGGATCATCGGCCTTCGGGACGTGCAGCAGCGTGACGATGTCCCCCTCGTCGGGGGCGGGCCGCGCGGGGGCCGGATGCCCGCCGGAAGCGGGCGCCTCGTGCCCCGGCCACCGGTGCAGGGTGGCCACGAGCCTGTCGCGGGTGGTGAACCCGGACGGCAGGACGTCCCGCCCGGCGAGCAGCGCGTCGCGCGCGGGAGCGAGCCCCCTGATGGAGGCCGTCGCCGCCACCCTCTCCAGCAGCCCGGCGGCCCCGCGGTCGGCCGAGGCCCAGGTCGCGGCCAGGCCCCGGGCGAGCGACGCCCAAGCCGCCACGTCGCGTTCCGGCGCGGGAGGGCGGCCGAGCAGGGCGTCGGCCAGCCCTCGCTTCGCGAGCAGCGCCGACCCGTCCGAGGCGATCACCACGGTGCCCGGGTGCAGCTCCCCGTGGGCGAGCCCGGAGGCGTGCACGGCCAGCAGCGCCTGCGCGGTCTCCACCAGGACGGTGGCCGCGCTGCCCGCGTCGGGCCGGGGCGACCCGGGCGAGCCGGACGACAGCAGGTCGCCCACCGTCGGGCTGACCGGTTCCGAGGTGATCAGCCAGACCTCGTCCCTGGCCGTGATGAGGTCGGCGATCGGGACCAGCCCGGTCGTGCCGCTCTGGGTGAGCCTGCGGTCGGCGACCACGGCCGCGACCAGCCGTTCGCGCGCCGCGGGATCGGCGACCAGCCGGGGATCGAACCTGAGCGCGCTCCCCGGCCGCCCGTCGGCCGCGACGGCCGACGACCAGATTCCCAGGTCGTCCGCCCAGGTACGACCGGTCAGCCGGAACCCGGCGGCGCCTCCCCCGGTGCTCATATCGCGATCGTTCCCCTGTCTACCGGCGTTTCCGGTGCCGTCCCGCCATGCCGCGCTTGACGGCCAGTGTGAACGGTACGGCACCGCTCGTCACCAGGCCCAGCGCGAGGAAAGCGGCCGGGGTCGCCTCCACGGGCGGCAGGGGCGACGCGGTGAGGCGCGGAGGCGGCTCGGTGTTCGAGGGCGAGGTGCCCGGCGACGAGGGGTCCGTCACGGTGGGGGAGGGCTCCGTGGTCGGCTCCGTCGTCCGGGTCGGGGCCGCGGTCGGCCGGGTCGGGGTGGCGGACGGCGGCCTGGTCGTGGGACGGCCGGTGTCGCGGGGACCGTCCAGGGTGGCGCTTTCCTCCGAGGTGGGAGTCGGCGCCGGCTGCTGCGTCGGCTTCCTCGTCGGCCGTGTGGTGGGCCTTCTGGTGGGCCTCACCGACGGCGTGGGCGTCGTGGCCGCCGACGTCGCGGTGGGCGCCACGGGCGGAAGGCCCGAGGTGGCGGCGGTGCTCGGGGTCGGGGTCGGCGAAGGCGTCGGCGTGGCCGCGGACGGCGACTCCTCCACCGGCTCGTCGGTCTCGTCGGTCTCGTCCCCGGGGATGAGCGTCTCCAGCGGGTCCGAGGGGGTCGGGCTCTGCGAGGTGACGGAACTCTGTGACTGGATCTCCGTGGAGTCGCCCGAGCCGACCAGCACCGCGGTCAGCCCGCCGATCACCGCGATACAGCCGACGCCGATGAGGATCTTGACGCTCAGCTTGCTGATCGAGGAGGTTTTCTCCCAGCCGCCGTCGCCGCCGTCGAGCTCGGTCATGGCCAGCGAGGTGTCGGCTCCGGGGACGGGCACGTCCAGCGGGAACATCGCGGCCAGCAGCCCGGCGATCCCGGCCAGGCGGCGACGGCCGCGCTCCTGCCAGTCGGGGCCGTAGGCGTCGGCGGCCACCGCCTCCAGCTCGGTGAGGAAGGCGGTGGCGGTCGGCGGCCGGTCGGCAGGGTGCTTGGCCAGACCGCGCTCGACCAGCCCCTGCAGGGCGGTGGGCACCTCCTCGATCGGCGGAGGCGTCACCTGGTGCTGGCGGGCCAGCGCGGCGATGTTCGTGGCCCGGAAGGGGCGGGTGCCGGTCAGGCACTCGAAGAACACGACGGTGGCGGCGTAGACGTCGGTGGCGGGCCCGGCGGGGCCGCCCACCCACTGCTCGGGAGCCATGTAGGGCGGCGTGCCCGCGGGGGTGTCGCCGTCGCCGGAGCGGACCGCGATGCCGAAGTCGACGAGCTTGCTCCTCCCGTCGGCCTCCACCATCACGTTCTCGGGCTTGAAGTCGCGGTGCACCACACCCGCCGAGTGCGCGGCGGCCAGTCCCAGGAGCGAGCCCTTGAGCACGAGCAGCGCGGCCTCGGGGCCGGTGGGCCCCTCCGAGCGCAGCAGCGCCCGCAGGGCGACGCCGTTGACCAGTTCCATGACGATGGCCGCGCCGTCGCCGGTCTCGACGTAGTCGTACAGCCGGACGGAGTGCGGGCTGCTCAGGGTGTTGAGCACCCGTGCCTCGTGCCGGAAGCGGGCCACGAACCCGACGTCGCTCCTGAGCTCGTCGGACAGGTACTTGATCGCCACCATGATGCCGTCGGCGTCGTGCCGAGCCATCACCACACGCCCGGCCGCACCGGCGCCCAACTCGCGGATCTCGGTGTATCCGGGGACTCGCCAGGCCGATGGCGTGCCGTACATAACGGTCTCCTCAGTTGTCTGGGCCCCCACCCATAACAGACGGACCGTAGCCTAGCGATAGATAGCGGCATTCCGCTCATTAACCGCGAATCAGTCTCACAGTACGGAGCTGATCAGTGGTTATCCGCTACGCGCGGCTCGATTCCCCCGGCGAGGAAGGTATGACCGAAATACCCATTTTCGGTCTTGCGCTGCGGGTGGCCGACGGTTTCGCGGTGGCCCGCGCGGTGCGGGTGACCGTCACCTGCGGTCCGGGGCGAGTGGTGCGGGTGACCGTCGGCCTCGGAGTGGGCTTCTGCGTGGGCCTGGAGGTGGGCGCGCCCGTCCCGGGCGCCGTCGGAGCCGGCCTCGGGGTGCGCGTCGGCCCGGCGCACGGGGAGGTCTCACCGCTCGCGCCGCTCGCGCGGCCCGAGGGGAGACCGGTCACCACCACGTTCCAGGCGGCCCCGCACCCCACCCGGGGAAAGCCGAACCTGACCGTACGCGAGTAGCTCGTCGCGCCCGACAGCGGCACGACCGTCCTCCGCACGGCCTGACCGGCGCGGAAGACCACGCGCAGGCGTACCTGCCGGGCGTTCGCGGTGTCGACCGAGACCGCGACCAGGGCCGCGCCCCGCGCGTTGACACGGGCCCGCACCACCTCCACCCGGCGTACCCCCACCTCGGGCGGCGCGGTGGAGGGGCCGGTCGTCGGCGTCGGAGGGGAGGACGGTGGCGGCGTCGGCGGCGTCGGCGGGAGGGAGGACGGCCGGGGCGTCGGCCCGCCGGGCGTGCCGGTGGCGGGGGGAGCGCTCGTCTCCCCGGCGGTGGGGCCGGCGGAGGGGACGCTCTCCCCGGTGGGTCCGGACGACGGGACCGGTTCCGCGGACGCGGGAGGGGAGAAGGCCGCGGAGGAGGGCGCGGGCAGGGACGGCGACACCTGGCCCCGCGTGCCGGGCGAGGGGGGCAGGGGCGGCGTCGCGGCGACCACGTCGATCGTGCGAGGCCGCTCGGGCCCTCCCGAGGTGAGGGCGTACACGCCGGCGCCGCCCGCGACCAGCATCACCCCCGCGGCGCCCGCCGCCACCCCGGCGGACTTCGACCGCAGCGTGTCCAGCACCGTCCTGAACAGCGTGGTCCCGGCCACCGGGCCGGGGGCGGCGGGCGGGAACAGCAGGGGAAGCAGCGCCACCAGGGCGGCCAGCCGGGCCCGCCCGCGCTCCTCCCAGTCCTGCCCGTAGCCCGCGACCGCGACGCTCTCCAGCTCCGCCAGGAACTCCCCGGCGCCGGCCGGCCGGTCACCGGGCCGTTTGGCCATGCCCCTGGCGACCAGGGGCCTGACCGGCTCGGGGACCTCCTCCACCGGGATCGGCGCGGTCATGTGCTGGTGCATCAGCACCACCCGCTCGCCGGAGCGGTACGGGCGGTGCCCGGCCAGGCACTCGAAGAAGACCGCCGTCGCGGCGTAGACGTCGCAGGCGGGGGAGGCGGGGGCGCCCGCCCACTGCTCGGGAGCCATGTAGGGCGGGGTGCCCGCGGCCCGGCCGCCCTCTCCCGCCCGCACGGCGATGCCGAAGTCGACCAGCTTGCTGATGCCCGTGGTCTCGACGAGCACGTTCTCCGGCTTGTAGTCGCGGTGCACCAGCCCGGCCCGGTGAGCGGTGGCCAGCCCCGCCAGCGAGCCCTTGAGCACGGTCAGCGCCGCCTCGGGCCCCGTCGAGCCGTGCTCGCGCAGCAGCTCGCGCAGGGAGACGCCGTTGACGGCCTCCATCACGATGGCGGCGCCGCCGGGCACCTCGACGTATTCGTACAGCCGGGCCACGTTCTCGTCCGCCAGCTCCACCAGGAGCCTGGCCTCCTCGCGGAAGCGGGCGAGGAAGCCCGGGTCGTCCCTGAGCCACTCGGCCAGGTATTTGATCGCCACCCGGGTGCCCGACTCGTCGTGACGGGCGAGGACCACCCGCCCGCCGCCGCCCGCGCCGAGTTCGCGCAGCTCGGTGTAGCCGGGGGGTGTCCAGCCGATGGCCGTCATGGCCGCCTCCATGGTTCGGGGGCCGGATAGGGGCCTCGGTATGGAGACGCGTGGCGCGTGGGACGGGTTTGCCGGAGAGGCTTACCGAACGGGCATGGTTCGCGACGCGATGTGCTCGGGTACGGCCAGGTCCCAGCTCAGCGCGGGATCGGGCTCGGGCGTGCCCCAGACCTGGCGCAGCGGCAGGACCCCGGCCCAGATCGGCCGCCCGTAGTCCTCCTCGTCGTCGACCGGCGGGCCCTGGCGCACCTTCACCGACGCCTCGGCGAGGGAGAGGGCGAGCACCATGGTCGCGGCGAGCTCCTTGCCGGTGGGCCTGCGGGTGGCGTCCCACTGGCCGGGGGCGAGCTGTTCGGTGATCGCCCGCAGCCCGGCCAGGCGCTCCTCGGCGTCCACCACCCGGCGGGGGCGGCCGTAGACCATGGCGGAACGGTAGTTGAGCGAGTGGTGGAAGGACGAGCGGGCGAGCACGACGCCGTCCACGTGGGTCACCGTGACGCAGACCTCGTCCGCGTTGCGCAGGGAGGTCGCGCCGGTGGAACCGTGCAGGTAGAGGGTGTCGCCGATCCGGCCGTAGCCGGTGGGGACCACCATCGGGGAGCCGCCGACCAGGACGCCCAGGTGGCAGACCAGCCCGGCGTCCAGCACCGCGTACAGGTCCTCCCGGGAGGTCCGGCCCCTGTCCTTCGCGCGGTTGAGGGTGGTGCGGGGAGTCGTGGAGAGCGTGGGGAGCGTGGGGAGCATGGCACTAACCTAGGAAGAAGTGGATATAAAGAACACGTCCACTTTCACACGCTTACAGGAGACCACTTTGCCGCGCTCCTCCGTCGACCTGCCCGTATCGGTGGACCGCGAGGCCGGTACGGCGCTCGCCGTCCAGCTCGGCGACCGTCTCAGGGACGCCATGCGCGGCGGCGCCCTCTCCTCCGGAGAGCGCCTGCCCTCCACCCGGGCCCTCGCCCGCCAGCTCGCGGTGAGCCGCACCGTCGTCACGGAGGCCTACCAGCAGCTGTACGCGGAGGGCTGGCTCGAGGGGCGCCACGGCTCGGGCACCTACGTGGCCGACATGGCGGTTCCCGCCGAGGGGAGGGCCCCCGTTCCGGCGGCGCCCGTTCCGTCGCCGGTCGGCGGGAACGGGAACGGGAGCGGACACGGGCACGGGAGCGGGCGGGGGATGATCGACCTGCGTCCGGGACAGCCGTGGGTCCACGACTACGACAGGGCGGCCTGGCGCAGGGCCTGGCGAGGGGCGGCCGACCTGCCGCCGGAGAGCGATCCCGACCCCCGAGGCCTGCCGAGGCTGCGTGCCGCGCTGGCCGAGCACCTCCGCAGGACCAGGGCGATCCCCGTCGGGCCGGAGAACATCATGGTCACCCGGGGCACCGGCAACGGGCTCGACCTGATCGCCGCCACCCTCCTGCGGCCCGGTGACCGGGCGGGCGTCGAGGAGCCCGGCTACCGCGTCGCCAGGAACGTCTTCGCCGGGCGGGGCGCCGAGCTCGTTCCCTGCCCGGTCGACGAGGACGGCGTCATCGTGGACGATCTCCCCGGCGACCTGCGCGTCCTGTACACCACCCCCGCCCACCAGTACCCCCTCGGCGGGCGCCTGCCCATCCCGCGCAGGGAGCGTCTCCTCACCTGGGCCCGCCGCACCGGCGCGATCGTCGTGGAGGACGACTACGACGCCGAGTTCCGCTACGACGTCGCCCCGCTGCCCGCCCTGCACGGTCTCGATCCCGGCCGGGTGGTGCTGCTGGGCAGCCTGAGCAAGGCCCTGTCACCCGACATCGGCGTCGGCTGGCTGGTCGCCCGCCCGAGCTTCGTCGAAGCCCTCGCCGTGACCAGGGACGCCCTGGCCGACCGCACGAGCGGCCCGGCCCAGCAGGCGGTGGCGGCGCTCCTGGAGAAGGGGGACCTGGACCGGCACCTGCGCCGCACGCGCCTGGAGTACGCGCGCCGCCGCGCCGCGGTCGTCGACATCCTCGGCTCCGGCAGGGTCACGGGCGACACCGCGGGCCTGCACGTCATGGTGGAGTTGCCCGAGGACGCGGTCGAGCCCCTGGTCGAGGCGGCCCACGCCCGGGGCGTGCTGCTCGACTCGATGGCCCGCCACTACTACGGGCCGCGGCTGCGGCACGGCCTGGTGATCGGCTACGGCTCCGCGTCGCGGGCCGACCTCAGGCGAGGTCTCTCGGTGGTCGCCGAGCTGATCGGCTGACCGGTCCCCGGGGCCGCCCGGCGGATCGCGGGAACGGCCGCGCGCGTTGTCGCGGAGCGACCGTCGCCGGGGCCGCCCGGCGGGGTACGGGGACGGCCGCGCGTCCTGCGGGGCGACCGGTCACCGGGTCCGCCGCGGCGTGGGACCGTTCCCACACCGCGGCGGCGAACCGGCTCACGCCTGCATGGACGTCCTCAGGCGGCCGTACGTCTTGAGGGCGCGGTCGGCGGTGGTGCGCAGCAGCGGGCTGGCCAGGACCGTGCCGCGCGCCTTGCGCACCGGCACGCGCAGCATCCAGTGGAGCCCGGCGCCGGGGCTCAGCCGGGCGATCCGGCCCTCCGCGACCTCGTACTCGCCGTTCTTGAGCTTCTCCTTGTACTCCTTCTCGCCGCGGCCCATGTCGATGACCTGGATCCCGGCCTCGGCGGCCTTCTCGGCCATGGCCAGGTGGTGGATCAGGCCGGGGGAGTATTTCGCGAAGGAGGTGTCGTAGGCGGGGAACCAGCCCGCGAGGGTGGTGGCGGTGCGCAGCCCGAAGTGCCCGGCGACCGGCTTGCCGTCCGCGTACAGCATGTCGAGGACCCCGCCGAAGTGCTCGGTGTCGGTGGCGAGGAACCGCTCGACCAGCTCCACGATCCACGGCCGGGCGAACCGGTCGGTGCGGCCGGTGCGGCGGTACTGCTCGGTCTTCCAGCCGAGCAGCGTGCGCAGCGGCGCCAGGTCGGTGGTGGCGTAGTCGTGCCGGAGCGGCCCGACGTCGCGCTGGAGCTTGCGGCTCTTGTACGCCGTCGAGCGGTAGGTCTTGCCGGAGGTCACCTTGATCGTCTCGATGTACGGCTCGTAGCCGTCACGCAGGTCGATGATCGGCGAGGGGTGTCTGCAGTGCCCCGGCTGGAGCAGCGGCTGCCCGGCGATCAGGTGGTCGAACTCGTAGACGGCCAGGCCGCACTCCCTGATCAGCCGTTGCGCGTCGATCTCCACGTCCTTGGCGTGCACCAGCCCCTGTGCATCGGTCAGGCCCGCGGCGACGGGCATGCCGATGCCCATCGGATGGCGTTCGAAGGGGAAGAACCCGACCACGTCCGGCCCGTCGTGCAGCACCGCCACCCGGACGCGTTCCTGGAGCGCGCCAACGGTGACGGTGAACTCAGGAGACAGGAAGGGGTTGTCGAAGGCGGGGTCGGCGCCTTGAAGGGTTCTCCATCGGTCGATGTCGGCTGGGCCGAGGTCACGGGGCTGAACGATTGAGACGCGCATGAGCTCCTACTGGGATGTGCGGGGTCCCCTACGTCATCCAATGAAGGATGTCGCAAAGCCCAAGCATGCTGGTAGGCACGTAATGTAACGATAAAGGACAGAACGCAGCTCGGGTGGTGTTGACCGCAACGTTTCGGAATCTCATTGGGCGACCCCGGCTGGCGCCGCTGACCCGAGTGACGTTCTAATGGTTGGCCATGAGCACCCCTGGCATCGACTGGCCACGCCTTGTCGGATGGATCGCGGCCAATGTCCCGGGCGTCGGTGAGCCTACCGGGGTCTCCATGATCGCGGGCGGCAGATCCAACCTGACGTACGTCGTCGAGACCTCCGGGCGCCGCCTGGTACTGCGCCGCCCCCCGCTGGGGCACGTGCTGCCGACCGCCCACGACATGCGGCGCGAGTGGCGGGTGATCTCGGCGCTCGCGCCGACCTCGGTCCCCGTGCCCGAACCGGTCGCCTTCTGCGACGACCATGACGTGATCGGGGCGCCCTTCTATCTCATGGGACACGTGGACGGCGCGGCCGTGCGGACCCGGGAGGACGCCCTGGGGCTCACCCCCGTCCAGACCCGGCGGCTGTCGGAGCGGCTGGCCGAGGTGCTCGCCGCCATCCACGCGATCGACTACAAGAGGGTGGGGCTGGGGGACTTCGGGCGTCCCGAGGGATACATGGCCCGCCAGCTGGAGCGCTGGGGGCAGCAGTGGGAGCGGTCGAAGACCGCCGAGCTGCCCGCGTACGACCGCCTGGTGGCCCGCCTGCGCGAACGCCTGCCCGCGCGCTCCGCCTCGACGCTGGTCCACGGCGACTACCGGCTCGACAACACGCTGGTACGGCTCTCTCCGGATCCCGGCATCCTCGCCGTCGTCGACTGGGAGATGTCCACGCTCGGCGACCCGCTGGCCGACCTCGGCCTCACCCTCACCTACTGGCAGGACCCCGGTGACGAGGAGCGCGCCTCGGTCCCGGTCGCGGCGGGCGTCACCGTGGCCCCGGGCTTCCTCACCGCCCGCGAGTTCGCCGCCCACTACGCCAAGGTCTCCGGCGCCGACCTGTCCGACCTGGACTTCTACGTGGCCTTCGGCAACTACAAGCTCGCCGTCATCGTGGAGGGCATCCACGCCAGGTTCAGGCAGGGCAAGACCGTCGGCGAGGGCTTCGAGCACATCGGCGCGGCCGTCCCCACGCTCGTCGACCGGGCCCTGAGGGTCCTGGGCGGCTGAACGGCCGCCCGGTGGTCCCCGCGCTCGCGCCGCCGGCGCCGGGATCCGCGGCCGGGGCAGGGCCGGGTGGGCGCACGGGCGGACGGCAACTACCGTAGAAGTTTCAAGCGTCATGCAAGCCGCCGCGGATACGCTGGCGGCGCGGCCGGTAACGCTTGCCTGTGAACCATGCCGGGGCACCGTCACGTCCGACGCCGCTATGGAACGCTACATTCGTTGACCTGCGAGGATCGAGGAAATCGGTGATACCGACTAACGGACGGCACCAGCGACGGCGCCCGGCCTGGCCGGTCGCACTGGGAGCGTTGGTCGTGACGGCGGCACTCGTGGTCGGCATCATCGCCTATGCCGCCAAGCCGGACGTTCCGCGCGGACAAACCATGACCATGGCCCCGACTCAGGCGGCGCCCGTGCTGGAGGCACCCCCCGTCGTCCAGGACTGGCCGCGCTGGGGCATCACCCACACGGAGTTCAGCGCCGACAACGAGGGCAGCGAGGTCACCGAGGCCGCCTCCCACATGCTCAGCCGGGTCCCGATGCTGCAGAACCAGCACATCATGGGCTGGGGCGCGGGCAACCCCGAACCGGCGCCGGGCAGGAACGACTTCCGCGACCTCGACCGCCGGATCAGGTTCATGTCCGGCTCCCAGTCCATCCCGATCATCACGCTGTGCTGCTCGCCGGACTGGATGAAGGGCGGCAGTTCGGGCAGGACCGACTGGACGCAGCTGGAGACCGCGCCGCGGCCCGAGCACTTCGACGACTACGCCAAGCTCGCCGCGACCGTCGCCAGGCGCTATCCCACCGTCAAGCACTTCATGGTGTGGAACGAGCTGAAGGGCTTCTGGAACACGGCCCAGAAC
Source organism: Streptosporangium sp. G12 (assembly GCF_052983175.1). Taxonomy (NCBI): domain Bacteria; kingdom Bacillati; phylum Actinomycetota; class Actinomycetes; order Streptosporangiales; family Streptosporangiaceae; genus Streptosporangium; species Streptosporangium sp. G12. The sequence goes on along the minus strand of NZ_JBRIQO010000013.1, from coordinate 53,143 downwards.
CGCTGGGACATCGAGGGCTACACCGAGTTCTACAACAAGGTCTACGACGCGCTGAAGGCCGTCGACAAGAACATCAAGGTCGGCGGTCCCTACGTGTCGGTCGGCAGCACCAGCACCCCCGAGCAGGGGGCGGAGATCCAGGGCCCGTGGGGGAGCATCGTCCAGCGCGACCTGGAGGCGGTCGAGTACTGGATCGAGAACAAGAAGGGCGCCGACTTCATCGTCGTCGACGGCGCCTCGGTGACCAAGGAGGCCGGGGCCTTCCCCGACGAGTTCACCGCCCTGGGCAAGTTCGGCGCCCTCACCCGATGGCTCCGGGAGAAGAGCGGCGACCTGCCGGTCTGGTGGGCCGAGTGGTACGTCGAGCCCATGAACAGCGACTGGGAAGAGGACCGCCGCATCGCCGTCCACACGGCCGCGATGATGGAGTTCGCCACCAGCGGCGTCACCACCTCGCTCTTCTGGAACCCCCAGCGCAAGTCCACCGGTGACGACCAGGCCTGCCCCGGCTGCCTGTGGCACCCGACCACCGGTGTCGAGATGCCCATGGCGGGCATCATGAGCGGCTTCACCAAGTGGTTCCCCCTCGGGGTCCCGCTGGAGGCGGTGACCTCCTCGAACGCGAAGGTGCGGGTCCTGGCCCAGGAGCGCCAGCTCGTGATGGTCAACACCACCGCCGCGGACGCCGTCACCGTCGTGGACGGCAAGCAGTTCCAGCTCAAGCCGTACGAGGTCAAATGGAGCGAGCGCGCGGGAGCCTAGCGACGCCGGCGACGTCTAGACGTCGCCGCCCGGGGAGCGGGCGGGCCTGCGCCGGTTGGTGAACCAGCGCAGCAGCCACTCCACCGGCCCGTAGCGGTGGCGGCGCAGCCACCACCGGCTCCAGACGGCCTGCACCGCGAAGATGCCGACGCCGATCGACACCACATGGAACGGGCTGACCTGGTCGACCAGGCTCAGCCCGTAGCCGGTGAAGATCAGCGAGCTGATCAGCGACTGTCCCAGATAGTTCGTCAACGCCAGCCTGCCGGGCGCCACGAGCGCCCCGGCCAGCCGCGGCACCGCGGGCAGCAGGCGCAGCAGGGTGGCGGCGTAGGCGGCGGCCAGCAGCGGCGCGGTGACCAGGTTCACCGCCTGGCCGACCATGTGGTACGCGTGCCCGCCCCCCGACCAGGTCGAGTGCGCGTAGACCAGCGCCCCGGCGAGCCCCGCGGTGAACCCCGCCCACTGCAGCCGCCGCAGCGTGGCCGTGTGCCCGGACAGGTCGGTCAGCAGCCGCAGCTTGCCCAGGGCCAGCCCGACCAGGCACGCGGCGAGCACCGTGGGCCCCTGGAAGAAGACCCGCAACACGAAGATCTTGGCGAGCTTGTGCAGGTGCTCGTTGATGATCATTGACGCGGAGCCGTGCAGGGCCCGGTCCGACACGGCGGCCTGCGCCGCGCTCTCCGACACGGCCTCGGAGGCGTCGGTGCCCAGCGCCGCCAGCACGGCCAGCAGCAGCACCCCCACGGCCAGCGCCACCGTCATCGCGAGCGCGGCGATCATCGCGGTGCGCGGGGTGATCCGCCGCACCGCCAGCAGGACCAGCCCCACGATCGCGTACGTCGCCAGGATGTCACCGGGGAACAGCAGGATCCCGTGGGCCAGGCCGAGCAGGAACAGCCCGCCCAGGCGGCGCAGGAACCGGGGGACGAAAGCCGCCCCCGACCTGTGGGCCGAGTCGATCTGGAGGGTGAAGCTGTAGCCGAACAGGAAGGCGAACATCAGATAGAACTTGTTCTCGAAGAGCACCGAGACGACCCAGCGCACCTCCCAGTCGAGCGGCGCCGAGAACGACGGCGCCGCCAGCCCCGCCATCCGGTATCCCGAGGCGAGATAGGTGATGTTGACCACCACGATGCCGAACAGCGCGAAACCGCGCAGCGCGTCGACCGCCGCGATCCGCCGTCCTGTGACCTCGGTGGAGGCCCCCGCCCGGCCACGGGGTTCCTCTGCGAGCATCTGACCGTCCTTCGAGCAGTTCGAGACGTGCGCCCCCCGGCGAACGGTGCTCAGTATGGCGCGCCCCGATCGTCCGCCGAGAGACTTTGTCCTTTGCTGAGGTCAGGAGCCGATGACGATGAACCTCTCCACGATCACCCCTACGGCCAGCACGAACGCGGGCACCGCGACGAGCAGGATGCGCCTCCTCGTCCTGGACGCCTGATCGCGGCCACGCAGGCGGAACACCTCGTAGCCGAACAGCGCGATCCACGTCACGCCCAGCGCGCCCAGGCCGATCGGCGTCCACGGAGAGGTCGGGTCACTGCCGCCGGTCGGCGCTCCCGGCTCGGGGATCTCGGCCCCCTCGGGGTAGGTCTTGAGCGTGTAGACGGCGGCGTCCTCACCGTTGAAGACCCGCTTGAGCTCCTTGTGGGCGTCGAGCGCGGCGCGGAACCTCGGCGCCCAGTCCGTCGGGAAGCCGTGGTTGAGCTGCAGGTATCCGGCCTGCCCGCGGGTGGCCACCAGATAGGTGTTGGGCGGCGACACCCGGAGCTTGTCGATCACCGTGGAGAGCTGCGCCGGGTTCTTGTCCACCAGCACCTGCTGGTAGGAGATCTTGTCGAAGTCGCGTTCGCCCCACGGGATGCTCGGGGTGACCTCCTCGCCGACCACCGGGACCAGGTAGAGGACGCGGGCGCTCGGCTTGTCGTGGTCGTAGACGTAGTGCATCGCCGCGACCTCGCTGGCGGAGACCCGCTCGAACTGCTCGTTGCCGTACCGTGCGACCAGGAAGACCATCGCCAGCACCATGGCGCACCCGGCGGCCAGCAGCAACGAGATCCGCCGCGTCAGCTCCGGGTTGAACCGGATGTTGCGCTTGCGGATCGGCACCGTCTCCTCCGGCGCGTCCTCGGTGCCCGCCGGGAGGTTCGGGAAGAAGGCGTACGCGGCCAGGATGCAGGCGCCGGGCAGCGCGAACAGGTAGATGCGCAGGCCGATCTCGCCGCCGTAGTTCTGCAGGCCGAGGGCGAGCACCGGGATGCACAGCAGCAGCAGGGCCGCGCGGTCGCCGACGCCGCGCCGCAGGCGGCGGAACAGGCCGGCGGCGGCCAGCGTCAGGATGACGCCGCAGATGCCCAGGCGGGCCATCAGGACGAGCGCGTGCTTGGGGTCGCTGCCGTCGATCCGGTCGCCGGTGTTGCTCTGGAGGTTCTCCAGGATCCGGCCCAGACCGCCGAAGAGCTGGTCGATGTGCCCGCTCCAGAAGGCGACCGTCTGGTAGCTGATCCACGCCAGCACCATCAGGCCCAGGAAGAAGGGCAGCCCCCAGCTGAGCGAGGAGCGCCGCAGCAGGATCAGGCCGGTCAGCGCGCCGAGCATCATGAACGGCGTGATCTGGTGCGAGGCGGTCGCGGTCGCGAACAGGCCGATCAGCACGATCAGCATGATGGCCCGGTCGTAGACGCCGGTGGAGTGCGGCAGCTCGCCCGGCGTCAGCCCGTCCAGGCGGGCCAGCAGCCGCCGGACGAACCCCTTGGCCGGCATCGGTTTCTCGCGGGGCTCCACCTTGCCGAACCAGCGCAGCACGATCGCCACGAAGGCCAGGTAGATCGCGTACGTGAAGCCCTGGGAGGAGAAGTAGTCCTGGCCGATCCACTGCACGATGACGAACAGCAGCGCGGCGAACCAGCGGGCCCGGGTGGTGGCGACGACCTGGCGCAGGATCAGCACGAACGGCAGGAGGTACAGCAGGTTCGACAGCAGCGGCGTCCACCGCATGATCGTCGTCAGGTCGGTGACCCCGGCGGCCTTCGTGATGAACCCCACCAGCGCGAAGAACCCCGGCCACGCCAGGCGGGCGTCGAGAAGGGCGGAGGACTCGCCGGTGCGGTTGATGTACTCCACGAAGCCCGCGTGGACGTAGGCCGTGTGGAACCTGGCCTCGTCCTCGATCAGGGCGGCCGCCCCGTGTAACGCGAAGGTGATCGCCGCGATCTGGAAGAGCAGCAGGAACTTGCGGTCGGTGTTCTGCGCGATCGTGACGAAGAACGCGACGAGCATCAGCAGGATCGCGGCGAACGCGGTCGGCGGCATGGCCGAGATCAGGCCCACACCGTCGATGTCGTTCAGGTCGACGCCCCGCAGCGGGCCCGGCGCGACGCGCAGGGCCAGCACGTACATGATCAGACCCTCGATGGTGAGGACCGGCGGCAGCCACACCATGGCCGACTGCATCACGGCCTGCAGGCGTGAGGGCCTGGCGGCGGGCGTCGCGGACGGGGCCCCGGCGGCGGTCGCCGCGGACGGAGGCATGGCGCTGGTCGCCGGTGCCGCCTTCCCCGCTCCCTTCCCGGCCCCCTGTCCCGCCCCGGAACCGGTCCCCGAGCTCCTCTGCGTGCCCTGTGGGGCCTGGTGGGCCGCTGGGGTTTCTGTGACCTCGGGGAGGGGCTTGGAGACTTCCAGGGGCTGCCTGGGCGCCCCGGCGGACCTTCCCCGCGGCTCTCCGCCAGGACGCCCGGCGGACTCCCCGGAGTCAGAGGGCTGCGAGGACGCTGAGGATCCCGCGGCCGGCGAGGGTTCCGAGGGTTCCGAGGGTTCCGAGGGTTCCGAGGGCCTCCGAGTGGTGGAGGCGGGCTTGAGGAGTGGCGCGGCCCGGCCGGGCAGGCGCATCTCCGCCGTGGTCTCGAATCTGTCCTCGTCCTCGTCCCCGGTGGGCGCGGGCGGGGCCTCGGCCGTCTCGGCCGTCTCGGCCGTCTCGGCCGTCTCGGCCGTCTCGTCCTCGGAGACGCCGGCCGGGGGCGAGGCGACCGGGCGGAGGGGAAGCCTGATGACGGCGGTGACCTCCGGGTCGTCGCCGTAGACGCTGTCATCCGGCGCGTCGCCCGCTTCGTCCGAGGTGTCCGCGGCATCCGTGGCGTCCGCCTCGTTCAGGGCGTCCGCGTCGTCCGCGTCGTCCAGAGCATCCGCCTCGTCTGAGGCGCTCGCGGCATCCGCGGTATCCGCCTTCTCTGAGGCGTCCGCGTCGTCCAGCGCGTCCGTGGCGTCCGTGGTATCCGCGGCGTCCGTATCCGGCGGCGTGCCGTCGTCGGCCGCGTCGTCGCGCGGGTCGCCCCCCGAAGCCTCCTCGCCGTCGGACGTCTCGCCGCCGGGACCGTCGCCGTACGGGCTCCCGCCGGGCGTCTCGCCGTCGGACGTCTCGTCGCCCGGAGCCTCGCCCTCGGCGATCTCGTCGTCCGGGAACTCGCCGGGAGCCTCGTCGTCAGGCGCTTCGAAGGGCGCCGTGCCGGTGGGCTCGCCGTCGGACCCGGTCCGGGTTCCGTCCGAAGGCGCGGGGTGGGTGGGATCGATCTCCCCGACCTCGGCGGTCTCCGCCGCCCCCGTCGTCGTCACGTCATTACCTGCCCGTTGCCTCACGTCTAACATCATGGCGGCTACGCGGACCAGGGTGTGACGAGTCACCGCGGAGATCCGTCATGTCCGGGCGCTTCGCGTAGATCGTTAAGAAGCGGTACAGCGGCCGTTCTCCAGCCGGGCGGCCCCCCTCCCGACGCCTCCGCTCCCGGGGGAAGGGGCGCCGGACGGAGCGGGGACCGCCGGTCACACCGGGTCGGCCACCGGTGCGCGACCCGCCCCGCGGATCGCGCGTCCCCCGGAGCGCACCCGGCCGTTCACGCCTGGCCGCGCACCCGGCGCAGACCGTATCGTGTGCGCCTGACGACGGCGTATCCCTTCGTCAGCATTCGTTCCCTCATGTAGATCAGCGGGACCTGGTTTCCCTCGACCGCCCGGCTGAACATCTTCATCGACGTGCCCTCGGCGACGGTCAGGCGCGGCAGCGCGAGCACGTCGTGCCGGTCGGCGGCGATGGCGTTGTTCACCGCGCAGGCGGCCCAGTATCCGGCCTTCCTGACCTCGCGCCGCACGCGCACGCTGGAGTAGCCGTACGGGTAGGCCATCGTCGAGACCAGGGAGCCGATCTTGTCCTCCAGCAGGGCCTTGTTGCGCCGCAGCTCCTGGCGGAGCTCGTCCTCGGGCAGCTGGTCGAGCTGGGGATGGCTGTGGCTGTGCCCGCCGATCTCCATGCCGCACGAGGCGGCCTCGCGGGCCTGGCTCCACGACAGCATCGTGTCGAGGGGCCTGCCCGCCGCGTCCTTGCCCGCGTCGCGGACCCACCCGCTGGTCAGGAAGACCGTCGCGGGGAAGTCGTAGCGTTCGAGCAGGGGCAGCGCCTCGCTGTGGAAGTCGGCGTACCCGTCGTCGAAGGTCACCACGACCGGCCGCTCCGGGATGGAGCGGCCGTTGTTGTTGTGCAGCGAGGCGACCAGGTCGGCCACCGTCAGCGGCGTGAAGCCGTTCTCCTTCAGGTAGGCCAGCTGCTCGGCGAAGGCCGAGGGGCGTACCGCCAGCGGCTTCGTCTCGGCGTTGGGCCGGTCGGAGACCGAGTGGTACATCAGGATCGGTACGCGGATCATGACGCACGCACCCGCTTCAGTTTCAGTCGAAGGGAGCCGACGATGTAACCCCAGGTCGTCCAGGCGAGGCCGACGACGATCGCCCCGGCCCTGCCGAGGCCGGACGGGTCGCCCCGCAGCGCCTCGCCGACCCCGCGCAGCGCGCCCAGCGGCAGCGCCTTCAGCGCGTGGGCCCGCTCGCTCGACAGTCCGTCGCCGGCTCCCACGCTCTGGGCGACCAGAGCCTTGGACAGGCCCTCGGCGAAACAGCGCGAGCGGAAGTAGGCGAACGTCGAGCGTACGGGCGGCACCTTGTGGCCGATCACCGCGGCCGGTTCGAACAGCATTCCCGAGCCCGGCATCCGCTGCGAGAGCCGGATGCAGAACTCGGTCTCCTCACAGCCCAGCGGGCGGGGTTTGCGTCCCTGCACGCTGCGCCCGATGCCGGTGTGGAACCCGCCGACACCGCCGATGACCTCCCTGCGGAAGGCCGCGTTGCCGCCCATGACGTTGCGGATCCGGGCTCGTTCCGTGGGCATGCCGAGATAGCTGCACCCCACGGTCCAGTCGAACTCGTGGGGATACCAGCCGGGCCGGTGCCCGATGCCCCACAGCGGCCTGGTCAGCCCGCCCACCCCCACGATGGTCGGGTCCTGGAAGCCCTCCTCCAGTGCTTCCAGCCAGCCAGGCTCCGCGACGGCGTCGTCGTCCAGATACGCCACGATGTCGCCGGAGGCGGTCGCCGCACCGGTGTTCTTGCCACCGGACAGCCCTTTCTCCTGAGCGTTCTCCACCACGATCGCGCCGGGATACTCCTTCTTGAGCCTCAGGTGGAGATCCGGGTTGTAGTCGACGACCAGGATGATCTCGTGCGGCTCGTGCGTCTGGTTCTCGACCGACTCGACGGCCGCCCGGATGTCCTCCCAGCGGTCCTCGGTGTAGACGCAGATGACGACACTGCTTCTCATGGTTACGCGGCGCCCTGGTCGGCGGCCGGGGCGGCGGTGGCCGGCTCGTGAACGACGGGAGCCGGGTTGCTCCGCCACTCGCGGATGATGGTCTTCAGCACCCGGATGCCGTCGCGGACGGCGTGCAGGTTGCTCTCGCCGTGGATGCGGCAGCGCTCGTGGCTGGGGACCTCGTGAACCTTGAGACCGGCCTTGGCGGCGCGGACGTTCATCAGGGTCTCGATCTCGAAACCGTCGCAGTCGAGGTTGAGGACGTCCAGGTGGCGGGCCCAGAAGGCGTTGTAGCCGTAGCACAGGTCGCTGTAGCTGGTGCCGTACATCCTGTTGACCAGCGCGGTCAGTGTCTTGTTGCCGAACTTGCGGATGAACGTCAGGTCGTCGCTGCCGCCGCCGGACGCGTACCGCGAGCCCTTGACGAAGTCGGCGCCGGTGACCAGCGCGCCCACGAACTGGATGATCTCGCGGCCGTCCGTGGACCCGTCGGCGTCGATCATCACGATGATGTCGCCGGTGCAGGCGGCGAAGCCCGCCGACAGCGCGTCACCCTTGCCCTTGCCGGTCTGGTGCACCACGCGGACGTTGGGACGCAGCCTCCTGGCCACGGCGACGGTGTCGTCCTTCGAGTTGCCGTCGACCAGGACGATCTCGTCGATCCACTGCGGCAGCGTGGCGAAGACGTGCGGAAGGTTCTCCGCCTCGTTCATGGCGGGGACGACGACGCTGACGGTGGGGGAGATCGCCATGTTGGGCGTGATGGGGGTGAACCGCTCGATGGGTGGCACCGCCCTCAGCGGTGGCTTGTTGTTGTAGTGCTTGGTGATCTCGGGACTCATTGTGACGGATGTCCTTCCGGGCGGTCGGTCGTCAGGGGTGACTGGCGGACGGACCCGGGGCCTTCGCCGGTCGGGACGACCGGCGGAAACGGCGAATGCGATGAGGGATGCATGCGAGGGTCCTGGCGGGTGGTGTGGTGATGAACGGGAGCGGTCTAGCCGACTCCCCATGGTTCCTTGACGACCGGAGTGCCTGATTGGTTCTGCGCGGGGGCGCGCATACGGCCGAAACCCTTCAGCACACGATCGGCAAGCCTGTACAAATTCGGGCGATCTGTAACGATCGTTCGTGCCTTGTTGACGGGGGTGCGGCCGATCCAGTGGACGGCGGCGGCCGGGGAGGGACGCGACACGCGGCCTTCCGCGACGAAGAGGTCACCGCTTTTCAACCAGCTCTTGTACTCGCGTCCGCCCTTGCCCATGTCGACCTGCTGCAGCCCGGAGTTCGCGGCGTGCTCAGCCATGTGCAGGTGGTGCATGATGCCGGGGGAGTAACGCGCGAACTCGGTGTCGTAGGCCGGGAACCAGCCCACCAGGGTCGTCGCCGTCCGGAGGCCGAAGTGGCCGGCGACGGGCCTGTCTCCGGCGTAGACCATGGTCAGGACGCCCGCGAAACTCTCGGACCTCGCCGCGTGCATCTCGTCGAGCAACTGGACGATCCACGGCTGGGCGAAGCGGTCGACCCGGCCGGTCCTGCGGTACTGGTCGGACTTCCAGTTGGTGAGCGTGCGCAGCGTGCCCGGGTCGGCCGAGTACCACTCGAAGCGGATCTCGCCCTGCTCGCGGCCGAGCTTGCGCTCCTTGTAGCGGACCGTCTTGAGGTTCTTCGGCGAGTTGGCCTTCACCTGCTCGATGTAGGTCTCGAACCCCACGCTGAGGTCCATCACCGGAGCCGGTCGCACGTCCGACTCGTACGGTGCGAACGTCGGCTGGCCGGGGACCAGGTGGTCGAAGTCGAAGACGGAGAGCTTGCAGGCGCGCAGCAGGGTCCGGACGTCCAGCTTGAGGCCGGGGACCGAGATCAACCCGTGGCAGGTGGTCAGGAAGCCGCCGAGAGGCTTGCCGATCCCGAAGCTGTGGCGCTCGTAGGGGAAGAACCCCACGATCTTGCCGCCGTCCTGGATGACCGCGACACGGACGTAGTCGCGCAGCCGCCCCATGGCGAGTGTGAACTCCACGGAGAGGAAGGGGTTGTCCAGCGACGGATCCGCCACCTGCAACTCCCGCCATCGTGAGATCTCGGGCTCCCCGAGGTCCTCCGGGCGAACGATGACGATGTTCACCTTGACCTGGCCCCCTGTTCGGTCTGCAAGCTCCCGCTCCCCCGATACAACACGCGTAGTACGTATATGAAGCCGCCGAGCACCGCAATCGTCGCGACTCCGGCACGGGGCGACCATGCGTCAAAGGTAAGCATGGCAGCGGCCAGGAGAACGTTCACAACCAGGCTCGCTGCCGCACCCACTGATAGTGCCGCAAGCGGGTCACGATCACGCAACAGTCCTACCACTGCGGCGCCCGGAACGACCAACAGGAACAGGGGCGTAAGGAACAAGCGTAACGGAGTGTCGATGTCGGCTAAGGCGATCACGGCTCCCGCGACACAGGCGAGAGTGAGGGCCCACTTGAGCCCCCTGCGTTTGATCGACATCTCCGAGCTCCTGGTTGGTAATGACGTGACTGATCGCGCTCTTCATGTGACCAATCACTCAACATGGACGTCAATGCCGACGCTCGGCACCAGTCCATGGTTTACCTGATCCACGGGAGAAGTCTCGGTGTTAGGTAAAACGAGATGCGGGAATCAGCCCGTCGCCTCCTCGGAGCTCGCTCCGGCGGAGGGGGTCGGGGTCGGGTCGGGAGCCGGCTCGTCCTGAGGGGTGGAGGCCTCGGATTCAGGGCTTTCCCAGGAAATCGCGCATCCGGCGTTGCCCCCGGCGGACCTGAACGCGACCCGCCCGGTGCCGCTCTCCGACGGATCCTTGGCGGTGACCCAAATCACGCTGCTCGAGCCCGCCCTCAGCTGCCCTTGCGCGGGATGGACGTCGAGCCCGCCGGAGGTGGTCGCCGACCACGAGACCGTGGCGTTGCGTGCCGCGAGCCGGATCTGCCCGGCGCCCTCCCCGATGTCGCCCGGACACGAGACGCTCAGCCGTCCGGCCGCGGGCGGCCTGGCGGCGGTGCGGGTGGGGCGGGGCCGCCCCGCCGTGGGCGCACGGCTCGGTGCCGGTCGCGCCGCGGTGGCGGTGGGGACGGCGGGGGCGGGCGCCTCGGTCCTCCGGCTCCGCTTCGGGGTGGGCGTCGGCGCGGCCTCCGCCTCCGGGTCCTCCGGCGGCGAGCCGGGCTCCGGCTCGGGGCCGGGCTCCAGCGTGATCAGCGCGGGTTCCGTCCCCGGCGCGGTCTGGGGGTCCCTCAACGCCCCTCCGGCCAGGTCCTGCCCGCCCACCACGACCACCGCCCCGGTGGCGGCCAGCACGCACACCACCGCCAGCAGCACCGGCCCCCTGCGCCCGCGCCGCCGCCGCCGCTGCGCGGGCGGCGCCTCCGTCCTCCGCTTCCCCTCGCCGGTGGGCGGCGGTGTACGCCGGACCCCGGGGTCTCCCGCCGGTGACGTGCGTCGTACCCTGGAAGCCTCCTCCGGTGACGTGGGCCAGACCTCGGTGCCACCGGCCGGCGGAGTGGGCCGGGCCTCACCGCCCTCGGGAGACTCCCCGGGCCACGCCTCGTCGGGGGACGACGCGGGCCACACCTCGTCGTCGGGAGACGACGTGCGCCAGACCTCACCGTCGGGGGACGGCGCGGGCCACACCTCGTCGTCGGGAGACGACGTGCGCCACGCCTCGCCGTTCGCGTACGGCGGTGTGCGCCAGGTCTCACCGTCCGTTGACACCTCGGTGTTCTCGGGTGGTGTGGTGCGCCACGCCTCGCCGTCCGCGGGGGGTGCCGGCCAGGCGTCGGGGTTCGTCGTCGGTGCCGGCCAGGCCTCGGCGCTCACGGCCGGTGCCGGCCAGGCCTCGATGTCCACGGGGGGTGGCGCGTGCCGCGCATCGCCGTCCGCGGGCCGTGACGCGCGCGGGGTCCCGGCGTCCGTCCACGGTGCCGCGCGTCCGGGCTCGCCGTCCGCCGGCGACGCCATCACGTACCTCGGCGCCGTCCCGATCTCGGGGTGGCGCGGCACGCTCTCCGGGGAGCGTGTCCCGGTGTCCGCGTGTCCCGCCCGCGCCTCCGTCCCGGTCGGCCACGCCCTCGCGTCCGGGTGTGACGTCCCGGTGTCCGCGGGGAGCGCCGCGTGCCGGGAGCGGGTGCCCCCGGGGGGCGTGCTCCCCCCGCCCGAGGGAGAGCTCTCGTCGCGTGCCCGCCTGCCGCCCGCGCCCCTCCTGCCGCCCCACCGGCGGCCCCCCGTGCGCCGTTCGGCCGCGACGGGGAAACCGGCCTTGTCGAAGCCGTTCCCGGCGACGATGGCGGCGCGGTCCTCGCGCGCCTCCGGGTTCACGCAGGTCTCGATCACCCGGCGGCGCAGGGAGAGCGGAGGGTAGGCCAGGGGCACCAGGTCCAGCAGCCGCCCGGCCGAGACGTGCCGATCCCTGCGCTCGACGCAGACCTCGCAGCGGCCGATGTGGGCCGACAGCCGCCTGCGCAGCAGCGTGGTGAGGGGGCCCTCCCACGAGTCCACCATCGCCGACAGGTCGGGGCAGTGCGCCCGGCCGACCTTGGCGAGCACCACGGCGGCGGCCGCGTTCTCCAGGTGGTCGCGGGCCCGGCCGAGTCTCGCCGTGACCTGGCGGGAGGTCAGCCCCAGCACCGCGCCGACCTCGCCGCTGCCGAGGTCGTGGCGGAGCGACAGTTCGAGCACCTCGCGCTCCTGCCCGCTCAGCTCCGCCATCGCCTCGTGGACCAGGGCCGCCAGCTCCCGCTCGCCCGGGTCGTCGTGGACGTCGGGCGGCGGCGCCGACCCCCGCGGGCCGTCGCGCCCCTCGTCCGCGCACCGGATCCGCACGAGCGCGTACAGCCACGCGCGCAGGCGGCCGGGCTCGCGCAGGCGGTCCACGCCGCCCTGGGCCGCGACCAGGGCGGCGTGCACGGCACCGGCGGCGGCCTCACGGTCGCCCAGCAGCGAGTGGGCGTAGTCGTTGAGACGTTCGGCATAGGAGTCGTAGAGGCTCGCCGGCGCCGTTGTGTCGGCACGCCGCAGCGCCTCAACGAGTTGTTGATCGTCGGTTCGGCCGACGGTCGGCCATCCGGGCACGGACATTCCTCCCCCGCGAGACGGGCTCGTTCACGGGTTTCACCACTCACCCGTTCCAGCCCACACGCGTAGGACGCCACCTCCCGGCAACCGGTTGACCAAAGGGGTTCATATCATGCCGACACGGTATGACCTGGGAAAACTGCTACGGCTGGTGCCAATGTGACACCAGCCGTACAGGATGAAGGTGAGGAGGAAGGGTCAGTCGCAGTTGGGAGCGCAGAGCCGGCGCTTCATGCCCTCCAGGAAGAACTTCCTGACCTCCAGGATGTTCTTGGCGATGTACGCGTCACCGGCGGTCGCCTTGGCCAGGGCGTCCATCTGGCGCTTGCCCTTGGGTGCGTCGGGGCCGAAGGCGATGATCAGGACGCTGACCGGCTTCTCCGGGTCGAACTGCTCCTTGAGCCGCTTCAGGATCTGCTGGTTGCTGATCCCGCCGTCCGGGTCGTCGTTGCCGGCGCCGTCGGTGAGGATCAGCACCGTGTTGATCTTGTCGCTCTGGTACTCGTCGGTCATCTGCTTGTAGGCGGCGGCGAGGGTGTCGTTGAGACCGGTGTCGCCGGTCGACTTCGCCCGGGTCGTGATCAGCCTCTGGTTGATCACGTCCCTGCGCAGGACACCGTTCATGTCCTCGGTGAGCGGGCCGACCGGGACCGTCTCGCGGTAGTCGACCCCCTGGCCGTTGAGATGGGTGGAGAACTCCCACAGTCCCATCTCGCTCTTGGCCGGGAAGAGCTTCATGCCCTCGACGGCGATCCTGCTGATCGCCTGCATCCGGGTCAGCCCGGTACCGGGCACCGGGAGGGCCATGGTGCCCGAGACGTCCAGCAGGGTGATGAGCCTCGTACCCAGCTTGATCCGGGACCAGGTCTGGGACATCCTCGCGACGGTCTTGCCGTCGGGCGGCTCGATCGCCTGCGGGGCCTTGGCCTGGAAGCCGTCGGAGCCGGAGATCGCCTTGCCGCCCTTGCCGTCAGGGGTGCGGAACCCCTGGTCCTGCAGCGTCTTCCTGGACGCCTCGCTGCCCAGCTCCTTGCGGAACGCCTCGGCGGCCTTGCGCACGGCGGCGTCCTCGGCGGTGATCACCACCGGGTAGTCGAGGTTGATCGTCCCCTCGGCCGGATAGAGCGGCACGGCCGGGACCTCGGGCTTCTTGGACTTGTTGAACGCCCAGACCCCCTGCTCCGAGGAGATGCCCAGCGGGGCCTTGCTGCCCTTGACGCCGAGGCTGGCCAGCAGCGCGTCCTGGTCGCGGACCGTCGACGTCGACCCCGACAGGCTCTTGAGCGCGCCGACCAGCTGCTCCTCGCCCGCGCCGGAGGCCGTGGCCACCCCGGCGGCGGCCAGGAGCGCGCCGAGCCCGGCGGCGTTGAGCGAGGGATCCAGCACGAGGACGCGAACCTTGCGGCCTGGACCGTCCACGTTGGCCACGTTGGCGGCGTTGATCATGCCGCCCCAGCTGGCCTCGCCGAAGCTCTTCTTCAGGTTCGGCACCACCGAGCCGGAGGCCACCATGACGATGGGGGAGTGGGCGATGGACTCGCCCGCCTCGGGCACCTCCTGGTTCCTCGCCCGCAGGTTCGTCACCCACAGCTTCGAGTCCGGGATCCACATGTCCATCGCGGCGGCCTTGCCGCCGCTGAAGGAGGAGGCCACGGTCGCCGAGGCGCCCTTGGTCACCGTGACCGTGGCGCACCTGCCCTCGACGTCGTGGGCCGCCTTGTTGAAGCGCCCGGCGATCTGGGACAGGGCGGGCTGGATGTCCGGGGAGGCGGTGATCCGCAGCGGGAGCGCCTCGCCCCCGCACGCCCCGGCGCCGCGGTCGCGGTTGATGACCACGAACGCGGCGACGCCGAGCAGCACCGCGAGGGCGACGGACCCGGCCAGCGGGACCAGCACCTTGCCACGCCCCCCGCGCCTGCGTCTGGGCTGCGGTTCCTTGTACGGGGTGTAGCCGTCCTCGAGTTCATCCGTCCGGTGACGTCCGCCCACGATGTCCTCTTTGGTGTCGATGTCATGGAGCTAGCGGGTCACCCTATCGGGAGGTCGTCCGCAATATTCACGGAACTGTACTGGGAATGGTTACTGGGGCAAAAAACGCATTTCGGTACCGCTGTTACCGTATGTGTCGATCACGAAGCCCTGCGTCCGCGCGGGCCGCGGACGACCGGCGGTCGCGGAGATCACCTGGTCGGGCGGCAGAAACGCGGCAGGAACAACGGAAGATCGGCAACGGGAGACAGGTGACCGGCGGCCGGTGGAACCGGATGGCCGGCGACGGGGAAAGGCGATCGGCGGCGGCACCCGCGGCGATCGACGGACGGCGGCCGGGGAGCCCTGCGGCGGCGGTCGGGAAGGGCGATCAGTGGCAGCAGGAGTGCCCGCGCCACGCCCTGAGACCCTCGCGCGCCGCCACCGCCGCCAGCAGAACCGCCATGGCGGGATCGATCCACCACCACCCGGCGGAGTTCAGCGCGAGCCCCGCCAGCACCCCCGCCGCGAGCAGGGCGCACAGGAGATTCTGCGTCCCCTCGCCTGCGGTCGCCGCCGAGTGCAGCCGCACGCCCAGCCGCCGCTTGGCCATTCCCAGGAACGGCATGCCGACCACGCTGGCCGCCGTCACCACGATCCCGAGCACGCTCGGCACGGCCCGGTGGCCCGCGTTCAGGTCGTGCGCCACGTGCAGCACCAGGTAGGGGGCGAGGATCCAGAAGCTGATCGCCACCGCCCTGCGGGCCCGTACCTCGGCGTGCGCGGACCCGGTCCTCGCCCCGGTGAACCGCCAGACCACGATCAGGCTGGCCGCCGCCTCCACCAGGGCCGACACGCCCCAGCCGATGAGGGCGACCGAGTGCGCCCCCAGACCGGCGGCGATGCCGAGCACGCTCTCGGCGCCCAGCCAGACCAGAGTGGCGAGGGAGAGCGCGCGAGCCCTGCGGGCGTCACGCAGCCACTCGGCGCTCGGCGGCGCCAGCACGATCTGATCGGTCACGACGACCTCCGGATACCGATCGGCAGCGCTCGGTAATCTATACGTCACGAAGTGTGTGAGGCGGGAAAGTGGTAAAGCTCCACGCGGTGACAGCGGCGTGTTCCCACGAGGCGGCCGTGTCGCAGGATTGAGCCGTCCAGCAGATCGTCGGAGGGAAACCCGTGCCGTTCACGCCCAGTCACGTCGCAGCCGTGCTGCCGTTGATCTCCTCGGAGCGGATACGCCGGTTCCTCGATCCCTGGGCCCTCGCCCTGGGCGCCATGGTGCCCGACCTGCCGATCTTCTTCCCGTTCCTGCCCGACTACATGATCTGGCACTCCCTCAGGGGCGTCCTCACGATCGACCCGTTCGCCGTCGTCGTGCTGCTCGCCGTCTTCCACCTGGTGCTCCGCGACCCGCTGACCGCGCTCCTGCCTCCCACCCTCGCCGGGCGTGCCGCCTCGCTGACCCCCGGCATGTACGGGCTGCGGCGGCTGCCCGCCGTGATCGCCGGAGGCGTCGTGGGCGCTCTCACCCACAAGCTCTGGGACTCCTTCACCCACTCGTACAGCTCGGCCCTGTGGGGCTGGAGCTGGCTGGACACCCGGGTGGCGGGAGTGATCCCCCTGTTCCGCCTGCTGCAGTACACCTCCACCGTGATCGGCCTGGTGGTCGTCCTCTGGTGGGCCTGGCGCGGACTGGCCGGGATGGAGCCGCGGCCGGTGCCCGAGCGGCTGCTCCTGCCCGCGGGCGAGCGGGCGGCCGTGCTCCTGGCCACCGCCGTGTCGATCCCGCTGGGCGCGGTCGCCTGGGCGGTGGCCTTCCCCCCGGGCAGCGGGGCCGAGCTCGTGACGAGGCTGGGCGCGGGGGTGGTCGTCGGCTGCTCCGCGATGCTGCTCGTCTACGCGCTGATATGGCAGCTCAGGCGGGTCATGGCAGTATTCGAGGGTGCCTGAAGCCATCGACCCCCACCTGGCCGACTACGCCAACCTGCGCGACGTCGAGCTGCGCAAGAGCATGGAGGCCGAGCACGGCCTCTTCATCGCCGAGGGGGAGAAGGTCATCCGCCGCGCCGTCGCGGCGGGCCACCCCGTGCGCTCCGTCCTCCTCACCTCGCGCTGGGCCGAACCCCTCGCCGACCTCCTCGGCCCGCTCGGCGATCGGGTCCACGTCGTGGACGACGCCGTCATGGAGGACGTCACCGGCTTCCAGGTCCACCGAGGCGCCCTCGCCGCCATGGAACGCCTTCCTCTTCCGGGGGTGGAGGATCTCCTGTCCGGCCGGGCCGCTCCCGGCGATGGGAGTCACCTCGCCCCGGCGGGGCCCGATCCCGAGGCCGCCGAACTCACGGCACGTCCCCTGCGCGGTTCCGCGACGGGGTCCGACCGCGAGGACGGCGAGCCCGTGGCACGGACCGGCTCACCGCCCCGGCGCATCCTGGTCCTCGAAGACCTCGTCGACCACGGCAACGTCGGCGCCATCTTCCGCTGCGCGGCCGCCCTGGGAGTGGAAGCGGTGATCCTCTCGCCGCGCTGCGCCGACCCTCTTTACCGGCGCTCGGTGAAGGTGTCCATGGGAGCGGTCTTCGCGATCCCGTACGCCCGCATGACCGACTGGTACGCCGGCCTGGCCGAACTGCGCGGAACGGGCTTCCGGACGCTGGCCCTCACCCCCGACCAGTCCGCCACGCCCATAGACAGGGCTCCCATGGCCGACCGGGTGGCCCTGCTGCTCGGCTCGGAGGGGGACGGGCTCTCCTCCCGCTGGCTGCGCGAGGCCGACGAGGCGGTCTGCATTCCGATGAGCCCGGCCGCGATGGGCATGGGCGTCGACTCCCTCAACGTGGTGGCCGCGGCGGCCATCGCCTGTCACGGCCTCATGCGAGGTTCGATCTCGGCGCCGTGAGGTGCTTCGATGACGCCGCTCACCACCACCCTGTGCACGCGATGTCGGGCCGGTTTCCGGCTTTACCGCAGGCGCGCATGGTGTAGCCGGAATGATTGTGCGCGACTGTGTACACCTGACGCCCCCCGTAGGGAATTCTGGTCACACTCAGTTGCTTCCAGGTGCCGCCGCCGTCGATCGACCAGTCGACCCAGACCGAGTCCCGTGGGATCCATTGGATGTCCTCCCCCACGCGCAGTCGGCGCCGGAGTGAAAACGTAGTTCGAACGTCCTGCCGAGCAGAGGCGCCGATCTTTCCGTCGAGATGAGCGTGGGATTCCACAGGTTGGGGTTTTCCCCGGCCCGGCACTTCGATGGATGCTGTGCCCCAAGACGGCGGACGGCGTAGTGGTAGAAGTCCGCGAGCCTATGGCATTCCTGCTGCGCGGCCCAGCCCCTGTACTCATCGCAGATCGTATACATGTCCTTCCTGAAGTTGTCGTCGACGCGCTTGCGGTTTTCCTCGGTGAGACGGTGCTGGATCCGGTAATTGCGATAACCGAAATCGTGGCGTCGGCAGGCGTAGTCGAATCTGTACCCCGATGGTGTGTCAGGTGACTTGGAGCAGTCGTCCGCCGTCCATCTGGGAGCGTCTCCCGAGCTGTTGTGCTTCTCGTCCCATACGGCCTCGAACTCGTCCAGGGAGTACTCGAAAGGGTGCCGGTCCGTCGCCTCCTCGAGATCGTCGAACGTTCGGAGCGTTCGAGCGTTCTCGGATCCCGCCCTCGTGGTCGCGCTCGCGGCATGCGTTCCGGTCGGGAGGGGGACGGAAAGGATGAGCGCTCCGGCTGTGCGCAGGACACGGTGAGGGCGATGGGGCATCTTTTCTCCGTTGGTTTTATCGGCGACGCGCATGGTGGAGACGTTCGCTTGTCGCCTACTTCTTATTCTCCGTGCCTTGTCACCTCAATCGTGCGCGATATTCCTGCCACGTTTCCGCCACCCGGCCGGAATTCCCGTGCCTCCGGTGTAAGAATATCGCAGGAAAGGACGCGGGGGCATTGATTTGACAGAGTGCGACAAAGGGTTTTATCGGAAAAGAATTCTCTTTGTGTGAGAAGTGTGGATTTCTTATAAAAATGAGAGGATTGCAGAACGAAATAACCCTTGCCTGCCTCTGGCGCGTCGCATCTTCGGTGGGTGATCGGGTTTTTTCACCATGGAGGTGGCGGTGCGCCTGCGCAGCAGGGTCATCCTGGCGACCGTCCTCACCGTCGCCGCCTGCGCTGTCGCCTGGCTTGCGTGCCTTCGGGTCGGGCCTGATGGCGACAGCACGGGAACGGTCGTCGGTCTTGTCGCTTTCGCGGTGGGGGCGCCACTGACCGTGTGGGCCGGTCCGGAGGATGAGGCGTTCCTGGTGAAGACCTTCAAAGGCTGGACGGAACCGCCGACGACCATGCGCCTGTTGCCGCTGGTCAGTCGATGACCAGTGCCGCGGGACGGCGCGCGTCCACCTCGATCTCGATCTTCATGCGGGGGTCGGCGAGGCCGCACACGAGCATCGTCGCGGCCGGGCGGACCTCGCCGAAACGGCGGCGCAGGGCCGGCCAGCAGGGCTCGAAGTCCTCGCGGTCGGGCAGCATGTACCGCACCCGGACGACGTCGGCGAACGAGCAGCCCGCCCTGGCCAGGGCCTCCTCGATGTTGCGCAGGCACTGCTCGGCCTGCTCGACCACGTCGTCGGAGATCGTCATGGTCGCGTAGTCGTAGCCGGTCGTCCCGGACACGTGCACCCGGTCGCCGTCGACCACCGCCCGCGCGTATCCGATCCGCTCCTCGAAGGTCGAACCGCTCAGGATCGCGAACCGCTCAGTCATACGGCCAACCGTAGATCCCCGGTCCGGTTCGCGCACGGTCCGTCTCCCGGGCCCGCGTCTCGGCGGGCGCGGGCCCGGACGTGCCGGAGCCGTCGCCGGTCCGGGGGCCGGATCGTCGGGACTACGGCAGGGAGAGGAGATAGTCCGGCCAGCTGCCGTGGTGACTGATGTCGGGGGCCTGCTCGGTGGCGTACGGCTCGCAGAGGAAGCCGTGCACCGCGCGTCCGTCGGAGAGCCGGATCGTGCCGAGGCCGAGGGGCGGGGTGGTCTGCGTCAGCAGGACGCCGAGTGCCGAGGTGCTCAGGTCGTACAGCTCGACCTCCACCTGGGCGCCGCCGGAGGTCGAGCGGACCAGCCCCGGGCGAGGCATGTCACCGTCGTCCAGGGCGTAGAGGCGGTAGAGGGGGGCCGTCAGGGCGATCCCCAGGCCGGTGGCGCCGAGGGAGGTGAGCCGGCCGTGCAGAGGTTGGCCGGAGCGGTGCGCGCCGACCACGGCGAGCACCGCCCGCGCTTCGGCGGGGTGGGCGAGGGAGGCGGCCGGTCGAGCTTCTGGTGTGCGCGTGCCCGGGACGGGGACCGCGGGGCCGCCGGTCAGGCTGTGGAAGGTGGCGCCGAGACCGGCGAGGAGTTCGTCGGAGCCCGCCGGTCCCAGGAAGGTGACGCCGTGCGGACGGCCGGTGGTCGTCGTTCCGGCCGGTACGGAGATTCCGGCCAGGTCGAGGAGGTTGGTGAAGGTGGTGTAGTGGCCGAGGATCGCGTTGCGTTCGATCGGGCTCTCGAGCATCTCCGCGACGGTGAAGGTGGTGGGCACGGTCGGGACCGCGAGGACGTCCATCGAGGCCCATGCCCGCCGGGTCTCCGCCTCCAGCGCGCGCAGGCGGTAGAGCCCCTCGAAGGCGTCCACCGCGCTGAGCGCGCCGCCGCCGGACAGCACCTTCAGGGTGACCGGGTGGACCTCGCCGGGGTTGCGGGCCACGAAGTCGCCGACCGCGGCGAGCCGTTCGGCGAGCCACGATCCCTCGTACAGCAGCCGTCCCGCGGCGAGGAACGGGTCGAGGTCGACGGGGACGAGCCGGTGACCGAGACCGGCGAGCCGTTCCGCCGCCTCCGCGAAGGCCGCCTCGGCGGCGATGTCGCCGAAGAACTCCGGTTCGCGCGGCACCCCGATTCGCAGGGGGTACGCGGAAGGCGGCACCGGACCGGGGACGGGGAGCGCGCGTGACCAGGGGTCGGCGGGTTCGAAGGCCGCGATGACGGACAGGACGGTGAGGCCGTCGGCGGCCGAGCGGGTGAAGACGCTCGGGCAGTCCAGCGACGCGCACGCGGGCACCACGCCGAGCGTGCTGACCAGGCCACGGCTCGGCTTGACCCCCACGGTTCCGGTGAGCGCGGCGGGCACCCGGCCCGACCCGGCGGTGTCGGTGCCGATGGCGAACGAGACCAGGTCCGCGGCCACCGCCACCGCGGAGCCCGAGCTGGACCCGCCGGAGATCAGGCCCGGTACCAGCGGCGACTCGCACGCGCCGTACGGGCTGCGGGTGCCCGACAGCCCGGTGGCGAACTGGTCCAGGTTGGTCTTGCCGACGAGGAGGGCGCCCGCCGCGAGCAGCCGTTCCACCAGCGGCGCACCGCGTCCCGGGACGTGGGAGTAGGCGGGGCAGGCCGCGGTGGTGGGCAGCCCGGCCACGTCCACGTTGTCCTTGACCGCGAACGGGACGCCGTAGAGCGGAGGACGGTCGTCCGGGTCCGGCCAGCGGCGGGCCAGCTCGGCCGCGTCGCCGAGCAGGTCCGCCGCCGGGCGCAGGGTGATCCACACGTGGTCGTCACCCCGCGCCGCGATCCGCGCGAGCACCTCCCCTGCGACATCGCAGGGGCGGGCCGTCCCGGAGCGGTAGAGACCGGAGAGGCTCTCCAGGTCCAGGCGAAGCGTGCTGTCCGTGCTGTTCGGGGTGGGGTGGGGCGTGCTGTCCGGATCAGGCGGAGGGCGCATGTGCCTTTCCTGTGTGTACGTGGTTTCCGGTGCCCGGCATGGAGGCACGGGGACGCGGACCGGTTCGCGGGAGTCGTCGGCGTGCGGCGTGCCCCGCGAGCCGGTGCCGGCCGGTTCGCGGGGCACCGCTCACGAGGTGGCGGGGGCCGCCGGCGAACCCGCGGCGACGGGTCTCGCGGCGGCAGGCTCGGGTGCGTCGGCGGCGACCGCCGCCTCGTCCGACGGCCTGGGCTTGAGGAATATGAAGGCGAGCAGGATCAGCCCCGCGAAGAGGTAACCCAGGGAGACCTGGCCGTTGGCGTTCCACTCGACCCGTTCACCGTGGATCAGGCCGACGAAGGCCAGGGCCGCGCCGGCGAAGGCGTACCCGGCGGCCCACAGGAACGACCGGTCGATGACGAAGGCCGTGATCGAGCCGAGCACCAGGCCGGCGAGCACGGCGCCCCCGCCGAGCAGGGCCGTTCCCTCGTAGACCGTCCCGCTCTGCGCGATCGTGTCGTACCCGACCTCCCGCGCGCTGGTCCCCGCGGCGGCGAGCGCGTTGTCCATGTAGCCCTGGGCCCAGGCGGCGATGTTGGGAATGATCGCGATCACCACGGCCACCGCGTGCGCCTTCGGCACCGACTGGAACGCCTGGGCGCCGATGAGCAGGCCGATGTAGAGCAGGATCGGCACGATCGCGGGCGCCGGCAGCACCGCGCCGAGCAGCGCGAACATGCCGAGGAAGCAGAACAGCGCGATCACGACGCCGCTCGCCATCGAGTAGCTCGTACGGCCGCCCGCGGACTTCCACCCCGGGTGGCCGATGTAGACGGCGGGCGGGAACGGCGAGCCCAGCATCGAGCCGACCACCGCGCCCGCGCCGTCGGCCAGGAGCACCGAGCGCAGGTTGTACGAGTCGCCCGCGGCGGCGGCGCTCTCCACGTTGCTCATGCCCTCGGTGAAGTTGTAGATGCCCAGGGGGATGGCGGTGGCCAGCAGCGGCGAGACCTGGCCGAGCCCTTCGAGCAGGCGGTCGATGTTCAGTGACGGCAGGCTCACCGCGATGTTCTCGGCGGCGGCGCCCACGTCGGCGGGGTTCATGTAGCCGCCGATCCAGGCGATCGCGGTACCGGCGAGGAGCGCGGCGAGCCCGACGGGGATGTTGCCCGGCAGCCTCAGGTCGGTGAAGAAGCCGACCATGATGATCACCAGCACCGGCAGCGCGATCCAGGCCGCCTCCCACATCTGCGCGGCGGGCCGCATCGAGATGAAGGCGATCGAGATGCCCGCCAGGGTGCCGAGCATCGCCGCCCTGGGAGTGAAGCGGCGGATGTACGGGCCCACGAAGGCGCCGATCAGCACGATGACGCCGATGATGAAGCACCAGGCGAGCCCCGCCACCCAGGCCTGCAGGGGGTTCCTGGTCGCCAGGTAGGTCGGCAGCATGATCACGAACACGACGATGAACATGTGCGGGACGCTGGGCCCGTACGGCATCGCGCACACGTCGGTGCGGTTCTCGCGGCGGGCGAGCCGCCGGGCGAGGTAGGTGTAGTACACGTTGCCGATCAGGAGCTGGATGCCCATCGCCGGGAGGATGACGCCGAAGACGTCGGAGCCGGGCAGGTGGACGACCCCGAGGCAGAGGCCGCTCAGCACCAGCACGTTGACCATCACGTTGAAGCCGAGGCCGAAGAAGGCGTTGGTGTCCCCGCCGACCCACCAGGGGAGCTTGAGTTTGACGGCGCCGGTTGTCGTGGTCATCGGTCAGCTCCGTGTTTCGAGTGCCTTGAGATAGCCGCCGGAGGGGGCGACCCAGCCGAAGATGCCGCCCTGGGCGGCGATCATTTCGAGCCCGTACCGCTGGAACTCGGCGAAGTACGAGCCCACGCAGTCGGACAGGACCAGGCACTCGTAACCCCGGTCGTTCGCCTCGCGGACGGTGGTGTGCACGCACACCTCGGTGGTGACACCGGTGACGATCAGGCTGCGGATGTCCGCCGCCCGCAGGGTCCGGTCCAGGTCGGTGGCGTGGAAGGAGCCCTTGCCGGGCTTGTCGACGACCAGCTCGCCCTCGGCGGGGGCCAGTTCGTCGATGATGTCGTGGCCGTACTCGCCGCGGATCAGGATCCGTCCCCGGGGGCCGGGGTCCCCGATGCGCAGCGACGGCGCGCCGCGGCCGAGCTTGGCGGGCGGGCAGTCGGACAGGTCGGGCAGGTGACCCTCGCGGGTGTGGATGACGGTCATCCCCGCCGCGCGGGTGGCGGCCAGCACCTCCTGGAGCGGCGGGATGACCCGCCGCAGCATGGACACGTCGTTGCCCAGGGTCTCCCCGAAACCCCCGGGCTCGACGAAGTCCCGTTGCATGTCGATGAGCAGCAGCGCTGTGTGTCGCGGATCGAATCCGTATGCGTACGGCTCGGCCTCGACGAGAAGCGGATCGGACACGTTGACTCCGTTCCTCGGATCCTCCTTTTGTCGATTGTCGACAGAATTGTGTCGGTGGTTTTCCCGCCCGGTTACGCTTCTGTTAGCGGCTCGGACCGGAGCGTGATCGCACCGCCCGGCGCGCGCCTCCCCGGTGGCCGGGCGTCGGCCGGGACGGTCGCCGAGCTCGATCAGGTCCCGGTCGGGATCCGGATGCGGACGCCGGTCGTCGGGCCCGGGACGCGCCCCTCGGCGGAGGTGTTCATCCGATGTAGGTGCGCGCCCCGTGCCGGGACAGGGCGTCGAGCGCGGTGGCCGGGTCGCCGGAGGCGATGGCCTCGAAGAGCCGCCGGTGCCGCTCCACCCCCTCGGACGGAGCCCGCTGCTCGGCCTCCCTGCGCAGGTTCGCGGCCATGTAGAGCTGCAGCTTCAGGATGACGGGCTCGTACGCCATCAGCAGCTGGCGGTGGCCCGCGAGCGCGACGAGCGCGACGTGGAAGCGCCGATGCGCCTCGTTCTCGCTGAACGGGTCGTCCAGCCGTACCGCCGACGCCATGCCCTCGAGCGCCTCGGCCAGCGCGGTCATGCCGTGGGCGCCGGAGAGCGGCAGCGCGGTCTCGACCGCGTAGCGTTCGAGCACGTCGCGCAGCCCGAACAGCTCGTCCACGTCGTCCCCGGTCAGCTCGGTGACGCGGGCTCCCCGCCGGGGCAGGTGCTCCACCAGCCCCTGCTGCCCGAGCGACCGAAGTGCCTCGCGCAGCGGCGCCCGGCTGATGCCGAACCTCTGGGTGAGCTGCTCCTCGATCAGCCGCTCGCCCGGCGCGAGGGCACCGGAGAGGATCTCGTGACGGAGCCGCCGCATCGAAAGCTCGACCAGGCTGGGGTGTTTCAGCTCCCCATCGGGTTCCACCCGTCCATCTCCTCTCGACGTGTGGAACAAACTCTCTCAGAGTTCGGCAGGATTTCCGCGCGCGGGATGGCGGCGCGGCCGGGGGACGGCCCGCGCGCTCGCCGGGAGCGCGCCCCTTCCGCCGTTCTCAGAGGTCCGGCGGGGTCTGCTCGCTCGCCCAGTCGAGGAGCCGCGTCGCGCTCTGGAAGCGCCGGTCGGCGTTGGACTCGCCGAGGATGACGCCCACGAGCCGGTGGCCGTCGCGGTCGGCGGCGAAGGACAGGCAGTATCCGGCGGCGCTGGTGTAACCGGTCTTCAGGCCCATGACCCCGGGTGTCTTGCCGAGCAGCTTGTTGGAGTTGGTCCAGGAGTGCGCCCGGTGCACCTTGGACTTCGCCACGACGTGGCGCCTGGTGGACGCGATGATCCGCAGCAGCGGGTCGCGCAGCGCGAGGTCGGCCAGCTTCGCCTGGTCCAGCGCGGTGGAGTGGCCGGGAGCCGGCTTCGGCAGGCCGTCGGCGTTGGCGTAACGGGTGTCGACCAGCCCCATCGAGCGGGCCGTGGCGTTCATCTTCGCCACGAACCTCGCGTTGCCGGGACCGTAGACGCGGGCCAGGGCGTGGGAGGCGTCCGCCCCCGAGGGGAGCATGACCGCGTAGAGCAGGTCCCTGACGGTGAGCCGCTCCCCGGCGCGCAGGGAGGCGTGGGTCGCGCCGTTCGCCGCCGCGTGCCGCACGTCCGCCGCCTGGATCGTGACGGTGTCGTCCGGCTTCGCCTCCCTGAGGACGACGTACGCCGTCATGACCTTGGTCAGGCTGGCCACCGGCATCCGCTTCCCCGCCTGCCTGCTCAGGTGGACCGTTCCCGTGCCCGCGTCGTACAGGTACGCGGCCCGTCCCGGCACCGAGGGCACGGCGCGCCGCTCCGCCGCGGGCGCGGAGATGAGGGTGAGCGCGCCGGACGCGGTGGTGAGGACGGACGCGCGGGGCGCGGACGGCGCGGTGACCAGGGCGGACGCCATGGCCCCGGTGCTCTGGACGTGCGCCGGAGACCTGCCGGGCGGCGCGGGTGCCGAGGACGGCGAGGCCAGAGCGGGCACCGGAGACACGGTGGCCAGGGTGACCGCGGTGACCAGCGCGGCGCGGGCTATGAGGCGTGTTCCCCCGTGATGCATGCGAGCCATGCTGACAGAGGCCACCGTTGATATGCGGAAGTTGGCGGTTTGGCTATGGAAAAGTTGACATCGGTGCCGTGTGCGGACGTGAAGGGACGATCACGGGAACGATCTCACCCGGCACATCCGGGTTCGCGCGACACGCGGGGCCGCCGTACGATCCCGGCCGGTGTCTCGCCCGGTGCCCGGATTCGCGCGACCGTCACGACCCGCGGCTCAGGCCGCGGTGGCCAGTCTCTCCGCCTCGCGGCGGGCGGCCCGGTGGCGGCGCCAGCGGACGAACCCGACGACCACCGCGACCGCCACCAGCGCGGCCAGGCCCGCCAGGAGCGGCGACCGCGCGGCCAGCCCCAGCCAGCCCCAGATCACCGAGTACAGGCCGAAGGAGGTCACCGGCACCCAGGTCAGGCAGCCGAGCGCGCTGGCCACGACGTACCAGGGGTAGGAGATCCGCAGCACCCCGGCCACCCAGGGCAGCGTGTGGCGCAGCCCCGGCACCCAGAAGCAGGCGTAGACGGCGAGCGCGCCCCACTTCCTGACGACGTTCTCGACCCGGGTGATGTTCTCCTGGCCGATCTTGGCACCCAGGCGCGAGGTGTAGAGCCTGGAGCCCACGACGTGGCCGATCCAGTAGTAGGCCTGGAACGCGCCGAACAGGGCCACGCCGCCGACGATCACCCAGAGCCACAGGGGCATGCCCAGGAAGGACGCGGAGGCCGGGTCGGGGATGCCCGCCACAACAGGTCGCACTCTGAACATCACCACCACGGTCGTTCCACCTGCCTACCTCGATATTAGGGCGGGCTTACCTGAACCGGCGGACCGGTGCCCTTCCCGGCGACCCGGCTGCAAGCGGACGTCAACTCCGGAGCAAGAGCCGTGGCGTACACCTGGGATGTAACGAAGGAAGGTGTCTGTCATGAGTCCGCGTAGCAGTGTGGCGCCGATGGTGGCGAGTGGAACCGCGAGTGCCGTCAAGCTGCTCGTCGCCACCCTCGCCTTTGCCGGAGCCTACCTGGGGGTGGAGGCCACCCACGGCACCCAGGCCCGGATCCCGGCCGGCGCGGCGGCGCAGGCGCCGGTGCGGACGGTGGAGCTGTCATCGCGGTCGATGCCGGCCACGGAGCGGGTCCCGGCCGCCACGGAGCGGGTCTCCGCCACGAGCGAGGTTCCCGCCGCGGGCACGGTCACGGCCCCCGGCACGGTCACCGTCAGCGTGCTCGACGCGCTCGGTCCCTGCGACAGGCTGTACCAGGTTCGGAGCGTCGTCGGCAACGACGACCCCCGGGCCACCGTCTCCTACGGCTGGCGCCTGGAGCGCTGGAGCCCGGGCACCCGCCGCTGGCAGACCTACCTGGGCACCGGGTCCGGCTTCGGTGGCGAGAGCCAGACCGTCGAGTGGCAGCCCAGGATCGTCAACAACCCCGGCTGGTACCGCGTCGTGCTGTCGGTCTCCGGCGACGCCCCGCTGCGCAGCAAGAAGTTCCTCGTCAGCTGCTGATCCGCCCGCTCCGCGCCTCTTCCCTGGCGTCTGCCCCTGGGAAACGCCCCCGCGGGAAGCGCCGACCCCGGGAGGAGCCGACCCAGGGAAACGCCGCCCCAGGAGAGGCCGGCCAGGGGAGGCGCCGGCCCGGGAGGCGTCAGCCGCCGAGGGAGCGCTGTGCCGCCTCCACCCAGCGGCCCACGCCGACCCGCTCGGCCACCGCGAGGGCGTTCTCGTAGTGCGGCTTCACCGCGTCGGTGAAGCCCAGCCGCAGCGCCAGATCGCCCAGGGTCAGGGCGACCGGCCATAGCGCCACCACCCCGGTTCCGGCGCCCGCGATCCGGTCGGCGAACGGCTTCAGCGTGTCGTACGCCTCGATCATCCGCTCCCGGTCGTCCAGCAGCATGCCCGCCAGGGCCCGCCAGATCATCGCCAGCTCGTAGAGGAAGTCGGGGCGCACGGGCGTCTTCACCGCGATGACGGCCCTGGCGTCGCGGTGGTGGCCCGCCGAGGCGAGGGCCACCGCGTAGGCGTCGAGGGTCCACTTGGCCCCGCGCTGGTGCGCCTCGGCCAGCGGCTCGACCATCTCGGCGGCCCGCCCGTTCACCAGGTGCAGGCAGAACGTGGTGATCAGCGGCAGGTCCTGGCGGCCCTCCAGCATCCCGGCCTTGGCGGTCAGCCGGGCGGCCTCGCGGTAGGCGCGCTCCGCCCCGGCGAAGTCACCGGCGATCATCAGGCGCTGCCCGGCGTACCAGGCGACCACCGAGGCCGGCGCGGACAGGCCGTACTGCCTGGCCAGCCGCTCGGCGGCGGCCACGTGCGCGTCGGCCTCGGCGAACGCGCCCGAGGCGGCCGCGCACTCCATCAGCACCAGGTGGGCCAGCGCCTGCACCGAGATCTGCCCGGTCGCCTTGCCGACCTCCAGCAGTTCCCTGCCGATGACCTCGCGCTCGCCCACCGGGGTGATCCCGTACGACTGGCGCAGCCGCCCGCTCAGCGCGGTCGCCAGCAGGGCGGGGTCACCGGAGCGGCGGGCCAGCTCCTCGGCCTCCAGCGAGGCCTGCTCGCCCCGGGGGGTGGCCGACCCCTCCAGCTCCAGCGCGAGCGTGGCCAGCAGGCTCGCCCGCAGCGACTGCTCACCGGCGGGCAGCTCGACCAGCGCCTGCTCGGCGACGTCGACGATCTCCCAGGCGGTGCGGGTGAAGTCGCGGGCCATGCCCTTGTGCGGCACCGCCAGCGAGGCGGCCACCCGGGCGGTGAGTTCCAGGTTGCCCAGCGGCAGCGCCGCGTCCATCGCCTCACGCCGCCGCCTGCGGGCCGCGGCCATGTCGCCGCAGAGCGCCAGCGCCTTGATCAGCCGCAGGGTCAGCAGCAGCCGATCCCTGGTGCTGTCGGGCGTGTGGGTGATGCCCGACCTGTCGAAGGCGGCGATGGCCTGCTCCCACAGGGTGGCCGCCTCGCGGTGGGCGAAGCGCCGCTCGGCCTGCTCGGCGGCGAGCCCGGCGTAGTGCACCGTCTTGCCGGCGGTCTCGCTGGTGCCCGCCGAGTCGTAGTGGTGGGCCAGCGCGGCCACGTCGCCGGGGTTCCTGCGCTCGATCACCGAGGCCACCGCGGCGTGCAGCCGGGAGCGGCGCAGCCGGGAGGCGTCGGAGTACAGGGTGTCGCGGACCAGGTCGTGGTCGAAGCGCAGCATGCCGGGGCCCGGCTCGGTGACCAGACCGGCGAGCAGCGCCGCCTCCACCGCGTCGACCACGGCCTCCTCGTCGCCCGAGACGTCGACCAGCACGTCCACGTCGACGTCCCGGCCGATCACCGCGGCCTGCAGCAGGATCTGCTGGGCGGTCGCGGGCAGCCGGGAGATCCGCCTGCGCAGCACGTCGCGGACGCCGGAGGGCACGCCGGAGATCACCTCGGCGGCCGTCGCGCGGTCGCTCACCGCCTCGGCGTCGAGCAGGCGCACCGTCTCACGGACGAAGAAGGGGTTGCCGCCGGTGCGCTCGACGATGCTGTTGACCGCGTCCTCGTCGACCTCGCGCACGCAGGTCGCCCTGACCAGCTCGGCCACCGCCTTGGTGTCGAGTCCGGTGAGGCCGACCCGGACGGGACCGAGCCTGGCCAGCGCGGCCAGCACGTCGGCCTGCTGGTCGCTCAGCTCGCTGTCGCGGCAGGTCACCACCAGCAGCACCCGGCTGGTGGCGAGGAGGCTCGGCAGCGCGCGCAGCAGCGCCAGCGTCTGGTCGTCGGCCCAGTGCAGGTCCTCCAGGGTGAGCAGGATCGGCGTCTCCTTGGCGACGGCGGCGAGGTAGCCGCCCACCGCCCGGTGCAGCCGGAACCCGCCGGAGGCCTGGTCGTCGTCGGGCTCGGGGGCCGCGTCGTCGAGGAGCGGCGCCAGCAGCGAGGCGTACTCGCCGGGCCCGGCCGCGTTCACCAGGGTGCGCAGGATCTCCACCCACGCCCAGCCGGGAGGCGTGGCGCTGCTGTCGGGACAGGCGCCCGAGGAGATGCCCCATCCGTCGTCGGACAGCCGCCTGATGAGCTGGCGGACCAGGGTGGTCTTGCCCGCGCCCGCATCGCCGCTGATGATCGCGACGGTGAACCGGCCGGTCCTGGCCGCGGCGGTGGTCAGCCTGCCGAGCTCGGCGTCGCGGCCGACGAACGGCTCCGGCTCCAGCGGGGGAAGCTCCACCTGGGCCACCGTGGGCCTGGGCGGCCAGGTCTCCGCGGCCACCTGCTGGCGCTGCCTGCCCGGCGGCGGGGTGGCGAGTTGCAGGCCGGGATCCTGGGACAGGATGTCGGACTCCAGCTTGCGCAGCGCCGGGCCCGGGTCGATGCCCAGCTCGTCGGAGAGGATCGTGCGCGCCCGGCGCAGCGCCGCCAGCGCGTCGCCCTGCCGCCCGCAGCGGTACAGGCCCAGGGCGAGCAGCCGCCAGCCCTCCTCGCGGAGCGGGTGCTCGGTGGTCAGCGCCTCCAGGTCGGGCACCGACTCGGCGGGCAGACCCATCCGCAGGCCGCTGTCGGCGTGCCGCTCGCGGGCCACCAGGCGCAGCTCGGTGAGCCGGTTGACCTCGGCCTCGGCCCACGGCTGGTCGGCGAAGTCGGAGTACGGGGTGCCGCGCCACAGGCCCAGGGCCTTCTCCAGGCGGGCCCGCGCGGAGGCGGGGTCGTCGCCCTCCAGGTGCTCTCCGGCGGTACGGACCAGCGTCTCGAAGCGGAGCGCGTCGACCTGGTCGGGAGCGGCGCGCAGCGCGTAGCCCGAGGCCACGGTCACCAGCAGCCGGTTGGGGCCCCCGCGCGGACGGCCCGGCTCCAGCACCCTGCGCAGCCGGGAGATGTAGACCTGAAGACCCGATTGGGCACCCTTGGCCGCGTCGTCGTCCCACAGGTCGTACAGCAGGGAGTCGACGGGAACGACCTGCCCGCGCGCGACGAGCAGGCGTGCCAGGACCGCACGTTGACGAAGCCCGCCCAGGTCGAGCTCGTCCTCACCGGAATACGCCTCGACCGGGCCGAGAACTCGGAAAGCCACCATGTCAGCCGCCACGCTATGTGGGCCTTCCAATCGCATACAAGGTATTTCCCAATCTAGCGGCTGATCGACTCCTTTTCAGGGGCCGGAGTGGCGTTCTCGCGCCTGCGCAGGAACGTCCACACCCCCAGCGCCAGCCCGCCGAAGGGGATTTCGACAGTGTAGGTCCAGAACCCGAAAAGCAGGGCGGCGGCGGTGGCGGAGTCCAGCGGAGCGCCGAAGAAGACCAGCGCGCCGATGGTTCCGGCCTCCATTATTCCGGTACCGCTGGGAGTCACCAAAGCGGTGGTCAAGACCCTGGACAGGGCGAAGGCGGCGATCGACTGCGCCAGGCCGGGGTAGGCGCCGGTCGCGTGCAGGCAGACGACGAGGATCAGCCACTGGAAGCCGAGGAAGAAGACCATGCCCAGCGTCAGCCCGGCCCAGCGGCTCCGCACGATCTCGGAGGTGT
Source organism: Streptosporangium sp. G12 (assembly GCF_052983175.1). Taxonomy (NCBI): domain Bacteria; kingdom Bacillati; phylum Actinomycetota; class Actinomycetes; order Streptosporangiales; family Streptosporangiaceae; genus Streptosporangium; species Streptosporangium sp. G12. Next base: position 22,008 of record NZ_JBRIQO010000013.1, on the reverse strand, counting down.
CGGCCCGCAGCCTGACCAGCGCCCCGGAGGCGGCGTGCTCGCCGGGACGGATCCGGCCGGGCAGCAGCCGGGTCAGGGCGTCGAGGCCGCGGCCCAGCACGTTCGCGGCGCGGTCCCAGTAGAGGGCGACGGTCACCACGGCGACCAGCGCCAGGATGGACAGCACGCCGACCCAGCCCGCCCTGGTCACCGAGGGGCTGAGCGGCTGCCCGCTGAACAGCAGGGCCACGATGCCCGCCGCGGGCAGCAGGAAGCGGAACAGGGTGTTCCAGATGCCGGTGGTCAGCGTGGAGACCACCACCGGCCGGGTGGGAAAACCCCACCCCCTGGTCATCGCGAACGTCATCGCCACCCCGGCCGCGCCGCCGAAGGGGAGCAGGTTGCTCACCGCGCTGCCGCTCGCGTTCAGCGTCAGGGCCTGCAGGTGGGTCAGCCCGGGAAGGGAGGCGGTCAGCACGAAGGTGTAGGCGAGGAGGCTGAGCAGCCAGACGGCGGCCATCAGCGCGACCTCCCGGGGCCCCAGCGCGGCGAACTGCGCGCCGATCTGCGCCCAGGAGACGTGCTTGCCCGTCAGGGCCGCCACGACCTGGGGCATGAAGAACACGAGCGTGGCGGCGAGTGCCAGCGACACGACCGACAGCCCGACCTGGAGCAATCTGCTCTTCATGTGACACGCCCGCTCTTCATCCGGCACCCCCGGCCAAGTCTGCCGGTCCCCACCTCATCCTTTCGGAGGAACTTCGAAGGGGTGCCTCAGCCGGGAGCCTAGAGGGGCGTCCCTGCGGACGTACCACTCGGTGCCGAAGACGAGACGGTACAGAGGCTGGGGGATCTTGAGCATGACCCCGAGCGTGCGGGTGTCGGCCCCGGTGGCCTGGGAGGCGTGGGCGGCCATGCTCGCCCGCTTCTGGCGGGCGAAGCGCCGCACCGCGACCCGGTGGGTGATCACCTCGCCGGGGGAGTACGCCCGCTCGAAGGCCCGGATGTCGAGCTGCGGGTAGAACCTCCTGGCGAGCCGCAGCCCCCGCAGCAGGGGATCGCGGTTGACGGTGGCCTCCAGCACGATCGGGGTCCTCGCGATCTCGGCCGCCCGGCCGCCGACCCGGTGCACCTGGACGTGGTCGGGATGGCCGTAGCCGCCCGCCGGGTCGTAGGTCGTCAGCAGGTCGGCCTTCTCCTCGGTGAGGATGGCGGCCAGCCGCCGGGCGGCCTCCTCGGCGTCGGCGTCGATGAAGGCGTCGTCGGGCCGGTCGTCGGCGACCCCGCCGCCGGGCGCGAGCCCGGAGTCGCCGTAGCCGAGGTTCACCACGCGGGCGCAGCCGAGTGCCGCCGCCGATTTGTACAGCTCGGCCATGCGGGCGGCGCCCAGCGCCTCACCGGGTTCGAGGTCGGCCTGGCCCCGCTCTCCCGAGGTCGCCACGACGAGCACCACCCGGTGGCCCTCGGCGGCGAGCATCGCCATGGTGCCCGCGGTGAGCAGGGCCTCGTCGTCGGGATGGGCATGAAAGAACACTGCTGTCTTGACACTGCTGATCAGGCTCACTCCGTTCGCGCGACTCGGACGCGCCCACGCGGGGCACGCAGGCATGATCTCACGCGGGTCTACGCTGGCACGGTGAGGATCCTCCACATCAGTGACTGTTATCTGCCGCGTCTCGGCGGGATCGAGGTGCAGGTCGCCGATCTGATCCGGATGCAGCGGGAGGCGGGTCACCAGGTCGAGGTGGCGACCGCCACCCCGGGGGAGAGCCTTCCCGGGGTGCACAGGATCGTCGCGAGACTACCCTTCGACCTGCCGGTCCATCCGTTCGGGACGGGACACCTGCTCCGTCTGGTGAGAGCGCGGCGCCCCGACGTGGTGCACGTGCACACGGGCGCGGTCTCGCCGTTCGCCTGGATGGGCGTGCGGGCGGCGACCCGCGCGGGCCTGCCCGTGGTCGTCACCGTGCACAGCATGTGGGACCCGGTCACGCGGGCGGTCTACCGGGGACTGCGGCTGCTGTTCGGGTGGCACCGCTGGGGGCTGGTGGGCACCGCGGTGAGCGAGGCCGCCGCGCTGCCGATCCGCGCGGTGGCCGGGGCCGGCGTGCCGGTGCACGTGGTCTCCAACGGCCTGGACGTCTCCGGCTGGCGCTCCGCGCCCCTTCCCGCGTCTCCTGCGCCGTCTCCGGCCGATCACGTACGCCCCGGGCCGGGCGGGGATCCCTCGCCGCCCGAGCCGGAGGGCGGTCCGGTACGGCCCGAGCCGGTGCACGTCGTCGCGGTGGGGCGGCTCGCGCCCCGCAAGCAGCCGGTCCGGTTGCTGAAGCTCCTGCGGGAGGCCCGTGCCCAGGTGCCGGGGGAGACGCCGATGCGGGCGACCGTCGTCGGGGACGGTCCGGCCCGGTCGCAGATGGAGCGCTATCTGAGGGCCAACGGCATGACCGGCTGGGTCTCGCTCCCCGGCCGCTACAGCCGCGACCAGATCCGGGAGCTGCTCGCCTCGACGGACGTGTTCGTCGCCCCAGCGCCCCGCGAGTCCTTCGGGCTGGCGGCGCTGGAGGCCAGGGCCGCGGGGGTGCCGGTGGTGGCACGCGCGCAGAGCGGGGTGGCCGACTTCGTGCGGCCCGGCAAGGAAGGGCTGCTCGGGAGGAGCTTCGACGACCTGGTCGCGTCAGTGGCCAGGCTGGTCCGCGACCGCGAGCTGCGCGAGTCGATCGCGGCGAACAACCGGGAGACCGAACCCGCCCGCAGCTCCTGGCCCGCGGTGCTCGAGGGCTTCGAGCGCTGCTACGAGCAGGCCCGCGCCGCCAGGACCTGACGTGCCCCGCCTCGCGCGGGCGAGGTCCGGCGGTCGCGTGGGCCGGGGCGGAGCCGGGCGGGCTGGGTGGGCCGGGTGGGCCGGGTGAGGCGGGGCTGAGGCGGGGAAACGTGCGAGGCCCCTGCCGCGCGGCGGCAGGGGCCTCGATGGAACCCGATGGAACCCGATGGAACCCGATGGAGATGGTCGGTACGGCCGCCGCACCGCACTGCCCCCCGCAGGCGGGGCGGCGGCCGTACCCGGAGTGCCTCCTGTCACCAGGGGGCACGAGTCCGGTGGACGGGTTCGTCCAGGAGCGAGCGCCTAGGAGCAGGCCGCGGCGAGCTTGGTGCTCGCCTCCTGGGCCTTCGTCGCCAGCGATCCCGCGGCCGTGGCGGCCGCGGCCGGGTCGTTCGGGTCGATCTTGACCGACTCGAAGGACGTGGCGAGGTCGTTGAGGGCGGTGGCCACCTCGCCGTCGGCCGTGCCTGCCAGCGCCTTGAGGTCGGCGGCGAGCTTGGCGGTGGCGTCGTTGTACTTGTTGAGGTCACCGGCGCTCGCCGCGGCGGCGGTGGTGAAGTCCGCGAAGGGCTTCGACCACGCGGCCTCGGTGCAGACCGCGCTGTTGGCGGACGACGCGCCACAGGCGGCGGTCATCGATATGAGAGCGATTCCCGCGGCGGCGGCGACGGCGAGACGGCGGGAAGAGAGGGCGCGGAACATTTCTGCCTTTCATTGCATTTCGTGACAGTTGGAACTGTAGGCAGGGTTCCTTGCGGATCACTTTCATGGCACTTACAACAGTGACTCGTGTGACCTGACGTGATTTCGCCCCCGCGGTGGGTAAGGGCGAGGCATGGCTGAGGCGATCGTCGATCCCGGTTCCGGTCAGCACTCGCTCAAGCGGGTCATCGGGCGCAGGGTCCTCCTTCTGTTCGTGGTGGGCGACATCCTCGGCGCGGGCATCTACGCCCTGGTCGGGAAGGTCGCCGGACACGTCGGCGGGGCGCTGTGGGTGCCCTTCCTCGTGGCTTTCGTGCTGGCCGCGCTGACGGCGACCGCCTATGCCGAACTTGTCGGCAAATATCCTCAAGCAGCCGGTGCTGCGCTTTATGCCAATAAAGCGTTCAATATTCCCTTTGTCACTTTTATCGTGGCGTTCGCGGTGCTGATGAGCGGGATCACCTCGGCGAGTGCGGCCGCGCGGGCCTTCGGCGGCGACTATCTGGAGGAGTTCGTCACGCTGCCGGTCGTCGTCGGCGCGTTCATCTTCCTCGGCCTGATCACGCTGGTGAACTTCGCCGGGATCTCCGAGTCCATCAAGGTCAACGTGGTGCTGACGATCATCGAGGCGTTCGGCCTGCTGGTCATCATCGCGATCGGGATCTTCGCCCTGGTGTCCGGTGACGGCGACCCGGCGCGGGCCCTGGAGTTCCACCCGGCCAACGGCGCCTTCCTCGGCGTCCTGGGAGGTACGGCCCTCGCCTTCTACGCCCTGCTCGGCTTCGAGGACTCGGTCAACCTCGCCGAGGAGGCCAAGGAGCCGCAGCGAGACTTCCCCCGCGCGCTCTTCGGCGGCCTGACCATCGCGGCGATCATCTACATGGGGGTCGCGTTCACGGCGACCATGCTGGTCGACACCAAGACGCTGACGGACTCGTCAGGCCCGCTGCTCGAGGTCGTCAAGGTCGCCGGGCTGGCGTTCCCGCCCAAGTTGTTCGCCCTGATCGCGCTGCTCGCGGTGGGCAACACCGCGCTGATCAACATGCTCATGGCCTCGCGCCTGGTCTACGGCATGGCGCGTGAGGGGATCGTGCCGGGGGTCTTCGCGGCGGTCCATCCGACGAGGTCCACCCCGTGGGTGGCCATCGTCTTCACCGTGGGTGTCGCGGCGGTGCTGGTCGCCACCGGCGACGTGGGCGGCCTGGCCGACACCACGGTGCTGTTGTTGTTGTGCGTCTTCACGCTGGTCAACGTGGCCGTGCTGGTTCTCCGCAAGGACCGGGTGGACCACGATCACTTCCGGGCGCCGAGCTGGATGCCGGTCCTGGGGGCGGTGGTCTGTTTCGTCCTGGTGCTTCCGATCACCGGCAGGGGCGTGGACGTCTACGTCCGCGCGGGAGTGCTGCTCGTGATCGGAGTGGCCCTCTGGTTCGTCAACCGGCTGTTCCTCTCAGAAGGGCAGCGCTCGTCCTGAGGGCGTACGGAGGTCCAGGGCGACGGGTTTCCGGGGCGGCCGGGGCTTTTGGAGGATAAGAACCTTTTTCATGTGATACTCCCTCTTTGTTGGAGTTTGAGAGAGACTACGTCACCTGACCGACTTTTTCACGGATTTTTTACCAAGCGCGCGCAGGTCTGGGGTGGGGTCAGGGGTTCTAGGGGTCGTGTGAGCGCGCGGATCCGGGTGGTGTCCAGGGCGGAGGTCTGCCCTCCGGCGTCCCGGTCGTGTCGTCGAGGGCCTTGTCGTAGCGTTTGGGAGTAATAGCCCGCCATGTCCGCACAGTAAGCGGCTCATGTTTCCGGCAGTGACACCGTGTGTTCCAAGTCCGCGACCTCGGCGCCGCGCGAGGCGGCCGGGCCGCGACCTCGGAGACGAGATCAGCGGCGAGTATCAGCGGCGGAGCACGAAGGCCTTCTCGTCGTCGCCCACGCCGACCGAGCCCACCGCCCACAGCGTGCCGGTGCCCGGCACCCGGGTCAGGCCGGTGCCGCCGACGTCGTCGGTCTCGTCGTACTGCTGGGTGGTGGTGTAGGTGCGGAACAGCGGACCGTACTCGCGTGACCAGACGGTGCCGTCGAAGCGGAGGATGAGCACCTGCCCGGCGTGATCGGCGTCGACGCCGCTGATCCACAGGTCACCGGGGCCGGAGGCGGTGACCCCGTGCAGGCTCCCCCGGGAGACCGGCACCTCGACCCGCGTCCAGCGGGTCCCGTCCCAGCGCATGACGAGCGGCCGCGTCTCCTCGCCGCCCGCCCGGGCGTCCGGCGGCGTCTCCGCCTGGGCGCTCGGTCCGGTCCCGTCCTCCGGTCGCGTCCCCGGCCGGGCCGCCGGGGCGGCGGAGACCTGCCCGACCGCCCACACCTCCGACGGCGAGACCTGCCAGACCTGGCTGAGCCGGCCGCCGGGGATCGGAGGCGTCTCCAGGCTCTCCCACGATCCGGCCGTGCCGTGCCAGACCAGCGGGGTCCGGGTCTCGCTCGTTCCCACCGCCCAGACGTGCCCCGCCCCGGAGGTGATCGCCTCGAAGGTGCCCCCGGTGCTCAGCGCGTTGCGGAACTCGCCGCCCGCCCACTCCAGGACGACCGCGCCGGAGGGGCCGTTCGCGGTGAACCACGCGTCGCCGCCGCTCGCCGTGACGTCCGACAGCCGGTAGTCCTCGGCCACCCCGAAGGGCCGGTGCGGAGCCCACGCCCGCCCGTTCCAGTGCGCGGCGAGCGCGCTCGGGCCGTTGCCCACCACCCACACGTCGTCGGGCCCGGCCGCGCCGACCCCCTCCAGGTGGTGGGCTCCGGCCTCCTCGCCCAGGGGCATCTCCCGCCAGCGGTTCCCGTTCCAGCGGAGGACGGCGGGCGTGCCCTCCCTGTCCTCGGCGCTGTCCTGGTATCCCACGGCCCAGGCGTCGCGGGGCCCGGTCGCCGCCACGTCGAGCAGCGCCGTGCCGCCCGACAGCTTCGCGCCCCCCACGGCCGTCCACTCGGCGGACGCGGCGACCGCCCCGGTCGCCACCGGACTCGCCGAGGGGTCCCGCGGCGTGAGGCCCGGGGAGGTGGAGCCGGGGGAGGCTGGGGTCCGCGAGGCCGTACCGCCCGGCGCCGGCGTCGCGGTGGGCGCCGCCGGGGCCGCGCCGCACGCGGCGGTCAGGAGCGTTCCGACGACCAGTACCGCCACCGGGCGCGCTTTCAGCATGCCACCATTGTTCCGCATGCCTTCGTCGTCCGGCCGTGCCCGCGATGATTAGAACCGCCTGGCTGGGGCACCGGGGACTTAGGCGGGAGAGGATGCCGATGTCGAAGGCTGAGAGGGACGAGAGATTCCGCGTCCGAGCCGACAAGCACAGCCATTTCACCGCCCTGCACGCGGTGGGGGCACTGGACTACGGGTCCTCCCCGCTGCTGAAGGAGCAGGCCGACGCCGCGTTGGGTGCGATGGACCACCCGCGCCTGGTGATCGACCTCACCGAGGTCACCTTCTGCGACTCCACCGGATACGGCGTGCTCATGTACGCCCTCACCCGCGTCCGCAGGGTCGCGGGCTCCCTCGTCCTCGTCGGCCCCTCCACCGTGATGAGGCAACGGCTGAGCCGTCTGGGGGTGGCGGAGCTGTTCGACACCCGGCGCACGGTCGAAGAGGCGGTGGAGGCGTTTCCCGAGACGACGTGAACGGCCGGGCCTCTCCGCACCAGGGCGATCCGTACCGTATGGGACAGTTACTGTTGCTTGGGCAAAGGGTCGGTCAGAGGGTTGGTCATGTTCATGGGAGATGAGCCGGAGACGGTCTTTACCGCCACATCCGGACTGCACGGTACGACGCTCGTCGTACGGGCGAGTGGAGAGCTTGATCATTACCACACGTCCGTGCTGCGCGAGGAGATGGGGAGGGCATGGGACTCCCTGCCCTCGCCGATGCTGATCCTCGACCTGTCCGCCCTGACCTTCTGTGACTCCTCCGGGATCGGCGAGCTGCTCCAGGTGCGCCACCAGGGCCTGAACAGGGGGGTGCGGGTCATTCTCACCGGCGTTCAGGGCAACCTGGCCAGGCGGCTCCACCTCGCCGGCCTGATCCAGGTGTTCGAGGTGTTCCCCTCCGTGGCCGACGCGCTCGAGGTCGCCTGAGGCTCCGGCGCGTACGGGGTGCGACGGCGCCTCTTGATCTCGGTGGGACGGTCCGGCAGAGTCGTCCCGTGTCTGCGTGCCGGCGCCGGGCACGGGCCGGCCGAGAGGGTGCATGGTCACGAGGTCGCGGATCCGGGGTGTGCTGGTGGCACTCATGGCCCTTGTCGTCCTGGCCGGTTGCTCCACGGCCGCGACGCCTCCGACGGTCCCGCGGGCGCAGCCGTCATGGCATTCCCTGAACGACCCGGACACAGGTGCCGTGGCCGAAGAGGTCTGCCCGAAGGGCGACGGGCCGAGAGGGGTGGACTGCCGGTCGAAGGTCCCGGGATACGACACCTGCGTGAAGCGCCATCCGGCGAAGACCTCTGTGACCTCCGCCACGCTGTGCCGGCAAGCGTTGATCGTCCAGGTGGGATGCAGGTTCGGAGAACGGGCTGTTTTCAACGACGGAAAGGCCTGTGCCGCGTCGTTCGAGTCCTATCTGTCGTGCCGGACGGGAACTCCCGTCCGGTCCGACGAGGTGTGCGCCGCGGGTGAGAGAGAGTTCGCGCGCTGTCCGTTCACCTTCGACCCGGCCGGTGGATTCGACTGCGTGAAGGCACGGGACGCCTACTACGAGTGTCGCGACGACAGGCGGGGCGACGACCCGTTCTGCTCGACGTACATCGAGGTTCTCGGTTCGTGTCACACGCTGAGGGTCGGCTGCTCCGGCCTTCTCGACAGGTATCTCGTGTGCGTGGACGAGGATCTTTCCCCGAACGAGTGCGCCTTCGGTCTCACCATGAGAACGAACTGTCTGCGGGATCTCAAGGACGGCATCTTCCGGCAGACCGCGACATGTGACTCCATATGGCGTGGTTCCCTCAGGGACTGCGGTGGCACGCAGGGGCTTGACGTAGACGGGCCCACACCCTGTACGGGTGGTGGCGCCTGGCAGACGTCGAGTCACTCGATCTGCGAGAAATCCGGGGAACCCGCGGAAACGGTCGGGGTGGCCTACGTGTATCCGTCGAGCGCAGGCGTTGGCCGGATGCCCGTTTGCTGGGCACCCGAGGACGGGGCGCGCCCGATGCTCGAGGCGGCCGGGGAGGCCTACGGCAAACGAGGCGTTCGCCTGGTACACCGTCACGGCGAAACCCGTCACGAACCCATGTGATCACCATGACGTCGCCTCCGGCGACATATGGATCATGTACTTCGAAGGGGACGAGACCGGGGAGCCGATCATCGTCGTGCGGGCGGGGTGACGCCGGCGCCGGTACCCCACGGCGACACCGACGGCGCGGACCGGCGTGCGCCGGTGTCCGCCCGATCTCCGTGGGAGCTCCCCGCGGGTCAGGCGGTGGCGTGGGTGGCGTGCTCCTGCCGCAGCCGGATGCCGCCGACGCGTCCCTCGCGCTCGCGGAGGATGGTGCGGAGCACCCGCAGACCGTCACGGACGGCGTGCAGGTTGCTGGCGCCGTGGATGCGGCTGCGCTCGTGGCTGGGGACCTCGCGGATGACGAGACCGGCCTGGGCGGCGCGGATGTTCATGAGGGTCTCGATCTCGAAGCCGTCGCAGTCGAGGTCGAGAGCGTCGAGGTGGCGGGCCCAGAAGGCGTTGTAGCCGTAGCACAGGTCGGTGTAGCGGGTGCCGTACAGCCGGTTGGTCATCTTGGTCAGCACCGTGTTGCCGAGCGAGCGGATCGGGCTGATGTCGTCCGAGCCTCCGCCGGGGGCGCAACGGGAGCCCTTGGCGAAGTCGGCGCCCTCGACCAGCGCGGTCACGAAGGCGTGGATCTCCCGGCCGTCGGTGGACCCGTCGGCGTCGATCATGACGATGATGTCACCGGTCGCCGCGGCGAAACCCTCGGTGAGAGCGTTGCCCTTTCCCTTGCGGGTCTGGCTGACGACGCGCAGTCCCGGACGGAGGGCCTTGGCCACGGCCACCGTGTCGTCGGTGGAGTTGCCGTCGACCAGGATCACCTCGTCGATCCAGGACGGCAGGGTCGCGAAGACGTGGGGGAGGTTCTCGGCCTCGTTCATGGCGGGGACGACCACGCTGACACTGAAGGCAAAGGGGGCGCTGTTCATGGTCACAAGGTCTACCGAACCGCCTGCAGAACGCTTGAAAGCCTCTTGCAACCCCGTAGGTGACGGAGGATCGTGCCTGTTGACCTCCCCTTGGGAGCGGCGGGAAGGTCTCTTCGCCAACCGTTCCCGAAGGGGAGGCGCGACCCGATGTGGATCGCCGGGGGTCGTCAGAAGGGGAGCGTACGACCCGAGGGGCTGCGCAGATCGAGCGGCACCGGTTCACGGGGCGGACGCGGACGTTGCACGACCAGGATCCTTTTCACGGTGCCGCTCCATTCTGGGCTTGATCACCGGGTGTTACCCATGCCAGGCCCAAGAATCACCTATCTCCGTATCACATGAAGAACACTGGCCACACGCTCCGCGGCCGTCGCGACGTCCTCCGCGTGGCCGATGCGCCCCGCCCAGGACAGCCAGAACCACCACTCGCCGTCCTCCTCGTGGGCGGCGAGCACGTCCTCGGTCCTGGCGGGGGCCATGGGGTTGATCACATGAAGCCGTGGATAAAGCCCTGCGGCCGACCTCAGCCGCACCTGGAAGGCGTGCGCCTCCAACTGGGCGGCCAACCGACGCAGGTGGTCGATGCCCTGGCCGTGCTCTGCCATCATCCGGATCACTCCTGGCGGACACTCGTGACTTGCTTCTTTGCAGAGTGCGGTTTTGTGGCACTTGAGGCAATCGGTCCCCCCGCAACCCCCCTCGGGAACAGTGGAATAGACCGGAAAGTCGTTGATGTTCCGTGGAGAAACCGCGAATAAAAGGAACGTCGCGCACAGCCGCGTTTACGCTGAGGTGCGTGTTTGTTAATGTTGTGTAAACAGCGACCGGGAGGGGCGCCGTGGCCCGAGGTGAGCATTCCCCCGCGTGCGCGCGACGGTGGCGGGAGCAGGCGGCGTCCAGGCAGTGGACCCACTGGCAGACCGCGCAGGCCATCCACGGCTGCTGCGGGGCGAGCCTGCTCAAGGCACACCGCCTGGCCAGGGGATGGTCGGCCAGGCAGTCCGTGCAGGAACTGGAGGAGCTCTGTGAGCGCCAGGACCTGGGCGAGGCGCGGGCCAGCATCGACCTGCTCAACGCCTGGGAGAACAACCGGGCACGGCCGCGCCCGCAGACCATCGATCTACTGGCCCGACTGTACCGCGCGAACGCCGTAAGACTGGGTCTGGCCGGAGACTACTGCGAGGACGGCGGGGGCACCAAGGTCGTGGTCGTCTCCGGCGGCGAGGCCCGCGCGCCGTACCAGACGGAGGAACGGGAACGGTCCGAGGACGACATCGAGCGGCGGGCGCTGTTCCACCACGCCCTGCTCGGCTCGAAGTCCGTGATGACCGGCCGGCTGCTGGCCGAGGTCGAGCGGACCCGCCAGGACCTGGACCGTACGCTCGCCCTGGCCACCGTCTCCGAGGAGCAACTCGACCGGCTCGACGAGCAGGTGCTGCGCTACCGGCGCGAGTACATCAGCAGCGCGCCGCTGCCGATGCTCTACCGGCTCATGCTGGAGCTGTCGGACGTCCGGATGCTCTCGCTGGCCCGCCAGCCCGCGATGGCCCAGCGCCGCCTGCTCAACGCCACCGTCATGCTGGCGCTGCTGTCGGCCGACGCGCTGATGAAGCTCGGCGACACCCGCCAGGCCCACGCCTGGTACGGCACCGCGCGCAACGCCTCCGACGACATGGGCGACGTGCGGCTGCGCGCTCTCGTCCGGGCGCAGCAGGCGATGCTCCCCTACTACTACGGCGACCTGGCCGAGACCGTGCGACTGGCCCGCGAGGCCAGGATGCTCGCCGGCAGCGCGCCGAGTTCCCCGGCGGCGCTCGGCGCGGCGGCGGAGGCGCGGGCACTGGCCCGGATGGGCGAGCACAAGGCCGCCAGGATCGCGCTCGCCGAGGCGGAGCGGATCTTCGCCAGGATGCCCCCCGAGGGCCACGACCACCTGGCGTTCCGCTTCTCCGAGCGGCGGCTGCAGTTCTACCGGATCGGCACCCTGATCGAACTGGGCGAGGACGTCGACTGGAACCCGGGGCCCGCCGGGCCCTCGATGCCGTACGCCATCGACCCGGTCCTCCTCCTGCTCGACCAGGCCGCGCACCTGGTCCGTGACGGCAAGATCGACGACGCCTGCCACCTGGCGGAGAAGGCGCTGCTCCAGGTCCCGCCGGAACACCGCACCTCCATCGTGCTCAACCGCGCGCGGGCGCTGCTGTCGGAGGTGCCGCAGACCAGGCACAGGGCGGCGGCGGTGCGACGACTGAACGACCTGGTCACCGGCGCGGCGCCGGTCGGCTGATGAACGCGCTCGCCGAGGAGGCGTTCACCGTCCTGCGGGAGGTCTGCGAGGACCTCGGCATCGACCACAGGGACGCGGAGTTGCTGCGGGTGCGCAGCAACGCCGTCTTCAAGCTGCGCAGCGAGATCGTGGTCAGGATCGCCACCGCTCCCAACGCGCTGACCCGGCTGCCGCTGGTCCTCGCGGTGGCGCGCTGGCTCGCCGAGCAGGGGTTTCCCGCGGTGCGCCCGGCCGACGAGATCTCCGAGCAGCCCGTGGTGCACGAGGGCAGGGTCGTCACCTTCTGGCACTACGTTCCGGCCAGCGGCCGTCCCACCACCACGGAGCTGGGCGAGATCCTGCGCAGCCTGCACCTGCTGCCGGTCCCGCCGGTGGCGTTGCGGCGTTTCGTCGACCCGCTGTGCGAGGTGCGCCGCGCCGTGGACCGGTCCGAGGAGCTCACCTCCTGCCAGCGGGCCTGGCTGCGCGACCGCATCGCGGAGCTGACGGAGCGCTGGTCGGACCTCGGCGTGGACGACGCGCCGGTGTTGCTGCACGGCGACGCGTGGATCGACAACCTGCTGCGCTGCACGGACGGTCACGTGGTGCTCTGCGACTGGGACGGTGTCGCGGTCGGCCCCCGCGAGTGGGACCTGGTCCACACCTACCACGGCCAGCGGCGCTTCGGCCTGACCGCCGCCGACGTGGACGCCTTCGCCGACGCGTACGGCAGCGACCTGCGTTCCTGGCCGGGATACTCCACTCTCATGGAGGTCAGGGACATCTACGCGGTGGGCATCCACATCCGCAACGCCGCCGCCGACCCGTTCTCCCGGCGCGAGCTTCCCCGCAGGCTGGACTCCCTCACCCGAGGTGAGCAACATGCCCGCTGGTACATGGCCGAACCCGTTACTGTCTCCCAGTAAAGATCTTAAAACGGGGGCATGGTATGCCAAAGGTCACTCTGCGTAATACTTTCCATGTTCGCAACACCCCGGAGGCGCTCCGCGCCCATCTGAGCCAGCCGCAGAGCTACGTGGGGCTCTCGCCGATGGTGGTCGCCGTCAAGGACGTCGAGCGGGGCGAGGCCGAGACCCGTTACACCTCGGTGGAGCGGTTCAGATTCTTCGGCCTCGTCAAGTACGACAACATGATCAAGGTGACGTTGCGGAGCACGCCGCGGACCGTCGAGGGTGAGGTCGACAGCCCCGGCGGGGTGCGCCTGGACTACCGGTTCACCCTCAACGAGAAGGACGGGGGCACCGAGGTCGAGGACATCCTCGTGGTGCACGCCTGGGTCAGGCCGCTGCTGGGCTACGCCGCGAGGAAGGCGCGCGAGGTGCAGCTCGCCCGCGCCGGGGTCCTCGCCTCCCGCCTGGGTTCCGCTCCCTAGGCTCCGGCCCCCGGGTTCCCTCCCCTGGATGCCGCCTCGGGTCCCGTCACGGGTCCCGTCACGGGCGGCACGGCGGGATCCGCGGGCCAGGACCTAGGCTGGGGCGCGTGAGGGCGCCCACGGTCACCGGGAAGGTCATGGCCATCCTCGGCGCGTTCCTGCCGGGAGACGTGCGGCTGACGCTCACCGAGATCTGCCGCCGGGCCGAGCTGCCGCCCGCCACCGGCCACCGGCTGGTCAAGGAGCTGGTGGAGGGCGGGTTCATGGAGCGGCTCCCCGACGGCTCCTACCGGGTCGGGATGCTGCTGTGGCAGATCGGCGCCCAGGCCGCGGAGCCGAGGGAGCTGCGCGAGCTCGCCCTGCCGTACATGGAGGACCTCTACGCCGCCACCCGCGAGAACGTGCAGCTCGCGGTGCTCCGCGACGACCGGGCACTGTACCTCGAGCGACTGCGCGGGCCCACCTCCGTGCCGGTCGTCTCGCGCGTGGCGGGGGAGTTGCCGCTGCACGCGACCGGGGTCGGCAAGGTCCTGCTGGCCTTCGCGGATCCGGAGACGGTGGAACGGGTGCTCGCCGGGGAGCTCACCCCGCACGCGCCGAACACGGTGGTGGACCCGGCGCGGCTCCGTACCGAGCTGGAGGAGGTCCGCAGGACCGGGATCGCCCGCACGCAGGAGGAGATGTCGGTGGGCACCTGCTCGGTCGCGGCGCCGGTACGGGGGGCGGGCGGCCGGGTGGTGGCGGCGCTGTCGCTGGTGACCTGGCGGCACACCGCCGATCCGCGACGGCTGGCACCGGCCGTGCTGTCCGCCGCCGCCGCCCTCTCCCGCGACCTCGCCGCCGCTCCCCGCTGAGCGTTCGCGGCCGCCTCGCGCCGCGTGTCTCCCGTCGCCGGTGTTTCCCGCCGCCGGCCTCCCGCTCCGGTACCTCCCGTTCCCGCCGGACGTTCACGGCCGCCCCCGCCCCCGCTCCCGCAGGGTGGGGTTTTCCGCTGAGCGGAAGGGGACGGTGTGCGAGGGCGGACGGTACGGAATGCTCGGTGCATGCGAACTCAGGTCGGGATCGTCGGCGCGGGACCCGCCGGGCTGCTCCTCTCCCATCTGCTCCACCTGCGGGGCATCGACTCGGTGGTCCTGGAGGCGCGGAGCAGGGAGTACGTCGAGCAGCGCGTGCGGGCCGGGGTGCTGGAGCAGGGCACGGTGGACGTGCTCAACGAGGCGGGTGTCGGCGACCGGATGCGCGCGGAGGGGCTTCCGCACCACGGCATCGAGCTGCGCTACGGCGGGGCCGGGCACCGCATCGCCTTCGAGAAGCTGGTCCCCGGGCGGGCCATCACCGTCTACGGCCAGCAGGAGGTCGTCAAGGACCTCATCGCCCGGCGGCTGGCCGACGGCGGAAAGATCCTCTTCGACGTCCCCGACGTCGCGCTGCACTCGCTGGAGCAGGACCCCTACCTCACCTTCCAGGGCGAGCGCCTCGACTGCGACGTGATCGCCGGGTGCGACGGCTTCCACGGCGTCTCGCGGCCGTCGATTCCCGAGGGCGTCCTGTCGGTCTTCCAGCGCGACTACCCGTTCGCCTGGCTCGGCATCCTCGCGCGGGTCCCGCCGTCGTCCGAGGAGCTGATCTACTCCCACAGCGACCGGGGCTTCGCGCTGCACAGCATGCGCTCCCCGGAGATCAGCCGCTTCTACCTCCAGGTCCCCCCGGACGCCTCGCTCGACGACTGGCCGGACGAGAGGATCTGGGCCGAGCTGCGGGCCCGCCTGGAGACGGTCCCGGGGTTCGCGCTGGCCGAGGGGCCGATCATCTCCAAGGACCTGTCGGCGATGCGCTCGTTCGTCGCCGAGCCCATGCGTCACGGCAACCTCTACCTCGCCGGGGACGCCGCCCACATCGTGCCGCCCACCGGTGCCAAGGGGCTCAACCTGGCCGTCGCGGACGTCCGGCTGCTGACCTCGGCCCTGGCGGAGTTCTACGCGACGGGCTCCACCGGACTGCTGGACACGTACTCCGACGGCTGTCTCAAACGCGTCTGGCGCGCCCAGCACTTCTCCTGGTGGATGACGACGCTGCTGCACACCTTCGACGCCGACGACCCCTACGGGCGGCGCCTGCAGACCTCCCACCTCGACTACGTCACCTCCTCCGAGGCCGCGGCGACCACGCTCGCGGAGAACTACGTCGGCCTGCCCTTCGACCCCGGAACCCTCCCGTGACTCCCGCCGGCCCGCACCCGCACCGATTCACCTCCGCACCGACTCATCCCTGTACTGACTCGTCTCCGCCGGCCGTGTCACCGTGCTGCGAGTGCCCCGGACGAGCCGCTCCTCGGGGCACAGCCCCCGGGAGCGGGACCCTGAGGGGGAATGCCCTACCACTACGGGCCTTCGCGCAGTTCAGGGGCGTATAGCGGTAAATATCCCCGATGGGCGGGCCCTACCCCGTCCCGGGGGCCATCCGGGACCGTTCAGGGGAGGCCGAGGGCTGTCTCCGATACTCCGTGATCTTGCTCGTCGCCATCGTTGAGGCATGGGAAGCCAGGCGTTCACGCGGCACACGATGATCCTCGGCGGCTACGCGGCGATCGGCGCCGGAGCCGTCACGATGCTCGGACTGCACGTGGTCACCGGTCTCGATCCGGTGCACACCGTGATCAGCGAGTACGCGTTCGAGGCGGACGGCTGGCTGCTGCCCCTGTCACTCACGCTCTTCTCCGTCGCGGCGACCATCATCGGGACCATGCTGGCCCGTCGCGGCGAGGATCGCGCGGTGGCCCTGCTGGTCGGGACCTGGGGCCTGTGCATGCTGCTGATCGGCGCCTTCCCGACCGACGAGCCCGGCGTGCCGCTGTCGATGTCCGGTGGCATCCACCGGTACGCGGCGTTCGTGGCCTTCCTCACGATGCCGGTCGCCGGGCTGCTCCTGGCCAGGCGGTACGCGACCAGCCCGTACGCCCGCCCGGTCCGGCTGCTCAGCCTGGCCGCCCTGGGCGTGCTGGTCCTGGTGGTCCTCCCGTACGTGGTGCGGATGCTCGGTGTGGACCTGACCAACGACGACATCCCCGCCGGGGTGATCCAGAGGCTGGTGGTGGGGTTCGAGGTGGCGGTGCTGGCCATGCTGGGGCTGGTGGCCGGTGCCAGGCACGGCCGCGTCCACCGTCCGCTCCCGGCGACCGCCCGCGCCTGACCGTTCCCGCGCGGTCCGCTCGGACCGACCGTTCCCGGCCGAACGTTCCCGCGCGGTCCGCTCCGCGTGGCAGGTTGACGGTCCCGGTGCACCGGCCTACCTTCGCAGGAAGCGACCGCTCGGTACGTCACCGCCGGCCGGTCGGACCATCCCCCGGAGGACGCGCATGCCGGTCGTGAACACCGTCAGAGGTCCCGTCGACGTCGCCGACCTGGGCCGGACCCTCATGCACGAGCACGTCTTCGTCCTCTCCCCCGAGCACGTCGACAACTACGGCAGGGGCACGTGGTGGGACGAGGAGTACCGGGTGGCCGACGCCGTCACCAAGCTCAGGGCGGTGGCGGCCAAAGGCGTGAAGACCGTCGTCGACCCGACCGTGTGGGGACTGGGCCGCTACATCCCGCGTGTGCGGCGGGTGGCCGACCAGGTGCCGGAGCTGAACATCGTCGTCGCCTCCGGGATCTACTCCTTCGACGAGGTCCCGCACCAGTACGAGCACCGGGGCCCCGGCCTGATGATGGACGTGCCCGAGCCGATGGTCGAGGACTTCTCCCGCGACATCGTCGAGGGCATCGCCGACACCGGGGTGAGAGCCGCGTTCCTGAAGTGCGCGATCGAGAGCAGGGGGCTCACCCCCGGCGTCGAGCGGATCTGCCGGGCGGTCGCCCGGACCCACCTGCGGACCGGCGTACCGATCACGGTGCACACCAACCCCTCCACCGGGAGCGGGCTGGTCGTCCTGGACCTGTTCGTCAAGGAGGGGGTCGACCCGGCCAAGGTCGTGCTCGGGCACTCGGGCGACTCCAACGACCTCGACCACCTGATGCGGCTGGCCGACACCGGCGCGACGCTCGGCATGGACCGCTTCGGGCTGGACGCCTACAACTCCACGGCGTCGCGGATCGCCACCGTCGTCGCGCTCTGCGAGCGCGGCTACGCCGACCGGATGGTGCTCAGCCACGACAGCGCGTGCTTCATGGACTACTTCGGCGCGGCCTGGGACGACGGCATACCGCTGGCCGCGCCCAACTGGCACTTCGGCCACATCCACGACGACGTGCTCCCGGCCCTGCGGGAGGCCGGGGTGAGCGACGCGCAGGTGGACCAGATGCTGATCGACAATCCTCGCCGCTACTTTTCCTGACTTTTCGTTATTTGTCGTACGGCTGCCCTACGCTCCCGGAAAGTCGATCAACCGAGAAGGTGGAGCATGGCCGCGCGGAGCACTTACCTGGAACTGTCCGAGGACGGCGGGAGCTCGCACAAGTTCTACGAGGTCGTGGTCGACGGAACCGAGGTGACGATCAGGTACGGCCGCATCGGCGAGTCGGGCCAGGCCAAGGCGTCGGCGTTCGCCAGCGCGGCGAAGGCCGAGGCGGCCGCCGCGAAGAAGATCAACGAGAAGGTCCGCCGGGGTTACGCCCCCGCCGTCCAGGGGGTGCGCCAGCGCCGCGCGGTCACCCGGCGCAGCGTGGAGAGCACCCGCTCCACCGCCACCCAGGCGCCGGTGCTGTGGCGCTTCGCCAGCGGCGCGGCGGCGTTCGGCATCTTCGTCGACTCCGAGCGCTGCTGGGTCGGCAACCAGCGCGGCGACGTCTACACCGTCACCCACGGCGGTACCGTCACCGGCCGCTTCAAGCTGCCCGACGGGGTCAAGTGCATCGTCGGCGACGACTTCTGGATCTACGCGGGCGCCGACGACGGCAAGGTCTACGACCTCGGCGGCAAGGTCCCCAGGGTCGCGTACGAGATCGCCGAGGACGTCGACATCTACTGGCTGGACATCCACGACGGCGTGCTGGGCGTCTCCGACCGCGCGGGGCGGATCACCACCATCGACCACGAGGACGAGTTCCAGTGGGCGCGCAAGGGCAGGGGCGACTCGGCCTGGATGGTCCGCTGCGACGACGAGGCCGTCTACCACGGGCACTCCACCGGGGTGGCCCGCTACGACGCCGCCGACGGCACGCCGGTCTGGGAGACGCCCCTCACCGGCGCGGTGCTGTTCGGCTGGCAGGAGGCCGACTCGGTCTACGCCGGAACCTCGCGCTCCGCCGTGCATCGCCTGCGCAAGTCGGACGGCGCCTCCCAGGCGGTCTACCGCTGCGACGCCACGGTCTTCTCCTGCGCCACCGCCCCCGGCGGCCGGTACGTCTTCGCCGGTGACAACCACTCCTCGATCTACTGCTTCGACCAGAGCGGCGAGCGCCTGTGGAAACTGGCGACCGGCTGCGGCTCCGCCTTCTCCATGCAGTATCTCGACGACCGCCTCTACATCGTGACCACCGACGGCACCCTGGCCTGCATCGACGCCACCGAGGAGGCGATCAGGGCGGCCCAGGACGGCACCGTCCCCGAGGCCGTGGACGTCAAGGCGTCCGCCGGGCTGGCGGTGGTGGAACCCACCACCGCGCTGGAGACCGTGGTGTTCGACACCGTCCCCGACACCGGCGACGGCGTGGTGGTGGAGTGCTTCCGCGAGGGCGAGCGGCTCCGGGTGCGGGTGGTCAGCGAGGGCTACGACGTGCGGCGCAACGTGCAGTTCCCCAAGGGCGTGCGCGAGGCCGGGGCCCGCTATCTCGTCGAGGGCGTCCGCTTCTCCGAGCGGGGCGGTTTCTACCGGGCGTACGGCGACATCAGGCGCCTGCTCTGATCTTCCCGCCAGGCTGTCGGCGGCAAAACTGACGAGATTTTGTCAGATACTGCCCCTTCCTGGCCTCTCTTCCGGGTGGATGTCCTAGCGTCCGATACATGGTGCACGACTTTCACGGTGCGGTCCCGGCGAGGACGGGGAAGAAATCCCCAGGTGAAGGCTCGGCGCGCGAGGGATTCGCGCGGGAGGGCTCGGCGCGCGGCGGGGAGAGCGCGGTCGCCGTCGTTGTGGAACTGAACGTTTTCCCGCTCAAAAGCGCGGGCGGCATCTCCCTGGCCGGCGCCGAGCTGACACCGACCGGGCTGCGGCACGACCGCGAGTTCATGCTGGTCCGGCCGGACCTGCGGCACCTGTCGCAGCGGGAGCTGCCCCGGCTGGCGACGCTGCGGCCCGCGTACGACGGCACGAAGCTCGTCGTGAGCGCGCCCGGGGCGGTGACACCCCTGGTCCACGAGCCGGTGGACGGGCCGGTGCTGGAGGTGACCGTGCACGGGAAGTCCTGCCAGGGCGTGGACCAGGGGGAGGTGGCCGCCGCGTGGTTCTCCGACCTTCTCGGAGCGCCCTGCCGCCTGGTCCGCTTCGCCGGTACCCGGCCCACCTCGCGGGGCGGCGGCACGCTGGCGTTCGCCGACGCCCACCCGCTCTCCGTACTGTCACGCGAGTCCCTCGACGACCTGAACCGGCGCGTGGACGGCCCGCTGCCGATGGACCGGTTCCGGCCCAACATCGTGCTGGAGGGCCTCGGTCCCTACGGCGAGGACGCGTTGTCCACGCTGCGCGTCGGCGCCGCCGAGATCGAGTTCATCAAGCCCTGCGCGCGCTGCGTCATCATCAACGTCGACCAGGACTCCGCACGCAAGAACGGCGAGCCTCTCCGGGTGCTGGCCGGCTACCGGACCCGGGTCTTCGAGGGCGATCGCGGCGTCATGTTCGGCCGGCTCGGCATCCCGCGCGCCCTCGGCACGATCGCGGTCGGTGACACGGTCACCGCGTCGTGAGCGGCGGCGAACGGGAGAAGCCCGTCGCGGGCCGGAACCGAGGGTGAGGGTTCCGGCCCGCGACGGGCCGGGTCAGGCCGGGTAAGGCCGGGTAAGGCCGGGTCAGGTCGGTCGGGGTCGGTCAGGTGGGGGCGTTCCACTTCTGGTTGGCGGTGCCGGTGCAGGTCCAGATCTGCAGGCGGGTGCCGTTGGCGCTGGACTGGCCGGTGGCGTCCAGGCACTTGTTGGCGGCCGGGTTCACGAGATCGCGGGTCGCGGCGTTGTAGGTCCACCGCTGGGCGGTGGTGCCGTTGCAGTCGTACAGCTGGATCTGCGCTCCGTCGGCGGTGGAGGCGGCGGTGACGTCCAGGCACTTGCCGAGGGCGCGCACGGTGCCGTCGGTGCCCAGGGTCCACTGCTGGGCGGTGGTGCCGTTGCAGTCGTACAGCTGGATGGGAGTGCCGTTGGCGGTGGAGGCGGCGGCGACGTCGACGCACTTGCCGCCGATACCGGTGATCTGTCCCGTACGGCCACCGCCGCTGGGCGGGGCGTAGACGCGGACGTAGTCGACGGTGAGCTGCTGGGGGAAGGTGGTGGAGGCGTCGGGCGAGCCGGGCCAGTTACCGCCCACGGCGAGGTTGAGGATCATGAAGAACGGGTGGTCGTAGACCCAGGGGTTGCCCCGCGTGTCGGCGGGGGTCTTCCTGGAGTACTGGACGCCGTCGACGTACCAGGTCACCGCGCCGGGTTCCCAGTCGACGGTGAAGGTGTGGAAGGCGTCGGCGAAGGCCTGGCCCGCGGGGAGGTTGTAGCTGCCGCTCAGCGGGTTGCCCCCGGAGTAGCCGGGGCCGTGGAGGCTGCCGAGCACCTGCCCGGGGACGCTGCCGACGTTCTCCATGATGTCGATCTCGCCGTTGGCGGGCCACTGGGCCCCTCCGGTGCCCAGCATCCAGAACGCGGGCCACATGCCCTTGCCCCGGGGGAGCTTCATCCGCGCCTCGAAGCGGCCGTAGGCGCGGGTGAAGGTCGCGGCGGTGGTCAGCTTGCCCGAGGTGTACTCGCACGAGCCGTACCAGCAGCCGAGTCCGGCGGGGTTGCCCTTGCGCGCGGTGATGACCAGGTTGCCCGCGCCGTCGTGGGCGATGTTCTCGTTGCCGGCCGTGTAGTACTGCCGCTCGTTGTTCCCCCAGCCGCCGCCGCCGACGTCCCGGCGCCACTTGGTGGTGTCGGGGCCGGCGCCGGAGGCGGCGTTGAACTCGTCCGACCACACGAGGGGGCCGGGGGCGGGCGCCGCCAGGGCCCGCTGGGCGGTGGGCTGGGCGGCGGTGCTCCGCGCGGCGGTGGCCTGGGCGCCCGCCGGGGAGGGGACGAGCGTGGCGGAGCCGAGGGCGAGGAGCGTCGCGGCCAGGAGGCCGCCGAGCCGCGCGCGCCGCGTCCGCGAGCGGCCCTGCGAGTGGTCCGGTGAGTGGCTCCGCGAGTGGCGGGGGCCGGGAAGGGGCGCCGGGCTGGTGGAGATCATCGGCTGTTCCTTTCGATCCGGTGTCCGCTGGAGGCTGGAAGGACTGGAAGGGGGCGTCACGGTCTAGAAGCCGGCCGTGATGCGGGTGAACTCCCAGTTGGGCTGGGAGATGCCGCTGCACTCGGAGCCCGCGTCGCCGCCGGGGCAGGGGCGGTCGCGGTTGACCGCCCAGTAGGCCAGGCGGGTCAGGCCCTTGGACCTGGCCCAGTCGCGGATCTGGGTCCAGGCCGCCACGGTGGTCAGCTCACCCTGGTCGGACAGGCCGTTCATGCCGGAGATGCCCATCCGGGCGTACGCCTGCGCGTCGGTCCAGCCGTTGGCGGCCT
>NZ_JBRIQO010000012.1:0-274572 GCF_052983175.1 Streptosporangium sp. G12 | reverse complement strand
GCCGCACTGGAGCACCGCCGCACCGCCTACCGCAGGGCGGGCGTGAGCATCACCTACGGCGTCCAGTCGGCCGACCTGAAGCACATCCGCGCCGCCGACGCCGACGGTCAGGGCCGGTGGTCGTTCTCCTCCCAGCAGGTCACCCTGCGCCGCCTGGACACGGCGTTCGCCGCGTTCTTCGCCCGCGTCAAAGCAGGCCGCACGCCGGGCTTTCCCCGCTTCAAGGGCAAAGGGTGGTTCGACACGGTGCAGTGGCCCAAGGACGGCGACGGCTGCCGGTGGGACTCCCAGCCCGAACACCCCACCGCGACGTTCGTCCGCCTCCAGGGCATCGGGCACGTTCGTGTCCACCAGCACCGCCCCGTGCGCGGCACGGTGAAGACGATCAGCGTGAAACGTGAAGGTTCGCGCTGGTATGTGATCCTCGCCTGCGACGACGTACCCGCCCAGACCCTGCCCGCCACGGGCGCCACCGTCGGGATCGACATGGGAGTGGCGTCGCTGGTCACCACCTCCGACGGCGACCACCTCGACAACCCGCGCCACCTCTCCGCGTCCGCAGACCGCCTCGCCGCCGCTCAGCGGGGCTCTGCGCGGCGCCGTAAAGCCGTGGCGCGGGTCGCGGCCCTGCACGGCAAGATCCTGGACGCGGGTTGGGGGGTGTTCCTGCGAATCCTCGCGGACAAGGCTGAAAGCGCCGGTCGAGAGCTGATCGCAGTGAACCCCCGAAACACCTCCCGCACGTGCGCCGCCTGCGGCCACGTCGCGAAGGAGAACCGCGGCACCCAAGCCGGGTTCCACTGTCAGCGGTGCGCTCATACGGCGCACGCCGACGTGAATGCGGCGATCAACATCTTGAGGGCAGGGCTTGCCCTTCGCGACGTCGCGCAAGCGGCCTAGCGAGAAGCCGCTCCCTTCAGGGAGCGGAGGAGTCACGTCAGCTCACCGCCCCGGGACCGAGCCGGAACAGCTCGCGCAGCTGGTCGGTGGACAGGTCGGTGATCCAGTCCTCGCCGGTGCCGACCACGCTCTGGGCGAGGGCCTTCTTGCGTTCGATCATCTCGTCGATCCGCTCCTCCAGCGTGTCAAGGCAGATGAACTTTCTGACCTGGACGTTTCTGGTCTGGCCGATCCGGAAGGCCCGGTCGGTCGCCTGGTCTTCGACGGCGGGGTTCCACCAGCGGTCCACGTGGACGACGTGGGTGGCGGCGGTCAGGTTCAGGCCGGTGCCGGCCGCCTTGAGCGACAGCAGGAACAGCATCGGCTCGTCGTCGTTCTGGAAGCGCTCCACCAGCGCGTCGCGTTTGCCCTTGGGCAGCCCGCCGTGCAGCCACAGCACCGGCCGGTCCAGGTGGGCGGCCAGATAGGGCTGCAGCAGGGCGCCGAACGCGGCGTACTGGGTGAAGACCAGGGCCTTGTCGCCCTCCTCGACGATCTCCTCGGCCAGCTCCTCCAGCCGGGCCAGCTTGCCCGACCGGCCCGCCAGCCGTGAGCCGTCCTTCAGCAGCTGGGCCGGGTGGTTGCAGACCTGTTTGAGCTTCGTCATGGTCGCCAGCACGTTGCCACGCCGCTCGATGCCGGTGGAGGCGTCGATCTTTCCCAGCATCTCCCCGGTCACGGCCCTGTACAGCTCCGCCTGCTCCGGGGTGAGCGTGCACCAGACCTTCATCTCCTGCTTGTCCGGCAGGTCGGAGATGATCGAGCGGTCGGTCTTGAGCCGCCGCAGCACGAACGGGCCGGTGGCCCGCTTCAGCGCCGCGGTGGCGTCGGGGTCGCGCCGGGTCTCGATCGGCTCCTGGTAGCGGGTCCTGAACCGTCTGGCCGGGCCGAGCAGTCCGGGGTTGCAGAACTCCATGATCGACCAGAGCTCCGCCAGGTGGTTCTCCACCGGCGTGCCCGTCAGCGCCAGCCGGGTGCGGGCGGGAATGGACCGCACCGCCCTGGACTGCTGCGCCGAGCTGTTCTTGATCGCCTGCGCCTCGTCGCAGACCACCCGCTCCCACCCGAGTCCCGCGAGCGCCCCCAGGTCCCGCAGCGCGGTGCCGTACGTGGTGACGACCAGGTCGGCCTCCCGCACGGCGGCGGCCAGCTCCTCGTCGCGCCTGCGCGTGCCGCCGTGGTGGACGTGGACGCGGAGCGACGGGGCGAACCTGGACGCCTCCTTCTGCCAGTTGCCGATCAGCGACATCGGGCAGACCAGCAGCGTCGGGGCGGGCGTACCGGTCTCGCGCTCGGCCAGCAGGAGCGAGAGGGTCGAGATGGTCTTCCCGAGGCCCATGTCGTCGGCCAGGATGCCCCCCAGGCCGAGCCCGGACAGGAAGCTCAGCCAGGACAGGCCGCGCTCCTGGTAGGGGCGGAGGGATCCGCGCAGCGCCCGGGGCGTGGCGACCGGGGTGAGACGGCGGTCGGCCTCGCCGGAGAGAAGGTCGCCCAGCAGGCCGTCCGCGTCGACCGCGATCAGCCGCAGCCTCTCGTCGCCGCCCTCCACGACCTCGCGGATCACCTCGCTGACGGTCCTCTCTCCGCCGCCGCGCTGCTCGATCACCTTCAGGGCGGCCTTGACCTGCTGGTCGTCCAGCTCGACCCACCGGTCCTTGACCCGCACCAGGGGGATGCGGAGCCCGGCCAGCCCGGCCAGCTCCTCCGCGCCGATCGTGTGGTCGCCGACGGCGACGTCCAGCCGGAAGCTCACCCTCCCGCCGAGGCCGGACCCCCCGCCCCCGCCCCCGCCGTCGCCGGTGAGCGTTCGGGTGGTCAGCTTCAGGCCCAGCCCCTGCCGTCCGGCCCAGGCCGGCAGCCGTACGCCGTATCCCGCCGCTCTGAGCATGGGCGCGCCGTTGCGGAGGAACGAGAACGCCCACGCCGTCTCGACCGTCAGGGCGACCGGGTCGGGGGCGCGCAACGCGACGTAGAGGTCGGGATGAAGGCGTACGGCCCGGCCGAGGTCGGCGCGGATCAGCTCCTCGGGCCGCTCGGGCAGCCACGGCGCCCGCTCGCCGGCCCGGATCCGCTCGGCCGACAGATACCGGGCGGGCCCGCGGTCCGCACGCCCCCGGCCGGTCCCGCCCTCCTCGCCGCTCCCGCCGCCTTCGCGTTCCCGGTCTCCCGGGTGCTTCCCGCCGCTTTCGCCTTCCCGGTCTCCCGGGTGCTCCTCGCCGTTTTCGCATCCCCCGCCGGGGGCGGTGTCCAGGTCATCCGCCGGGGCGAGGCCGAACTCGACCCTCCAGGAGTCGCCGTCGTCGGCGGGTTCGATGAGCCGGAAGCAGACCCTGACCGGCCCGTCCAGCTCGTGTGCCGACGTGAGCCAGCCGGTCAGGGCCTCGCCGAGCTCCGTGACCTCGTCCTGTCGCGCACCGGGAAGCGAGGCGTCCTCGCCGGTCAGCGCGTACAGCCAGCGGTCGGGCAGGGCGGTCTTGAGGCCGGGACGGTTGCCGAGGATCAGGCGGTCGGGCAGCGACAGCCGCGCCGCGCCGTCGACCAGGCCGTCCAGCACCTCGCCCAGCACCTCCCTGGCCGGTCTCTCGCGCACCGCCGCCCTGCACACCGGCGGCATCGCGCCGGCGAGACCGGGCAGCGCGGCCAGGTCGGCGCCGGTCAGCACCGGGCGCCAGCGGGCCGCGTGGACGTCGCCCTCGAAGGCGAGCTGGGGCAGGATCCGGCCGCGCCGGACCAGGCCGCGAGCGTGCTCGGCGACCACCGCGAGGTAGCGCAGCGAGAGGGCGGGCTCCCAGGCGAGATCCTCGGCGCCGCCCGCGCTCCCGGCGGTGAGACCGGCGGGGACGCTGCCGAGGTCCGACAGCGAGCCGAGCAGGCCGAGCGCGCCGGTCGGCCGGAACAGCAGGGCGGGGACCCGCCAGGCGGAGATCCTCGGACTCCGGGCCCGGCTCGCCAGGCCGGACTCGGGAGAGGGCAGCGGGCCCGAGGCCGAACCGGGAAGCAGGACGACCAGCTCCCCCTCGACGGCCGTGGTGTTCATCAGGGTCACAGCGCTCCCGGCGCTCCCGGCGCTCGTGACGCCCGGGATACGCGCGACGGCGGGGACGGCCGTGGCTCCAGAGGTGCCCGTGACGGCCCCCTGGAGGCCCGTCCCGCCCCCGCGGCCCCCGCCCGCGCCCCGGGGGAGGGCCCCACCTGAAACTTCGCTTAGGGGCTCATTCGCGGCTTCTTTTGATAAATCCCCCGAAACGCCACCAAGGGCGGCGGCCAGCGCGGTCGTGGACGCCGCGAAGGGGTGCGGGCGCAGGGCGGCACGGGAGACGGAGGTGGGGGTCTGGGCGGTGTCCTCCGCCCAGACCCCCACGAACCCGTTCACCCACACGCCATGGACCACGAGCACGTGACCACCCCTGGTTCTTCGTCAGCGGGCGTCACCCCCGAGCCCGGCCTGCCGACAGACTAGACGTGGCTGCGGAATGCGCGGATCGCCAGCGGGGCGAAGACCACGGCGAAACCCGCGGCCCAGAGCAGCGAGAAGAAGGTGGCCTGGCCGACGTCGCCGCCGATGAGCAGGCCGCGGATGGCGTCCGCCAGATGCGTGACGGGGTTGATGTCCGACCAGGTCTTCAGCCAGGACGGGAAGGTGGCGGAGGGCACCAGCGCGCTGCTGGTGAAGGTGAGCGGCATCATCGTGGAGAAGGAGATCATCTGCACCTTCTCCGGGCTGGAGGCCTTCAGGCCGATCAGCACCGACATCCAGGACATCGCCAGGGCGACCACGACCAGCAGTGCCAGCGCACCCAGCAGGCCGAAGACGCTGGTGGTCACCCGGAAGCCCAGCACCATGCCGAAACCGATCAGCAGGGCGAACGCCCACACCTGCTTGACGGTGTCGGCGATGATGCGCCCCGACAGGGGCGCGGTGCGGGCGATGGGCAGGCTGCGCAGCCGGTCGAAGACGCCCTTGGTGATGTCGGTGTTGAGGCCGATCGCGGTGGACAGCGTGTAGAACAGGGCGTTCTGCACGAGCAGGCCGGGCAGGGCGAACTGCAGGTAGTCGCCGGTGGATCCGGAGATGGCGCCACCGAAGACGTAGGTGAACAGCAGCAGGAACATGATGGGCTGGATGCTCAGATCCAGCAGCTCCCACGGGTTGTGCTTGATCTGGACGAGGCTGCGCCAGGCCAGTGTCATGGTCTGCTGCAGCGTGGCCAGGGGAGTGACGCGCTTGGCGGCCACCTGCGGGATGGTCGTCGTCAGCGTGGTCATGCGAAGATCTCTTCTTTCTGAGGGGTGCCCTCGTCCTTGGGGTCGCTCTCGTCGTCCGGCAGGCGGCCGGTGAGGGACAGGAAGACCTCGTCCAGGCTGGACTTGCGCAGCGCGAGCTCCGAGGCGATGACGCCCTGGTCGTCGAGGAGGCGCACGATCGCGGGGACGACGGCGGGGTCGTGGACGGGGGCGGTGGCCCTGCCCCCGTCGAGGTCGGGCGCCTCGCCCAGCACGTCGGCCATGATCTTGCCCACCAGGTCGAGGTGCTCGGCCTGCAGGGGGCGCACCTCCAGGACCTGGGCGCCGGTGGTCGCCTTGAGCTGGTCGGAGGTGCCGGAGGCGATGACCTTGCCGTGGTCGAAGACGACGATGTCGTCGGCGAGCTGGTCGGCCTCCTCCAGATACTGGGTGGTGAGCAGCACCGTGACGCCGTCGGCCATCAGTCCGCGCACCACGCTCCACAGGTCGGTGCGGCTGCGCGGGTCGAGCCCGGTGGTGGGCTCGTCGAGGAAGAGCACCTGGGGGCGGCCGACCAGGCTGGCGGCCAGGTCGAGGCGGCGGCGCATGCCGCCGGAGTAGGTCTTGGTGGCACGCCCGCCGGCGTCGGACAGGTCGAAGCGCTTCAGCAGCTCGCTCGCGCGTGCCCGGGAGTCGGCACGGGTCATGCCCAGCAGGCGGCCGATCATCATCAGATTCTCGACGCCGGTGAGCATCTCGTCGACGGCGGCGTACTGGCCCGTC
The DNA here is from genome assembly GCF_052983175.1 of Streptosporangium sp. G12. Lineage (NCBI taxonomy): Bacteria > Bacillati > Actinomycetota > Actinomycetes > Streptosporangiales > Streptosporangiaceae > Streptosporangium > Streptosporangium sp. G12. The sequence goes on along the minus strand of NZ_JBRIQO010000012.1, from coordinate 268,626 downwards.
AGGCCGATCAGCGAGCGCACCTGGTGTGCCTGGCGCGTCACGTCGTAGCCGCCGACGCTGGCGGTTCCGGCGTCGGGACGCAGCAAGGTCGCCAGGATGCGCACCGCGGTGGTCTTGCCCGCCCCGTTGGGGCCCAGCACGCCCAGCAGCCGCCCCTGTGGCACGACAAGATCCACCCCGTCCAGCGCGCGGGTCTCCCCGTAGCGCTTCACCAGGCCCTCGGCCTGGATCGCATAGGTCATCGCTCGCACCTCTCAGTAATCATCGGACCTCCAGCATGCACTGCGGCACCGACACTTTTTGAGCCTCAGCTGGGGCGGAGACGGGGAAACCTTGGTTGATCGCCGAAATGCGGCCGGCGGGGGGCGTCCTGCCGAGGCGCCCGTTTCCGGCCCGCCGCGCCGCTCTCCCCGAGGCCCGGAGGAGTTCCTTCCGTGACGCCGCCGGAACGCCCCGCCGGGACAAGAGCGTTTAGGCTGACAGCGTGAGCGACCGAGCCGATGAGCACAGTGCCGCCTCCGAGGAGGCCCAGGCGGCCGGTCTGCCGGGTGAGCGCCGCGCCGGCGCTCCCGGGCGCACCGGCGTCTCCCTGCGCGCCCCCGCCAACCCGGTCTCCCGCAAGGCCATCCTGCTGTGGCTGCTGGAGGGGCTGTTCTGGTCCGTTCTCCTGGCCGGGGGCTCCTTCTTCCTGGCCGGATGGATCGACGAGGACCCGTGGTCCTGGCTGCCCGGGTGGGTGCTCGACAACATCCGGTGGCTGCCGTGGCTGGTGGTGGTGCTCCTGGTCCCCGGCACGCTCATCGAGCCGTTCTGGCGGTACGCCGTGCACCGGTGGGAGCTCAGCGGAGACGTCGTCTACGCCCGTTCCGGGTGGCTCAGCAGGGAATGGGTGTTCGTCCCCGTCAGCAGGATCCAGACGGTCGACAAGGCGCAGGGCTGGTTCGAGCGCCTGCTGGGCCTGGCCACGGTCGAGATCCGCACCGCCTCCCACGCGGGCTCGTCCACCATCAAGGGTCTTGAGTACGAGGTCGCCGCCGGACTGGCCGAGAGCCTCGCCCGCCGCGCGGAAGAGCTCAGGGACGACGCGACATGACCGAATCCTCCGACTCCGGCCGCCCGCCGGCCGGATCCGACCCGCAGGCCGGGCCGGACGCTCCCGCGGCGGCCGCGTGGGCCGCCCCCGACGGCGGCGCCCCGGGTTCCCCCGGTGGCGGGCCGGGCCACCCGCCCGTCCAGGGTGGCGACGGGCCGGGCCTCCCCCATGTGCCCGGCGGTGACGACGGGCCGGGCCTCCCGCGCGTGCCCGGCGGTGACGTGGCCGGTGCGGGAGCCGTGCCGGAAGGGGTCCCGGTCCCGCCGGGCGCGGAGGGTACGGGAGGCGTGCCGGCGGAGAGGACGCCGACGGAGAGGCCCCTGCGGCTCAGCCCGAAGGTGCTGCTGACCGATCCGATCAGGATGCTGCCCTCGCTCCTCCTGCCGCTGGCCGGTGTCCTGTTCCTCGGCGGTTTCTCCCTCGGGTCGTTCGGGTGGGCGGCGATGGCCGTCGTCGGCTCCGTCGTGTTCGCGGCCGTGCGCTGGGCCACCTTCACCTACCAGATCGTCGGCGACAGGCTGGAGCTCACCCGGTCACTGATCAGCAGATCGGTGCGGACGATCCCGCTGGAGCGGATCCGCGGCGTCGACGTCAGCGCCCCGCCGCTGCACCGCCTGCTCGGCATCGCCGTCCTGCGGATCGACACCGGCGCGGGCGGAGACGAGAAGCAGGAGGGCGAGCTCGACGGGGTCACCGTCGAGGAGGGGGAGCGGCTCAAGGCCGTGCTGCTCTGGCACGCGCGCGCCCGGACGGCGAGACGTGTCCAGGCGCGCGGGGCGGCTTCGGCGGCCGGGGCCGCCTACGGTCCCACCGAGCTCACCGCCGGCGTGCCCGGGACGTCCGACGTGCCCGCCGGGTCGCGGAAGGGAGCCGCCGGATCCTCCGCTCGCCACGAGGTGGGCGACACGACCCCCGACCGGGTGTTCTTCGTGATGCCGCGGAAGTGGCTCGCGTACGGCCCCCTCTCCGGCGCCTACCTGCTGACCCCGTTCGCGCTGGTGGCCGGTGCCGTGGGCCTGGCGTTCCAGTGGGGCAGCGAGTTCAGGATCGACAGGCGGGTCGTGGTGAGTCTGGGGGAGTGGATCTGGCAGCACCCGCCCCTGCTCGTCGTGGCCGCGGTGCTGCTGGTCCTGGCCATGCCGGTGATCGCTGTGATCATGTACGCGGTGTTCAACTGGGACTTCACCCTCCGCGCGAGCGAGGGATACCTGATCGCCGGGCGCGGTCTGGTCACGCGCAGGAGCGTGTCGCTGGAGCGGCGCAGGGTGCGGGGGTTCGAGTTCGTCGAGGGACCGGCCGAGCGCCGGGCGGGGCTCGGCCGCGCGTGGGCGATCGTGACCGGTCTCGGCGACTCGGAGACCCGGGGCCAGCTGATGCCCGTGGCCCCGAGGGACGTCGTGCTCGACGTGGTGGGCGAGGCGGTCGGCCCGATCGCCACCGGGCTGCGGCCGCACCCGCCGGCGGCGCGCAGGCGCAGGCTGTTCCGGGCGATCTTCCCGTGGGCGGTGATCGCCGCCTGCACGGTGCCGGCCGCCCTGCTGTGGTCGGGGCTCTGGTGGGCGCTCGCGGCGCCCGCCCTGCTCCTCGCGCTGCTGGGCGTACCGCTCGGCCTCGACCGGTACCGGTCCCTCGGTCACACGTACGACGGGAGCCGCCTGTCGGTCCGGTCGGGGTCGCTGCGGCGCTCCCAGGCGGTGGTGGAGGAGCGGGCCGTGGTCGGCTGGACCCTGAGCCAGACCTGGTTCCAGCGCCGCGCCGGCCTGCTGACCGTGACCGCGGGCGTGGGGGCGGGCACCGGCGGCTACGCGGCCCTCGACGTCGGCGAGGCCGAGGGGCCCGCCTTCGCCGCCGAGGTGACTCCCGCCTGGCTCACCCCGTTCCTCATCCCGGACGCAGCCGCTCCGGACGCCGCCGCGGGCGGCTGACATACGACGAGGCGGGGACGACCGGTGGCCCGGTCACCCCCGCCTCGCGCGGTGCGGTCAGTCCTGGCGGCGAGCGCCGAACATGATCTCGTCCCAGGTGGGCACGGACGCGCGCCGTCCCCGGGACTTCTTGGCAGGCCGCGCCGGAGCCGGTGCCGGCTTCGGCGGCTCCGCGGGCTTCTCCGCCGCGGGCTTGTCGACCTTGGTCTCCTGCATTGCCCCCGTGTCCCCCTGTGTCTCTTGCCTGCCCGGCTCGGCCTTGGCCCGCTCGTCCACGCTGACGCGCGCCGCCGGTACAGCTATCGAACCCTCCTGGGCCGATCCGGTCTCCGGCGCGGGTTCGGAGGCGGGGGTCTCCTTCGCCGCGACGGTCTTCTCCGCTTTCGCGGAAGCCTGCTCGACGGTCTTTCCGGCAGCGGGGGATCGCTGGTCGGCGGGGCCGGACGGGACGGCGGCCGGAGCGGGTTCGGCCGGCTCGGGCGTGGCCGCCGCGGGGGGCGGCGAGGGCTTCGCGACCTCGGCGACCTCGGGAGTCTTCACGACCTCCGGGGTCTTCGCCACCTCCGGTGCCCGCACGACCTCCGGCGCCTTCGCCGCCGCGGGCTCGGCCACGGTCTCCGGCCCGGCGACCGCTTCCCCGGGAGGAGCGGCCGGTCCGTGCTCGGGAGACGGCTCCCGCGGGATGACCTGCTCCCCCGCGACTTCCCCCGCGGCGGCGGATCCGTGCGCGGCGGGCGCCGGTTCCGGCGCGGTCACCGCGGGAGGTTCGGCCGCCGTCGCGGCGGGCTGCGGCGCTGGGACGGGCCGCGGCGCGACGGGCGCCGGAGGCTCCGGCTCCGGGGCGGTGAGCGGCTCGTACGCGGCCGGTGTGACCGGCTCGTACGCGGCCGGCTCGTACGTGACGGGCTCGTGGGCCGCCGGTGTGACCGGCTCGTACGGGGGCGGGTACGGGGCGAGGGGCTCGGGCAGCACCGGCTCGGGGGGCCTGACCCGCGTGACGGGATCGGCACCCTGGGCCGCGGGGGAGGCGGGCTCGGGGGCCCTTTCCTGCTGGTGTCCGGCCGGGTCGGGAGCGCGCAGCGGCGGCACCGACACCCTCGGCGCCTCGTATCCGGCGGGAAGCGGGGGCATGGGCGGCTGCTGGTAGGCGGCCGGGGACGCCGAGGGCGCCGAGGGCGTCGAGGGCGTCGAGGGCGTCGAGGGCACGGCCGGCGCGGAAGGCGTCGAGGACGCGGGGGGCACCGAGGGCGCCGAGGGCTCGACCTGGGCGTAGGCGGGCCGGGGCTGGACCGGGGCCTCGTGCCGCAGGACCGAGGGGAAGGCCACCGGTGGCTGGTTCAGCGGCTCGGGTGCCAGCGGCGGCACCGGCGCGAGCTTGGCCACGCGCGGAACGAACGGCGTGACCGTGGTGTCCTCGAACGGCTCGACGTCCTCGCCGCTGGACAGCCGCAGCGCCTCGTCGTCGTGGGGCGTGATGTGGCGCCGGCGCGGGTCGAAGAGCCACTCGGCGTTGCGCGTGTGACCGTTCCACACGAAACCGAGCTTGATGCGCCACATGTTGTCGTCCCGCTTGGCGGAGTCCCACTCGATCTCGTCGGCGGGGACGCCACGGCGGGTCAGCCGCTCGGCGACCAGGTCGCCGAGGGTGGGACCGGGAGCGGAGTCGCCGGGCAGGCGTACGGCGCAGCGCTGCGCCTGCTGTGCCATGTACTCACGTTCCTGGAGCACGGGGCCCTCGAACCACCGCACGCGCTCGACCGGGATTCCCGCCGTGTTGGCGATCTCCTCCGCGGTCTCGCCGGCACGGATCCGGGCCTGGATCTCCTTGGGGCGCAACGGACTCTCCACTTCGATCTCGTACTGGCCGAGACGGGAGAAGTTGCCGCGGACGGCAGCACGGAGCCGGTCGTCGACGGGCAGCGTGAACCGGGTTCCCCGGCCGGCTGTCGCCAGCACGAGATAGGTCCCGTCCTCACTCACCGCGACGAGTCGGAGCTCCTGCATGCGAGTCCCTTCGTCGTCGTGCTCAATCTTCCCCCGGACCCTTGAGTCTCTCGCGTGTGCCGGTTGCCTGCCAGCACCGTACCCGGCATGTCCGAACATCGCCTTCCTGGATGGGGCTCGCAGCGATGTGACGCCGGTCACATTTGCTCCATTCATCTAATTACAGGGCACCGGTCTGGAGCAGCAACTTCGGGGTCCTGAAGGGATTCTCACGGATAACACCGGGAACCGCTGCGGACTTCCACCAAGAGCCGGGAGATGGCGGTGAGGCCGGTCCGCCGGTCCAGGGCGGGTATGCCGCGATTGCGGCGATGTGCGGGGGCCGGTCGTCGCGGTCCGTGACGACGGGACGCGGCGGCGGCTGACATGGACGGCGGGAGAAGGTCATCTCCAGTGGACTCCCTCGGGGTCGAGTGGCACGGGCGTCTGCGAATCTGCCCCTCGTGCGCGCCAGGGAACGACGGGACACGCGGACGCGTCGCTCTTCGAGCGAGCCTTTGCGTCACCCTTTACCGAAAGCTGGCGAGAAGCGGCCGATTCGGGGGAACGGGGCGCGGCCCGGGGATCGTGGGACGGGGAGGCGGAGGACGCCGTCCCTCAGCCCAGGACGGTGTCGAGGTGGTCGTTGGCGAAGGCGCGGCCCGGGTCAAGAACATCCCGTACCGCTAGGAAGTCAGCGAAACGGGGATAGACCTGTGCCAGGTAGGCCGCGTCGCGGGTGTGCAGCTTGCCCCAGTGCGGCCGGCCGCCGAGCCTCGTCATGATCTCCTCGACGCCCTCGAAGTAGGCCGGGTTCGGTGTCGGCCGGTAGACGTGGCAGGCGAGATAGGCCGAGTCCCTGCCGTAGGCGGTGGACAGCCAGGCGTCCGAGGCCGGGGTGACCCGCACCTCGATCGGGAAGCTGATCTTCCAGTCCCGCCGTCCCAGCAGGTCGCGGACCTCACGGAGGGCCTGGGAGAGGTGCTCGCGCGGGATGGCGTACTCCATCTCCAAAAAGCGCACCTCCCGCACGCTCGTGAAGACCCGGTGCGAGGCGTCGGTGTGGGCCGAGGCCGACAGCGTCGTGGCCGAGAGCGCGTTGAGCCGGGGGATGGCGCCCGGATAGCGTCCGCCGACCCCGCACAGCGCGCCGAACAGGGTGTTCTCCATGAAGTGGTTGTCGAGCCAGTACCTCAGCGCGGCCGGGGGCCGGGCCGGGCCGGGGCTGCGGTTGTTGCGCTTGGTCAGGCAGGTGTCGGTGTGCGGCAACCAGAAGAAGTCGAGGTGCTCGTTGCCGGCGACGAGCGCGTCGAGGGAGCCGAGGATCGCGGTCAGCGTCATCGGCTCCCGGACGCTGCGCAGCAGGAAGGCGGGTTCCACCCGGAAGGTCACCGCGGTCACCACGCCGAGCGCGCCCAGGCTCACCCTGGCGGCGTCGAACAGGTCCCGCTCGGCCACCCCGCGGATCTTCCCGTCGCCGTCGTCGCGGACCGTGACGATCTCCCCGTCGGCGAGCACCATCTCCAGCGCCAGCACCTGGTCGGCCATCCCGCCGACGTCCCTGCCGGTGCCGTGGGTGCCGGTCTGGATGGCCCCGGCCACGGTCTGGGCGTCGATGTCGCCCATGTTGGCCAGGGCCAGGCCCATCCGGTGCAGCTCCCGGTTGAGCGCGCCGACCGTCGTCCCGGCCTCGGCCGTCACCCAGCCGTCGCCGCTCTCGCGGATCCCGGTCAGCGCGCCGGGACGCAGCAGGAGGCCGTCGGTGAGCGCCACCGGGGTGAACGAGTGGCCGGTGCCGGTCATGCGTACCCGGCGGCCCGCCGCGGCGGCGTCCCGCACGGCCCGCGCGACCTCCTCGGCGGAGGCGGGCGCGCGGACCTCCGCGGGGGTGGCGGACTGGTTCCGGGCCCAGTTGCGGAAGGTCTCGCCCATGGTCACTCCTGCCCCTCGGGCGACACCCGGCCGTCCGGGGACGCCGACGCCCCGCTCGGGGGTCCCGCCCGGGATCAGGTGGGTCGCCGCCGGTTCACGTTCGTGTGGTTCGCCAGCGAATATGAACGATACTCACGATCACTGCTGGGCGACAGGGGTTCGCAGCCAGGCGGAGCCGCCGACGCCGATCGTCACGGCCAGCAGGGCGCAGGCGAAGGAGAACCCGTAGGCGTTGGAGGCGCCGAACGCGTCGGTGAGCCTGCCCCCCACCCCCGCGCCGATCGCCACGCCGAACCCGACCGAGGTCGAGATCCACGCCATGCCCTCGGTGAGCAGGCGGGCCGGGACCAGCCGCTCGGTCAGGCTGTAGCTGGTGATGACGGTCGGGGAGATGGCCAGCCCCGCCAGGAACAGCGCGCCCGCCATGACCCTGATGTCGCCGATGAGCATGATCGGGGTCAGGCCCACCGCGAACATCGCGAGAGAGCGGACGAACCTGCTGCTCAGCGGGATGTTCCACTGCCGCGCGCCGTACCAGAGGCCGGAGACCAGGCTCCCGCCGGCGAACGAGGCGAGCAGCAGCCCGGCCGCGGCCTTGGAGCCCTGCTCCTCGGCGAACGCGACCGTGATCAGGTCGACCGATCCGAACACCGCTCCCATCGCCAGGAAGACGCACGACATCAGGGCGACGCCGGGAATGGTGATCGGGGTGCCCGAGCCGGTCTCCCTGGGGCGGACGGGCGGCTCCGTACCGCGCTGCAGGGCGAAGGCGATGGTGCCCACGATCGTGCAGGTCAGAGCCACGATCAGGCCCGCGTACGGGTTGATCACGGTGGCCAGGGCGGTGACCAGCGCCGGGCCCGCGACGAAGATGACCTCGTCGGCCACCGACTCGAAGGAGAACGCCGTGTGCAGCCTCGCCGACCCGGCCAGCAGGTGCGACCAGCGGGCCCTCACGAGCGAGCCGAGCGAGAGCGCGGTCGCGCCGACCACGACGCCGGTGGCGAAGAGCGTCCAGCGGGGGGCGCCGTACTCGGCGCAGAGCATCAGGCCGGTCAGCGTGGCGCCGTGCGCCAGCGTGAGCGGGATGACTATTCTGGCCTGGCCGAACCTGTCCACCAGGCGTCCCGACAGCGGGGCCGCGACGGCGAAGGAGACGCTGACGGTGGCCGCGACCGCCCCGGCCGTCGCGTAGGAGCCGGTGAGTTCTTTGACGAGCACCATGATGCCGATGCCGAGCATCGACATCGGCATCCGCCCGAAGAACCCCGCGACGACGAAACCCTTGACGCCGGGCGTGCTGAAGAGCCCCCGATACGGCCCGACCACGGATGATCCCCTTGCTGTTCTGCGCGCGTGGAAACAGGCCGACGATTTCGCACAGAGCCACCGATCGACAAGTGATTTTCCGGGCAACGGCTCACGACACGGTCCGTTGGAGCTAACGTGAGCGCGGTGTCACGTCTTCCCGGGTTGCGGTTGTTCGTCCCACTAGTAGTGGTCCTGACCGCCCTCCTCGCCCTCGGCGGCGTCGCGCTCGCGGTGATCAACGCCGGTCGCCCCTCCGCTCCCGCGGCCTCCGCGGCCTCCGGCGGGAGCGCCGTCGTGGAGTCCCGCATCCGGGACCTGTCGGCGATCGCGCCGGTGGCCGGCCCTCCCACGGTCCCGGCGGGCTCGGCGAACCCGAATCCGAACCCCGACCTGAATCCGGACGCTCCGGCCGGAGAGGACCCGGACCCGCGGAACCCGGACCCGGAGAACCCGGACCCGCGGGATTCGGGCTCGCGAGACCCCGCCTCCCCGGGACCGACCCCCGGGCCGGAAGCCGGGCAGACCCCCGTCCCCGAACCGGGGACGACGGGAGCCCCCGGACTCGCCTCCACCCCGCCCAGGCTGCTGGTCATCTCCCCCTCGACGCTGACCGAGCAGACCAAGGAGGACATCTCCCGGCTCAAGTACGTCCAGAAGATCGACTCCTTCGACGGCGGGGCGGTCAAGGTCTCCGGGGTCGGCCTCAACCTCATCGCGGTCGATCCGGCCCGCTTCCGCGCGTGGGCCCCCAGGGCCGTCGCCGAACAGCAGGGGATCTGGAACGCCCTCACCAGGGGGGAGTTCGTCGCCGACAGCGCGGCGGCACGCCGCCTCGGACTGGTCCTCGGCTCGGAGTACCAGGTGGACGGCGGCCCCCGGCTGCGGGCCGCGGCCTCCGCCGGGTTCGGCCTGCCCGGCGTGGACGGCGTCGTGGGGGAGGAGACCGGCCGCAGGCTGGGCCTGCTGCCGGGCGTGGCGCTGCTCGTGCACAGCTCGGAGAAGGCCGCGGGCGTCCTCAGGACACGGGTGGGCAGGCTGCTGGGCCCGGGTTCCCAGGTGGTCGCCGTCGGCGGCGCCCGTACGGTGAAACCCACCCTGAAGCCCACCACCGGCGCGACGACCGGGAGGGCGGGCGCCGGCCGGGTGCGGCGGGTCGCGGTCGGCAGGCCGGGCAGCTACCTGGAGCTCTACCGCAAGGCGGCCGGAGTCTGCCCGGGGCTCTCCTGGACGGTCCTGGCCGCGATCGGCCAGGTGGAGAGCTCACACGGGCGCAACAACGGCCCCTCCTCGGCGGGCGCGCAGGGACCGATGCAGTTCATGCCCGCCACCTGGAAGGCCTACGGGGTGGACGGCGACGGCGACGGCATCGCCGACATCTGGAACCCCTACGACGCGGTCCCCGGCGCGGCCAACTACCTGTGCGCCAACGGGGCGGGCCGGGGTGGCAAGAAGCTGGAGAAGGCCATCTGGTTCTACAACCACTCCTGGTCGTACGTCGCCAAGGTCATGGGCATCTCCCGCGGCTACGCCGCCGCCTACCCCTGAGGCGCCCGCGCCCGTCTCCGGGGCACCCGCGACCGGCCGGCCGCGCCCATGACCGCTCGCGGCCCCGTGACCGCCCAGAACCCCGCCACCGGGTTGAAAGCGCGTGACCACCTGTGGTCGCGCGGTCACCCTCGGCGGCGCGGCGGGGCCGGGCAGCAGGTGGCCGCGCACGCGACGGGCTCGGGCTCGGCGAGCAACTCCCCGACCATGGAGACGAACCGCGGGTGGGTGCCGGCCGTGGACGCCCTGACCAGCGGCAGGCCGATCTTCCTCGCCGTCTCCGCGGCCTCCACGTCGAGGTCGTAGACGACCTCCATGTGGTCGGAGACGAAGCCGATCGGCACCAGCACCACCGCCGGGGCGTCGACCTCCAGCAGGTGGTCGCAGACGTCGGGTTCCAGCCACGGGATGTGCGGGGCGCCGCTCCGGCTCTGCCAGACCAGGTCCCACGCCCTGCCGTCGCCGCCGTCGCCGCCGCTCACCTCGGCGGTGACCAGCGTCGCCGCCCGGCGCAGCTGCGCCTCGTACGCCCCGCCGCCGGGTCCGGCCGTCGCGGCCATCGAGGTCGGGATGCTGTGCGCGGTGAAGACCAGCCGCGCGGAGTCCCGGAGCCCGGCGGGCAGCCGGTCCAGGGCCTCGCGGGTGCGGTCGGCCATCGCCGCGACGAACCCGGGGTGGTCGAAGTAGTGCCGGAGCTTGACGACCTCCGGGGCACCCTCGACCGCGGCCCTGGCGAGCGCGATGTCGTCGATGTACTGGCGGCAGGCCGAGTACGAGCTGTAGGCGGCGGTGACGAAGGCCGCGGCCCTGCGCACGCCGTCGGACGCCATCCGGCGGAGCGTGTCCTCCAGGTAGGGATGCCAGTTGCGGTTGCCCCAGTAGACCGGAAGGCCGATGGTCGGCTCCACGGCCGCGATCAGGTCGCGGCACTGCTGGTTGATCGGGCTGGCCCCGCCGAAGCGCTGGTAGTGCGCCTCAACCTCCAGCAGCCGCTCACGCGGGATCCCCCTGCCCCGGACCACGTTCTCCAGGAACGGCATCACGTCGTCCGGCTTCTCCGGTCCCCCGAACGAGACGACGAGAAGCGCGTCGTAATTCCCCATGGCATTCATCAAACCGCATGCCGGGGTGTCCTCTTGCCTGGTCACCTCGAGTAGTTCGTTATCAACAAGGTTTGTGGATGCATGTTCGGATGCATGTTCGGAGACGATCGCCGAGGTAGGTTCGAAACCGTGACCCCATTTAACGACATCCGCGATTATGTCGGCGTGCCGCGGGTGGCATCCCTGCGGCTATCCCTCGATGGAACGCGCTTGGTCAGCGTGGTGCAGGCGCTCAATCCCGACGGAAAATCCTACGGGACCTCCCTGTGGGAGATCCCTCTCGACGGCCGCCGGCCGTACCGGCTGACCAGATCCGTCAAGGGCGAGGCGGGGGCCGCGTTCACGCAGGACGGCGACCTGCTCTTCGGCTCGCGCCGGCCCGACCCGACCGTCAAGGAGGCCGACGAGGAGGTCCCCGCGCTCTGGCTGCTGCCCGCGGCGGGAGGCGAGGCCCGGCAGGTCGCCTCCAGGCCGGGGGGCGTCACCGGATTCGTGACCGGCGGGAGGACCGTGGTCTTCGGCTCCGACGTGCTCCCCGGCGACGAGGCGGGCGAGGCCGAGCGGCGCAAGACCCGCAAGGACGCGGGGATCAGCGCGATCCTGCACGAGAGCTACCCGGTGCGCTACTGGGATCACGACCTCGGCCCCGGAGAGCCCCGGCTGTTCGCGGGCACCCTGGGCGACGGCGAGCGGCTGACCGAGGTCAGGGACCTCACCCCGCAGCCGGGCAAGGCGCTGTCCGGCCACAGCGCGTGCGACGTGACACCGGACGGCTCCACGGTCGTGACGACCTGGGGCGTGTCGATGCCGCGGGGCGAACTCCGCTTCGAACTGGTCGCCATCGACACGAACGACGGCGGCGCCCGGCGGATCCTGGCCGCCGCGGACGAGCACGACTTCGACGGGCCGGTCAAGATCTCCCCCGACGGGCGCCTGGTCGCGTGCGTCAGGAACAACCACGCCGACATCGACCGGATCCCCGAGAGCACCCTGTGGATCGTCGACCTGGCCACCGGAGAGGGCCACCCGGCGGGCGGCGCGCTCTGGCCGTCCGACATCGCCTGGGCGCCCGACTCCCGCTCGCTGTTCGTGGCCGCCGACGACCACGGCCGCCGCCCGATCTTCCGGGTCCCGGCCGACGGGTCCGCGCCGGAACGGCTCACCTCCGACGACGCCGCCTACTCCTCGCTCAACGTCGCGCCCGACGGTGCCGTCTACGCGCTGCGCAGCGCCGTGGACGCTCCCGCGGCCCCGGTCAGAGTGGCCCCGGACGGCGCGGTCGGGAAGCTCGCCTCCCCCGCCCCCGAGCCGGAACTGCCCGGCACGCTCACCGAGGTCACCGTGACCGCCGACGACGGCGCGGAGATCAGGGCCTGGCTGGTGCTGCCGGAGGGCGCCTCGGCGGAGAACCCCGCCCCGCTCCTGCTGTGGATCCACGGCGGCCCGCTGTCCAGCTGGAACGACTGGTCCTGGCGCTGGAACCCGTGGATCATGGCCCAGCACGGTTACGCCGTGCTGCTGCCGGATCCGTGCCTGTCCACCGGTTACGGGCCGGACATGATCCGGCGCGGCTGGGCCGACTGGGGCCCGCGCACCCACGCCGACCTGATGGCGATCACCGACGCCGCCCTGGAGCTGCCCCAGGTCGATCCCGCCAGGACCGCCGCCATGGGCGGCTCGTTCGGCGGATACATGGCCAACTGGGTCGCCGGGCACACCGGCAGGTTCAAGGCGATCGTCACCCACGCCTCGCTCTGGAACCTCGACCAGTTCGCCGGCACCACCGACGCGTCCATGTACTGGCAGCGCGAGTTCGGCTCCCCGGGAACCAGCCTGTACGCGAAGCTCTCCCCGCACCTGTCGCTGGAGAACATCTCCACCCCGATGCTGGTCGTCCACGGGGACAAGGACTACCGGGTGCCCATCGGGGAGGCGCTGCGCCTGTGGTGGGACCTGCAGCGCTCGGAGGTGGAGTCGAAGTTCCTGTACTTCCCCGACGAGAACCACTGGGTGCTCAAGCCGGGCAACGCGGTCGTCTGGTACGAGACCGTTCTGGCCTTCCTCGCCCAGCACGTCCTCGGGCGCGAGTGGAAGCGCCCGGAGTCGCTGTCGTGAGCCCGGCGCGGCGAGCGGGGGTCGCCGTGCGGCGGGAGCGGCCACCGAGGACCCGGGGACGGGCGGGACGGGCGGGGAATGCCGTACCCCCGGCTGGGCATATGGGGGCGGCGGGTGCCATCGTGGACCCGTTGGAACGAGTGAGGAGCGGATCGTGGACAGCGCCGTGACCTTCGGCCGGCTGGCGGAGGAGATCGCCAGGGAGGCCGGCGAGATGCTGCTGGCCAAGCGGCCGCCCCGTCCCGAGGTGCTGGCCACCAAGTCCAGCCCGACCGACGTGGTGACCGCCCTCGACCGGGCCTCGGAGGAGCTCATCCGAGACAGGATCAAGGCGGTCAGGCCCGACGACGCGATCCTCGGCGAGGAGGGCGGTCCCACCGGCGAGGGCAGGGTCCGCTGGGTCGTCGACCCGATCGACGGGACGGTCAACTTCCTGTACGGGGTACCGGAGTGGGCGGTCAGCATCGCGGTCGAGGTGGACGGCGAGGTGATCGCGGGAGTGGTCAACGTCGTGCCCCGCGGCGAGGTGTTCACCGCCGTCAGGGGCGGGGGCGCGTGGCTGGCGGGGGAGCGGCTGAGCTGCAACACCGGCGTACCGCTGGAGCGGGCACTGATCGCCACCGGGTTCGGCTACGAGAGCGGGCGGCGCGAGGTGCAGGCGGAGGTGCTCCGCCACGTGCTGCCCAGGGTGCGCGACATCCGCAGGGGCGGCTCGGCCGCCTCCGACCTGTGCGCGGTGGCGGCGGGGCGGGTGGACGGCTACTACGAGCGCGGCCCCCAGTACTGGGACTACGGGGCCGGCGGTCTCATCGCCGCCGAGGCGGGGGCCAGGGTCGGCGGGCTGGAGGGCAGGCCGGCCGGCCCCGGTTTCACCCTGTGCGCGGCACCCGGCCTGTTCGAGGAACTGCACGACCTGTTGCTCCCGCTCGACCCGGAACGCGACGCCTGACCCCTGGGAGGGAGCGCCGGCGGTCCCCGGCTCCGGCCCGTGAGGGCTCCCGGCTCCCGGTCGACGGGGCTCCCGGTCGATGGGGGCGAGGGGAGAAGGGCACGAAAAAGCCCCCCGGCCGGTGGGCCGGGGGGCTCCTTCCCATCAGCGCTGGATGGGGACGCCGTTGTCTGTGGCCAGACGGTGGAGATCCTCGATCTCGGCGGTGAAGGTGTCGGCGAGGTAGTCGTCGCCGGAGGTCCTGGCCTCCTGCAGATTCCTGCGTGCCTGGTCGAGGCGGTGTTCGATTGTGGTGGTGAACTCGCCCATCTCACCTTCTTTCTCACGGGCTCATGGGGACGGAAGGTACCGCGATAGAGACTGGAACCGGCTGTACCCAGGGTGAACCACGAGCTAAACCTGTGTGTTTCCGACATCACACGGAGTGCCCGCTCCTGTGAGGGCCTTACCGTGTGCTTACAGGTGGTGAGGGGAGAATGGGGAGCCGGGCCGGCGGTTGCTCAGGGAATGTGACGGGAGGTGCCATAAGCCGTGCGAGTGCTTGTGGTGGAGGATGAGCGGGTGCTCGCCGACGCGATCGCGACCGGGCTCCGGCGCGAGGCGATGGCCGTGGACGTGGCCTACGACGGCGCCGGGGCGCTGGAGCGGACGGGGTACATCGACTACGACGTCATCGTCCTGGACAGGGACCTGCCCAAGGTCCACGGCGATGAGGTCTGCCGCCGCCTCGTGGCCTCCCGCACCGCGTCCAGGATCCTCATGCTGACCGCCTCCGGCGACGTCGACGACAAGGTCGAGGGGCTGGGGCTGGGTGCCGACGACTACCTGGCCAAGCCCTTCGTGTTCATCGAGCTGGTCGCGCGGGTGCGGGCGCTGGGCCGCCGTTCCGCCCCGGCGCTGCCGCCGGTGCTGGAGCGGTCGGGGGTCCGCCTGGACCCGGGCAAGCGGCTGGTGACCAGGGACGACACGGAGATCGCGCTCACCAAGAAGGAGTTCGCGGTCCTGGAGGAGCTGATGCGCGCCGAGGGCGCGGTCGTCAGCCAGGAGGACCTGCTGGACAAGGCGTGGGACGAGAACATCGACCCGTTCACCAACGTGGTGCGCGTCACCATGATGACGCTGAGGAAGAAACTGGGCGAGCCTCAGGTGATCGAGACGGTGCCCGGGGTCGGGTACAAGTTGTGAGCACTCCGGCAGACGGGGGAGACGAACGCCCGACGTTCGTCCCGGTGGGCGAGAACCGCGAGACGGTGCCGACCCACCCGATGATCAGCCCCCACTCCGAGCGGGGCGCCTGGAAGAGCGAGCGGCTGGAGTCCGGGCCCGCCGAGAGGGAGGGGAGAGCGGCCGAGCGGCCCCCGCCGCCGACCGGCGCGCCCATGTGGGACGGGCCGCCCCCGGTGGACGCCGCCCCGGCCGCGCGGACCCCGCTGGACCGGCTGCGGGCGATCGTGGACCGGCTCAGCATCAGGTGGCGGCTGACCCTCACCTACGCCGTGCTGTTCTTCACGGCCGGTGCCCTGCTGATGGCCGTGATCTACCTGATGGTGGGCTGGGCGCTCTACGGGGCGTGGCCGCCCTTCCCGTACGACGAGCTGAGGCAGGTCGTGGGGCCGGACATAGCGGCCAACTTCAAGCAGGAGTGGTACTGGCAGCAGCACGTCGCGATCACCGGGGCGCAGCGGGAGATGCTGGCCCGCTCGCTGCTCGCCCTGCTGGGAGTCGGCATCCTGGCCGTCATCATCGGCTACATCGTCGCCGACCGGGCGCTCAAGCCCATCCAGCAGATGACCGCCACGGCCCGCAAGCTGTCGGGCTCCACGCTCGCCCACGAGCGGATCGACCTCAAGGGGCCCGACGACGAGCTGAAGGAACTGGCCGACACCTTCGACGCGATGCTGACCAGGCTCAATGTGGCTTTCGACACACAACGAAGATTCGTGGCCAACGCCTCGCACGAGCTCCGTACCCCCCTGACGATCAACCGGACGGTCCTGGAGATCGCCCTGGGTGATCCGGAGGCGTCGGGTGACCTGAAGGCGCTGGGCCGCACGCTCCTGGAGGTCAACGCCCGCAACGAGCGCCTGATCGAGGGCCTGTTGCTGCTGGCCCGCAGCGAGCGCGAGCTGAGCGTGCGCAAGCCGGTGGACATGAAGGACGTGGCCGAGACCGTCGTCGACCAGCTCGCCACGCGGGCCGAGGAGGCCGGGGTCACCGTGGTTCCCGAGCTCCGCAACGCCGAGACCGTCGGCGATCCGGTGCTGCTCGAGCGGTGTGTGGCCAACCTGGTGGAGAACGCGATAAAGCACAATCTTTCCGATTCCGGACGTCTGTGGGTCAGGACGGGAATGGTGGAG
Source organism: Streptosporangium sp. G12 (assembly GCF_052983175.1). Classification (NCBI taxonomy): domain Bacteria; kingdom Bacillati; phylum Actinomycetota; class Actinomycetes; order Streptosporangiales; family Streptosporangiaceae; genus Streptosporangium; species Streptosporangium sp. G12. Next base: position 252,313 of record NZ_JBRIQO010000012.1, on the reverse strand, counting down.
GGTGCCTTGGTTGTTCAGGTGGCCAACACGGGGCCGCATGTGCCCGCGTACGAGGTGAACAGCCTTTTCGAGCCGTTCCGGCGGCTCAACGCCGACCGGGTCGACTCGGACAAGGGGGCGGGGCTCGGGCTGTCCATCGTCCGCGCGGTCGTGCGCGCCCACGGGGGCAACGTGACCGCCATACCCAGGGACGGAGGAGGTCTGGTGGTCACCGTGCGACTTCAGTCACGTTGATCCGGCGGGGGGCGTCTCGTTCACGCCGTACATGTGGTTGGATGTGCCGTCGAACACGGTGGTGCATGCCGCCGATGCTGTGGTTTACGCCATATTTGGCTAACCGTGGCCATTGGCAGTACGTCCCTCACGTGTAGGGAGGTTCAGTGACCATTCCGGCGGGGTACCGAAGCAGGAATCTCTCTGGCGGATCGGGCACAAGTCGTGCCTCTCGAACGTTACACACGCGCGAGTGAGCGCAGACAGATAGATGAGGGGGATGGAGCAGACCGATGGCTACCGATTACGACAGCCCACGCAAGACCGACGACGACCTCAGCGAGGACAGTCTTCAGGAACTGCAGGCCCGCCGTACCGACAAGTCCTCGGGCAGCATCGACATCGACGAGACGGATCTCGCCGAGTCGCTCGAACTGCCGGGCGCGGACCTGTCAAATGAGGAGCTCTCGCTCCGGGTGATTCCTCGTCAGGCCGACGAGTTCACCTGCGCGCGCTGCTTCCTGGTGCACCACCGCAGTCAACTCGCCGTTGAGAAGAACGGCCAGCAGATCTGCCGGGAATGCGCGGCTTGAGATGATTCCGATGGCCTGTCCGAGGTGTGCTCTTCCAGGTATGGGTAGGGCCTCAGGACAGCCTTGAGGAGGTTCCGAGACATGACGTCAGAGAACAGGCGGACCGGTGCCGCGCCGGACGACTCCACGGCCGGGGAGTCGGACGGCGCGCCTGATCACAAAGTGGCCGCGGACGGTGGTTCCGATCACGAGGGGGCCGCGGCCGGCGGGTCCGTCCGGAAAGTGCCCGTGGACGACGGTCCCGATCACAGGGGGGCCGCGGACGGCGAATCCGAGCGGGAGGCGGCCGCGGGCGGCCGGTCCGACCAGGAGGTGGCCGAGCTCGTCGGCAGGCTCGCCGAGCCGGGCGACATGGACGGGGCCGAGCGGCGGCGGCTGCTCGGCCGTCTCACGAAATCACTGGCGCGAGGGGCGAAGAGGGCCAAGGAGTCGGGAGAGGGCCGGGGCCGCTGGCTGACCGACGTGTTCATGGCCGTGGCGCCCCGCATCCCCATCCGCGACCTGCACACCCTTTCCGAGCATCATCACGGTCTCACCTCCGAGGCGCTCGCCGACGACCTGGTACGCACCGCGACCAAGGCGACCATGGCGGTCGGGGCCATCGGCGGGGCCGTCGCCGCCGCCGAGTTCGCCGCTCCTCCCCTCCTGCTCTCCGCCCCCGCCCAGCTCGTGGCCGAGACCCTCGTCGTGGCCGCGATCGAGGTGAAGCTCATCGCCGAACTCCACGAGGTGTACGGGATCCAGGTGCCGGGCACCGGCTCCCAGCGGGCCATGGCCTTCGCGATGGCCTGGTCCAAGCAGCGCGGTGTCGACCCCATGGCACCCGGGACGATGACCGTCGCCCTGGGCACCGCGGCCAAGACCGCCCTGCGCAACAGGCTGATGCGCACCCTCGGGCGGCACCTCACCACCTTCGGCCCGTTCCTCACGGGCGCCGTGGCCGGAGGGTTCCTCAACCGCGCCGCCACGAAGAAGCTCGGTGAGGTCGTACGGGCCGATCTGAGGGTCCATCGTGCCCTCCCGCCTGGGAAGTCATAGAAACCTCTCAAACGGGTAGTTAATTCAGTAAGCCCCCGACTACCTGGAGGAATCTGTGCTGGGCCGCAGCGCATTTGTGATCGTCGCCAACCGTCTCCCCGTCGACCGAGTCGGTGAGGACATGTGGCGGCGCAGTCCCGGCGGCCTCGTCACCGCGATCGCCCCCGTCCTGCAGCGCAGGGAGGGGGCCTGGGTCGGCTGGCACGGCGCCCCCGACGAGAACCTCGAACCCTTCGAACACGACGGCATGCAGCTCGTCCCCGTCCCGCTGTCCGAATCCGAGGTCGAGCTCTACTACGAGGGCTTCTCCAACGCCACCCTCTGGCCGCTGTACCACGACGTGGTCGCCGCCCCCGTCTACTCGCGGGTCACCTGGGAGGCCTACCGCACCGTCAACGAGCGCTTCGCCGAGGCCGCGGCCGCGGAGGCCGCGGAGAACGCCGTCGTGTGGATCCAGGACTACCAGCTCCAGCTGGTCCCGGCCATGCTGCGCAAGCTCCGCCCCGATCTGCGCATCGGCTTCTTCCTGCACATTCCCTTCCCGCCGGTCGAACTGTTCTCCCAGCTGCCGTGGCGGCGCGAGATCGTCGAGGGCCTGCTCGGCGCGGACATGGTGGGGTTCCAGCGCCCCGGTGGCGCTTCCAACTTCATCCGGCTCTGCCGCCGCCTGCTCGGTCTCCAGCACCACAAGCACGAGATCTACGTGGAGGACCGGGTGGTGCGTGCCGGGGCGTTCCCCATCTCCGTGGACTTCGGCGAGCTCGACTCCCTGGTCAGGGAGCCGCACATCATCGCCAGGGCCAGGGAGATCCGCGCGGAGCTGGGCGACCCCGAGTGCCTGCTGCTCGGCGTCGACAGGCTCGACTACACCAAGGGCATCGGCCAGCGCCTGAAGGCGTTCGGCGAGCTGCTCTCCGAGGGGGCGATCAAGCCGGGTGAGGCGGCGTTCGTACAGATCGCCACCCCGAGCAGGGAACGCGTCGAGGAGTACATGCGGCTGCGCGACTCGATCGAGCTCCAGGTCGGCCGGATCAACGGCGAGCAGGGGGAGCTCGGGCAGCAGCCCGTGCAGTACATGCACCAGTCGTACGGCCGGGACGAGCTCGCCGCGCTCTACCTCGCGGCGGACGTGATGGTGGTGACGCCGCTGCGCGACGGGATGAACCTGGTCGCCAAGGAGTACATCGCCTGCCGCAACGACCTGCGCGGCGCCTTGGTGCTCAGCGAGTTCGCCGGGGCGGCCGACGAGCTGCGCCAGGCGTTCATGGTCAACCCCTACGACGTCGACGGCCTCAAGCGGGCGATGCTGACCGCGATGCGGGCCACCCCGCACGACCTGTCACGCCGGATGCGGTCACTGCGCCGGAGGGTCTCCACCTACGACGTGGATCGCTGGGCGCAGGAGTTCCTCACCTCGCTGGAGTCCTCGGGGTCCACGGCGTCCACGGGTTCCCAGCTGTCCCCGGAGGCCCTGGAGTCATCGGAGACCCCGGAACCCTCCTGACCTCTCGCCGGGAACACCGGGAACACCGGGAGACACCGGGAGACACCGGGTGACACCGGGTGACGCGGCGTCGCCGCGGGGGGCACGGCCCCCGCGGTGTGGTCGCCGTCAGGTGGTGACGTCCCTGGCCGCGTCCTTCACGGCCTTCCACGCGTCGTAGCGCTTCCTGGCGGTGCGGGCGACCACGATCTGCGTCACCTGCATGCCGACCCCCATCACCACGGCGTAGCCGATCGCCTCGCCGAGGCTGATCTCCAGGGACTCGTTGTCGACGGGCGGCTTCCTGCCGGTGGCCTTCTCCCAGGCGAACCCGATGGCCTTCTTCGCCCCCCACGCGGTGGCGAGGCCCAGGAGGCCGCCGATGGCCCTCCACGCCATGTCCTGCTTCTCGGTCTTGTCGGCCATGTGGTCCTCCCGTTTGCGGTTCGCCCCAAGAACACTAGTCTCCCCGAGCGCCGCATCGCGTGAAGCCATACCATAGGGAGGCATGACACAACAGCGACCGCGCTCTGCGCCCATGCCCGAGAAACCGACTCTCGATGGCCTGGAAACCGTATGGGCGGGCCGCTGGGAGACCGAGGGAACCTACCGTTTCGACAGGTCGCGCACGCGCGGGGAGATCTACTCGATCGACACCCCGCCGCCGACCGTCTCCGGCTCCCTCCACGTCGGCCACGTCTTCTCCTACACCCACACCGACACCATCGCCCGCTTCCAGCGCATGCGCGGGCGCGAGGTCTTCTACCCCATGGGCTGGGACGACAACGGCCTGCCCACCGAGCGCCGGGTGCAGAACCACTTCGGCGTGCGCTGCGACCCCTCCATCGCCTACGACCCCTCGTTCGAGCCCCCGGCCAGACCCGACCCCAAGCGGCAGATCCCGATCTCGCGCGGAAACTTCATCGAGCTGTGCGAGCGGCTCACCGTCGAGGACGAGAAGGTGTTCGAGGAGCTCTGGCGCCGCCTGGGCCTGTCGGTCGACTGGTCGCTGACGTACGCCACCATCGGCGACGCCGCCCGCACCGCCTCCCAGCGCGCCTTCCTGCGCAACCTGGCCAGGGGGGAGGCGTACGTGGCCCAGGCGCCCACGCTGTGGGACGTCACCTTCCGCACCGCCGTCGCCCAGGCCGAGCTGGAGGACCGCGAGTGGCCCGGAGCCTTCCACCGGCTGGGCTTCGGCCTGTCGGAGGAGCAGCGGGCCAGGGGGTTCGGCGACCGGGTCTGGATCGAGACGACCCGCCCCGAGCTGCTGCCCGCCTGCGTCGCGCTCGTCGCCCACCCGGACGACGAACGCTACCGGCCCCTGTTCGGCACCACGGTCAGGACGCCGCTGTTCGGCGTCGAGGTGCCGGTCCTCGCCCACCACCTGGCCGAGCCGGACAAGGGCACGGGCATCGCGATGATCTGCACCTTCGGCGACGTCACCGACGTCGTCTGGTGGCGCGAGCTCGACCTGCCCACCCGCGCCGTCATCGGCTGGGACGGCAGGCTGCTGCCGGACGCGCCCGAGGGTGTGCCGCGGGAGCCGTACGCGGAGCTGGCGGGCAGGACCGTGCACGGCGCCCGCGAGCGGATCGTGGAGCTGCTGCGCGCGTCGGGCGACATGGAGGGCGAGCCGCGCGCCGTGAGGCGCGCGGTGAAGTTCTACGAGAAGGGCGACCGGCCCCTGGAGATCGTCACCACCCGCCAGTGGTACATCCGCAACGGCGGGCGCGACCTCGCCCTGCGCGACGCGCTCCTGACGCGCGGCGCGGAGCTGTCCTGGCACCCGCCGCACATGCGGGTCCGCTACGACAGCTGGGTGCAGGGGCTGGCGGGCGACTGGCTGATCTCCCGGCAGCGGTTCTTCGGGGTGCCCATCCCGGTGTGGTACCCCCTGGACGACGAGGGCGAGCCCGACCGTTCCGCGCCGATCGCGCCGCCCGAGTCCGCGCTGCCGATCGACCCGTCCACCGACGTCCCGCCCGGCTACACCGAGGACCAGCGTGGCAAGGCGGGCGGTTTCATCGCGGACCCGGACGTCATGGACACCTGGGCCACCTCCTCGCTGACGCCGCAGATCGCCGGAGGCTGGGAGCGCGACCGGGACCTGTTCGAGCGGGTCTTCCCGATGGACCTGCGCCCGCAGGCCCACGAGATCATCCGGACCTGGCTGTTCTCCACCGTGGTCCGCGCCCACCTGGAGCAGGGCACCCTGCCCTGGAGCCACGTCGCGATCTCCGGGTGGATCCTCGACCCCGACCGCAAGAAGATGTCCAAGTCCCGGGGCAACGTGGTCACCCCGCTCGGCCTGCTGGAGCAGTACGGCTCCGACGCGGTCCGCTACTGGGCGGCCGGCGGCCGTCCGGGCACCGACACGGCGTTCGACACCGGTCAGATCAAGGTCGGCCGCCGGCTGGCCATCAAGATCCTGAACGCCTCCAGGTTCGTCCTGGGCCTGGGCGAGGGAGGCGGGGAGGTCACCGAGCCGATCGACCTGTCGATGCTGGCCCGGCTGTCGGAGGTGGTCCACGAGGCCACCGAGGCCTTCGAGGGCTACGACTACACCCGCGCGCTGGAGCGCACCGAGCGGTTCTTCTGGGAGTTCTGCGACGACTACCTGGAGCTGGTCAAGGCCAGGGCCTACGACGACGCCCCCGGCGAGGGCGGCGCGAGGGACGCGAGCGCGGCGGCGCGTTCGGCGCACGCGGCGTTGCGCGAGGCGCTCGACGTCATGCTCCGGCTGTTCGCCCCGTTCCTGCCCTTCGTCACCGAGGAGGTGTGGTCCTGGTGGCGTGAGGGCTCGGTGCACCGGGCCGCCTGGCCCCAGGCGCGCGGGAGGGCAGGCGATCCCGAGCTGCTGCCCGCGGTGGCCGCCGTCCTCGGCCGGGTCCGCAAGGCCAAGTCCGACGCCCGCCTCTCCATGCGCGCGGAGGTCGCCCGGCTGACCGTCACCGGCGCGCGGGTCGACCTCGTGCGCCGGGCGCAGGACGACCTGTGCGGCGCGGGCGTCATCGACGAGTTCGTGCTCCAGGAGGGCGAGGGGGACCTGCTGGTGGAGGTCACCCTCACCTGACCGGCGGGCGCGCACGTGAATCTGTCCTCCCCGTCGGGGAATCCTGCCGTACGGTCGAGGCAGGACAGGTGAGAGGAGGACAGGCATGCCGCCAGGATGTGGCAACTGCAGCTGCTACCTCGAAGACAGGGTGATCTCCCGCCCGCCGGATGAGCGCTGACCTCGGCCGGGTGAGCGCCCGCCCTTGACCGGGCGGGCGCTCACCCCGGTCGTCCGGGCGGCCGCCTTCGCCGGTGGGCGCGTTCCCGACGGGCGTCGCGCGGCCGGCCGCCGGGCAACAGCGGCGCAGGCCCGCGTATAGCCGCAGGTCCGGGCCGGCTGGAATCCCCCGGGCCCATCCGTGGGCGCGCTTCGAAACCCTCGCGCATTTCCCTTCCCGGCGTGACAGTCTGGAATACGTGATCTCCGATCGGGAACGCCTGACCAGCCTGGTGCCTCGCACGTTGCTGCGCATCGCGATGTGGAGCCTCTGCCTGATCATCATCGGCTGGGCGGTCTTCTACTTCGCGCAGTTCATCGCGACGTTGCGCATCGTGGTGCTGCCGGTGGCCATCGCGCTCCTGCTGACCGCGCTGCTGTTCCCGCTCACCAGGCGGTTCGGCGCGATGGGCATGCGGCCCATCTACGCGACCTGGCTCACGATGATCATCGCGCTCACCGTGCTCGGCGGCACCGGCTGGATCATCGGGGTGCGCGCCAACGACGAGTTCCCCGGCCTCGTCGACCAGGTGCGCCAGACGGCCAAGACCGTGGAGAACTGGCTCTACACCGGGCCACTGCACCTGCAGCCGACCCAGATCACCAGCTGGGTCGACGAGATCGGCAAGCAGATCACCACCCAGCGCAACCAGATCACCCAGACGGTCCTCACCGGCGCCACGGTGGCGCTGGAGGTGCTGGCCTCCATCGTGCTGCTGCTGTTCGTGACGTTCTTCCTGCTCAAGGACGGCGACCGGATCTGGTCGTGGTTCCTGAAGGGCTTCGGTGACGTCGCGCCCCGCGTCGACATGGCCGGCCGGGCCGCCTGGGTGACGCTCTCGCACTACGTGCAGGGCACGGTCGCGGTGGCCGCCGTGCACGGCGTGATCATGGGTATCGTGCTCGCGGGGATGGGCGTGCCGCTCTGGGCGCCGCTCGCGGTGATGATCTTTCTGGCCAGTTTCATCCCCATCGTCGGCATCTTCTTCGCCGGTGCCGTGGCCACCCTGGTCACCCTCGGCGCCAAGGGCCCGATCTACGCCCTGATCTTCCTCGGCATCCTGCTCGTGGAGCAGCAGCTGGAGAACCACGTGCTCCAGCCGCTGATCGTCGGCAGGGTGCTCCACTTCCACCCGTTGGCGATCATCCTGGTGCTGGCGGTGGGCGGCATCCTGGCGGGCATCGCCGGGGCCGCCGTGGCGGTGCCGGTGGCCGCCGTGATCTACCGGGCGCTGCCCGAGCTCATGGGCGGTTCCCATCTGGCGCTGCCACCGGCCCCGCCACATCCCGATCCCGGTGGCCCCGATCCCGGTGGCCCCGATCCCGGTGGCCCCGATTCCGGTGGCCCCGATTCCGGTGATCCGGGTGATCCCGGCGGCCCGGCACCGTCGGGTGCGGCGGGAAAACCGGTGAATGAGGAATCACCGCAGCCCAGGGGGTAACGTTCTGCCCCGTGACCCGTTCCGCCCTGACCACCCCCCCGCCGGACGCGACCCGCCCGAGGCCGCTTCCCGGCGCGCCCGCTCCCGGCACCCCGCTCGGCCCCCACTACAGCCGCTGCTTCGGCTGCGGCGCCGGGCACCCGAACGGCCTGCACCTGACCGCCCTCACCCCTGACGGGGTCACGGTGGTCGCCGAGTTCACCGTGGAGGAGACCCACCAGGGCGCGCCCGGCCTGGCGCACGGCGGCGTGCTCGCCGCGGCGATGGACGAGGTCATCGGCATGTCCGTGTGGCTCTTCCAGCGCCCCTACGTCACCGGCCGGCTGGAGACCGACTATCTCGCGCCGGTTCCGGTCGGCACCGTCCTGCATCTTCGCGCCTGGTGCAACGGCATGTCCGGCCGGAAGGCGTACCTTGAGGCTGAGGGCCGGATCGGTTCCCCGGACGGCCCGGTCGCCGTGCGGGCCGCGGCGCTCTTCATCGAGGTGGCCATGGAACATTTCGCCAAGCACGGCGACATCCAGACGATCGCCGACGAGCACCACGAGTACGAGGTGAACCCGTGACCCACACCGTCGAGGTGTTGATCCACCGGCTCGACGCCGACCTGCCGCCGCCCTCGTACGCCCACCCGGGCGACGCGGGCGCCGATCTTCACGCCGCCGAGGACGTCGAGCTCCTCCCCGGAGAGCGGGCCGTGGTCGGCACCGGGCTGGCGATCGCCCTGCCCGACGGGTACGCCGCGTTCGTCCACCCGCGCTCGGGCCTGGCCTCCAGGCACGGCGTGACGCTCGTCAACGCGCCCGGCACCGTCGACGCGGGATACCGGGGCGAGATCAGGGTGACGCTGATCAACACCGACGCCAAGAACGCCGTACGGCTGCGCAGGGGAGACCGCGTCGCGCAACTGGTGATCCAGAAGGTGGAGAAGGCGGTGTTCCACGAGGTGGACCGGTTGCCGGGATCGGCGCGAGGCGCCGGCGGGTTCGGGTCCACCGGCCGCTGACAGGAGCGAACCCGGTGAGGTGGGCGGAGTGGCCGGTGGTGATCGGGGACCGGAGCGCGCCTCCGGCCCGCGGGGCCGCCCGCCGCCGTGCCCGGCGGGGGACGAGTGACCAGTGAATCTTCAAGGAGCGTGAGGAAAGTGTTCGGACGTAACCGCCGTGAGAAGTCCCCGGCCGCCAAGGCCGCCAAGGCCGTGGTGGAGGAGGTCGAGCAGGTCCCTTCGCGGGAGTCGGGGCCGTGGGACGCCGACGAGCCCCATCCCGAGCGGGAGCGGGTCGACCTCGGAGGCATGCGCCTGCCGGTCGACGCCGGTTTCGAGGTGCAGCTCAACCTGGCCGGTGACCAGATCGTCGGCGCGGTGGTCCTGTTCGAGGGGAGCGCCCTGCAGGTGCACGCCTTCGCGGCGCCCAAGCGGAGCGGGATCTGGGACGAGGTCAGGGCCGAGCTGGCCGAGGGGGTCAAGAGCGCCGGGGGCACCGCCGAGGAGCGGGAGGGGGCGTTCGGCGTCGAGCTGGCCGCCAGGATCCCGGCGGAGGGGGGCGAGCAGCCGGTCCGCTACATCGGGGTCGACGGGCCACGCTGGTTCCTGCGCGCGGTGATCAGCGGGAAGGCCGCGGAGGACGCCGGGGTCGCCGCGACGCTGGAGGGTGTCGTCCGGGACATAGTCGTGGTACGTGGCGACGAGCCGATGGCCCCCAAGGAGGCGATCGAGCTCCGGCTGCCGCCCGAGGCCAGGCAGGCCGCGGAGCAGCAGGCCGCCGGGGGCGACGTGTCCGACCTCAACCCGTTCGACCGCGGGCCGGAGATCGCCGAGATCCGCTGACGGGCCCGATCGCGTACGCTGGTTCGACTCGTGTGTGAAGGAGAGGTCCGTGGGTTCTCAGGAGCCGCATAAACAGAGCGGTTTGCGGGGATTCTTCCGCCGGTTGACCGCCGGTCAGGCCGAATTGGAGGCTGACGAGCTCCAGCAGGACCTCGACCGCCACGGCGCCACGCCCATCGTCTCGTGCGGCATGCGCCGCCGCTTCTGCGTGACCGGCACGCTGCGGACGGTGACACTGCGCCCCCGCGGGGGCGCTCCGGCGCTGGAGGCCGAGCTTTACGATGGTTCCGATGTGATCGACCTGATATGGCTGGGCCGAAGGAAGATCGCGGGCATCGAGCCGGGACGCCTGGTGCTGGCGGAAGGACTCGTCAGCGTGCAGGATGGCCGCAAAGTCATGTTCAATCCGAGATACGAGCTACGCCCCGCGGGCGGTGCGTGAGTGATTGACGATCACGAGACGGTGAGCGAGAAGATGACCACCACCGGCGAGACCGCCGCGCACGACACGGTCGAGGCCGCGATCCGCAGCCAGCTTGCCAAGGCCTTCGGCGGAGTGCGGGGCGTCATCGAGGCCGCCGTGCCCACCATCGCCTTCACCGGCATGTGGGTCGCCACCTCCAACCTGAAGCAGTCCCTGATCGTCAGCATCTCGGCCGCGGTGCTGCTGCTCGTCGTGCGGCTGCTGCAACGCTCGACGCCGCAGTTCGTGGTCAACAGCCTGATCGGCATCGGCATCGGCGCGTTCTTCGCCTCCCGCACCGGCGAGGCGAAGGACGTCTTCCTGCCGGGCATCCTCTACAACGCCGGCTACTCCGTGGTGATGCTGCTGTCGATCGTCACCCGATGGCCGGTGGTGGGCTTCCTCATCGGCTCCGTCACCGGCGACCCGACCGCGTGGCGCGCGGATCCGGCCGTGGTGAAGCTCTGCACCAGGCTCACCTGGCTGCTGATGATCCCGTGCGTGGTCCGGGTGGCGGCGCAGCTCCCCGTCTTCCTGATCGGCGGGAACGACGCGGTCGCCGAGCTGGGCATCCTCAAGATCGCGATGGGCTGGCCGCTCCAGGTCGCGGCATTCGCCGCCATGGTGTGGCTCCTGGCCCGGGGCAGGACCCCGGCGCGGCCCGCGGTCTCCTGACCGCGGGGCCCGGTCCCGGGTCCGCCGCCCTCCGCGCCGTCGCGGAGGGCTTCCCCGTTCACCGCCGGTCCGGCTCTTTCCGCCTGCTCCAGGTCCAGGCCGGGAGCGGCGTGCGGTGCGGGGGATCCCGGCTCAGCGGGGCGTGCGGTGCGGGGACAGGAGCTCGGCCAGCTCCTCCTCGACCTCCTGGCTGGCCACGAACATCAGCTCGTCACCGGCCTCCAGCGGGTCGTCGGCGGTGGGCACCAGCACCCGGCCCTCGCGCAGGATCGCGACCAGGGCGGTGTCGTTGGGCCACGGCACCGAGCCGGCGCGCTGGCCGACGACCGGCGCGTCCTCGGGCAGGGTGAGCTCGACCAGGTTGGCCTGCCCCTGGCGGAAGGTCATCAGCCGCACCAGGTCGCCGACGCTGACCGCCTCCTCGACCAGCGCGCTCAGCAGGCGTGGGGTCGAGACGGCCACGTCGACGCCCCACGACTCGTTGAACAGCCACTCGTTCTTGGGGTGGTTGATCCTGGCGACCACGCGCGGCACGCCGTACTCCGTCTTGGCGAGCAGCGACACCACGAGGTTGACCTTGTCGTCGCCGCTGGCGGCGACGACCACGTGGCACTCGGCCAGGCCCGCCTCGTCCAGCGAGGAGATCTCGCAGGCGTCGGCGAGCAGCCACTCGGCCCGCGGCACGGTATCGATCTTGATGGCCTTGGGGTCGATGTCGACGAGCAGGACCTCGTGGCCGTTCTCCAGGAGTTCGGCGGCGATCGACCGGCCGACCGCTCCCGCGCCGGCGATGGTGACGCGCATCAGTGCTCCTCCTCCGGCGCCCCGGACAGCACCTTGTTGATGCGGTCCATGTCGGTCTCGACCGCCATGACGTGCAGCACGTCGCCCTCCTGCACCACCGAGTCGTTCTTGGGCAGCAGGGTGTCGCCGATCCGGTTGATGAACGCCAGGCGGGTGCCCGCCGCCGCCTCCAGATCCCTCGTCGGGGTGCCGATCCAGCTGGGGTGGTAGGCCACCTCCGCCAGCACCACGCACCCGCTGGGGTCGCGCCAGAGCGGCTCGGCGCCCTCGGGCAGGACGCGGCGCAGGATCTGGTCGGCGGTCCAGCGGACCGTGGCCACGGTGGGGATGCCCAGCCGCTGGTAGACCTCGGCGCGCCGGGAGTCGTAGATCCTCGCCACGACGTTGTCCACGCCGAACGTCTCGCGGGCGACCCTGGCGGAGATGATGTTCGAGTTGTCGCCGCTGCTCACCGCCACGTAGGCGCCCGCGGCCTCGATGCCGGCCTCCTCCAGGACGTCCCGGTCGAACCCGATCCCGGTCACCCTGCGACCCCTGAACCCCGCCCGCAGGCGACGGAACGCCTGCGGGTCACGGTCGATGATCGCGACCGAGTGGCCGCTGTCCTCGAGGATGTGCGCCAGGGTCGAACCGACCCGGCCACACCCCATGATCACGATATGCATGCTCCCCCGCCGGTCGCTGTGAGGCGGATCTTGATCCCGATGTATTCAGCCAGTATGGACCGCCCCAGGAGTGCCGCGTGAGTGGGGCCGAGTAATAACGGCTAGCATCTGCAGACGTGTCGAAGGTGACGGACCTTGTCAAACGCCTTTTCATCGGGCGGGCGCTGCGCAGCACGCAGCTGCACGAGCAGCTGCTCCCCAAGCGCATCGCGCTGCCCGTTTTCGCGAGTGACGCCCTCTCCTCCGTGGCCTACGCCCCGCAGGAGATCCTGGTCATCCTCTCTCTCGCCGGAATCTCCTTCTACCACTTCAGCCCCTGGGTCGCCGTCGCCGTCGTGGTGGTGATGCTCACCGTCGTGGCGTCGTACCGGCAGAACGTGCACGCCTACCCCAGCGGGGGCGGCGACTACGAGGTCGCCACCGTCAATCTCGGCCCGAACGCGGGCCTGACCGTCGCCAGCGCCCTGATGGTCGACTACGTGCTGACCGTCGCGGTCTCGGTCGCCAACGGCGTCGACTACGTGGGCGCCACCATCCCGTACGTCGCCCAGCACAAGCCGCTGGTCGCGATCGTCATCGTCGTGCTGCTGACGATCGTCAACCTGCGAGGCATCCGGGAGTCTGGCGCGGCCTTCGCGATCCCCACCTACGCCTTCATGTTCGCCGTCCTCGGCCTGGTCGCGTGGGGCGGTTTCCGGGTGCTCGTCCTCGGCGACGAGCTGCACGCGCCCACCTCCGGGTACGAGATCATCGCCGAGCAGTCGAACCTGACCTCCTTCGCGGCGGCCTTCCTGATCCTGCGCGCGTTCTCCTCCGGCTGCGCCGCCCTCACCGGTGTCGAGGCGATCAGCAACGGCGTGCCCGCCTTCCGCAAGCCCAAGAGCAAGAACGCCGCGAGCACCCTGCTGATGATGGGCCTGGTCTCGGTGACCATGTTCGTCGGCATCATCACCCTGGGGCTGGCCTCGGGCGTCAAGGTCGCCGAGCCCTCCGTCGCCTATCGTGACGTCCTCATCGACGGCAGGCCCGCCGGGCCCGGCTACTACCAGCAGCCGATCATCGCCCAGGTGGCGGACGCGGTCTTCGGCAACGGCTCGCTGCCCTTCTTCGTCATCGCCGCCGTCACCGCGCTGATCCTGTTCCTGGCCGCCAACACCGCCTTCAACGGCTTCCCGGTGCTCGGCTCGATCCTGGCCCAGGACCGCTACCTGCCCCGCCAGCTGCACACCCGGGGAGACCGGCTCGCCTTCTCCAACGGCATCGTGATCCTCGCCGCCGGGGCCTGCCTGCTGCTGTGGGGCTTCGACGCCGACGTCAGCCGCCTGCTCAACCTCTACATCGTGGGCGTCTTCGTGTCGTTCACGCTGAGCCAGATCGGCATGGTCAGGCACTGGACGCGGCACCTGAGGACCGAGGGCGACCTGAGGGTCCGCCACCAGATGCACCGCTCGCGGACCATCAACTTCTTCGGCGGCGTCATGACCGGCGTGGTGCTGGTGGTGGTGCTGGTCACCAAGTTCACCCACGGGGCGTGGATCGTCTGCGTGGCCATGCCGGTGCTGTTCCTGATGATGAAGGGCATCCACCGCCACTACGAGAACGTGGCCGCCGAGCTCGCCGTCGCCGAGGAGTCCCAGGTGGACGAGTCGATGCTGCCCGCGCGCAACCACGCCATCGTCCTGGTCTCCAAGATTCACAAGCCGACCCTGCGCGCCCTCGCCTACGCCCGCGCCACCCGCCCCTCCAAGCTGGAGGCGATCACCGTGGGGGTGGAGGGCCCCGAGGCCAGGGCGCTGCAGGAGGAGTGGGAACGGCGCGGCATCCCGGTACCGCTGAAGATGCTCGACTCGCCCTACCGCGAGATCACCCGGCCGATCCTGGAGTACGTCAAGTCGCTGCGCCGCCGCTCGCCCCGCGACGTGGTGAGCGTCTACATTCCCGAGTACGTCGTCGGCCACTGGTGGGAGCACATCCTGCACAACCAGAGCGCGCTGCGGCTGAAGGGCCGCCTGCTGTTCCAGCCGGGTGTGATGGTCATCAGCGTGCCCTGGCAGCTGCACTCCTCCGACCGGCTCAAGGGCCGCCCCGAGCCCTTCGCGCCGGGCGCCGTACGCCGTCCGCGCCAGGAGGCGGCACGGGACGAGGACGTCAAGGCATAACCTTTCTATGCGCTCCTGACGCGAGGAGGCTAGACCGACGACGGATTTTCCCTTGGGGGCAACGACCATGGCCATCGAACTGACCGTAGGACCGGTTGCGCACGGTGGCTGGTGCGTCGCCCGCCACGACGGCCGGGTCGTCTTCGTACGGCACGCGCTGCCCGGCGAGCGGGTCACCGCCGAGATCACCGAGGAGACCTCCCGGTTCCTGCGGGCCGACGCGGTCGAGATCCTGGAACCCTCCGCCGACCGGGTGACCCCGCCGTGCCCGTTCGCGGGCCCCGGCCGCTGCGGCGGCTGCGACTGGCAGCACGCCTCCCTCGACGCCCAGCGCCGTCTGAAGGCCGACGTGGTGGCCGAGCAGCTCAAGCGCCTGGCCTCGATCGACTGGAAGGGCACCGTCGAGGAGGTCCCCGGAGCCCCGGACGGGCTCGGCTGGCGCACCCGCGTCCAGTTCGCCGTCGACCGCGAGGGCGGCCTGGGCCTGCGCCGCCACCGCTCCCACGACGTCGAGCCGGTGGACGCCTGCCTGATCGCCCACCCCGAGGTGGAGAACGTCGGCGCCGAGGTCATGAACTGGCGCAACGCCTCCTCGGTCGAGGTCATCGCCTCCACCACCGGCGACCAGGCGGTCGTGGTCGCGCCCAAGCCCCGGCGCACGGTGGCCGTGCCCGACCTCGACACGAGCGTGGCCGTCTTCGTCGACGAGGGCAAGGGCCGCAGCCGCGTCGTCCACGGCCGCAACCATCTCGTCGAGCGCGTCGCCGAGCGCGACTTCCAGGTCACCGGCAGCGGTTTCTGGCAGGTGCACCCCGGCGCCGCCGCCACCCTGCTCGACGCCGTCATGGAGTTCGCCGCCCCGCAGCCGGGGGAGTGGGCCCTCGACCTCTACTGCGGCGTCGGCCTGTTCGCCGCCGGGCTGGCCGAGGCGGTCGGTCCCGAGGGGGCCGTGTTCGGCGTCGAGTCCGAGTCCGTGGCGGTCCGCGACGCCGAGCGCAACCTCCGCGACCTGCCCCAGGCCCGCTTCGCCAGGGGACGGGTGGAGAACGCCCTCGACCGCTTCGGCATCGAGCGCGCGGACCTGGTCGTCGTCGACCCGCCCAGGGCCGGGCTGGGCCGCGACGTCGTCGACCGCGTGACCACCCTTCAGGCGACCCGGATCGTGTACGTCTCCTGCGACCCGGCCACCCTCGCCCGCGACCTGGCCTGGTTCGCCGAGCGGGGCTACCGCCTCGCCGATCTGCGGGCTTTCGACGCCTTCCCGATGACGCACCACGTGGAGTGCGTGGCCCACCTGGTCAGCGAGACGGTCTAGGTGTTGACCTGGGGAAACGCAACGCATGGTGTTTCATCAAACTCCAGGGTTCCCCCCGTTAAACCAAGATCATGACGCATGAGTGACGCATGATCATGGAAGCGCCCCGTGACCGATCCGGTCGCGGGGCATGGTCATGTCGAGTGCTACTCGGGAGGGGTGGGCCACCTCTCGGGCGGCGACACGAACGTGCCGCGCGCCTGGACGGTGAAGACCCAGCCCTCCTCCTGCAGGAGCCTGACGGCCGCCTTGACGGTCTCCCGAGCCACTCCATGCGTAGACCCGGCGAAGGTCTGGAGTTCGATTACGTCGACCCCGTGCTGGCGAACCGTGAGGAGCGCACCTTGAGGTCGGAGGCAGCGTACGACCTCATGTCCGCTGTGTATGAGCTCGCTGCGGTGCTTGGCGCGGTGGGGCTGTCAGAGAGGCCGTGCGTGGGTCCGTCGGAGGTTGTGGGTGGATCGGATGGACAGCGCCTTAGTACGACAACGACAGGTTGTTATGGGCGTCTTCGCTTATGGTGACTGGCCCAAGCCCGTGCTTGACTGAGCCGACGCCAGGCCACCCAGGCAAGGACATGACCGATCGGGTGCGCGAGGGGCGCGGCAACGCGGTTGAACAGCCGACGGACCTCCTGGACCGTCCCGGCATCAAAGCACCCTCAAAGCCGCCGGCAGACCCCCCTTTTGTAGACCGTCACGCACGATCACTAAAAACGCCGCCGCGGTCATCGCCAACGTGATGTGCCGATACCAGGCCTGATACGAGCGCACCTGGCAGTGATCGAGGCCGACCTCGTTCTTGGCCATAGACCTCATCAGCGGTCACCCAGCCGAACGGCACACCCGCCGTCACGGCCCTTTCGATCATCATGCGGGCCGGTGCCGGTTTGGTGGCGAAAGCCACCTCGTCGCCGATACCGGCGGCCCGGCACCGGAGCCGGTCCTCGGTCCACTCCTTGGGCGGGTACAACTCCCGGTCGATCAATGCCCGTCCCCGGTCGCAGGCGTAGGCGAGGAACACGCCGATCTGGCGGTTGTCGAACCGGCCGAGGAACGCCGTGAATCCCGCTGACCATCCGGCTACCGTCTCCGACGGCATGACGGGATCATCCATTACAGGACCTGAGATCTCAACCTGTCGTTGTCGTATTTTGCGTCCCACCGAGGTTCTGCGAGGACATCACTTGCACGCGAGGGACAAGCCGATAGCGGCGAGCCTCTGCTTAACCTCCTCGACGTACATGGGGCTGTTGCGCTCAATCGCCAGCAGGTCCTGCTCGCTGTGAGCGACCAGTTCGCCGTAAGTGTCGATGCCCGCACGCTTGATGCAGGCGTAAGCACGCACCGTGAGGCCGAGCTCCTCGATGGGCAACGCCAGGTCTCTGCCCAGGAACGAGTCGTCCTGCGGTGACACCATGCTTCCTCCTTGCGCTCCAGGCGGCGGCCCGGGGCTGATCGAAGACGAATGCCCGCCCAGGCTTCAGTCTGGGGCGCGGCATTCTGCGTCTCGGCTCGACTACGGCAGCAGCTTCTGAGCGGTGAGCCACTTCTCCCACTCGGCGACGACCTCATTGGCCAGGTCGACAGCGTCATATGTCTGACCGTTGGAGGTGACGAACCACCGGTGCTCGCCGGTGGATCCGGAGCGCGCTGGCTTCGGTTCTGATCTGGTTGGAGCACCGCCGGCGTACACCTTGATCTCAATCGTCTCAAGGGTGACGTAGGCATCCTGACGGGTGAAAGCAGTCGTCTCATCGCCGGTTTTGGCGGTCGTCAGCGTCAGGTGCTCGACCCCATTGCAGAGGTCGGCAGCTAGCTGCAGCAGAGGGGTGCCAGCGAGCTTGCCGAAGATCGATTCGACTGTGCTGCGGATGCTGGTGGTGAGCACCGTCGGGTCAGAGCCGTCGTTCTTGATCCAATCCTTCAGGTGGTAGGCGTCCTGGAAGAAGTGGTAGAGCCGGTCGCGTGCCTCGGCGGAGCCCATGAAGCCGGGGCCGACGGCTTCGAGCAGTCGCTGGTGGCTGCGGAGCATGCGTTGGTACTGGTCGCGCCAGCCTTCGGAAAACGTCATCGGTTTCCTCTCGGGGAGTCGGGTTTCACGGTCCGGCCCCACCCTCGCGGGGGCCGGACCTCAGGTACCACCGTGCGTATCGGATGTATCACGCATAGCTCTGGTTGTTACGTATAACGGACCGGCATAACGAACGCTGACGACCGAGCCGATTACCCCCGCCCCCGGGAGCCCTCCCCGTACGCTGGCCCTGCCCCTCCCCTGGGGATGCTGCAGCTGATCCACATGAAGAAGCCCCGTCGCTCTCCTCCGGAGCGGCGGGGCTTCTCGCGTTGCGGCCCGGCATGTATGGCGTGCGAACGGGGACGTTGCAGGTAGAAGGGCCGGTCACGCATCGAGGGAGATCCAGCATGACGGATCAAGGCGACTCGGATTTGTCCGCTGATCAGGCGGCCGTCTTCCAGGCCGTGTCGCAATTGGAAAGCAACTCCAACGGGCCTGGTCACGTTCAGGAGATCGCAACGGAGGCGAAGCTGGCAGAGGACCGTACGCGGCAGGTGCTTGACGAGCTGGCCACCATCGGGCTCGTCGCCGCGACCGCTGACCCCTGGCAGCCAGAGGCCGGCGCGCGCTATCAGGTGCAGTCCATGGACTGAGCCCCCTTCGGGACTCTCATCGCGGTTCGCCTCCATCGCATCGGGCAAGGCGCTAGATGACGGATGCAATGGCTGAACAGGAGAAACACCAATGACGATCGAGAACCCATGGACCTATCGCGCGGACATTCACGGGGACCAGTCGCTGGACATCATCGGTTTTGACGTGGAAACCTTCGACGGCAAGATCGGCAAGGTGGACGAGGCCAACAACGCGGTCGGGGACAGCTACGTCGTTGTCGACACCGGGCCGTGGATCTTCGGCAAGAAGGTCATCCTTCCAGCCGGCACGGTGAACGAAATCGACTCGGAGAAACGTAAAATCTACGTGGGACGCACCAAGGAAGAGATCAAAAACGCGCCGCCGTTCGATGAGAGCAAGTACAAGGACACCAGCTACCGGGATGAGGTAGGGGGTTACTACGCCCATTTCCCCGGAACCATGTAGATCCGAATGGCGAGGTTCAGGCTCCAGCCGTCGGAGCCGAACCCCAATGATCAAAGATCACCTCAAGAAGCCCTCACCCGGAAAGGTGGGGGCTTCTCGCGTTGTGCGTCTATTGGCCGGGATCCAAGGCGGCCCCCGCAGCGCGGAGCAGCGGCTCCAGCGCCTCGCGGTGCGGGTCCAGCAGCTCCCGGCCGCGCCGGAGCACCCAGTCGGGCACGGGGTCGTCGTCGGGCGGGGCAGGTCGGGTGAGGGCGAGGTCATGGGGTCATGCTCGCCCGGCCCGCTGATCGATCGCAGGTGAACACGACGACGCCTCCCCCTGAAGGACAGGCTCCGCGCCGAACCTGAGCCTCGTTCGGCCGATCCCTCCAAATGCCAGAGTCGGCTCCGTCCCGAGTATCCGATCATTGCGAAGGAGCATAGGGAGCCAGGTCAGGCAAAGTGGGATGACGCAGACTTTTAACGTTTAGGGCTGGAGAACTTTCTATCCTCATGTCATGGAGTGAAAAGAGCACGACGGGGCCGGTTAAGCTAAATGACCTTCCGGAATTATTGTTAGTGCGTCTCACCACATATCCGAGATCAGGCCGGATGGAAGCTCTTTAGCAAGATGGCAACCTACCGTCCTGGCCCCTGCTTGTTCAAAACACGCACCTCGACTCACCCAAAGGTGGTCGCGTCTTCGTGCGAGTCCGGATGAAGGAGGAGACGAACATGCGTCACACTCGGCACCCCATCATCCTCGGAACGGCGTTCTTCGCCACCGTGACGCTTTGGCCGGCCGGTACTCAAGCTTCGACCAGTCCAAGCCCCGTCACCCAAGCGATCATATCGGCAGATCCAACTCCATATCAGAAGGGCTACGAAAAAGGGCGCACGGAAGGGTACGCACGCGGAGAGTCGCGGGCTATAAACCATTGCGTTCGTGATTATTCAGCAGCTTGGCCAGAGGTCGGCGAGGCGGCTTACGCGGTCGGCTACAACGAGGGCTTTCAGTTGGCGTACGGCAGAGGATTCGACGACGGCTTCGCGAAACACTGCAAGCCCGCATAATAAGAGGACAACGATTTAACCTCGCCATCCCGAAGGTCAAGCTGGCGTGGATCACAGGGGCCTCCTCGATGGCCGCCACATTCCTCACAGCGAACCCGAGTCACTCGTCGATGGGCAGGTCCTCGATGGCGGCGCGACGCTCGTCCTCCGACGGCAACGTGTACCGGCGGGCGGTCTCGTCACTCCTCTTCAGGAAAGTCACTCAGCACAGGGAGGCGCGTGACGGCGGCCTCCATCTGGGCGTGAAGCCGCTCTCGGTTGTGCTCGATGCCGTCGGGGCCTGCGTGCCAGAGGATCCGGTGAACGTCGGGCGCGGGGTCCCAGATCCGGGGCGAGGTGTACCGCTGACGTACACCAGCGACAGCGGCCGGCGGCCACTGGGTGTAGAGCACCAGGGCCTGTTTTCGCATTCGGTCTTCAGATGCTCCGGGACCTTCATGATCATTGGATGCGTGGAGATCTCAATGACGAGCAATGGGCGGTGCTGGAGCCGCTGGAGCCGCTGCTGCCGACTACGGCCGGGCGGGGACGCCCGGCCGTAGTGCCGCGCCGGATGCTGATCGATGGCATCCGATGGCGGATCCGGACCGGGGCGCCGTGGCGGGATCTGCCCGAGCAACATGGGTCATGGCAGACGGTCTACGGCTTCTTCCGCCGCCGGCAACGCGCCGGAGTACGGGCCGCCCTCAACCCGGCCGACGACAGCGATGCCTGGTACGGGTCGGTATCCCTGCTCCCGACGGCGATTACGAGGTCGACCTCGCCAACCCGGACCGACGCGAGCATGAGGTCACCGTTCACACCCATCAGGGCAAGATCGCTCAGCATGTCGGTGGCCGGCCGGCCTTCAACGCACTCGCCGACCAGCCGGCTCACCCACACACTCTTTGAGAACACGCCCTGACCGGCTGCGGATATGTGTCCGCTCAGGGATGTGTGACGTTGCAGGCTGCCTTGGCTCTGGGCGGTGGGGCAGCGGGTCACCACGTCAACTCGGTTCAAGCCGGCGACCGGGACGGATGAGACTGGGGCGAGCCCTCACTTCAGCGGGCTCTGATCGCCTGTCCTCTTCACATCCGATCAGCTCACCGCCACGACGAGAAACGAGAGCTTTCTCACCGCCAACGGCCGTTCCGCTGTTTCTCGATCCCGTCACCGCCGCCCGCAGTTGCGCTTCCACGCCGACGAGCTCTACGGCGGGCTGCTCTCGCTGGTCACCCGCGTTCCTCTCTTCGGGAAAACGGGGAGGAGTCTGCGCCCAGGGGGTCGGCGATGTCCCCGTCCTCCCGGTCGGAGGGTTCGGGAGCGGTCAGCTCAGCCTGAACGAGCTCGCCCGTTTGTAGCAGCCGTAGTGGCCGAGGTGCCCGTACTTGTCGATCCACCGCTTGCCGGCGCAGTCCCGTACGAGGTCTATGTCGGTGTGGAAGAACACGTCGCAGTGCGTGCCGTTGCCCAGCCTGGTGTTCACCGAGCTGACCCGGTCGCCCCAGCCCATGTGGTCCAGCCTCTTGAACTCGTAGTCCGCCTTGCCGGACGTACTCCTGCTGCAGTCGCGGGGGACGGAGATGGTCACGGTGTCGCCGCGGGAGTTGTAGTTGATCCAGTCGTAGAGCACGGCCACGGCGTAGCCGGCCGCGTTGGCGACCCGGATCGCCCGCGACAGGCTGCTGTAGCAACCCAGCCCTTTTCCGTACCTGTCGGCCACGCAGTGGCTGGCCGCCGCGGTGCCGGAGGATACCGAAGCCGGCGTGGCCGCCAGCGCCGTGCCGGATGCGGGCATGATGCCGGCGCCCACGGCGAGCAGGCAGGTGAGCCGAACGGCGAGCTTCCTCATGCGGATCCCTTCGTGGAACATCCAGCGCCGTCTCTGTTGTGAAGGCGATTTCATCGTTTCCCTGTTTCGGATACCGGGAGTTGTTCCTGTGGCGGGGTCCACAGTTTCGGATCGCTCACACCGTCCACAAGGAGATCCTGTTGTCAGCCTGTTCGACGGGCGCCCCCGTACAGGCGTACACGCCGCCTGACAGGTGATCCGGCGGCGAGCGGGACGCGACCTGGCGGCCGCCGGCGAAGGTGCGTCGTAGGTCGTGGGGAGTCAGCGGGGGTAGGGCGGCGGCCGGTCGGCGGACGTTGAGGGCGTCGGCGACCGCGTCCGGGGTGAGGTGCCGCGGTTGTGCGGTGCCCCGGCGGTTCACCGGGACGAACAGCGGTCCGCGGATCTGTTCGGTGGCCGAGATCCAGCGCCCCTTCTTGAGCGCATCCGCGTGCTGCATCACGCGGGTGTCGTCGAGCTCTGTCGGTGCAGCACCTGGTGCCCCGACGCCGGCCAGGTGGAGCGACTGTTCGTCCTGTCCCGGTTGGAGCGTGCCTGGTCCGATCACCTCGCCGGGACCGCAGCGGCCGCGGCGAAGCTCGCGGCCGCACGTCAGGTCCTCGCCCAAGGGCGACCTGATCGAGTCGTACCGTCTGGTGACCGACAGCGCTCGGGAAGGTGAGCCTGAGCCTGTGAGTGCTCCCCGGTGCTACTCGTATTGCTCGTCGGGGGCGTCGATCCTGGTGAGGCTCTTGCCGGTCATCTGGGGGTAGATGACGCCGTTGGGCATTGTGCCGAAGGTCTGCGGGATCCAGGTGCCGGTGACCTCGACCCAGGTGTCGGCGGGCGGTGCCTGCAGGCCCCTCACGGCGACCTTCAGGGGGAAGGCGTCGGCGGCGCAGCAGGCGATCTGCATGCGGGTGACGTACCACTGCCCCTTCTTCTTGGAGGGGGTGACGAAGCCGGTCAGTTTGACCTCGCGGCCGGTGAGGGATTTCTTGTCGTCGTCCCAGGCGCGGCCGATGAAGTCGCCGACGGTCATCTCCACGGGACCGGTGGCGGCCAGCGGGGTGAAGGAGCTCAGGGTCTGGTCGCGGGGCGGTGGGGTGTCGTCGCGGGAGGCGGCGAACGAACCCAGCGCGGGCGGTGCGATCAGGAAGATCGCGAACACCGGCAGGCACAGCAGCCACGCGACCCGGGGGCCGCCGTGCGCGTGGTCGTGGCCGCCTTCGCCGGGCCGGTCGTGATCATGTGAGCGGTGGTCGGCGGGTGAGTGGTCGTGGCCGCCCGAGTGGTCACCTGGGTCGTCGTGGGCCGGGTTCTCCTTCGTCCGGGACGCCTGGAGCAGCCCGATGACCCCCAAAATCACCAGCACCACCCCGGCGCCGATCAGGAACGGCCGGAAGCCGGGTTTGACGTAGTTGAGGTAGGTCGTGGAGAACGCCGAGATCCGCAGCACGGCGCCGCCCAGCAGGGTCAGGAGGAGGTTCTGGGTAACACGGTTCATCGGGGGGCGCGAATTCCTTCCATCGTGCCGGGGCCCGAGGCCGAGCCGTCGGCGTGCCCGGGGGCGCGGAGCGAGGGGGGCGGTGGAGAGGGCGGCGTCATAGCAGCAGCCAGCCGAACGCGACGCTCACCACGACGGCGAGGGTGAAGGTCACCGGGACGAACCTGAGGGCGAAGGACTTGCCGAACGTGCCGGCCTGCAGCGCGATCAGCTTCAGGTCGACCATCGGCCCGACCACCAGGAAGGCGAGCTTGGCGGTGGGGGAGAAGGCGGTCATCGAGGCGGCCACGAACGCGTCGGCCTCCGAGCAGATCGACAGCAGCACCGCCAGCAGCGCCATGACCAGGACGGCGAGCCAGGGCACCTCGGCGATCGCGGTCAGCCACTCGCGGGGGACCGCGACGTTCAGCGTGGCGGCGGCCAGTCCGCCGACGATGAGGAACCCGCCCGCGTGCAGCAGGTCGTGCCGCATCGCCTCGCCGAACTGCACCCATTTCGGGCCGTCGCCGTGTGGCC
This sequence comes from Streptosporangium sp. G12, assembly GCF_052983175.1. Classification (NCBI taxonomy): domain Bacteria; kingdom Bacillati; phylum Actinomycetota; class Actinomycetes; order Streptosporangiales; family Streptosporangiaceae; genus Streptosporangium; species Streptosporangium sp. G12. Next base: position 228,355 of record NZ_JBRIQO010000012.1, on the reverse strand, counting down.
GGGAGGGGATCCGCAGCCAGTCGGTGCGGCCGAACCTCAGCCAGAGCCAGCCGACCAGCACCGCCACGGTCAGGGAGGCGCCGAAGCGGGCCAGTACCATCAGCGGCTGCCCGGGGAAGGCGACGGCGGTCGCGACCAGCACGATCGGGTTGATCGCGGGGGAGGCGAGCAGGAACGCCAGCGCGGCGGCCGGGGCCACCCCCCTGGCCATCAGACCCGACGCCACCGGGACGGACGCGCACTCACAGCCCGGCAGCACCGCTCCGGCCATCCCGGCGACCGGTACGGCGGCGGCCGGGTGCCTCGGCAGCGCCTTGGTCCAGAACGACGCCGGGACGAACGCCGTGATCGCCGCCGACAGCGCCACCCCGAAGACCAGGAACGGCAGCGCCTGCACGCAGATCGCCACGAAGATCGTGGCCCAGGTCTGCAACGCGGGCGCCGTCAGGTGCGGCGCGAGGGTGAGACGCCCCACCACCAGCAGGATGATGACGAGCGCGAACCCCCACGGCAAAGCATGACTCGCGGAACCTTCACGTCCCCACGAATCAGGGGGAACCGGGCTCTCGTCATCGATCCGCGTGTCCCGCGGGCCGGTTCGAGGCTCAGCCATGCGCTTCATCGTGCCAGATCACGGTGGTGTTCCTTTCGGTACCTTTATCGGTAATCAGGTCCTGTTTCATGAATTTCCTGATGGTGGAGTGATCATTGAGACGATCACCGGGACGTAAGGTCCGGCATGCCGTTTCCAAGTCCTGTGGCCGGCGGGCCGACACCGCGGACGCCGTCCGGCCGGGGTGGCTCGACCGGGTCCGATGCTGACTGTCCGCGAACGCACGCGAGATCCCTTCCTGGTGCTTGGTTCCGCTGCTCCGCTTCGTGAACGGACAGTGCGGCACGATTCGGCATGTTCGCCCCGCCTGCTCGGCTCGTGTCCGAGCGTCTTTGCCGGCGCTTTCGGTCGAACTGCTGTGGAAGGCGCCGAAAGGCCCGCACCACGTATGGCGTGCACGGCTTCGGCGCATGTTGCGCTCCGCGGGCGTGGACGACGGTCAGCGGCCGGTTTGCGCTGATCGCGCCACATCTTCGCCTCCCCCCTCGCCGGGGGCGAACGGCCGGATGCGGATGCCCGCGACCAGCCAGGCCCCACCGGCGACCGCCATGACCAGGCCGAGAACGACGAAGACCACGCTCACGCCCAGCCGGTCGATGAGCATGCCGGTGACGGCGGACGAGACGCCGAGGCTGAAGGTCGCGGTGGCACTCCACAAGGAGGTGACCCGCCCGCGGGTCTCGTTCGGCGTCGTGGTCAGCAAAGTGGTCATGGCCGCCGGGCCGTACACCACTTCGGCGGCCGAGACCAGTCCCCACAGCGCCAGCGCGGGCAGCACGCCCGACGGCAGGCCGAGCAGCATGGTCAGCACGCCCTCGACCAGGCACGACCATCCGATGACCCGGTGGCGCCCACGCGGCCCCATGGCGCGGATCCGGGATGCGGCCGCCACCAGGACCACACCACCCACGGCTCCCTGCACCGCGTAGAACCATCCGGTGCCGCCCTCGCCGAGGTCGTGCACACGCAGCGCCAGGTAGGTCATCGCGGTGATCGCACCGCCCAACCCGAGACAGAACAGCGCCTCCAGCCCCAGCAGCGCGGCGATGACGCGGTTGTGGGCGGCCACCGCGACCCCCTCACGCAGGGAGCGCCACCAGCCGTGCGCGGGAGCACCCGCCGACCGGTCGCCGGAGCGGACCGTCGCGGTGAGCGCGGCCGACAGCAAGAAGGACACCGCGTTGACGGCGAAAGCCCACCGCCAGCCCACCACCGTGACGACGAGGCCTCCGGTGACGCCGCCCAGCGCCTGGAAGACCAGGCCGTTGACCTGAACGGCCGCCGCGTACAGGGGATACTCCTGCGGCCGGGCCAGGCTGGGCATCCAGGCGCCGCGGGCGGCCTGGAAGACGAAGCCGGCGGCGGCGGAGGCGAAGGTCAGCGGGTAGACGAGCCAGAGCCGTCCCGGGTCGTCGGCGAGCAGGAACGCGGCGGCGAGCACCGCCATGAGCACGTCGGTCACCAGCATCACCGTGCGCCGGTCGGCCCGGTCGGCCAGTACGCCGCCCCAGACCCCCGCCAGCACGCCCGGCAGGTAGCGCACGGCCAGGGTGAGCCCGGCGGCCAGGCCGGCCCCGCTGTACTCGTAGACCATCGCGAACACCGCGACGGCGGAGAACCATCCGCCGCACACGCTGACGAGGTTGCCGAACCAGAGCATGCGCAGGTCGCGGTTGCGCACGAGCAGCTCGCGCAAAGTGCGCGCAGGTTCCACCGGTGACCCCCGACGATCGAGTGATGATGATTTTCATTGCTAAGTCACCAAAGATCAAGTATTGACTTTGGTTTTCGTTTTCATTACTCCTTGTAGGGACATCACGGACAACAGGGGTGAACAGCGGGCAGCTGAAACGCGGCCGGATCGTCGACACCGACCCCTGCGAAGAGCTCCTCGTCCGCTGCGAGGCCTACGAACGTCTCGTGCGCTCCCAGGCGGACACCGCGGTGCCGCCGAGCGGAGCGTCCGAGGCTCCTGTCCCCTCGATCCGATGAAAGGAGGTGATTCGGCATGACCGTCAAGAAGCTGAAGGTGAAGGCGCGCAACGCGTCCGTTCACTCGTCCAACCACGCCACGGTGGCGCTCGCCAAGGTGGCCTGGCGCTAGTCGCGAGATGAGACCCCGGGTGCGGGCATGAGCCAACCACGCCCGCACCCGGGTGCGAGGGATGTTACTTCGAAGAAAGGTGCGCTCGCGATGACTTCCGGGCTGGATCGGCCCGCGCGCTGGGCGGCTGGGACCACGTTCGTGCCCACCGGGGACGGGTGGCTGGTCCACGGCCCTGATGAGGACTTCATGGTCGTGCAGGTGCCGCCGCAGGACCAGGCCGCGGTGGCGGGGCTGATCAGCGGGCGGCTCGGGGTGCGGGCCGCGCTCGAGCGCCTCCCGGACGCCGCCGACCTGGTCGCCGAACTCACCGTGGCGCCGCAGGACACAGCCGACGCCGCCGACACAGCCGACACAGCCGCCGCGTCCCCATCCGCGGCCGAAGTCCTCCTGATGGGCGACGGCCCGCTGCTGGACCCGCTTTCCCGCCACCTGCGCCAGGCGGGCCTGACCGTACGGCGGGGCGAGCCCGGCCAGGACCTCCAGCCGCAGGCCGTAGCCCTGGTCGCCTGCGCCGAGTACCTGCCCGACACGGCCTGGCGGGAACTGGACGCCCGCTGCCGCGATCTGCGCCTCGCCTGGCACCGCGGCCACAGCGAGGGCCGCCGCTGGTACGTCGGCCCGTTCACCCCGCCGACCGGCGGCGCCGGGTATGAGGATGTGCGGCTGCGCCGCCTGGCGGCCTGCCCGTGGCCGGACGAGCTGGCCGCCTACTGGGCCTTCCTGGAGGCCGGCGGCCGGCCCGCGGCTCCGGCCGACCCGGCCGGAGCCGAGGTCGCCGCCGCCCTGGTCGCCGCCGACCTGCGCGCCTGGTTCGACGGCGCGCCCCCACCCGGCGGCGGGCACCAGGTGGGGATCGACTTGGCGGCCGGGGAGATCCGCCGTCACCCCGTGCTGCCGGTGCCACGCGGCCTGATGCGTGAGACACCCGCGTGAGCAAGGTGCGTACCGGCCTGACGGTGAAGGCGTCCGACGGCGCGCGGTTGGTGGCCGACCTGGTCCTGCCGGACCGGCTGCCCGCCCCCGCGGTGGTGATCCGCACGCCCTACGGCGCCTCGGGCTGCCTGCCCGAGGCGCTCTCCCTGGCCGAGGCCGGATTCGCCTGCCTGGTGCAGGACCTGCGGGGCCGCCACCTGTCGGAGGGGGCCTTCACCCCCGGCGCCGACGAGACCGCCGACGGCCACGCGAGTTTGGACTGGACGGCGGCCCAGCCCTGGTGCGACGGCGAGGTGTTCCTGTACGGCCTGGCCTACGAGGCCTACGCCGCCTGGTGCGCCGCCGGCCACCCCGCGGTCCGCGGGATCGTCAGCCGCCAGCCCTGGCCGCCGATCGGCTCGCCCGCCCTGGACGAGGAACTGTGGTGGCGCACAGACCTGGGCACCGGCCGGACGGTGCGCACCGGCCTGTACGACGCGGCCCTGGCCCGCGCACCGCACCTGACCGCGCTGATCCCGGCGGCCGCCGTCGCCAAGGCCTGGCCGGTGGACGTCGGCCCGTGGCCGGCCACGCCCAGCACCTACAGGACCGCGGCCCGGCGCATGGCGCGGGCCGCGCGCACCGCCACCGTGCCCAGCCTGCACCTGGGCAGCTGGTACTGCCGGTCGGCGCCGACCACGCTGCGTCAGGCCATGCTGGCAGCACGCGCCGAAGCCGTCGTCGGCGGCTGGGCGAGCGCGCTCACCCACCGCCTCCAGCCCGAGTGCGCCCTGCCGGAACCGGCCGGACCGCATCCCTTCGCGCTGGCACTGGAGTGGCTGGGCGGCTTCCGCCGCAGCGGGTGCCTGCTGCTGGGCACCGGCCGCTGGACGGACACCGATCCGATCCCGCCCGGCCGCCCCGGCTGGACCGCCCTGCCGCTCGGTGCCGACGGCATGCGACTGCGGCACGACCCGGCCGACCCCTGTCCGTCGGCGCCGCACTCCGCCGACCTGGCACCGTTGGCCGACCGCGACGACGTCGTCCGGCTGACCCTGGACGGCCCGTTGTACTGGCACGGCACACCCCGCCTCACCGCCGAGGTCACCACCGACACCGGCACCGAACTGGTCGCCACCCTCGTCCACGAGCAGCCTGATGGCACCGCCACCCGGATGGCCGACGGCACGGCGCCCATCGCGACGGGCACCTCCCGCTGCGAGATCCGCCCGGCCCCGGCCGCGGCCGAGCTGCCGCCCGGCCACCGGCTCCACCTGGAGCTGACCGCCGGGCGCACCCCCCGCTACCCGGCGCCGCAGCGGCGGGCCGAGCTCTCCTTCCGCGACGTGACGCTGCACCTCCCCCGCCCGAGAAAGGACGCCTTCGCATGACGGACGCAGGCGGTACGCCAGGTGTCACGACCGACACAGGCGAGAACACAAGGGGTGACACGATGGGCGCCGCCGACCGGCCGGACATCGCACAGGCCGGCAACGACCCGCTGGCGCTCCTGGCCGACGAGCGCACCGGCCTGATCCGCAGAATCGACCTCCTGGAGCCGGAGCCGTGGTGGCCCGACGGGCTCGCCATCTGCTCGGCCGAGGTGAGCTCGCCCTACCGGCTGCTGCCCTGGCCCGCCGACCGCGTTTCCACCGGCACCGCGTTCGGCGACCCAGGCCGGGCCAGGATGAGCGCCGTCGGCGAGGCGGTGGAACGCTACTGCGGCAACTTCGTCCCCGCCGGCCTGTTCCGCTCCTCCTACCGGCGGCTGCGCGAACCCGCCCTGGACCCGGCCCGGCTCGCCCTGTACCGCGACGCCCAGCACGCCGAGCCCGGCTTCCCGTTCACCCCGTTCACCGCGGACCTGGAGGTGCTGTGGACCCAGGGGACGGACCTGAGGGACGGCACGCCCGCCTGGCTGCCGGCCTCTCTCGTCTACGTCAACTACTTCACCCCGCCCCGCACCGGCGAGCCGCCGACCAACTACGCCATGCTCGCCGGCATCGCCGCCGGGTCCTCCGCGCGAGCCGCCCGCACGGCCGCGCTGGAGGAGGTCATCGAACGCGACGCCACGGTCGTGTGGTGGGCCGGCGAGCTGCCCGCCCGGCCCGTCACCGGCGCCGGCCATCCCGCGGCGCCGCTGCTGCCGGAGGCCGAACCCGGCTGGTACCGCGCCGCCGGTGCGGCCGGAAGCTGCCGCTACCGGGTCGTGGCCATCCCCACCGTCTTCGAGGTCGCGGTCCTGGGCGTGCTGCTCGACGACCCGCAGGCCGGCATCGCCGTCTTCGGCGTCGCCGCGCGTCCCGATCCCGCCGAGGCCGTGCGCAAGGCGCTGGCCGAGGCCGTCACCCTGCGCCGCTACGCGCTGGGCCTGATCGACCCGGAGGGGGAGATCTGGGCCGCCGCAGCGGCCGGCGTCATCGACGCCCGCATCTTCAAGCCCCACCGCGCCGACCGCCGCTACGCCGACGACTACCGAGGCGACTTTCGCGATGTCGTCGATCTGGGCTGCCACAGCCAGCTCTGGCTCGACCCCCGGATGCGCGCGCACCTGGCGCCGATCACCGCCTGCACCGACGCGATCGCCCTGGCCGACCTGCCGCACGTGGACGGCGATGTGCTCGACGGCTACCTCGAGCGGGTCGCCGCCCAGGGACTGGGCGCTTACGCGGCCGACCTGACCACCCCCGACATCGCGGCCGCCGGGCTGTCGGTCGCCCGGGTGATCGTGCCCGGCGCCTACTCCAACGCACCCGCCGCCTTCCCCTTCCTCGGCGGGCACCGCCTGCGCGAGGACCCCGCCCGGCTCGGCCTGCGAGCCGCCGACCGGGTCAACCTCGTCCCCCTGCCGCACACATGATCCCCGTCGACTCCCGAACCGGTCTCGTCACCGGCGTGCGCACCGCACTCCTGCGCGGTCGCCTGCACGTCGCCTTCGCCGACCTCGCCGCCACCGCCGGGTACGGCCTGCCGCTCGGCAACCCCACGGTCTGCGGCGCCTCCTGGCACGATCCCGCCGAGGCCCGCCGCCGCGCCCTGGGAGAGGCGGCCGAACGCCACTGCGGCCACCTCGTCCCCGGAGACCGGCTGGTGCGGGCCACCTGGCACGAACTGGCCCCTGGCGCCGTCGACCCGCAGACCCTGGCGCTGTACTCACCCGAACAGACCGCCCGCGACGGATTCCCCTTCACCGGGCTGGCGCGTACCGACCGCACCCACTGGGTGCGGGGTGGTCACTGTGACGGCGCGCCGGTCTGGGTGCCCGCCGCACTGGCCTGGCTCACCCCCTTCCGCGTGCGGTCCCGGCCCGTCGTCCTGCCGGTGTCGGCCGGGATCGCCGCGGGCCCCGACCTCGCCTCCGCGCGCTCCTCGGCGCTGGCGGAGGTCGTGGAGCGGCACGCGCTGGCCACCGCCTGGGCCTCAGGGCGCGCCTTCCCTGAACTGGCGGACGTGCGGCTGCCCCAGGTGCCCGGGGTGCGGCTGAGCGCGCACGCCGTACCGAACCTCCTGGACGCCCCGGTGGTGCTGTGCGTCGCCGAGGACACCGGAGAAGAATTCGGCGGGACGGCGGGGGTCGGCTGCGCGTTCGTTCCCGGAGCCGCCGACCCGCTGACCGCGGCCGCCTGGAAGGCCGCGGCCGAAGCCGTCCAGTCCCTGGACACCACCGCCCAGCTCGCCGCGGGCGACCTGTCCGAGTGGGAGCGCCCGCACGGCCCGCTCGCCCCCCACCGCCCCGACCGCGCCTTCGCCTCCTCCTACCGGCCCGACCTCGCCGACGTCACCGACGTCACCTGCCATCTGCAGCTCCTGGCCGACCCCTCCTTCTCCGCCCGCGTGCTGACCCGCCTGGCCCGCGGCGGGCTCACGACACCCGCGGAGCCCACCGTGATGGGCCGCTTCGACACGGACGCGGCGCTGACCGGCAGCGGCCTGCAGGCCGTCACGGTGGACCTCACCAGCCCTGACGTCGCCGTCTGCGGCCTGGCCGTCGCCCGCGTCGTCGTGCCCGGCCTGAGGGCCACGGCCCCGGCGGCCTTCCCCTTCCTGGGCGACGGCGCCGACCCCCTCCCCGGCCGCCCCGACCTGTCGCCGGTGCCCCATGCCTGAGCGCCCGTCCCGTCCCCCCGGACGACCTGCACCGTGAAGGGTTCGCCGCCGGCCGGGCCACGTCGGCCGGAGCCGAACCGCCCGGCGCGATCCTCGACGTACTCCGGCCGCGCGGCCGCCACGCCGACCGCCTGAAGAACCCGCACCAACCCGAAAGAGAGCACCTCCGATGAGACTCATCGCCCCTCGCGCGGCCCAGGCCCTGCTCGCCGGGGCCACCGTGCTCGCCGCCGCCGCGTGCGGCCAGACCGCCGGCCCCGCCACGGGCACCACCGCCGCCGCACAGGCCACCGCGCGGCCCTCGGCCACCCCGGTGGAGGTGAGCAACTGCGGCGCCACCTACCGCTTCGAGCGTCCGCCGCAGCGCATCGTCACCTCCAGCACGATCGCCACCGAGATCGTGCTGGCCCTGGGCGCCCGCGACCGGCTGGCCGGCACGGTCGCCCCGGGCGAGCTCCTGCCCGAGGTCGCCCCCGCCTTCGAAGGCGTGAACATCATCGCCAAGTCCGCCTTCCCACCCCCTTCCAAGGAGACGGTCTTCGCCGCCAATCCCGACTTCGTGGTCAGCGGTTACGGCGACGACTACGGCCCCAAGGCACTCGGTGATCGGGCACAGCTGCAAAAGGAGGGCGTCGACTCCTACCTGCTGTCGGGCAACTGCCCCGGCCGCAAGGCCACCGTCGAGGACACCTATACCGACATCCGCGAGCTGGGCCGCGTCCTGGGCGCCCAGGACGCGGCCGAGGACCTGGTGAGCAAGCTCACCGCCGAGGTGGAGGGCGTGAAACCGGTCTCCGGCACCCCCAAGGTGTTCGACTACGCGGGCGGCCTGGAGAAGCCGAGCACCGCCGGATCCAACGGCCTGATCGACGACCTCATCCGCCGAGCCGGCGGCGAGAACATCTTCCCCGAGGTGACCTCCTACGCGCAGATCTCCTGGGAGGAACTGGTCAAGCGCGACCCCGACGCCATCGTCGTCGAGGACCAGGCGTTCGAGCCGGCCGACAAGGCGATCGCGTTCTTGACCTCCTACGAGCCGATCAGGAACGTCACCGCGATCAAGGAGAGGCGATTCATCGTGATCCCGGTCAACGACACCCAGCCCGGCCTGCGCAACGGCCGGGCGCTGAAGACGCTCGTCGCCGGATTGGCCAAGTGACCTCTCCGGGGGCGGAGTCCCAGGCTCCGCCGGGGACGCCAGGGCCGCAGCGGCCACCGGGCTCCGCGGGACCCTCCGTCGCGGCTTCGAGACGGCGGGGCCCGGTGTCCGGCGCGCCGCGACGACCAGCGCCGGCCGGCCGCCTGACCTTCCTGGGCACGCTGGCCCTGCTGTCGGCATTGCTGGGTGTCTCGCTGGTCGCCGCCGTCGGTCTCGGGCCGGTCGCCATCGGTTCCGGCGACGTCGCCCGCATGCTCGGCCATCGGCTGCTGCCCTGGTTCGTGACCGAGGCGCCGGCCGGCCCCCAGGCGGTCATCGTGCTGGACATCCGCTTCCCCCGAGTCCTGCTCGGCGCCGTGGTCGGCGCGGGGCTGGCCCTCGTGGGCGCGGTGCTGCAGGCCGTACTGCGCAACCCGCTGGCCGACCCCTACATCATCGGAGCGAGCTCCGGGGCGTCCCTGGGCGCGGTGCTGGTGATGCTGGCGGGACTGTCACCGTTCGGGCCGCTGTCCCTGCCGCTGTCGGCCTTCGCCGGCGCCATGGCCGCCTTCACGCTGGTCCTGGCGCTGTCACGGCGCGGCGGACAGCTGGCACCGACCCGGCTCATCCTCGCCGGTGTCGCGGTCGCCGCGCTCACCGAGGCCGTCACCAGCTACATCGTGCTCACCACACCGGACAAGGAGGTGCGCTCGGCGCTGTTCTGGACCCTGGGCGGCCTGTCCGGCACCCAGTGGCGCGACGTGGGCGTGCCCGCGCTCATCGTCGCCGCGGCCACCGTCTGGGCCGCCACGCGGGCAAGCCTGCTCAACGCCCTCGTGCTCGGCGACGAAGGCGCCACCGGCCTGGGGGTGGAGGTCGACCGGCTGCGGCTGCGCCTGATCGTCATGTGCGCGCTGGTCATCGGCACGGTCGTCGCGGTGAGCGGCGGCATCGGCTTCGTCGCGCTCATGGTCCCGCACGCCGTACGGCTCGTGCTCGGCGGCGACAACCGCCGCCTGGTCCCGCTCGCCGCGCTGACGGGAGCGCTCCTGCTCGTCTGGGTCGACGTGGCGGCCCGCATGCTCAACCAGCCCGACGAGATCCCCATCGGGGTGATCACCGCCGTGCTCGGCTCGCCCTTCTTCCTCATGCTGCTCATCCGCGCCGATCGAAGGGCCCTGCGATGAACGTCGACATCCAGGACGTCTCCTGGCTGCACGTGCTGCACGACGTCAGTCTCACGGCCGGTTCCGCAAGGGTGACCGGGCTGATCGGTCCCAACGGCAGCGGCAAGTCCAGCCTGCTGCGGTGCGTCTACCGCCGGATCCGCCCGGACCGCGGCAGGGTCCTGATCGACGGCGCCGATGTGTGGCGGACCCCGCCACGCCAGATCGCCCAGCAGGTCGCCGTCGTCACCCAGGACACCCCCGCCGACCTCGACGACAGCGTCGAGCAGATCGTCGCCCTGGGCAGGATCCCCCACCTCGGAGCGCTGGGCCGGCTCTCGGCCGCCGAACGGGCGCTCATCGCCGAGACGATGGAGCGATGCGACGTCTCCGCGCTGGCGCACCGGCCGTTCGCGACCCTGTCGGGAGGCGAGCGCCAACGGGTCCACCTCGCCCGCGCACTGGTCCAGCAGCCCCGGCTACTGATCCTCGACGAGCCCACCAACCACCTGGACCCGCGCCACCAGGTCGACCTCCTGCGGCTGGTCCGCACGCTCGGCATCACCGTCCTGGTGACCCTGCACGACCTCCAACTCGCGGCCGCCGCCTGCGACCGCCTCGTCGTCCTCGACGGCGGACGCATCGTCGCCGACGGCCCGGTGACCGAAGTGATCACCACAGACCTCCTGCGCGCGGTCTACCGGGTCGAGGCCGAGGTAGGTCACGGACGTGACGGCCTACCCCGGGTCTTCCTGCCGCTGGACCGGCTCACCGAACCGATGCACCCGAGGTGACGGAAACCGGGGACCGGGCGCGCCGGCGGCTCACCCCCGAAGCAGGCCGGACAGGTCCCAAAAAGCCGACGGCCCCGACATCGGCCCGGCCTGAATTTACTTGGTAAAGGAATCCGGGCCGCACACCATGTGCGGCCCGGATTTCGTCATCTCCTGGCGAATCACGTCAAGGCGCGGAAAGAGGACTGGAAGATGAACGCCACGGCCGGGGCCGCGCTGCGCGCAGGCACGGGGACCGTGCTGCGAGATCCCAGCTGACCTGCGAGAACGAGGTATCGTGCAGGGGAGCCCGGTGCCTCTTGACGAGGGGGAAGACACGTGGCGACGCTCCTGTCGATCAATGTCGGCCTGCCCAGGGACGTCCCGTGGCACGGCACGACGGTGCACACCGGGGTGTGGAAGCGGTCCGTGGCCGGGCCGCGCACGGTGCGCCGGCTGAACATCGACGGGGACGGCCAGGGAGACCTTCGGGGGCACGGCGGCGAGCACCGCGCGGTGCTGGTCTACCAGATCGACTCCTACCGGCACTGGCAGGAGGAGTTCGGCCGCGACGACTTCGTCTACGGGCAGTTCGGGGAGAACCTCACGGTCGACGGGCTGCCCGACGACGAGGTGTGCGTCGGCGACCGCTACCGCGTCGGGGAGGCGGTGTTCGAGGTCACCCAGCCCCGGGTCACCTGCTACCGGGTAGGCCTGCGGATGAACGAGCCGCGGATGGCGGCCCTGCTGGTGTCCCACCGGCGTCCCGGGTTCTACTTCCGGGTGATCACCGAAGGGCGGGTGGAGGCGGGCGACGAGATCGTCAAGGTCGCCTCCGGACCGGAGGCGATGTCCGTCGCGGAGATCGACGCCCTGCTCTACCTGCCGGGGCACCCCCGCGACCGGCTGGAGCGGGCGCTGCGCATCCCCGCACTGAGCGAAGGCTGGCGGGCGTCCCTGCAGGCCCTGCTCGACCGGCCTGATGACAAGGGCACGAAGAAGGGATCGGCGGGGAACCCGGGGCTGACGCCCGCCGCGGCCGGGCCGCCGCCCGCCTGGCCGGGGTTCCGGCCGCTGCGGATCACCCGGATCGACGCCGAGAGCCGCAGCGTGTTCTCACTGACCCTGGAGGCCACCGGCGGGAAGCCGCTGCCGGCCGCCCTGCCGGGCCAGTTCCTCACCGTACGGCTGCGCCCCGAGGGCGGCGGTCCACCGGTCATCCGCAGTTACTCGCTGTCCGGCCCGCCCGACGCCGGTCGCTACCGGATCAGCGTCAAGCAGGAGCCCAGGGGTGTCGCCAGCACCTATCTCCGCACCCACCCGCGTGTCGGCGACCTTCTCGAAGTGGCGGCGCCGCGCGGCACGTTCACCCTGGAAGACGGCGACGCTCCGGTCCTGCTGCTCTCGGCGGGCATCGGCGCGACCCCCGTCCTCGCCATGCTGCACGCCCTCGCCGCCGCCCGCTCGACCCGCGAGGTGTGGTGGCTGTACGGCACGCGCGGCGGTACGGAACACCCGTTCGCCGCGGAGAGCGGCGGCCTTCGCGCGCTGCTTCCCAACGCGCACGAGCACGTCTGCTACAGCCGGCCCGCGCCCGGCGACCGCCAGGGAGCCGACTACGGCACGGCGGGACGGCTGTCGGTCGAACTGCTCGGCCGCCTCGGCGTCCCGCACGCCGCCGACGCCTATCTTTGCGGTCCTCCTGCCTTCATGCGCGACCTGCCGCCCGCCCTCGTCGCCTCCGAACTCGCCCCCGCGAGCGTCCACACGGAAGTCTTCGGCGCGGAGGCGGCGCTGACGCCGGGAGTGGCCCCGGTAGCCGCCCGCCCCCCGCACCCACCCGTCGGCGCGCCGGGAGCCGGGCCCGCCGTCACGTTCGCGCGCAGCGGCCTCACCGTCTCCTGGGACCCCGCCTACGAGAGCCTGCTCGAACTCGCGGAGGCGTGCGATGTGCCGACCCGCTGGTCGTGCCGTACCGGGGTCTGCCACACCTGCGAGAGCGGTCTGCTGTCCGGCGCGGTCGGCTACTCGCCGGAGCCGGTGGACGCCCCCGCCGACGGCAACGCGCTGATCTGCTGCTCGCAACCCCGCGAGGACCTCGTCCTCGACCTCTGACGCCCTGTCCCGCCGTCGGGCCGGACACGGAGGAACCCCTGTCCGGCCCGCCGCGCCGGGGAACTCGCGACAGTCGAGTACGCGAGCTCAGCTCATGCTCAATGGCCGGACCCGGCATGCGCTGGGCCTGGCGGCGCCGCGGCTCGTTGACCGGCCGCGTGATGGCCGGGTGTTCGTGACGAGGCGTCGGTCTCCGGGCGGCACTGGGCGGAGCCCGCTCGGCGCGGCGAACCGGCGGCGCGTCCGGTACGAGTGCCCGCCCGGCGGCGGTCTCACAGGCCTCCCGGCGTGCTCGCGTCGTGGACCAGCAGGGCGATCTGGACCCGGTTGTTGAGATCCAGCCGGGTCAGGATCCGTGACACGTGCGTCTTCACCGTCGGCAGCGCCAGATGCAGCTCCCGCGCGATCTCCGCGTTGGAGCGGCCGCGCCCGACCGCCAGGGCCACCTCCCGCTCCCGCTCGGCCAGCAGCGCCAGCCGGGCCCGGGCGGCGGCGGCCCGGTCCTCCTGCCCGGAGCCGTCCGTCACCTGCTCGATGAGGCGGCGGGTGACGGCGGGGGAGAGCACCGGATCTCCGGCGGCCACCGTCCGGACGGCCGTGACGATGTCCTGCGGCGGGGTGTCCTTGAGAAGGAAGCCGGCCGCGCCGGCGCGCAGCGCCCGCAGCACGTGCGCGTCGGTGTGGAAGGTGGTCAGGACCAGCACCTCCGGGGCACCGGGCCGGGCCCGGAGCCTCTCGGTGGCGGCCAGCCCGTCGACGCCCGGCATCCGGATGTCCATCAACACCAGATCGGGTCCGTACGCGGCGACCAGGGCGGGCACCTCCGCCCCGTCGGCGGCCTCCGCGACGATCTCGACGTCCGGGGCCCCGCCCAGCATCAGGCGCAGCCCGGCCCGCACGATCGCGTCGTCGTCGACCAGCAGGACGCGGATCACCTCGTCCCCCTCCTCGGCTCAGGCCCGCGGCGGACGCGGGTCATCTCGTCCCCTCCTCAGCCCCGGCCCGTGACGGGCGCGAGGTCCGTCGCCGGCCAGGGTAGTGAGGCGTGGACCCGGAAACCACCGTCGGCGGGACCGGCCGTCAGCTCACCGCCCGCCAGGCGGGCCCGTTCGGCCAGCCCGATCAGCCCCTGCCCGACGCCCCCGCCCTCGCTCGCGCCGGAGGCCGGAGCCGGTCCGGGCGGCGGCGCGTTACGGACCTCCACCGCCAGCCCGCCCGCCGGGCCCCCGGTCACCTCTACCGCGATCGCCGCGCCGGGCGCGTGCTTGCGTGCGTTGGTCAGCGCCTCCTGGACGATCCGGTACGCCGTACGCCCCACCACGGGCGGCGGCGCCGGTCCTTCCGGCGGCCCGGTCAGCTCGATCCGGCCGCCCGTCGCCCGGGCCTCCGCCACCAGCCGGGCCAGGTCCGCCAGTTCCGGCTGCGGGCGCTCACCCTCCTCAGGTCCGGCCCGCAGCACCCCGATCACCTCGCGCAGGTCGCGCAGGGCCAGGTGGGCGCTCTCCCGGATCACCCCGGCGGCCCGCGCGATCTCCTCCCCGGGCGCGCCCGGGTTGAACTCCAGCGCTCCCGCGTGCACGCTCAGCAGCGACAGCCGGTGACCGAGCACGTCGTGCATCTCGCGGGCGATCTCCTCCCGCGTCTCCCGCCGGACCCAGTCGGCGCGCGACTCCGCGTCCGCCTCCGCCAGTTCGGCACGCTCTCGCAGCGAGGCGATCAGCTGCTGCCGGGAGCGCCGGAACAGCCCCCACCCGACGGCCCCGGCGATCAGCGCGAAGTACGCCAGCGCCGAGTCCGCGCGGGCCTCGGGTATCTCCGCCACCTGCCACAGGAAGACGGGCAGCGGCGCGAAGGCCAGCGCCGCCACCCACGCCGTGACCCGCCACGGCCGGGTCGCGGCCACCGTGAACACCGCCACCATCGCCGGGCCGGTCAGGTGGTGCGCCTGGGTGCCCGCGAGCAGCAGCGTCACCGCCAGCGTCACCGGCCAGCGCCGCCGCAGGAGCACCGCCGCGCACCCCAGTCCGCCGGCCACCTGGTCGGCGTCCCGCCACACGGGATCGAGGTCCTCGGGGATCGGGACGGACTGCGAGCTGACGGCGGCGAAACAGGCGGCGAAGAGGAACAGCGCCAGGTCGGCGACCCAGTCGCGGCGGGTGCGGTGGATGCGGCGCATACTCAGAAAACCTACGCGCCCCCCGCCCGCGAACGGGCGTCCAGGCCGCGGCCGGATACTTAAGTACGACCCCCGGCCCGCCGGCGGCCGACCTTGGTCACCATCCGGCCGTCTTGAGCCCGATCCGGGGCCCGGAGCCACACGCCTACCGTCGGGCCATGACCTCCACCTCGAAGTCCCCCCTGGCGGCCTTGTCCGGCCTGATCTGCTTCGTCCTCGTCGTCGGCGGTGCGAGCGGCCTCCTGCACGAGTGGTTCGGCTGGATCCACTTCATGGGCTTCGTCCGTTTCCTCGTCCCCGGCGGCTACGAGATCTACAGCTACGTCGTCATGATCGTCCTCGGCCTCGCGGTGGGCGCGGCCGGCGACGCGGTCACCCGGCGAGGCCGCGGATGACCCACCGGGCGTCCACGAGCCGGCCCGCGGAACGGCGCGGCGGGTCATCCGGCGGGAACGGCCGCCCGGCCTCGGCGGTCCCGCAGCGCCCGCGCCCGCTACCCGGACACCCCCTCGGCGGCCGGCTCCGCCCGCCGGGTTCGCAGGGCCCAGCGCACGGCCGGTCCCGTGGCGAGGCCGGACAGCAGGAACAGGCCGCCGAGCACCAGCCAGCCCGGGGTCCCCCAGGTGAGGATCAGCGTCGTGAGCAGCAACGGGCCGAGCATCCTGGCGACCGCCGCGCCGGACCCGAAGAAGCCCTGGTACTGCCCCTGCCTGTCGGCCGGGGCGAGATCGAACCCGATCTCCCAGGCGCCGGAGGCGTGCGCCATCTCGCCGAACACCTGCAGGCAGGCCGCGAGGAGCAGGACGAGCGCGGCGGCCCACGCCGAGGACCAGGCCGACGACGCCGACGACAGGGCGAACACCGCGCACGCGGCGAGCAGCACCGCGCCCGCCCGCCGTACGGACCTGGAGGCGCTCTCCAGGTCCGTGACCCGCCGGGCCACCCGCACCTGGAACAGCACGACGCCCAGGGTGTTGAGGATCAGCAGGGCGGAGACCGTCCAGCTCGGGGCCTCGGTCCGCTGGACGATCCACAGGGGGATGACCAGGCTGAGCAGCGGCATGTTCAGCAGCGTGACCATGTTGAGCAAGGAGAGCAGGGCGTACGGCCTGTCCCTGAGCACCGCTAGCGCCGGTTCGCCCGCCGGTGCGGCCGCCGCGGGCGGCACAGGGGGGAGGCGGAGCAGGATCAGGGCGGAGAGCAGGAAGCTCAGCGCGTCCATCCCGAGAACCGTCAGGTAGGCCGCCCGGGTGTCGAGGTGCAGTGCCGCCCCGCCGAGCGCGGCGCCGACCGCCAGACCGGCGTTGACCGTCGCCTGCAGGTGGGCCCGGACCCGCGTCCGCCGCGTCCTGTCCACCAGACCGGCGAGCAGCGCCTGCCTGGCCGCGGCGAGACCGCACTGCGAGATCGCGTACAGGCAGGCGGCCACCACGAATACGGGGAAGGAACGGACGAACAGGAACGAGCCGACCGCGGCGGCCGTGGCGACGGCCAGCAGGACCGCCGTGCCGCGAGGTCCCCGGCGGTCGGCGAGGTGGCCGAGCGGGACGCCCGCCACGAAGCCGACGGCCCAGCCGAACGTCAGCGCGAAGCCGACCTGGGTCGGCGAGAGCCCCACGATCCGGATGAAGTAGAGCGCCGAGCACACGTAGTACGCGCCGTCCCCGATGGAATTGGTCAGTTGCGCGAGGGCGAGGACCCGGGGCGGCCCGGACGAGGGCATGATCCGGTTGAGCATGGTGCTCCTTCATCGGCTGTTCGGTCGTCACGGGCTTGGCGGGCCTCGCCGCGAGCCGTGCAGAGGGCAACTTTAGGGAGCCCATTGGTCCCATGTAAGATCCAATATGAGGAGAGTCCACTGGGCCAATACGAGGGGACGCAATGGACTTCCACGTGAGCCTCACCGGTCGCGGCGACCTGTCCGCCCGCATCTACCGGCAGCTCCTGGACGCCGTCCTCGACGGCCGCCTGCGCCCGGGGGAGCGTCTGCCCCCCACCCGCGAGCTGGCGCGGCGGCTTGACGTGTCGCGCAACACCGCGGCCGTCGCCTACGAGCGGCTCATCGCCGAGGGCGTTCTCGTCGGCAGGGTCGGGGCGGGCACCTTCGTGTGCGCCGAGCCCCTCGCCCGCACCCGTCCCAGGAACGCGCCCGCGGGCGGCGGCGTGCGTCCCCGCCGCCTCTGGCGCTCCCCGGCCGCCCCGCAGGCCGAACCGGAGGGGGAGGCGGTCTACGACTTCAGGGTGGGGCTCCCCGACGCGGAGCTGTTCCCGCTCGAAACGTGGCGCAGGCTCGTCGCCCGCGAGCTGCGCCCGGCGCTGGTGCGCTCCGCCGGCTACGGCGACCCCGCCGGGTACGCGGACCTGCGGGAGGCCGTCGCCCGCCACGTCGGTGTCTCCCGCTCGGTGCGGGCGAGCGCCGATGACGTGCTCGTCACGCAGGGAGCCCAGCAGGCGCTCGACCTGATCGGCCGCGTCATGATCGAGCCGGGCTGCCGGGTGGCCGTCGAGGAGCCGGGCTACCCTCCGGCCAGGCTGCTGTTCCGGTCCCTGGGCGCGCGGGTCGTCGGCGTCCCCGTCGACGGGGAGGGCCTGGACGTGGCCGCCCTCCCCGACTCCGCCCGCCTCGTCTACGTCACGCCGTCACACCAGTTCCCGCTGGGTACGCCGATGTCGCTCGGCCGCCGCGCCGCGCTGCTCGAATGGGCCGGGCGGCGCGGCGCCGTGGTGATCGAGGACGACTACGACAGCGAGTTCCGCTTCGAGGACCGCCCGCTCGAACCGCTCCAGAGCCTCGACCGCAGCGGTCACGTCATCTACGTCGGCTCCTTCTCCAAAACGATGCTGCCGATGCTGCGTCTGGGCTTCCTGATCGCCCCCGCCTCGCTCCAACCCGCCCTCCGCGCCGCCAAGCGGCTCACCGACTGGAGCGGCGAGCTTCCCGCCCAGGCGGCGCTGGCCTGCTTCATCGACGAGGGCCTCCTCGGGCGGCACGTCCGCAGGGCGACGCGCGAGTACGCGGCCCGCCACGAGCGGATCCTCACCATCCTCCGGCGTGACTTCCACGACTGGCTGGAGCCGGTTCCCTCCGCCGCGGGCCTGCATCTCTGCGCCCACCTGAAGCCGGGCGCCGGGGTCGACACGGCCCTTGTGGCGGCGTACGCGTGGGAGGCGGGCGTCGCGCTGCAGGACCTCGCCGCCTACTACGGCGAGGCCCCCGCGCGGGCGGGACTGGTGCTCGGGTACGGCGCGATCCCCCTGGAGAGGATCGAACCGGGCCTGGGGCGCCTCGCGGAGAGCTTCCGCGAGGCGGGGAGCCTCCGCGTCGGAGCGCGATGCCGACCGGTGCCCTGACGGTGCCCCACCGGTTTTCCCTCGCCGTCCTCCCGCCGCCCCCTGGCCA
The DNA here is from genome assembly GCF_052983175.1 of Streptosporangium sp. G12. Lineage (NCBI taxonomy): Bacteria > Bacillati > Actinomycetota > Actinomycetes > Streptosporangiales > Streptosporangiaceae > Streptosporangium > Streptosporangium sp. G12. The sequence goes on along the minus strand of NZ_JBRIQO010000012.1, from coordinate 209,848 downwards.
CCGTCGGCCGCCGTGCGGGGGACCGTCCTCGGGCCGGTTCACAGCCGGTCCGGCCGGTTCGCCGTGGGGTGCGCACGAGCCATGGGGCGCGCACGACCGGAGGGGGTAGGGGAGGCCCTCCCGCAAGAGCGGTGCAGGCGTCACTGCTCTTCCCCCCTCCACCGGACAGAGTCGGAGGCGTCATTCGTCCCCCGATCCCTAAGGCGAACCCATGCCTCGGAAGAACTCCCGCCGGCTGCTCGCGACCGCGGTCGCCGGCGCGCTGGTCCTGGCCGGTCATGGCGGTGACCGTGATGCGGCTGGCAGAGCGGAAGAGGATCGACCTGGACGCGCCCGTCGACCGTTACCTGCCCGGCACCGTACGCGGGAAGGGCGCGGGCGCGGCGACGGACGGGCGGAGGATCACGGTGCGCGACCTCCTCCGGCAGACCAGCGGGCTGCCCGAATACGCCGACGTGGCCGACTGGTCCAAGATCCCCCAGGACTACCTCGGGCTCGCGCTCGCCCGGAAGCCGACGCCTCTCGGCCGGTTCGCCTACTCCAACACCAACTACCTGGTCGCCGGCATGATCGTGCGTGCCGTGACCGGCCGCGACTTCCGCGAGGTCAGCCACGATCTGGTGATCGAACCGCTGGGCATGCGGAACACCTACTGGCCGGCCCGCGGCGAGACGGGCATCCGCGGGGCGCACGCGCACACCTACGGTGTGCAGCCCGCGAATCCCGGAACCGGGATCGTCGACCTCACGAGGTTGCCCGGCTACGAGTTCGGCGCCGGCGGCGGCCTGGTCTCCACACCCGGCGATCTCGACCGGTTCTGGCGAGGGGTGTTCGACGGCAAGGTGCTGTCACGCGAGACGCTGCGGACGATGGTCGGCGCTCCCGTGCCCGTCGGGGAGGCGGGCTGGCCCGCGGACGCCCGGTACGGTCTCGGCATCGCCCGCGCCCGGCTGAGCTGTGGTCCGGCCTGGTTCCACGGCGGTGACGTGCCCGGCGTGTCCGTCATCAGCGGGCGCGACCGGGCGGGACGCCAGGCGACCGTCTACACCACGGGCCAGGCCGGTACGGCAGGGCGGCGCGAGCACCTGATCGCAGCCTTCGAGACCGCCCTGTGCGGCCGAGCACGGTGAGGTCCCCGGCGCCCCGCCGGTCTCCAGCGGTCACCGGACCGGGGGCGCCACCCGCCGGGCACCGGATCCCGGTTCCCGGTCCGGGCCCGCCTCGGCCAGGAAGCGCCTGATGAGGGCGTGCGCGCCCATGCCCGCGCCCATGCCCGCAGGCACCCCGGCGAGCACGCCCGAGCCCATCCCCACGAGCACGCCGACGGCGATCCCGGTGACCAGCCACGCGATCACGCCCGCGACCAGGTACACGGCCGGGCGGGTGGTCACCGGGTACCCGCGGTGTGGAGGTCCCGTCCCTCGGGGCGGGGAGGGAATCGCGCCCACGGCTACGCCTCGTCCGCCGTGCCGAGGCGCTCCTCCAGCCGTTCGAGCCTGAGCAGGACGGGGCGCAGCTCCTCGCGCACGGCCGCCGACAGGGTGCTCGCCGCGTCGGCGGGCAGGGCCGGGGAAGGGGCGGCGGGCCGGGTCTGCGCGCGCAGGTGGACGTATCCGGCGAGCGCGGCCGAGACCGCGTGGCGGGTCAGCCGGTGCTCGGCGCCCAGCTCCCGCAGGATGCGCCCGGCCGCCCCGTCCGGTTCGGCGACCAGTCCGAGGAGCAGGTGCTCGCAGCCGACGTAGTTGTGACCGAGCGAGGTGGCCTCGGTGACGGTCATCTCCAGGGCCGCCGCCGCGGGCGCCCCGAAGGCGAGCTCCGCCTCGTCGGCGCCGGTCGCGGCCGGGGTGTCGAGGCTGAGCCGGTCCAGGCGCCGCCGCACCTCCTCGGGGTCGATCTCCAGGGCGCCGAGAACCTGGATCGCCAGGTTGCCTCCCTCGGCGAGCATGCCGCCCAGCAGGTGCTCGGTGCCGACCTCGGCCGCACCCAGGGCGCGCGCCTGCTCCACCGACAGCCTGACCACGTCCCGGGCCCGCGGGGTGAAGTGGGTGAGGCGCGCGGTCAGGTCGTCGAGGTCGGGGGCGCCGAGCGCCGTCTCGCGGATGGCCGTCACCCGCCGTACGGCCTGCTCCAGAGCCCGCTGGCACACGGCGGAGACCGGCACGCCCGCCTTCTTCACCGCTTCTGCCAGCTCGTCGGGCAGATAGACATTGATCTTCGGCATTTCATCTCCCCTATGGGGTTACAGGAGGGTTATAACCCATTGATAACCCCAAAGAAGGCGCTTGTCCAGTGCCTGCCCGGGTTTCCCGGGCCCGCCGAGGGCCGGCTAGCGCGTCGCGCCGGTGAGGAACCGGGTGATACCGGGAGAGAGGGCCGCGCCTCTCGTGGAGAGCCACGCCAGGCGGTTGCGGCTGGTGAAGGTGGCGAGCCTGCGGGCCTCCAGCCGCGTGAGGTCGCCGGGACCGGCCAGCACGGGTGTCAGGGCGATCCGGTTCCAGGCGGCGCTCTCGCCCAGGGAACGGGCGATCTGAGGGTGCGCGGCGCGGACGGCCGAGGCGATCGGGCGCAGGCGGTTCCCCGCGCCCGAGGCGGTGTCGACGGGCGCCAGGAGGTTGACGGCGGTGATCTCGGCGCCCGCCGCCCGGGTGGTCCGGAGCATCTCCTGGTCGGCGGGGGACAGGCCGGCCCCGGTGACCGGAAGGGTGAAGCTCACCGTGAGGGAACGGCCCTCGCCGGCCGCCTCGCGCTGCAGGGCCGCGATCGCCCTGGCCCGCCGCAGCACGGTGGCGCCGCCCGCCGGGCCGTGGACCTCGAAGTCGATGTACGTGGCCTCGAAGGTGCCGATCGCCCGGCGGTAGGCGGCGGTGAGCCTGGCGAGGTCGAAGCAGGCTGCGGCGAGCTCGCGCCCCGCCGGGCCGCCGAAGGCGAGGCCCGCGTTCCCGCCCGCGGCGCGCAGGGGGGCGAGCCGGTTGGCGACCGGGTTGCCCCCCTGCGCCTGGAGCCCGCCCCACTTGGGGACGCAGCCCTTCTGCCCTGCGGTGAGGTGACCCAGCGTGAACCAGCGCACGTGGCTCCTCCTGGCCTCCCTGGAAAGGTTGAAGCGCGGCTCGCGGACCGCGTCCACGAACGCCACGAAGCCCGAAGGGCGGGTGACGGCCGGTGGGGGCGAGGGCTCGGCCGCGGACCCCGAGGCCGTTCCCGAGGGCGTCGCCCCGGACCCGGCCCGCCCCTCGAGGGGGGCCCACTCGCCCTGCGCCCTGGAGGGCAGCAGCCAGATCGCGGCCCCGGTGCCCGCGGCGAGCGCGATCGAGGCGAGCACCACGAGGGGCCGGGGCGGGGTGCCGGGCTCGCGGACCCGGCGGGTGTGGGGGCGGTCGGTCGCCACAGGCATGTGATCCCCTCCTCGACGGCCAAGGGGTGATCGCTGTGAGTGGTCGATCCGCTACCCGTTGCGTCAGAGGCCAGAACGTTAGCAAGCGTTCCCGCCGCGGCGCGGGCTTTCTGCGGATGCCGTCCGGAGTGCCCGGATAATGGTTCTCATGAAGTTGAGGATCTTCACTGAACCGCAGCAGGGTGCCACCTACGACGAACTGCTGACGGTCGCGCTGGCCGCGGAGCGGCTGGGGTTCGACGCCTTCTTCCGTTCCGACCACTACATGCGGCTCGGACCCGGCGACCCGGGACCCGGCTCCACCGACGCCTGGACGACCCTGGCCGGCCTCGCCAGGGACACCTCCACGATCCGTCTCGGCACCCTGGTCACGCCGGTCACCTTCCGGCTGCCGGGCCCGCTGGCGATCAGCGTGGCCCAGGTCGACCAGATGAGCGGCGGGCGGGTGGAGCTGGGCCTGGGCACCGGCTGGTACGACGCCGAGCACACCGCGTACGGCATCCCGTTCCCGCCGGTCGGTGAGCGGTTCGGCCGGTTCGAGGAGCAGCTGGAGATACTGGTCGGGCTCTGGACCACGCCCAAGGGTGAGACGTTCTCCTTCGAAGGGGCCCACTACCGGCTGGCCGACTCGCTCGCGCTGCCGAAGCCCGCGCAGAGCCCGAAACCGCCGATCATCATCGGCGGCACCGGCGCCACGCGCACCCCGCGCCTGGTCGCCCGGTTCGCCGACGAGTACAACGTGCCGTTCCGCACCCTGGAGGACACCTCGCAGGCCTTCGACCGGGTCAGAAAGGCGTGCGAGGCGGAGGGCAGGGAACAGGTCGTGTTCTCCGTCGCGCAGACCGTCTGCGTCGGTTCCGACGACGCGGAGATCGCGCGGCGGGCCGAGGCGACCGGGCAGGACCTCGCCGCGCTGCGTGCGACGGGCCTGGCGGGCACCCCCGCCGAGGTGGCCGAGAAGATCGGCCGGTTCGCCGAGCTGGGCGCCGAGCGGATCTATCTGCAGGTGCTGGACCTGGACGACCTCGACCAGCTGGAACTCATCTCGGACGAGATCCTGTCCCACGTGTAGGCCGCGGGCCCGCGCGTCACCGCGTACGGGCGGGCCGTTCACGGACCGGCTCGCCCCCGGCCTCCCGGCCCCCGCCCCCGCCCCTCGACCCGGCCCTCGCCCTCGGCCGTGAGCCGCCCCCGCGGGCGCGCTCCCGGTCCTGGCCCGGGACCGCGCCCTCGGAGCTCCCCGCTGGGAACGGATCATGACATGTCGCCCAACCGGCGGCGTGTCGTGTGGATCCGGAACCATCGGTCGATGGCCGGGTCATGGGGGTTCGGGGCGTTAACCGATGGCCGTCCCGGCGGGGGTGCGGCACACTGAACCGGGTGTTGCTGACGATCTCCACCACCGTGAGTCCCGCCACGGACCTCGGATTCCTGCTGCACAAGCACCCCGACCGGGTCCAGGAGTTCGGGCAGTCGTACGGCGTGGCACGTGTCCTCTACCCCGAGGCGAGCGAGGAGCGCTGCACGGCCGCGCTGATGCTCGACGTCGACCCGGTCCGCCTGGTGCGCTCGCGCGACCGGTCCACGCCCGACTACACGCTGGGCCAGTACGTCAACGACCGGCCCTACGCCGCGTCGTCGCTGCTGGCCGTGGCGCTGGCCGACGTGTTCCGCACGGCGCGCACCGGGCGCTGTGACAGCCGTCCCGAGCTGGCCGCGGGGCCGATACCGCTGGAGATCACCCTGCCCGTGCTGCCGTGCAAGGGCGGTCCCGAGCTCGCGCGCCGGCTGTTCGAACCGCTGGGCTGGCGGGTCGAGGCGACCGCCCTGCCGCTGGACGAGGAGTTCCCCGAGTGGGGCGACTCCCGTTACGTGCGGCTGGTGCTGCGCGGGGAGGTCCGCCTGGCCGACGCGCTCAACCAGCTCTACGTGCTGCTTCCCGTGCTCGACGACGCCAAGCACTACTGGGTGGCCCCCGACGAGGTGGACAAGCTGATCAGGGCGGGCGAGTCGTGGCTGGCCGCCCACCCCGCCCGGGGTCTGATCACTCACCGCTACCTCGGCCGTCGCCGGGCCCTCACCCGTACCGCCTTCGCCCGCCTCGCCGAGATCGGCGACGACGTGGAGGAGGACCTCGAGACCCCTGTCGAGGAGGACCCCTCGGCCGACCCCGCCGCGGAGGGTTCCGCCGGGGAGGAGCCGGGGGAGGGGCCGGGAGCCGCCGCCGTCGGCGGGACCGGCGCGCCGGACGGGGACCTTCCGGCCGGTGAGATCCCTTCCGAGGGGGAGTCGCGGACCGGGCCCGGGGGCGCCGCCAGGCGGCCGTTGAACATCCTTCGCCTGGAGGCCGTGCTCGCCACGCTGGAGGGACTGGGAGTGGGCACCGTCATCGACCTCGGGTGCGGTTCCGGCCGTCTGGTCGCGGCGCTGCTCGACCGGCCCCGGTTCACCAGGGTGGCGGGAGCGGACGTTTCCTCCCGGGCGCTGGCGCTCGCGGCCAGGCGGCTGAGGCTCGACCGGATGCCGGAACGCCGGCGGGAGCGGCTGGAGTTGTTCCAGGGCGCGCTGACCTACACCGACGTCCGGTTCGCCGGGTATGACGCCGCGGTGCTGATGGAGGTCGTCGAGCACGTCGATCCGCCGCGCCTGGACGCGCTGGAGCGGGTGGTCTTCGGAACCGCCCGGCCGGGGTACGTGATCGTCACGACCCCCAACGTCGAGCACAACGTCCGCTACGAATCCCTGAGCGGTGCGCGCCACCCCGACCACCGCTTCGAGTGGACCCGCGCCGAGTTCCGCGCGTGGGCGGCGAAGGTGTGCGGCGAGTACGGCTACCGCGCCGAGTTCCTGCCGGTCGGCGACGACGACCCCGAGGTCGGCCCGCCCACCCAGATGGCCCTGTTCGGCCTCGCGGGCGTGAAGGACCCCGCGGGCGTGAAGGGCCTTGCGGGCGTGAAGGACCTTGCGGGCGCGTCAGGCGGTCCCGGGAGTACCGAAGACGGTCCCGGAAGTACGGAGACGCCCATGGGCGCGGGAGACGCGGGAGGTGGAGATGACTGAGATCGCCGTACCGGAGATGTCGCTCGTCGTGCTCGTGGGGGTGTCCGGCAGCGGCAAGTCGACCTTCGCCGCCAGGCACTTCGCGCCGACCCAGGTGATCTCCTCCGACTTCTGCCGGGGGCTGGTCGCCGACGACGAGAACGACCAGGCCGCCACCCCCGACGCCTTCGACGTGCTCCACTACATCGTCGGCACCCGCCTGAGGCGCGGGCTGCTGACGGTCGTGGACGCCACGAACGTGCAGTGGGAGGCGCGCAAGCAGCTGGTCACCCTCGCGAAGGCGCACAACGTGCTGGTCGACGCGATCGTCCTGGACGTACCGGAGGAGCTGGCGATCGCGCGCAACGAGTCCAGGCCCGACCGGGACTTCGGGGCGCGCGTGGTCGTCAGGCAGCGCAAGGAGCTGCGCCGTTCCATGAGCAGGATCTCCCGTGACGGCTTCCGCCGGGTCCACGTGCTGCGCGGGGCCGAGGAGATCGAGGCCGCGACGGTCGTCACCGAGAGGGCGTGGACCGACAGGCGCGAGCTGACCGGCCCGTTCGACATCGTGGGCGACGTGCACGGCTGCCGCGCCGAGCTGGAGACGCTGCTGCGCGACCTCGGCTGGGAGGTCGACCCCGGCGGCGCGGGGGCGGTCCACCCCGAGAGCAGGACGGCGGTGTTCGTCGGCGACCTGGTGGACCGGGGGCCCGACTCGCCGGGCGTGCTCCGGCTGGTCATGGGCATGGTCGCGGCCGGGACCGCGCTGTGCGTGTCGGGCAACCACGAGCAGAAGCTGGCCCGCGCGCTCAACGGCCGCAAGGTCCGGGTGGCCCACGGCCTCCAGGAGTCCCTGGACCAGCTGGCCGCCGAGCCGGAGGAGTTCAGGCGGGAGGCGCTGGCCTTCATGGACGGCCTGATCAGCCACTACCAGCTCGACGGGGGCAAACTCGTCGTCGCCCACGCCGGGCTCAAGGAGGAGTACCACGGCCGCGCCTCCGGCAGGGTCCGCTCCTTCGCGCTGTACGGCGACACCACCGGCGAGACCGACGAGTACGGTCTGCCGGTGCGCTACCCCTGGGCGCACGAGTACCGGGGCCGGGCCATGGTCGTCTACGGCCACACCCCGGTCCCCGAGACCGAGTGGATCAACAACACGATCTGCCTGGACACCGGGGTGGTCTTCGGCGGGCGCCTCACCGCGCTGCGCTACCCGGAGCGGGAGATCGTCTCGGTGCCCGCCGAGCGCGTCTGGTACGAGTCGGTCAAGCCGCTGACCGCCCCCGGTCACCGCGCTCCCGGCATGCTCTCCGTCGACGACGTGCGGGGCACCCGCCACATCGAGGTGCGCCACGGCGGCGGCCGCATCAAGGTCCGCGAGGAGAACTCGGCAGCCGCCCTGGAGATCATGAGCCGGTTCGCGGTGGACCCGCGCTGGCTGGTCTACCTCCCGCCGACGATGGCGCCTCCGGAGACCTCCCGTCTCGACGGCTACCTGGAGCACCCGGCCGAGGCGTTCGCCGAGTTCGCGGCGGCCGGGGTGACCCGGGTGGTGTGCGAGGAGAAGCACATGGGCTCGCGGGCGGTGGCCGTGCTGGCCGCCGACCCGGAGGTGGCGGCGGCTCGGTTCGGGGTCACCGACGGCAGCGCGGGGGCGGTCTACACCCGTACCGGAAGGTCGTTCTTCGCCGACACCACCGAGCTGGTCGACAGGCTCAGGCGGGTGTGCGCGCCGCTGATGGAGGAGCTGGGGTCGGGCTGGATCGCCCTCGACTGCGAGCTGCTGCCCTGGTCGGCCAAGGCCGAGGGGCTGATCCGCGGCCAGTACGCGTCGGTGGGCGCCGCGGCACGCACGGTGCTGCCCGAGGCGATCACCGTGCTGGAGGCGGCGGCCGGGCGCGGTTTGGATGTGGGCGATCTGTTGGACCGCACCCGACGCCGCTCCACCAACGCTGCCCGTTTCAGGCAGGCATATGCACGTTACTGCTGGCCTGTCTCCGGACTCGAGGGTCTTCGGCTGGCACCGTTCCAGATCCTCGCCTGCGAGGGCAGGGCGACCGCGATCCAGGAGCCGCACTCCTGGCACCTGGATCTGCTGTCGCGGCTCGACGACCCGCTGATCGCGCCCACCCGGCACGTGTTCGCCGATCCGGCCTCGCCGGAGTCCACGGAGGCGGCCACGGCCTGGTGGTCGGCGCTGACCGCCGAGGGCGGCGAGGGCATGGTCGTCAAGCCGCTGGACCCGCCGGACGGGCGGAGCCGGGTGCAGCCCGGGGTCAAGGTGCGCGGACGGGAGTACCTGCGGATCATCTACGGGCCCGACTACACCGAGAGCCTGGACGTGCTGCGCCGCCGGTTCCTGGGCCGCAAGCGATCGCTCGCCCTGCGCGAGCACGCGCTGGGTCTCGAGGCGCTCTCCCGGCTGGCCGAGGGGGAGCCGCTGTGGAGGGTGCACGAGGCGGTCTTCGCCGTCCTGGCCCTGGAGTCCGAGCCGGTCGATCCCCGGCTGTAGTCCCCGCCGGTGGCCGGTGCATCCGCCCGTCCCGAAAGTCCGGAAGCCATGTCTCAAATCTCCTTCTGGGGGAAAGAACCCTCATGGCCAGCACTGCTCCCACGGGCACCTCCGGCGAGAACATCGGGCACGTCGTCTTCATCACCGCCGCGGCGGCGATCGGCGGCTTTCTCTTCGGGTACGACAGCGCCGTCATCAACGGCGCCGTCACCGGGATCGAGAAGAACTTCGACGTCGGCCCGGTCCAGACCGGCTTCGTCGTGGCGATCGCGCTGCTGGGCTCGGCGCTGGGCGCCTGGATCGCCGGAGGGCTGGCCGACCGCTGGGGACGCACCAGGGCGATGCAGGTGGCCGCGATCCTGTTCGCGGTCAGTTCCGTCGGCCAGGCCCTGCCCTTCGCGCTCTGGGACCTGGCCCTGTGGCGGGTGCTCGCCGGTGTGGGCATCGGCATGGCCTCGGTGATCGGCCCCGCCTACATCGCGGAGGTCGCACCGCCCGCCTACCGGGGGCGGCTGGGGTCCTTCCAGCAGCTCGCGATCGTGCTGGGCATCGCGGTCTCCCAGCTGGTCAACTACGCGATCGCGGAGCGGGCCGGGGGGGACGTCAACAACGAGCTGCTCGGGCTGCAGGCCTGGCAGTGGATGCTCGGCGCCTGCCTGATCCCCGCCCTGCTCTATCTGGTCTTCGCGACGATCATCCCCGAGTCGCCGCGCTTCCTCATCGCGGTCGGGAAGACGGACGCGGCGCGCAAGGTGCTGTCGGAGGTCGAGGGCGAGGGAACCGATCTGGACGCCCGGCTGGCGGAGATCGAGACCTCGCTGCGCAGCGAGCGCCGGCCCCGCCTGCGCGACCTGCGCGGTTCCCGGTTCGGGCTGATGCCGATCGTCTGGATCGGCATCCTGCTCTCCGTCTTCCAGCAGTTCGTCGGCATCAACGTGATCTTCTACTACTCGGCGTCGCTGTGGCAGTCGGTCGGCATCAACCAGTCGGACTCGCTGCTCATCAGTTTCTCCACCTCGATCATCAACATCGTCGGCACGTTCATCGCCATCGCGCTGGTCGACAGGATCGGCCGCAGGCCGCTGCTGCTGATCGGCTCCGCGGGCATGACGGCCGCGCTGGCCGTGGCCGCGTGGGCCTTCAGCGCGGGTGTCCCCAGTGGCGAGGCGGTCAAGCTGCCCGAGGCCCAGGGCACGGTCGCCCTGATCGCCGCGCACGTCTTCGTGCTGTTCTTCGCGCTGTCGTGGGGTGTGATCGTCTGGGTGCTGCTGGGGGAGATGTTCCCCAACCGCGTCAGGGCCGCCGCGCTCTCGGTGGCCGCCGCCGCGCAGTGGGTGGCCAACTGGCTGATCACCGTCTCGTTCCCGTCGCTGAGCGAGTGGAACCTGGCCGGGGCCTACGTGGGGTACGCCGCCTTCGCCGCGCTCTCCTTCGTCTTCGTGCTGTTCAAGGTACGGGAGACCAAGGGGCGAAAGCTCGAGGAGATGGGCTAGGTTCGTCCCGTGCCGTCCAAGAGACAGGAAAGTGCCCCGCTCGCGAGGCGGGCGACCTCCGGAGCGCGGCTCCCGGCGCGGCCGAGCCGCGCCGAGCTCGAGGCGGCCGGGGAGAGGACGATCGAGGACGTGCTCGGGCCCTCGCTGGACGTGCTGTTCTGCGGGATCAACCCCGGCCTGTACTCCGCGGCCACCGGCCATCACTTCGCCCGCCCCGGCAACCGCTTCTGGCCCGCGCTGCACCGCTCGGGCTTCACCCCCCGGTTGCTCTCGCCCGCCGAGCAGGACCTGCTTCCCTCGTACGGGCTGGGCATCACCAACGTGGTGCGACGGCCCACCGCGCAGGCGGCGGAACTGTCCGCCGAGGAGTTCCGCGCGGGCGGGGAGCGCCTGGCGGGGCTGGTCGCCGAGATCCGCCCGAGGGTGCTGGCGGTGGCGGGGGTGACCGCCTACCGGCAGGCGTTCGGCGTGCCCAAGGCCGTGATCGGGCCGCAGGAGAGCGAGATCGGCGGCGCGGCGGTGTGGGTGCTGCCCAACCCGAGCGGCCTGAACGCGCACTGGACGCTGGACGGGATCGCGGGAGAGATGCGCAGGCTCCGGGAGTCTCTCGCCTGACCGGCCGGTGCGGGCGCCCCCGCGAGCCGGTACGGGCTTCGGGCGAGCACGCCGCGCCCGCTCGCCCGAAGCCCTCAAAGGCCGGTGGAGGCCGGTCGGAAGCGGTTCAGAGGCGGGTCAGGACGCCGGACGGGGGCCGACCCCGCGGGAGCGCGTCCTGGAGCGCCCCCGCCCGCGGTGGAGCATGCCCAGCACCGCCATCACCAGCCAGGCGAGGAAGACGAACTTGAGCACCCCGAACCCGCCGATCAACACCCCGGCCACCATCACCGGGATGATCAGGGGGAAGAACGGCGGCCCGCCGCGGTGACCCCTGGGGCGGCGGCCCCCGGGACGGTGGTGGCCCCAGGGGTGGGCGTGCGCGCGGTGCCGGTGGCCCGGCCCCCACGGTCCGCCCGGCCCCCACGGTCCCCTCCCCGGACCCCAGGGGGCCCCCGCGCCCCAGGGACCCCAGGTGTCCTCGGACTCCTCCGGCCGGGAGCCGCTCGGGCCGGGCAGGTCCGCGCTCACCCGGGCCAGCTCGCCGCCGGTCCGCGCGGACAGGGTCAGTTCGAGGCGCTCGTCGAGCTCCTCGCGGGTCAGGCGGCCCTGCACGTAGTGCTCGCGCAGGGACTCCATCGCCGCGTCACGCTCGGCGTCTCCGATACGGAGGTCGTCTCGGGGGGTCATGGTCGGGTCACTCCTCGCCGGTGTCGCCGTCGGCCAAGATCTGGTAGAGCTTGCGGCGCGTCTCGACCAGGGTCTGCTTGGCCTGCCGGATCTGCGCGTCGCTGCCGGTCTGCAGGATCTGGAGCATGGCGAACCCCGACTGGCGGGTGATGTCCATCAGCTCCCAGGTGCTGTCGTCGACATCGGGCGTCATCTCCTCCCACGGGGCGCGGACCTCGTCGGAGTGCTCGGCCACGTAGGCGCGTCCGGCGTCGGTGAGGCTGAAGGTCTTGCGGCCCTCGTTCTCCTCGGCCAGGACCAGACCCTCGTCGGTGAGCTGCTGCAGGGCCGGGTAGACCGCTCCCGGGCTGGGCTTCCAGCCGCCCTCGCTGCGCCGCTCGATCTCCTGGATGATCTGGTAGCCGTTGCACGAGGACTCGGTGAGCAGGGCGAGGATCGCCGCGCGGACGTCGCCGCGCTTCGCCTTGCGCCCCCTCCCGAACGGCGGGCCGCCGAACGGGCCCCCGCCGAACGGGCCTCTGCCCCCCCTGCCGCCCCGGCCCATGTCCCAGGGGAACCCGCCGAAGGGGAAGGGGCCGCGGTGGCCGCGGTGCCGGTGCTCGCGAGGCCCGCCATCGTGGTGCTCGTGGTGGGTGTGGTGTGGCGCGCGGGGGCCGTGCTCCGGGCCGCCCTCGTGCCATCCGGCGGCCATCTGCCGCCATGCCTCCCTGGCCGCGCGCTTCATCTCGCGCCTGACCTCGTGGGACCCGAATCCGGCCCAGGGAGCGCCCATCGCGTTGGACGATGTCATGCCGTACCTCCATGCCGCGATCGTCTTTTGATCGCTCTCGATGCTTCAAAGATATATCGAGAACATTCTGACAGCAACCTCATGTCACGAAATGGGGGTTATGTGGGACCTGAGGCATTTGATCGTCGGCGGGATGAGACGCTTCCCGGCACGCCGGGGGTCGACCGAGCCCGGGCGGGAGTCGCCGAGCGGGTGGGCCCGGCACGGGCCCCGGAGCCTCCGGTTCGCCGCCCTCCGCCCCTGTTTCGGCCACCTTCGCCGAGAGTGATGACTCGTCACCCTGAGTAGAAGTGAGGCAGATCACGTAATTCTTGCCGGATTCTGGAACAAGTACTGAGACCTGCACGTTACAAAGGACGTAGACGGGATTCGTTCCGCGCCGGAAGGGCTGGGGGGTGCTTTCGGCGCGGAACGGTCCCGTCTGTCGTTTCTCCACGTTTTCGCACGTCTCTTCTTGATCGCGACCCTCCCGGGTTCGCGTCCGGGCCTCCGGTGAAGACCCCCGGAGGGCTCCCCGCCCCAGGCCCGCCCCGCGAGGGCGATCACTCCGCCGAGATGCTCCAGGGCCGCCGTCCCAGGCACCATTCGCCCGTTCCATCCGTTCCCCATCCGTAGGAAGATTCGGATGGCAGGCACCTCTCGTGAAGGGACGGGAAGATCGAAGCGGACCGTCGTCGCCCTCGGGCGACCCTGGAGTCGGCCGGAAACGATCAGCACGCACGCGCCGGGGCCGTCTCGCCCGCGCGACACGCCGATGGCGTGAAATGGCACGGTCCTCCATCTGGGGGAGGCTTTGACGTACAGTCTCCCGAGGTGATCTTGATGGGGGTTTTTGACCGATGATGGGGCATACGCACGCGCTGACAGGGGCGATCGCCTGGCTGGGGGTGGCGCCCGCGCTGGCCGCGCTGCCCTTGCTGACCGAGACGTCCAGGTTCATCGAGACCGGTGTCATGGTCAACGCGCTCAACCCGGCCGAGTTCGTCGCCGGGGCCATCATCTGCGCCGGTGCCGCGATGCTGCCCGACCTCGACCATCCGAGCGCGACGATCGCGCAGACGTTCGGGCCGGTCACCTGGGGGCTGAGCAAGGCGGTCTCGTGGCTCGCCGGAGGCCACCGCAACGCCACCCACTCGCTGGTGTTCGCGATCGCGGCGGGCTTCGGCGCGCACTACCTGGCCAACACCTATCCGATCGGCCGCGACATCCTGGTGATCCTGCTCATCGGCCTGTCGCTGCGGGCGATCGGCATCGGCATCCCGGGCAAGAAGTTCGCCTCGGCGATGCTCAACGTCGGCATGACGGCCGGGCTGTTCGTGGTGTTCCGCAGCGACAACGTGGAGTACGCCTGGCTGGGGCTCGCGGTCGCGATCGGGTGCCTCACCCACGTCGTGGGCGACTGCTGCACCGAGAAGGGCTGTCCGGTGCTCTGGCCGATGCGGCAGAAGTGGCTGCTGCCGTGGAAGATCGGCATCAAGACGGGCCGGGCCTTCGAGCAGAAGTTTCTCGCCCCGGTACTTTCCGTCGTCGTTCTCGGGTTGCTGTACCTCCGCCTCGCTCCGCAGTGATCATACTGAGGAGTAATTTGATGTCGAGATACCCGGAGGGATATCTTGATATCGAGACATCCGCTGCAACCTGCGGGTGGCCTGGAAGTTAGGCAGACCTAACAGTTCGGGGCGCTCGGGCGGTGCGGCAGGATTCAATCGCGCCCTATGTGCCGGCGCGCCAGACATCAGGTGATGAGGGAGGCGAACCGTGTCCGCGAACAGCTTCGGCAGTCGTGACACGCTCCGCGTCGGTGACGCGGAGTACGAGATCTACCGGCTGGACGCCGTGGAGGGGTCGGGACGTCTCCCGTACAGCCTGAAGATCCTTCTGGAGAACCTTCTCCGCACGGAGGACGGCGCGAACATCACCGCCGACCACATCCGTGCGATCGGCCAGTGGGACCCCGAGGCCGCCCCGAACGTGGAGATCCAGTTCACGCCGGCCCGCGTGATCATGCAGGACTTCACCGGCGTCCCGTGCGTCGTCGACCTGGCGACCATGCGCGAGGCCGTCCGCGACCTCGGCGGCGACCCGGCCAGGATCAACCCGCTCGCCCCGGCCGAGATGGTCATCGACCACTCGGTCATCGTCGACTTCTTCGGCGGCGCCGACTCCTTCCAGCGCAACGTCGACAGGGAGTACGAGCGCAACCGCGAGCGCTACCAGTTCCTGCGCTGGGGCCAGACCGCCTTCGACGAGTTCAAGGTCGTCCCGCCGGGCACCGGCATCGTGCACCAGGTCAACATCGAGCACCTGGCCCGGGTCGTGATGGTCCGAGAGGGTAAGGCATACCCGGACACCTGCGTCGGCACCGACTCCCACACCACCATGGAGAACGGCATCGGCGTCCTGGGCTGGGGCGTCGGCGGCATCGAGGCCGAGGCCGCGATGCTCGGCCAGCCGATCTCCATGCTCATCCCGCGGGTGGTCGGTTTCAAGCTGACCGGCAAGCTCCCCGCCGGGGCCACCGCCACCGACCTGGTGCTCACGATCACCGAGATGCTCCGCAAGCACGGCGTCGTCGGCAAGTTCGTGGAGTTCTACGGCGACGGCGTCTCCAGCGTGCCGCTGGCCAACCGGGCCACGATCGGCAACATGAGCCCCGAGTTCGGCTCGACCTGCGCGATCTTCCCGATCGACGGCCAGACGACCGACTACCTCACGCTGACCGGCCGCCCCGCCGAGCAGGTCGCCCTGGTCGAGGCCTACGCCAAGGCCCAGGGCATGTGGCTCGACCCCGAGGCCGAGGAGCCGGTCTTCTCCGAGTACATCGAGCTGGACCTGTCCACGGTCGTCCCGTCGATCGCCGGCCCCAAGCGGCCCCAGGACCGCATCGCGCTGTCGGACGCCAAGAGCGCCTGGCGCGCGGCCGTCAAGGACTACGTGTCGAGCGAGCAGGGCCCGCTCGACGAGGCGTCCGGCGAGTCGTTCCCCGCCTCCGACTCCCCGGCGGTCTCCCACAACGACAACGGCGACAAGCCGCACCCGGCCGGCCTCGGCGGCGAGCGCCCGCACAAGGTCGTGCGGGTCACCCTGGCCGACGGCACCGACTTCGAGATCGACCACGGCGTGGTGACCATCGCCGCGATCACCAGCTGCACCAACACCTCCAACCCGTACGTCATGATGGGCGCCGCGCTGCTCGCCAGGAACGCGGTCGAGAAGGGCCTGACCCGCAAGCCGTGGGTCAAGACCTCGCTCGCCCCCGGCTCGCAGGTGGTCACCGGCTATTTCGAGCGCTCCGGCCTGCAGCCGTACCTCGACAAGATCGGTTTCAACCTGGTCGGCTACGGCTGCACCACCTGCATCGGCAACTCGGGCCCGCTGCAGGAGGAGATCTCCGCCGCCATCCAGGAGAACGACCTCGCGGTCACCGCGGTGCTGTCGGGCAACCGCAACTTCGAGGGCCGGATCAACCCCGACGTCAAGATGAACTACCTGGCCTCGCCGCCGCTGGTCGTCGCCTACGCCCTCGCGGGCACCATGGACCTCGACCTGAACAACGAGCCGCTGGGGGTGGGCTCGGACGGCGAGCCGGTGTTCCTCGCCGACATCTGGCCGGCGCCCGAGGAGATCGCGGCGGTCGTCGCCTCCTCGATCGACCAGGAGATGTTCCTGCACGACTACGCCGACGTGTTCAAGGGCGACGAGACCTGGCGCTCGCTGCCGATCCCGACCGGCAACACCTTCGAGTGGGACCCGGACTCGACCTACGTCCGCAAGGCCCCCTACTTCGAGGGCATGCCGCCGGAGCCGGAGCCGGTGACCGACATCTCCGGGGCCCGGGTGCTCGCGAAGCTGGGCGACTCGGTCACCACCGACCACATCTCCCCGGCAGGCGCGATCAAGGTCGGCACTCCCGCCGCCGACTACCTGAAGGAGAACGGCGTCGGGGTCAAGGACTTCAACTCCTACGGCTCGCGCCGGGGCAACCACGAGGTCATGATCCGCGGCACCTTCGCCAACATCCGGCTGAGGAACCTGCTGCTCGACGGCGTGGAGGGCGGCTACACCCGTGACTTCACCCTTGACGGCGGGCCGCAGTCCTTCATCTACGACGCCTCGGCCAACTACCAGGCCGCGGGCATCCCGCTCGTGGTGCTGGCCGGCAAGGAGTACGGCTCGGGCTCCTCGCGCGACTGGGCGGCCAAGGGCACCGCGCTGCTCGGCGTCCGCGCCGTCATCGCCGAGTCCTACGAGCGCATCCACCGCTCCAACCTCATCGGCATGGGCGTGCTGCCGCTGCAGTTCCCCGAGGGCGAGACGGCGCAGTCGCTGGGCCTGACCGGCGAGGAGACCTTCGACGTCGTCGGCGTCGAGGCCCTCAACGAGGGCGGCGTCCCGCAGACCGTGACGGTCCGGGCCGACGGCAAGGAGTTCCAGGCGGTCGTGCGCATCGACACCCCCGGAGAGGCCGACTACTACCGGCACGGGGGCATCATGCAGTACGTCCTGCGCTCCCTGCTCGCCAAGAGCTGAGCAGGGGGGCGAGGCCGCACGTAAGCCTCGCCCGCATGGGGACACACCCCAGACGAGAACCGCCCGGCGGGACACCATCCTGCCGGGCGGTTCCGTGCTTTCCGGAGACTTTCGCGCGTCCCGAGGCGCCGGGATCCCGAGGATTCCCGAAGGGCGGGGCCGGGCAAGGGCAGGGGCCGACGGGGAGAGCGCCGCACCGCGCCGGGAAAAAGGCAGCTCAGAGCCGCGATCCCAATAACCGCAGGGGTATCGGGAAGGTGAAAGACCGGCTGGACCCGGGACGGTTAAGAGCGCGTTTCTGGATTGTTACCGGCCACAACAAACTTTACCTACGGAGGGTCTGGCGCTCCAGGCCAACGGCGGAATACGTTGCCGCAAACAACATTCAACGGAACGGTGAGCCGAGACCCGGCACAGCCGTACCCGCGAATTCGGCATGCCGCACGTCCGTACCCCCCAATTTCGAAGAAAGGACCCGTGCACCATGCGCAAGGGGATCCTCAGCCTTACCGCCGCCGCCGCGGCGATGACCCTCGGCCTCACCGCTTGCGGGAGCGACAGCCCCGAAACCAGCGCCTCGAGCGGTGCCGCCCCCACGGAGAGCGCGGCGGCCGCGGGCAAGGTCGGCGTCATCCTTCCCGACAGCAAGTCCTCCGCCCGCTGGGAGACCGCGGACCGCAAGTACCTGGAGGAGGCCTTCAAGGCCGCGGGTGTCGCCTACGACATCCAGAACGCCCAGGGTGACAAGACCCAGTTCCAGACCATCGCCGACCAGATGATCACCAACGGGGCCACGGTCCTGATGATCGTCAACCTCGACAGCGGCACCGGCAAGGCCGTGCTCGACAAGGCCAAGGCGCAGGGCGTGGCCACCATCGACTACGACCGCCTCACCCTCAACGGCGGCGCCCAGTACTACGTCAGCTTCGACAACACCAAGGTCGGCACCCTGCAGGGCGAGGGCCTGGTGAAGTGCCTGACCGACAAGAAGGCCGAGAAGCCGATCGTCGCCGAGCTCAACGGCTCGCCGACCGACAACAACGCCACGCTGTTCAAGAACGGCTACGACGGCGTGCTCAAGGCCAAGTACGACTCCGGCGAATACGTCAAGGGCCCGGACCAGTCCGTCCCCGAATGGGACAACACCCAGGCGGGCACGATCTTCGAGCAGATGCTCACCGAGCAGCCGAAGATCGCCGGCGTCCTGGCCGCCAACGACGGTCTCGGCAACGCCGCCATCTCGGTCCTCAAGAAGAACAACCTGAACGGCAAGGTCCCGGTCACCGGCCAGGACGCCACCGTGCAGGGCCTGCAGAACATCCTCGCCGGCGACCAGTGCATGACGGTCTACAAGGCGATCAAGAAGGAGGCCGACGCGGCCGCCGCGCTCGCCATCGGCCTGGCCAAGGGCGAGAAGCCCGCGGCGACCGGGACGGTCAAGGACACCGAGAGCGGCGCCGACGTGCCCTCCGTCCTCCTCGACCCGCAGCCGATCTTCTTCGACAGCGTCAAGGACGTCGTCGCCGACGGCTTCGTGACCAAGGACGAGCTGTGCACCGGCGAGTTCGCCGACAAGTGCACCGAGGCCGGAATCCAGTAAGGCGCGGAGGGGGCGGCCGGTCGTTCCCCCCGGCCGGCCGCCCCCTCGCGCTCGATCGCGGCACACCTCACCCTGTGACGCCGGGAGACGCGGCAGGTGGGCGTCTTCCGGCGTCACAGGGCGGGACGCCGCCCGCAGGCGTCCGAGCCGCGCGAGCTTCGCCGCGCGAAATGAACACAGGGAGCACAACCCCATGACCCCCGCACTGGAACTCCGCGGGATCGACAAGAGTTTCGGTCCCGTACAGGTCCTGCACGACGTCTCCCTCTCCGCGTACGCCGGAGAGGTGACCGCGCTGGTCGGCGACAACGGCGCAGGCAAGTCCACCCTCGTCAAGTGCGTCGGAGGCATCCACGCGATCGACTCCGGCGAGTACTTCTTCGACGGCAAGCCCGTCCAGATCGGCAGCCCGCGCGACGCGGCCGACCTGGGCATCGAGATCGTCTACCAGGACCTCGCGCTCTGCGACAACCTCGACATCGTCCAGAACATGTTCCTTGGCCGCGAGCACAAGCGCGGCATCGTCCTCGACGAGGACACGATGGAGGAGATGGCGGCCAGGACCCTGGAGAGCCTGTCGGTCAGGACCGTCAAGTCCATCCGCCAGCTCGTCGCCAGCCTCTCCGGCGGCCAGCGCCAGACGGTGGCCATCGCCAAGGCCGTGCTGTGGAACAGCAAGGTCGTCATCCTCGACGAGCCGACCGCCGCCCTCGGCGTCGCCCAGACGGCGCAGGTGCTGGAACTGGTCCGGCGCCTGGCCGACCAGGGCCTGGCCGTCGTCCTGATCTCGCACAACATGAACGACGTCTTCGCGGTGTCCGACCGGATCGCCACCCTCTACCTCGGCCGGATGGCGGCCCAGGTCAAGACCTCGGACGTCACCCACGCGCAGGTCGTCGAACTGATCACCTCCGGCCGCAGCGGGGACCTCGGCCTCACCAACGGAGTCACCGTATGACCGCCACGATTTCGCCGAAGACCGTACACGAGGCACCCTCGATCAGGACCAACGTCCGCGGCTACGCCGAGAGGGTACGCGGCGGCGACATGGGCGCGCTGCCCGCGGTGTTCGGCCTCGTGGTGCTCTGCGCGATCTTCGCCATCCTGCGTCCCTCCTTCCTGACCGCGGGGAACTTCGCCAACCTGTTCACCCAGGGCGCCGCGGTCACCGTGATCGCCATGGGCCTGGTCTTCGTGCTGCTGCTCGGCGAGATCGACCTGTCGGCGGGCTTCGCCAGCGGTGTCTGCGCGGCGGTGCTCGCGATCATGCTCAGCAGCCAGGGGCTGCCCTGGTACGTGGCGGTGGGCGCGGCGATCCTCACCGGCGTGGTGATCGGCACCGCGATCGGCTCCATCGTCGCGAAACTCGGCATCCCGTCGTTCGTGGTGACGCTCGCGGCCTTCCTCGCCTTCCAGGGCCTGGTCCTGCTGCTCGTCAAGGGCGGCACCATCATCGCCATCCGCGACGAGACCATCCTGTCGATCGCCAACAAGAACCTCCCGCCCACGCTGGGCTGGATCCTGCTGGTCGTGGGCGTCGCCGCCTACGCCGGTCTCCAGCTGCTGCGTGCCCGCAAGCGCACCTCCCGCGGCCTCACCTCCGACCCGATCTCGCTGATCGCGGTCAGGGTCGGCGCCCTCGCGCTGCTCGGCGGCCTCGCCGTCTACTTCCTCAACATCGAGCGCAGCCGCAACGTCGCCGTCGTCTCCCTGGCGGGCGTGCCGCTGGTGGTGCCCATCATCGTGGTGCTGCTGCTGATCCTGACGTTCGTGCTCCGCCGCACGGCGTACGGGCGCCACCTGTACGCGGTCGGCGGCAACGCCGAGGCCGCGCGCCGGGCGGGCATCAACGTCGACCGGATGAAGATCAGTGCCTTCGTGATCTGTTCCTCCATGGCCGCGGTCGGCGGCATCATCGCCGCCTCACGGGCCAGCTCGGTCGACCCCAACACCGGCGGCAGCAACGTGCTGCTCTACGCGGTCGGCGCCGCCGTCATCGGCGGCACCAGCCTGTTCGGTGGCAAGGGCCGGGTGCTGGACGCCATCCTCGGCGGTGCCGTGGTCGCGGTCATCGAGAACGGCATGGGCCTGATGGGCTACAGCTCCGGGGTGAAGTTCATGGTGACCGGATCGGTCCTGTTGCTCGCCGCCATGGTGGACGCGTTGTCCCGCAAGCGGGCGGCCGCCACTGGTCTAAGGTGATCAGCGACTCCGATCCACCGAAGGAACATCACGTCATGCGGGCAGGCCCCTCCCAGGAGGAGATCAGGCGTCACAACCTTGGGGCCCTGCTCAGGCACGTCCATCTGAGCGGCCCCACCTCGCGTGCGGAACTCACCAACCGGATGGGCCTCAACCGCAGCACCATCATGGCGCTGACCGCCGATCTGACAGCCGCGGGGCTGGTCAGGGAGGAACTCCCCAGGGAGACGGGCAGGGCCGGGCGTCCGTCCCTGGTGGTCCGCCCGGAGTCGGCGCGGGTCTACGTGTTCGCCCTCGACGTGGGCGTCGACCGGCTGGTCGCCGCCCGCGTCGGCCTGGGCGGCACCATCCTCGACCGCCGCGAGACGGTACGGCGGCGCGGTGACTTCTCCCTGGAGGAGATCGTCGGCCCGCTCGCCGCCTTCGCCCGGCAGATGCACCGCAGGACCCGGCCCGACACGGTGTGCGTCGGGGTGGCGGCGGCCTTCTCCGGGGGAGTGGGACGCGGCGACGGGGTCGTCAGGTTCGGGCCCAACATGGTCACCGTGGACGACGTGCCGTTCGCCGACGAGATGACCCGGCGGCTGGCCTTCGGCCTGCCGGTCACCGTCGGCAACGACGCCAACCTCGCCGCCCTCGCCGAGCAGACCAGGGGTGTCGGCGTCGGCTGCCGCGACCTCGTCTACCTTCACGGCGACGTCGGCATCGGCGGGGGAGTGATCGTCAACGGCCAGTTGCTCGGCGGCCACCTGGGCTTCGGCGGCGAGGTCGGGCACATGATCGTCAACCCTGACAAGGGACGGCTCTGCGGGTGCGGCTCGCACGGCTGCCTGGAGGCGGAGGTCGGGGAGCGCGCCCTCCTGGAGGCCGCGGGCCGCTTCGGCTCCCGGGTCGGCAGGGACGCCGTCCGCGCCGCGGTCGACGCAGCCGACCGGGGAGACGTCGTCGCGCAGGCGGCCCTGAGCCGCGTCGGCGACTGGCTCGGCCTGGGCGTCTCCAACCTCGTCAACCTGTTCAACCCCGAGATGGTCGTCTTCGGGGGCACGCTCAGGGAGATCTACCTCGGCTCCGCCGCGCAGGTCCGCAGCCGCCTCGCCCTCGACGCCCTGCCCCCGTGCCGCGAGCAGCTGCGCCTGCGCACCTCGGCCCTCGGCGATGACGCCACTCTCGTCGGCGCCGCCGAACTGGCCTTCTCCCAGGTCCTCGCCGACCCTCTCGAAGTCCTCGCCCGCGCCGGCTCCTGATCCTCCCGCGCCGTCCGGCGGTGGTGAGGAGCGGGGGCTGCCCCGCTGCCCGGGGTGGGGCGTTCTGATCCGCGGCGGTTCGTGGTCTGCGGCGATCCCGGTTCTCGGGCGATCGGTGCGTCGTGGCGATCCGTGGGGTGTCGCGCCGCCGGCACCCGCAGCCGTGGGGTGCCGGCGGTGGTGCGGGGTTACCTCACGAGACCGGCGACCAGGTGGCGCAGCTCGATGTGACCGGCCTTGAGTTCGGCGACGTCACCCTCGACGCGCTTCATGGAGAGCTCCAGGTTGCCGACGGAGCGCTTGACCACGGAGATCTCCTCGCGGAGTTCGGCGTGCCCGGCTCGCATCTCGGCACGGAGCTCGTCCTGTCCCGTGCGAAGTCCGGTCAGTTCCGTGCGGAAGCCGTCCATGTCCGTGCGGAAGCCGTCCATGTCCGTGCGGAAGCCGTCCATGTCCGTGCGGAAGCCGTCCATGTCCGTGCGGAGTCCGGTCAGTTCCGTGCGGAAGCCGTCCATGTCCGTCCGGAGTCCGGTCAGTTCCGTGCGGAAGCCGTCCATGTCCGTGCGGAGTCCGGTCAGTTCCGTGCGGAAGCCGTCCATGTCCGTCCGGAGCCCGGTCACCTCCGTCCAGAGTTCCGATGTCACCGTCCGCAGGTCCTTCAGAACCTCCAAGATGCCGGTGTTGATCACCCTGTTTTCCCGGTTCTGCGCGCGGAGCGCGGCGACGTCCGTTTCCAGGACGCTCAGGCGGTTGTCTGTTGTGTCCATTCCGTCTTTCTCCTTGCCGTCGACCAGCGGGGGGACCGGGCCTGGTTCCGTGGCGAGGAGGGCGCTCACGGGGAGGGTCGTTCAGGCGGCGTCGCAAGGTTACTGAATGTCATGAGGTCGTCGCCACTCGTGATCATGCTTCGTAGGGGGCCGCCCGCGCCGGGCGGGCACGGGGGATGAGGTCTGAGCCTCCCGGGGGATGAAACTTATACCGGGTGGAAAAGAACGACCACCCGTCACGCGTCCGTGGGACGGCGGCGGGTGGTCGCGGGGGTCAGCGCGGTCGGGAGGGTCAGGCGACCCTGGACTTGGGGGCGGAGAAGGTGTTGCAGGCGCCGGGGGTCTCCTGCTGGAAGCCGCGGGTCACCCAGTAGGCGATGCTCTTGGTCGTACCGTGGCTGGCCGTGCTGTAGGCGGCGTTCAGGACGTACCTGAAGTCCGACTCGCGGCGGCCGAGGGAACGCCAGATGCTGCCGATGAAGGCGCCGCTCAGGCACTCGGCCTGGAGCTCGACCTTGCGCAGCTCGGGCAGGTACGCCTTGTCGTTCTTGTACTTCCGCTTGAACACCGTGGGCAGGATCCCGGAGAGCTGCTGGACGTGGTGACCGTACTCGTGGGCCAGGGTCTGCAGCAGGAACAGCTCGGTCGCCTGGGAGAGGATCCCCTTGTCGAGGTAGAAGGTGATCTTCTTGTTCAGCGAGCAGTAGACCGCCTGGGCGCCCTTGGGGAACTTGCCGCAGCCGGTCGGGACGCCGATGCGCGTGGTGACCGCGAACTTGGGCTTGGAGAACGGCAGTTTCGTCTTGGAGAACTGGTACTCCCAGCCCTCGTTGAGGCAGTCCAGAGCGAAGCTGAGATAGGTCTCGGCGGTCTCCAGGTCGTCGTTGTAGACCGGTTGCTCCGGACAGGCATCCGGTTCGAGCTTGCCCGTCTTGTAGATCGGGTTGGCGGTCAGGGCGGCCTGGCCCGTGGGTACCGGCGCGAGTCGTCCGGTGGTGACCGCGGCGCCCGCCGTACCGGCGAGCAGCGTACTCACGAGCACGCCGGAGAGCAGTGCGATAAGGGGGATGCGCATGATCCTCAACCCTAGGGGAGGTTAAAGGGGGGGTAAAGCAGATATGCGGCCACGCTTGGGAAGCGCGGCCGCATATCGCGGTTTCGTGCCGGAAGTCAGGCGGCGTGCGGCGTGCCGGAGATCGGGCGACGGGTCGGGAGGCTCAGGCGACCCGGCCGGCCGGGGCCGTCCAGGTGTTGCAGCCGGACGGGGAGCTCGCGTCGAAGCCGCGCTCCATCCAGTAGGCCTGGCTGCGGCCCTTGCCGTGGTCGTTCTTGGGCCAGTTCTTGTGCCCGTTGGCGCTGACCCAGCTGACCATCGCCTCCCACTGCGCCTGCTCGACCGGCAGGTCGTCGGCGGCCTGGCGCAGGAAGGCGGAGGCCAGGCAGTCGGCCTGCAGTTCGAGGCGGCGGGAGAAGGCCAGCTTGGTGGACGAGGAGGCGCGCCAGATGCTGCGGCCGTAGTAGTCCATGATGCCCGCGAGGCGCTGCACGTGGTGGCCGTACTCGTGGGCGATGAACTGGGCGTGGTTGGCGGGGTGGGCGTTCTTCAGGACATCACGCGTGACACCGATGTAGATGGTGCGGTTGCTGGAGCAGTACAGCCCCCCGGCGCTGCTGGGCCACCGGCCGCAGGGGGTGTTCACCTTGGTGGTGGAGAAACGGAGCTTTGGGTGGGAGAACCCCAGGTTGGTCTTCCTGAACTGGGTCTTCCAGGCAAGGTTCAGGCAGCGGACGAGCTTGGTCACGAAGGTCCGGTAGGAGGCCGCGCTCCCCGCGCGGATCTGTCCGGCCTGACAGCGCATGGTGGGCAGGGTGCCGGTGCGGTAAAGGGGACTGGCCGTCGCGGCGGCCCGGCCGCGCGGGGGTGCCTGCTCCCTGGTGGAGGCGGCGGAGCTGGAGGGGGTGGTCGTACCCGACGTCGTCCCGGTGACCGGCGCGACCTGCTGCGAGGCGGAGGGCGCGATGGTCCGTGAGGCGGACGCGCCGGCCGGGCCCAGACCCGTCACCAGCGCAAACGTCAACGAGGCGGCAACAAGAGATGATAGTTGCCTATAGGGGAGAGTTTTCATGGTGGGGCAAAGGTTATTGCAAGTGTGGATAAAACGTGCAGAATCACTGCTCCCGGGGGTTGCGTCCTCCATCGCAACTAGACTCGTCGTGACGTTGACTGGACAGAGAGGATGATTCCGTGAGCGAGCGGACCGGGCAGCCTGGAAATCTTCTGGAGTCGGTCAAGGGGCCAGGAGACCTCAAGCGCTTGGCGGTGGACGAGCTACCGGTCCTCGCCGCCGAGATCAGGGATCTCCTGATCTCCTCCACCGCCCGCAGCGGCGGCCACCTCGGCCCCAACCTCGGCGTCGTCGAGCTGACGATCGCGATGCACCGGGTCTTCGACTCGCCACGCGACCCCATCCTGTGGGACACCGGCCACCAGGCCTACGTCCACAAGATGCTCACCGGCCGGGCCGGGCAGTTCGACACGCTCCGCCAGGAGGGCGGCCTGTCCGGCTACCCGAGCCAGACCGAGTCCGAGCACGACATCATCGAGAACTCCCACGCCTCGACCGCGCTGTCGTACGCCGACGGCCTGGCCAAGGCGTACAGGCTGCGCGGCGAGGCCGGCCGCACGGTCGTCGCGGTGATCGGGGACGGGGCGCTCACCGGCGGCATGGCCTGGGAGGCGCTCAACAACATCGCGGCGCGCAAGGACCTGCCGCTGATCATCGTGGTCAACGACAACGGCCGCTCCTACTCGCCGACCATCGGCGGGCTCGCCTCCCACCTGGCCTCCCTGCGCACGAACCAGCGCTACGAGGACGTGCTCGACTTCGTCAAGGGCAACCTGACCAAGGTCCCGGTGGTCGGCGCCCCCGTCTACGACGCCCTGCACGGCGTCAAGAAGGGCCTCAAGGACGTCCTGGCTCCGCAGGTCATGTTCGAGGACCTCGGCCTGAAGTACATCGGGCTGGTCGACGGCCACGACGAGCAGGCCGTGGAGTCCGCGCTGCGCAGGGCCCGCGACTTCCGCCGCCCGGTCATCGTGCACGTGCTCACCAAGAAGGGCTTCGGCTACTCCCCGGCGGAGAACCACGACGAGGACTGCTTCCACTCGCCGGGCGTCTTCGACCCGCTGACCGGTGAGGAGAAGCCGAAGCCGCACGGCTGGACCAACGTCTTCGGCCAGGAGATGGTGCGCCTGGGCGCCGAGCGGCGCGACATCGTGGCGATCACCGCCGCGATGCTCGGCCCCACCGGCCTGATCCCGTTCTCCGAGGCCTACCCCGACCGCCTCTACGACGTCGGCATCGCCGAGCAGCACGCCCTGACCAGTGCCGCCGGTCTGGCGCTCGGCGGCCTGCACCCGGTGGTGGCCGTCTACGCCACCTTCCTCAACCGGGCCTTCGACCAGCTCCTGATGGACGTCGCCCTGCACCGGCTCCCCGTCACGGTCGTGCTCGACCGGGCGGGCGTCACCGGCGACGACGGCGCCAGCCACAACGGCATGTGGGACCTGTCGATCCTGCAGGTCGTCCCCGGCCTCTCGGTCGCCGTCCCCCGCGACGAGCCCCGCCTGCGCGAGCTGCTGGCCGAGGCCGTGGAGATCGACGACGGCCCGACCGTCCTGCGCTACCCCAAGGGAGCGGTGACCGCCGAGATCGAGGCGGTCGGCCGTCTCGGCGAGATGGACGTGCTGCGCGCGGGCGATCCCGACGTGCTGCTCGTGGCCGTGGGGCCGATGGCCGGACTGTGCCTGGAGGCCGCCGACCTGCTCGACGCCCAGGGCATCTCCGCCACGGTGGTGGACCCGCGCTGGGTCAAGCCCCTGGACGAGGCCCTGGTGCCGGCCGCCCGCGCCCACAAGCTGGTCGTGGTGGTCGAGGACAACGGCCGGGTGGGCGCGGTCGGCGACGCGGTGGCCCGCATGCTGCGCGACGCCGACGTGGACGTCCCGATCCGCACCTACGGCATCCCGCAGCGCTTCCTCGACCACGCCAAACGTCCGAAGATCCTCGGCGAGATCGGCCTGACCTCGCAGGACATCGCCCGCCAGATCACCGAGGCGATCGCGAAGCGCTCCCCGGCCCTGGAGAACCACCCGGCCCGCTGACGGCGTCGCCCGCGCCCGTCCCCTCCCGGGGCGGGCGGGCGCGGTGGTTGATCACGAGGAGGCCCGCGACCACGACGGCCACGCACGCGAAGATCGGCACCAGTAGGTGCTGGTTCTGGCGCAGGGCCTCGCCCGCCAGGGCGCCCAGCGACAGGTAGACGGTCACCCAGACCGCGCCACCCGCCAGGGCCCAGCGGACGAAGCGCGTGTACGGCACGCTCGACGCCCCGGCGACGACCGGGGTGAGCGAGCCGACCACGGGCAGGAAGCAGGCGGCCGCCAGAGCCGGACCGCCGCCCGTGCCCGTGGCCAGTCGCTCGGCCCGCGACCAGCGCCGCTCGCCGATCCGGCGCCCGGTCCCGCCGCGGCGCAGCCGCGATCCGTACCGGCGGCCGACGAGCCAGCCGCCGGTCGCGTACAGGACACACCCGGCGCACCCGGCGAGCGCCACCACCGCGACGTCCCAGGGATCCGCCAGCGTCGCCCCCGCCACGAGGATCGCCGCGACACCGGGGACCAGCGATCCGGCGAACGCCAGCACCGCGAGGAGTACCGAACCGACCAGGTACGGAGACGACGACTGCAGCATGTCCAGGAGCATGACCCCAGGATCGCCGCCGTGAGCGGCGGCCGGCATCGGGGACCTCCCCCCAAACAACCCCGAGTTCGCCGTTCGGCCGCCGATCGGCTGGGCATGTGACCTGAAACACAGCGCCGGCGGCCGGGGAGGGACCATGAGTGTCTTGCGCGTCAAGTCGGTGGAACAGTCGATCTCGGATACCGAGGCGCCGGAACACCGGCTGCGCAAGGATCTCAGCGCGCTGGACCTCACCGTCTTCGGCATCGGCGTCGTCATCGGCACCGGCATCTTCGTGCTCACCGGCCGGGTCGCCAGGGAGACGGCCGGGCCCGCGGTCGCCCTGTCCTTCGTGGCCGCGGGCGTCGTCTGCGCGCTGGCGGCGCTCTGCTACGCCGAGTTCGCCTCCACCGTCCCGGCGGCCGGGTCCGCCTACACCTTCGCCTTCGCCACCCTCGGCGAGTTCCCCGCCTGGATCATCGGCTGGGACCTGATGCTGGAGATGATGCTCGGCGCCGCGGTCGTCGCGGTCGGCTGGTCGGGATACCTGACCTCGCTGCTGGCGTCCCTGGGCATAACGCTGCCCGGCGCGATCGCGGGGGAGGGGGCGGCGTTCAACCTGCCCGCCGCGCTCATCGTGCTGATCCTCACCGCCGTCCTGGTCGTCGGGATCAAACTGTCGTCCCGGTTCAACCTGGTCATCGTCACGATCAAGCTCGCGGTCATCCTGCTGGTCGTCGTGGCCGGGCTGTTCTTCGTCAGGGCCGCCAACTACTCCCCGTTCATCCCGCCGTCGAAGCCGACCCCCGCGGTGGAGGGGCTGTCCGCGCCGCTGATCCAGGTGCTGTTCGGGATCACCCCGGTCGCGTTCGGGGTGCTGGGCATCTTCAGCGCCGCGGCCATCGTGTTCTTCGCCTACATCGGCTTCGACGTGGTCGCCACCGCCGCCGAGGAGACGCGTAACCCGCAGCGGGACCTGCCCATCGGCATCCTGGCCTCGCTCGGCATCTGCACGGTGCTCTACGTCGCGGTCTCCCTGGTCGTCGTGGGCATGCAGCCCTACGGCCAGCTCAGCGAGGCGGCACCGCTCGCCGACGCGTTCAAGGCGGTCGGCCAGACCTGGGCCGCGTCACTGATCAGCATCGGAGCCCTGGCCGGCCTGACGACGGTCGTGATGATCCTCATGATGGGCATGTCGCGGGTGATGTTCGCCATGTGCCGCGACGGCCTGCTGCCGCGCGGGCTGGCCAAGGTGCACCCCAAGTACCGGACCCCGTACCTCATCACCATCATGATGGGCGTCGTCGTCGCGGCCCTGGCCGGACTGGTGCCGCTGTCCACCATCGCCGAGCTGGTCAACATCGGCACGCTCTTCGCGTTCGTGGTGGTCTCGACCGCGGTCGTCATCCTCCGCCGCGCCCGTCCCGACCTGCCGCGTTCCTTCCGCACCCCGCTCGTGCCGCTGGTGCCGATCCTGTCGGTGCTCGCCTGCCTCTACCTGATGCTCAACCTCCCGGTGGAGACCTGGCTCAGGTTCGTGGCGTGGATGCTCCTCGGGGTCCTGCTCTACTTCGGGTACGGCTACCGGCACAGCCGGCTGTCGGAGCACTCCCGGTGACCGCCGTACGGCTCCCCCGCCGCGGGAGGGCGGGGGAGCCGTACGGGGGACGGATCGTCAGGCGGGGACCGAGGCCACGCCCGGCGGCAGGAAGCGCGGCTCCGCGATGCCCGTCCGGTCGAGGTAGGGGGTGACGCCGCCCAGGTGGAACGGCCAGCCCGCGCCGAGGATCATGCACAGGTCGATGTCCTGGGGGGCCGAGACCACGCCCTCCTGGAGCATGAGGCGGATCTCCTCGGCCAGCGCCCGCAGCGCCCGCAGCCGCACCTCCTCCGCCGTCGATGGGGAGGTGCCGCCGGTGAAGAGGGCCACCGCCTCGGGGTCCAGCGAGAAGTCCGGCGCGTAGACGCCCGGCTTGCCCGCCGCGACCAGCCGGGCGAGGTTCTCCGACACCCCGTAGCGGGCCGGGAAGGCCTCGTGCATCGTCTCGGCGACGTGCAGCGCCACGGCGGGGCCCACCAGCTGCATCAGCGCGAACGGGGTCATCGGCAGGCCGAGCCCGTCCAGCGCGTGGTCGGCGACCTCCAGCGGGGTGCCCTCGTCGACGGCGCCGATGACCTCGCCCATGAAGCGCGTCAGCAGGCGGTTGACCACGAACGCGGGCGCGTCCTTGACCAGCACCGACGACTTCTTCAGCGACCGTCCGACGGAGAAGGCCGTGGCGAGCGTCGCGTCGTCGGTCTCCGCCCCCCGCACGATCTCCAGCAGCGGCATCACCGCGACCGGGTTGAAGAAGTGGAAGCCCACCACGCGCTCCGGGTGGCGCAGGCCGGAGGCCATCTCGGTCAGCGAGAGCGAGGAGGTGTTCGTGGCCAGCACGCACTCGGCGGAGACGACCTCCTCCACCTCGGCGAACACCTTCCGCTTGACCTTCATGTCCTCGAACACGGCCTCGATGACGAAGTCGGCGTCGGCGAACGCGTCCTTGGTCAGCGAGCCGGTCACCAGGGCCTTGAGCCGGTTGGCCTGGTCGGCGGAGACGCGCCCCTTGCCGAGCAGCTTGTCCACCTCGGCGTGGACGTAGCCCACACCCTTGTCCAGCCGGGCCTGGTCCAGGTCGGTCAGCACGACCGGGACCTCCAGGCGGCGGGCGAACAGCAGCGCCATCTGCGAGGCCATCAGGCCCGCGCCGACGACGCCGACCTTGGTCACCTTGCGGGCCAGCGCCCTGTCGGGGGCGCCCGCGGGCTTCTTGGCCCGCCGCTGGACCAGGTCGAAGGAGTACAGGCCGGCGCGGAGCTCGTCGCCCATGAGGAGGTCGGCCAGGGCCTGGTCCTCGGCGTCGAAGCCCTCGTCGCGCGAGGCGGTGCGGGCCAGCTCGACCAGTTCCAGCGCCCGGTACGGGGCCGGGGAGGCGCCGTGCAGCCTCATGTCGAGCAGGAAGCGCGCGTCGGCGACCGTCTTGGCCCAGTCGTCCCCGGTGTGGTCGGTACGGGAGACCGTCACGTCACCGCGCAGCACCTGGGCGGCCCAGCGCAGCGACTCCTCCAGGAAGTCGGCGGGCTCGAACATCGCGTCGGCGACACCGAGCGCGAACGCCTCCCTGCCCTTGATCATGCGGTTCTGCGAGAGCGGGTTCTCGACGATCAGCTTGACGGCCGCGGCCGGGCCGATCAGGCGGGGCAGCAGCTGGGTGCCGCCCCAGCCGGGGACCAGGCCGAGAAAGCACTCGGGCAGCGCCACGGCGGGCACCCCGGAGGAGATGGTCCGGTACGTGCAGTGCAGCGCGACCTCCAGGCCGCCGCCCATCGCCGCGCCGTTGACGAAGGCGAACGAGGGCACGTCCAGCTCGCCGAGGCGGCGGAACACGTCGTGTCCCAGCTTGCCGATCCGCAGCGCCTGCTCCCGCTCGGTGACCAGCGCGGCCCCCTTGAGGTCGGCGCCGACGGCGAAGACGAAAGGCTTGCCGACGACGCCCACCGCCGCCAGGTCGCCGCGCCCGGCGACCGCGTCCAGGGCCTCGCCCAGCGAGGTCAGCCCGCCGGGGCCGAACGTCGACGGCTTGGTGTGGTCGAAACCGTTGTCCAGCGTGATCAGGGCCATGGTGCCCGCCCCGTACGGCAGCTCCACGTCGCGGACGGCCGCCCGGGTGACGACCTCGTCGGCGAAGAGCTCCGCGATGTCGGTGGTGCCCGCGCCGCTCGTCTTGATGTCCGTCACTTCTCGCCCTCCCAGCCGAGGTTCTCCCAGATGACCGTTCCGCCCATGCCCAGGCCCACGCACATCGTGGTCACGCCGTAGCGGACGTCGGGGCGCTCGCCGAACTCGCGGGCGAGCTGCGTCATCAGGCGCACCCCGGAGGAGGCCAGCGGGTGGCCGAAGGCGATGGCGCCCCCGTAGGGGTTGACCCGGGGGTCGTCGTCGGCGATGCCGAAGTGTTCCAGGAACGCCAGCACCTGCACGGCGAACGCCTCGTTGATCTCGAAGAGCCCCATGTCGGAGACGGAGAGCCCGGCCAGGCGCAGCGCCCGCTCGGTGGACGGGATCGGCCCGACGCCCATCACCTCGGGGTCCACGCCCGCGAAGGCGTACGAGACCAGGCGCATCTTCGGCGCCAGGCCGAGCTCCTCCGCGACGTCGGCGGCGGCCACGACACAGCCGGTGGCACCGTCGTTGATCCCGGAGGCGTTGCCCGCGGTGACCCGGCCGTGCGGGCGGAACGGGGTCTTCAGCCCGGCGAGGCCCTCCAGCGTGGTGCCCGGGCGGGGCGCCTCGTCGGCGGTGGCCAGCCCCCACCCCTTCTCCGCGGACCTGATCGCCGTCGGGACCAGGTCCGGCTGGATCCTGCCGTCGGCGTACGCCTTGGCGACCTTCTCCTGGGAGGCGAGGGCGAAGGCGTCCGCGCGGTCCTTGGTGATGGAGGGGTAGCGGTCGTGGAGGTTCTCGGCGGTCATGCCCATGACGAGGGCGGAGCCGTCCACGAGCTGCTCGGCCAGGAAGCGGGGGTTGGGGTCGACGCCCTCGCCCATGGGGTGACGGCCCATGTGCTCGACGCCGCCGGCGATGGCGACGTCGTAGGCGCCGAAGGCGATGCCGCCGGCGACCGAGGTCACCGCGGTCATCGCGCCCGCGCACATGCGGTCGATCGAGTAGCCGGGCACGGTCTTGGGCAGGCCGGCCAGGATCGCGGCGGAGCGGCCCAGGGTCAGGCCCTGGTCGCCGATCTGCGTGGTGGCCGCGATGGCCACCTCGTCGACGCGCTCGGGAGGCAGATTCGGGTTACGCCGGATCAGCTCGCGGATGACGCGGATCACCAGGTCGTCGGCGCGCGTCTCGGCGTACAGGCCCTTGGGGCCCGACCTGCCGAATGGTGTGCGCACACCGTCGACGAATACGACGTCACGAGACGAAGGCACGGGGTTCGCTCCTCGTTGCTGGATGGCTTCCCCACCATGCTACTCGTCAGTAACAACGCTTGGCGCGGCCGGGCGCGCGAGAGGTGGGTAAGTTGTCCCCAAGGGTGTGCGGGCCTACGGCCCCACCTCGCGGGCCGTGTCCCGGGATGCGGGGCGAGGGTAACTCTGGCAGACTTTGGAAAACGCTTTCCGGGAGGTTGTCGGTGGTCACGCTTGAGGATGTCGCCCGGCAGGCGGGCGTCTCGCTCGCCACGGCGTCGCGGGTGCTCAACGGCAGCACCCGGCAGGTGGGCGCCTCCCTGCGGGCCAAGGTGGAACTGGCCGCCGCCGAGCTGGGGTACCGCACCAACGTGGCCGCGCAGACCCTCGCCAGGGGGGCCAGCAACGTGATCGGCCTGGTCGTCCACGACCTCACCGACCCCTACTTCGCCGCGATCGCCGACGGGGCCATGCGGGTCGCCGAGAGCCAGGGGCTCATGGTCATGATCGGTACGACCCACCGCGACCCCCAGCGGGAGATCGCCTACGTCTCGACGCTCAACGCCCAGCGGGTCCGTGCCGTGCTGCTCGTCGGCTCCCGGGTCACCGACCCGGAGGCGACCCGGCGGCTCCGGACGGAACTCGACCACTACCGGGAGTCCGGGGGCCGGGTCGCGTGCGTGGGCCAGAACCTGCTCGGCGTCGACACGGTGGTGCCGGACAACCGCCTGGGCGCCGCCGAGCTGGCCCGCGCCCTCGCCGGGCTGGGGCACCGCAACTTCGCGATCCTCGCCGGGCCGGACTGGCTGATCGCGCCCAAGGACAGGGTGGAGGGGTTCACCGGCGCGCTGGAGGAGCTCGGCCTGCCCGCGCCGCGCGTCCTGAACGGCTCCTTCGACCGGGAGGGCGGCTACGCGGCGGCCACCCAGGTGTCGGGGGTCACGTGCGTCTTCGCCGTCAACGACGTGATGGCGGTGGGCGCCCTGGCCGCCTTCAGGGACCGGGGCATCCGGGTTCCCGAGGACGTCTCCGTGGCGGGCTTCGACGACATCTTCACCCTGCGCGACCTGGTTCCCTCGCTGTCCACCGTGCGGCTGCCGCTCGCCGGCATGGGCGCCCGCGCGCTGGAGCTGGCCCTCGACCCTTCCGAGGAGTCCAGGGCCGAGATCGTGACCGGCGAGGTGATCCTCCGGGAGAGCACCCGCGGCCTGGGGTGACACGCCTCCGTCCCGAAAGGCCGGTCCGCCGCCCGTCACGGCGAGCGGATCCGGCGGCCCGGCCGCCACGGGGCCGTCCTGAGAGGCCGGAGGCGGTGAGGCCGGCACGACGATCGGCCCGGACACCTTCCGGGGTGTCCGGGCCGATCGTGTCGTAGGGGAAGGCGAGGGCGGGAAGAGAGAAGAGCGGGGGTCAGCGCATGCCGGGAACGGGGTTTCCCTGCTCGTTGACCGGCGGGACCATGATCTGGCCGCGCAGCCAGCGGATCGTCCTGATGACCCCGTCGCCGTAGCCGGGGGAGTGCTGGCGGCCCCGGCCGAGCTGCCGGGACACGTCCTCGGCGGCGCTCTCCTCCATGCCGAGGTTGAGGCCGGTCGGCCCGTGGATGGGGCGGGGAGTGTTACGGACCGGGGACTTCCTGCGGGTGCCGAGGACCCACTCGCACACGGCGATGGTGCCCGCGCACCATTCCTTCTCCCACTCGCCCGCCGCGTTGGGCCGGCCCTCGGCGGCCAGCTGGGCGACCTTGGCGATCTCGGCTTCGGTGCGCAGGATCACGCCGCGCCCGCCGACCAGGTGTCCCCAGCCCTCCGAGGACCGGCGGCCGGGGATGGGCAGCCCGTCCTTGGCGCCGATCAACCAGTTCAGGGTGCTGATGACCCCGTCGGCCGGCACGACCCGGCCCTCGCGCGGAACCCGCTCGGCGGCGTCGATCTCGGCGCGCGCCTCGGCCAGGGTGGGCGGGGATCCCGAGGAGGGGCGGCCGCTGATCGGCGCCTGCTCCCGCTTGCCCAGGGCCCAGAGGATCGCCTCTCCCTGGCCGGAGGGGGCCGAGTCGGGGTTGGCCGCCTCCCACTCCCTGATCGCTTCCAGTACGGCCATCACATGTTCCGGCGGCCGCTGTACGGCGGGGCTGGCTTCGCTTTCTGCGGTCGTCATACCCCTACCGTACGAGTACCTGCCATGTCACTCCAACGTGAAGCGGTAATCCGGGCCCGTCGAACACGTTTTCCTGCCCGTTGGAACGGTCCCCCGCCCCCGGAACACCGTGGCGGGGGACCGCGTGTCAACCGCCGACGAACTCGGCGAAGGCGGCCTTCACCCTGGCCAGGATCCCGTCGGGGTCGGCGGCCCACACGTCCGCGTTGAAGATCTCCACTTCGATGTCCCCCGTGTAGCCCGCCTCGGCCACCGCCCGGGTCATCGGCGCGAAGTCGATCACCCCGTCGCCCATCACCCCCCGGCCGAGCAGCACGTCGGCGGGCAGCGGCGACAGGAAGTCGCACACCTGGTAGCTCGCGATCCGGCCCGACGCCCTCGCGATCTCCTCCAGCACCCGCGGGTCCCACCACACGTGGAAGGTGTCGACGACGACGCCCACCTGCTCGGCGGGGTGCGCCTCGGCCAGGTCGAGCGCCTGGCCGAGTGTGGACAGCACGGCCCGGTCGGCGCAGTACATCGGGTGCAGCGGTTCGAGGGCGAGCCGCACCCCGCGCTCGCCCGCGTACGGGGCCAGCACGGCCAGCGCCTCGGCGACCCGCTCCCGCGCGGCGGGCAGGTCGCGGGAGATCGTGCCCAGCGGCTCGCCGGGCACCACGCCGGGCAGGCCGCCGACCACCATGACCAGGCAGGCGGCGCCCAGCGCCGCGGCCTCGTCGATCGCCCTGCGGTTGTCGTCCAGGGCCTCGGGCCCGCCGGAGGTGAGGAACCCGCCCCGGCACAGCGACGACACCCGCAGCCCGGCGTCCGCGACGAGCTTGACGGTCTGCTCCAGACCCTGCGCGGCGACGTCCTGCCGCCACAGGCCGACGGCCTCGACGCCGTGCCGCACGCACCCGTCGACGGCCTCGGCCACCGACCACCGCTTCGTGGTCCACTGGTTCAGCGAGAACCGGCTCGTACGCGCTCTCACAGGCCGTTCACCGCCAGCAGGGAGCGCATCCGGGAGACCGCCAGCTCGGGGTCGGCCAGCAGCCCGGCCCCGTCGGCCAGGCGGAAAACCTCGGCCAGGTGGGGCAGGGAACGGGCCGCCTGGGCGCCGTTGACCATGGCGAAGGCGTCCTGGTGGCCGTTGAGCCACGCCAGGAGGACGATGCCCGTCTTGTAGTTGTACGTCGGGGCCTCGAAGATCTTCCGCGAGAGCGGGACCGTGGGCTCCATGATCTCGTCGTACCGCCCGAGGTCGCCCGCGTCGAGCGCCTCCAGGGCCGCCGCGGCCGCGGGGGCGATCGCGTCGAAGATCCCCAGGAGGGCGTGGCTGCCCGATTTGATGAGCGAGGGGTAGTTGAAGTCGTCGCCGGTGTAGAGCCGCACGCCCTCGGGCAGCGCCGCGCGCAGCCCGATCTCGTGCTCGGCGTCCAGCAGCGAGACCTTGACCCCGTCCACCTTCGCCGCGTGGTCGCGGATCAGGGACAGGAAGGACGCGGTGGCCTCGGACACGTCCCGCGAACCCCAGTAGCCCGCCAGGTTCGGGTCGAACATCTCGCCCAGCCAGTGCAGGACCACCGGGCGGTCGACCCGGGAGAACAGCTCGCCGTAGACCCGGTGGTAGTCCTCCGGGCCCCGCGCGATCGCGGCCAGCTGACGGCTCGCCATCACGATGACCCCGGCGCCCGCGTCCCGCACGGTCTCGATCTGCTCGGTGTAGGCCGCCACGACCTCGTCCAGGGTCCGGGCGTGCGGGGCCTGGTCGGTCCCCGCGCCGCAGGCCACCAGCTCCGCCGGGTCGCCGAAGGCCTTCGCCTCGGTGGCGCTGCGCCGGATCAGCTCGCGGGTGGCCGCCCAGTCGAGACCCATGTTGCGCTGCGCGGTGTCCATGGCGTCGGCGACCCGCAGCCCGTACGACCACAGGTGGTGCCGGAAGCGCAGGGTGGCGTCCCAGTCGACGGCGGCGGGGGAGCCGGGGGTGTTGTCGCCGAGCGGGTCGGCGACCACGTGGGCGGCGGCGTAGACGGTGCGGCTCACCGCCGGGCCCGCGGGCCTGGTCCAGGTGACCCGCTCGCGCAGGGTGTGCTCCCCGCCGGGCAGCGCGATCCTCAGGGTGGTCATCAGGGCTCCACCGGCAGGCGGCGGCCCTCGGCGGAGGAGCGCAGGCCCAGCTCGGCGAGGCGGACGCCGCGCGCGCCCGAGGCGAAGTCGTAGGGGAAGGGCGCGTCCTCGACCACGTGGCGGACGAACAGCTCCCACTGGATCTTGAAGCCGTTGTCGAACTCCGCGTTGTCGGGCACCTCCTGCCAGCCGTCCCTGAAGCGGGCGGTGGCGGGCAGGTCGGGGTTCCAGACCGGCTTGGGAGTGGCGGCGCGGTGCTGGATCCGGCAGTTGCGCAGGCCCGCGACGGCGCTGCCGTGCGTGCCGTCCACCTGGAACTCCACCAGCTCGTCGCGGTTCACCCTGACGCTCCAGGAGGAGTTGATCTGCGCGATGGTCCCGCCCTCCAGCTCGAACACCCCGTAGGCGGCGTCGTCGGCGGTGGCCCGGTAGCTCTCGCCCCGCTCGTCCACCCGCTCGGGGATGTGGGTGACGGCCTGGGCGTAGACCGAGGTGACCCGGCCGAACAGGTTCTCCAGCACGTACGCCCAGTGCGGGAACATGTCGAGGACGATGCCGCCGCCGTCCTCGGTGCGGTAGTTCCACGACGGGCGCTGCGCGTCCTGCCAGTCGCCCTCGAACACCCAGTAGCCGAACTCGCCGCGCACCGACAGGATCCGGCCGAAGAAGCCGCCGTCGATCAGGCGCTTGAGCTTGAGCAGGCCCGGCAGGAAGAGCTTGTCCTGCACGACGCCGTTCTTCACACCCCTCGCGGTCGCGGCCTCGGCCAGCGCCAGCGCGTCCTCGTACGTCTCGGCGGTCGGCTTCTCCGCGTAGACGTGCTTGCCCGCCTCGATCGCCGCGAGCACGGCCTTCACCCGGGCCTGGGTGACCTGGGCGTCGAAGTAGACCAGGTTGGCGTCGTCCGCGAGGGCGGTGTCGAGGTCGGTGGTCCAGTCCGCGATGCCGTGCTCGCTCGCCAGCCTCTCCAGTTTCTCCGCGCTCCGGCCCACCAGCACCGGCCTGAGCAGAACCCTCCCGCCGCCCGACAGCGTCACGCCGCCCTGCTCGTTGATCGCCAGGACCGATCGGACCAGGTGCTGGCGGTAGCCCATGCGGCCCGTGACACCGTTCATCACGACGCCGATGCTTTGCGGGGACATCTTTTCTCCGACCTCCGATTGGAAAGCGCTTTCCTTTCCACGGTACGGCAGCCGTCCCGCCTGCTGCAAGCGCCGGGAGAAAGGAGGGGTGAGCTGGAGGGCGTCCGCGTGGGCGGCGGGCGGGCCGCGCCGGCGGCCGGTCCGGGGGTGGCGTGCGTGCCTCGCCCCGCGCCCGGAGGCGGGGCCCGCGCCGTCCTCGGCAAGGAAGGCGACTTCGCCGGC
Organism: Streptosporangium sp. G12; assembly: GCF_052983175.1. Lineage (NCBI taxonomy): Bacteria > Bacillati > Actinomycetota > Actinomycetes > Streptosporangiales > Streptosporangiaceae > Streptosporangium > Streptosporangium sp. G12. Next base: position 171,671 of record NZ_JBRIQO010000012.1, on the reverse strand, counting down.
GCGATCGGCGAGGGACCCCGGGTCGTGTTCAACGTGATCGACCGGCACGCTGCGCGGCTGCTTCGTCGACGACGAGGGCACGAATCCGGCCGGCACCGCCGCAGTCGCCTACGAGCCGTGTCGCGCGGTCGGAACCCTGCCCGCCCCAGGGGTCCGTCAGATTTTGGTGGACCATTCCCTTCGAATTACCTGCCCTGATTTGTAGTAATTGACCTATTTTGAGTGCTTTTGATAGCTAATGTCGGGTATTTCTTCTTCGCTGAGACAGCGGCGGCCTCGCCGCTTCGGCTCCTGCCGATGCGACGGGCCGCACGACCAGCAAAGGAGATGACTGCCATGTCCACCAGAATTCGCCAAGCGATCGTAGTCGCCGTCGCCGGTATCGCGATTATCGGCAGCGGCACGATGAACGTGGCCTCGGCCGGCACGGCCTCCACGAAGACGGCGGTAGCCGATGCTTCACAGCGCGCGGCAATGGCAAGCACGTCCCAGGCCAAGCCCTGCCATGAAGACAAGCACTGCTCGCAGGGCTACAGCGCCGGGTACAGCGCCGGAAGGGCCTCCTGTAAAAGCGAGCGGCGGCGAGAGTACAGGCGGGAGAGCGGTCGCGGCTTCGGACGGTTCCAAACCGGGTTCGACATGGGATATGACCGAGCCCGTGCCAGGTTCTGCTGACGAAGAATAGGCACCCGAGAATTCGAGGTGCCGGCGGGTCCCGACCTTCCCTCCGGAGGTCGGGAGCCGCCGCCGCGACCGATCTCCGACGACGCCGGGCCGAGCGGGGAGCGAACGCGATGACGTCGTCGGTGGGTTCGGGCATGGGGGCCTCCCGTGGGCGCGTTCTGCATTACCGGCGGAAGCGGCGATCATCGGTACCGATGACGCCGTGCAGACGCACGCGGCCACGTTGATCATGTGAATTCCCTGGTCAAGCGTCATTCGTGTCTTCGGCCGGGGACCGGTAAACTCCGGTCACCGATCGTTCGGAGATGGGGGCTAGGGTGTCGGCCATCCGGCTGCTGGTGCTCGGGGCCGTCCGCGAACGCGGCCGGGCGCACGGTTACCAGGTGCGCGGAGACCTGGAGAGCTGGGGCGCGCACGAGTGGTCCACGGCCAAGCCCGGCTCGATCTACCACGCGCTCAGGCAGATGGCCAAGCAGGGGCTGCTGCGTGCCCACGAGATGGCGCCGAGCGCCGCGGGCGGACCGCCGCGCGTGGAGTACGAGCTCACCGACGCGGGTGACGCGGAGTTCCTGGACATGTTGCGCAAGGCCCTGGCCAGGCACGACCAGAAGATCGACGAGCTGACGGCCGGGGTGGGCTTCCTCACCTGCCTGCCCAGGGAAGAGGTGGTCGCGCTGCTCAAGAAGCGGCTGGCGGCACTCGACGGCTGGCGGGCGGAGGTCGCCCGCCACTGGACGGCCGACGACGCCGACTCCCGGGACTGGGAGCCGATCGCCGAGATCATGCGACTCTGGACGCACTTCTCCGGCAGCGGCGCCGAGTGGACCCGCGGGCTGATCGAACGCCTGGAAAGGGACGCGCGCGCGTCCTGAGGGAGGCCGTGCCGGTGCCGTCGGCTTCCGGTGGACACGAGTGGACATGGGCGATCGCCGCTACACTCGGCTCCGGCAATAGTAAAATTTGACTACTGCTCATCCGGAGGAGCGAGATGGCCGACGAGACGACCGTGCCGGCACTGCCCTGCCGATCGATCGACGAGATCGAGGAGTTCTACACCGCGCTGGGTTTCACCAGGACCTACCACCAGGTTCGCCCGAACCCGTACCTCGCCCTACGGCGGGAGGACATCCATCTGCACTTCTTCGCCATCCCGGGCTTCAACCCGGAGGACTCCTACGGCACCTGCATCATCACCGTCCCCGATACCGGAGCTCTCTTCAGCGCCTTCGCCGAGGGCATGCGATCCGCGTACGGCAAGCTCCTGATCTCCGGGATCCCCCGGATGACCAGGCCGCGGAAGCGGAAGAACGCCGGCGACCTCGCCGGGTTCACGATCGTCGACCCGGGAGGGAACTGGATCCGGATCTTCCCCGCGGCCGCGGCCGCGGACCGGGAGGAACCTCCGGCGGGCAGGCTCGCCACGGCGGTGCGGAACGCCGTCGTCATGGGCGACTCCCACGGCGATCACCGGCAGGCCGCCAAGATTCTCGACGGCGCGCTGGCGCGAGCCGGGGACGCGCCGAACGCGGACCTCGTCGAAGCGCTCGTCTACCGCGCGGAGATGGCCCTGGCGCTCTCCGACCACGGGCGGGCGGGCGAGCTGCTGGCCCGCGTCCGCGAGATCCCCCTGGACGCCGCGGAGCGGGAACGGCTGGCCGACTCGCTGGCCGGCGCCGACGACATCGAGACGATCCTGTCGGCCGGTTGAGCCTGGCGAGGATTCCGGCGTTCACCAGATCTTCATGCCGTATTGGCAGGGGAAAGGGAGGGCCGCGCCTTTCCGCGCGCCGTGTCGTCGCAGATCAAACGCATCCGATCATGGACCGAGGCAGTATCCGACCAAGCGCGCCCTGACTCGTCGTCAAACCATGACATTTAAGCATTTGTCATGAGTTGAGACGTTCCGTCTGTCGTCCTCTCGCCGTGCCCAGACCCCCCGACTGGCCGAGGTGGAGCGACAGAAGGGGCCACTCGTGAAACGAGTCGTCACCGGGATTTCCGCTGCCCTCACGGCAATTCTCCTCACCGTCTCCCTGACGACGGGAACGGCCTCGGCGACCCCGCCGAACATCCCCTCGGCGGCCACCGCCGCCAGCAGGCTGGCGACGCTCACCGTCGCCCCGGAGACCAACCAGTCCTCCTACGACCGGTCGCTGTTCAACCACTGGATCACCATCAGCGGCGCCTGCAACACCCGCGAGACGGTGCTCAAGAGGGACGGTACGGGAGTGGTCGTCAACTCCAGCTGCGTGCCCACCTCCGGCAGCTGGTACTCCCCGTTCGACGGCGCCACCTGGACCGCCGCGAGCGACGTCGACATCGACCACATGGTGCCGCTCGCCGAGGCGTGGCGCTCGGGCGCCTACGCCTGGACCAGCGCGCAGCGCCAGTCCTACGCCAACGACCTGGGCGGCCCCGAGCTGTGGGCGGTCACCGACGACGTCAACCAGGCCAAGGGCGACCAGGACCCCTCGACGTGGCAGCCGCCGCTGGGAGGCTTCGACTGCACCTACGCCAGGGCGTGGATCCAGGTGAAGTATTACTGGAAGCTGACGCTGCAGAGCTCGGAGAAGAGCGCCCTGCAGGGCATGCTCGCGACCTGCTGAGCGTCTCGTCCCTCTGGTCGGAGGGACGAGACGCCCGCCGTCCGCGTGACGGGGAGATCCCGCGTCGGGTCCCGCGCCCCGGCTCAGGGGTGGGGGCGGGACCCGGGGCCTCCCCGTCACGCGACGGCCGCCGTGAGACCGGCCAGGCCGGTCAGGCCGTACGGCTGGCGGAGACGGAGACGGAGACGGAAACGAAGACGGAGATCACGGGGCCGCGATGGTGTACGTCGCACCCGCCTGGGTCGGGAAGGTGATCACGTTGCCGCCGACGGTGTGGGCCACCGTGCCGCCGCCGACCCGGTCGACCACGATCGTCCGGCCGGGCCAGGGGTGCTGCAGGCGCACCTGGCGGCCCGCCTCGCTGGTGATGTCCACGTAGGTCACGCGACCGCCGGAGAACGCGCTGGAGACGACCAGGGCGCCCTTCTCCCGCAGCTTGACGAAGCTCGCGTTCCTGTTCGACGGCCAGACGGGGAACACCCGCATGACGCCGCCGTCACTTTGCAGCATCAGGTTGTTGACCGCCTCGATCGCCCCGCCCTTCTCGATCCCGTGGTGGGGGGTCGCGGACGGGCAGGTTGGCGTCCAGCTTGGCGCTGATCTGGTTCTTGAGCCTGTCGATCAGGCTCTGCGCCGGACGGCCCACCCGCGATGCCCGGATCGGACAGCCGGCCGGGCGGGTCCTCGACGCCCAGGCCGCGCAGCGCGGAGTCGAGCAGGCCGTCGTCGGTGAGGACGACCTGCCGGATGACGCTGACCACCACCGAGCTCAGCACCACGGGGGTGAAGAACACCCTCCGCGGCGCGACGTGGAGCCGGGTGGGCCGGTCGAGCAGCTGCGCGATGAGCAGGCCGCCCACGTTGGCCGGCACCATCACGATGACGGTCACCACGACGGTGTTCGCCAGCGCCTTGAGGAACTCGGCGTCGCCCAGCGGCTCGGTGTAGTTGCGCAGCCCCACTCGTCTGGTCGGCGGGTTGAACGGGTTGCGGTTGGTCAGGCCGTAGTACGCGGTCATGCCGATCGGCACCAGGACGAACAGCAGGTACGCCAGCAGCCCGGGAAGGGCGAACAGGGCAAGGTGGTGATCCTGCCGCTCACCCGCCGCCGGCCGCGGACGGGGGCGGCCGCGAGGGTCAGGCGGCCGGGGAGGGTGGGCGGTGCGCCGCGTGACGGTGCCGGTGGAGCTCCTCGCGCGGGGATCGGGGGAGTCGGCCCCCGGGACCTGACGGCTCCGGCGCCGTCGTCGCCCCGCCGCCGTCCCCGCGAGGCGAATGTCCAGGCTTCTTCGCCGGCCGCGTGAAAAGCGCGCGGCAGCGCGTACCCGTGCGTGTCGAGCCGGACACGAAGGGTAGTCGTCCTTTGGGGGGATTCCCGCGAGGGCGGATGTGACGACGGCGATTCGTGAGACCAGGTGGAGGGCTTCGGGCATGGAGACGGGAAAGCTCGCGGAGGTATTTCTGGACAGCGCCTACGAATCGGTCGGGCGGGCGCGCCGCGAGACGCACGAGGCCCTCGGGCCGGACCACGTCCTGCTGCCGGACGTCGTCCAGGTGGTCTCGGAACTGCTGGCGAACGCCGTGGAGCACGCCGACCGCGGACTGGTGGGCGACCTGATCGGCCTGACGCTGACCGCCACCCTCGACTCCGTCCACGTCGAGGTCTCCGATCCCGGCTCCGCCTCCCGCGCCCCGCACATCCCGCGGGACCTGCCTCCCGGTGCCAGGCGCGGGCGCGGCCTGCTCATCGTCGACCGGCTCTCCGGCGGGCGCTGGGGGACCCGCGAGCACGGCCCGGGGCTGGGCCGGACGGTGTGGTGCGCCGTTCCCTACGTGCGGCCGGAGCCACCCGCGGCGGAGGAGGAAGAGGCGGAGCGGTTCTCGTCGTGGGCCCTCTCGGCGGCCTGCCGGAACTGAGCCGGAACGTTCCCGCAGGCCGGGGAGCCGGGCCAGGAAGCCGGGCGGGGGAGCCGGGCCGGAGCGGGCCATGCCCGCCCGGGTCCCGGAAGTAGTGATCTACTTTGTAAAAGGCGGGGGTCTCACGCCTGCCCCTTGATCTCCAGACGGAGCAGCGCCTTGGCGATCGGATGGGCGGTCAGCCCGATCTGCCACTCACGGGCGCCCAGCTCGCGCAGCCGGGCGGTCACGGCCTCGTCGTCGATGACCGGGGGAGGCTCCCAGGTCAGCCGGCGTACCGCGTCGGGCTGGATCAGGTTCTCCGCGGGCATGTGGTGCTCGTCGGCGAGCGCGGCCACCACGGCCCTGGCGGCGGCCAGCCGGCGGGCGGCCACCGGGTCGCGGTCCATCCACCGGTTGGCCGGCGGCGGTCCGTCGCCGGGGGTGCTGGGCTGCGGCAGCTCCGCCTCGGGCAGCGAGCGGGCGGTGCCGATCGCGGCCAGCCAGTCGCGCAGATGCCGCCGGGCGCTGCGGCCGGTGAACGGGGGGATGTCGGTGAGCGCCTTGGTGGTGCGGGGCAGCTCCAGCGCGGCCGTGACGATCGCCGAGTCCGGCAGGACCCGGCCGGGGGCGACGTCGGACTCGCGGGCGAGCCCGTCGCGCAGCGTCCACAGCTCCCGTACCACCGCCAGCCCGCGCAGCGAGCGGACCTTGTGGATCCCCGAGGTACGCCGCCACGGGTCGGAGCGCGGGGCGGGGACCTTGTGCGCGAGCACGGCGGCGAACTCCTCACGGGCCCACGCCAGCTTGCCGCTGGAGACCAGCTCCTCGTACAGGACGTCGCGGAGCTCGATCAGCACCTCGACGTCGAGTGCGGCGTAGCGCAGCCAGTCCTCCGGCAGCGGGCGGGTGGACCAGTCGGCGGCCGAGTGGCCCTTCTCCAGCCTGAATCCGAGGACGTTCTCCACCATCAGGCCGAGCCCGACCCGCTCGTAGCCGAGCAACCGGCCGGCCAGCTCGGTGTCGAACAGCTCGCGCGGGTGGAAACCCAGCTCGGCCAGGCACGGCAGGTCCTGGGAGGCCGCGTGCAGCACGATCTCCGCGTCGGCCAGCGCCGCGTCTAGCCCCGACAGGTCGGGGCAGTGGATGGGGTCGATCAGGGCGCTGCCCGCGCCGGCCCGGCGCAGCTGGACCAGGTAGGCGCGGCCACTGTAGCGATAGCCGGAGGCGCGCTCGGCGTCGACGGCGACGGGGCCGGTGCCCTCGGCGAAGGCGCGCACCATGCGTGCGAGAGCGGCCGGGTCCTCGATGACGGGTGGGATTCCCTCGCGAGGTTCCAGCAGCGGGACTACGGTCGTCTCATCGGTCACGTTCTGAAGGGCTCCGGATCTTCGCGACGGCGCGGCGGCAGCGCCGCCACGTCGGGTGGCAGGGGTGGTATGCCCGCGGCAAGGCACATCAGGTCGCACCAGGCGGCGACATGGCCGGAGAGGTCCTCCTGCAGCGGCGACCAGGACGCGCGCAGCTCCAGCTCGGTGGTCACCGGGTCTTCGGCCTTGTTGCCGAAGCCCTCGGAGACCGCCCGGGTGACGGTGCCTCCGGCGGCGGCGTAGCCGGCGTCGTGCGCGTCGAGCGACTCGGTGAGCCAGCTCCACGCGACGGGCCCGAGCAGCGGGTCCTCGGTGATCTCCGGCTCCATGTCGGCCCGCACGTAGGCGACGAGCCGGAACTGGCCGTCCCAGCCACGCTGGCCGTCGGGGTCGAAGAGCACGATGAGGCGGCCGACGGCGAGCTCGTCGTCGTCGCGGTACACCGACGCGCCGATCGCGGCCGAGTAGGGGGCCAGGCGCTGCGGGGCCGGGATGTCCTCCAGCTCGATCTCGGGCCTGACCTCCGCGGGGCGCATGCTCGCCACCGCGCGCCTGAAGGCGGCGGGAGCGGGCGGCGCGTCACCGACGGTCATATCGGAAGCGTAGGTCGAAACTGAGCGCATGGGGACCACTGGGGTATGTGTAGGAGCCATTGGAGCCGATCAAGCCGCTGCCGGAGGCCTGCGGAGGGCGGGGACGACCCCGCCGACGGGAACTCCTGGAAAGAGCGCGCGACCGCGCGTGGCGCCGGCCCGTGCGGTGCGGGGCCGTTCCGGGCTCCCGTCTCGGCCTTGGTCGCCGGAGTGGGGTCGTGGTCGTGGAACCCGTCCGCGGGCGCAGGAGGCACGGTGCTCACCGCGATGTTCGGGTGAACTCCACATGGTGGACATCGCACGGGCCTTTCGTCGGGTCGTGGTCCGACGTTGGCACGTCGCGCCGACATTTCCGCGCAGCGTGCTCGGCGTGTCCCCAAAGTGGTGCGGGAATCGATGCCGCGCGGTGAGTTGGCGAACATTTGGACCAGCCGGGGGCCGGGCCAGGATCGCCGATGGGAGGAACTGTACCCGGAAACATGATCGCTTCGCTCCGCGCGACGGCACTTGTCGCGTACCAACATCGGATTTCAGTGGACGAAGCTCTCAAAACCGGTAAGACACGATCATTGTCATCACTTGGTCGTGCCTGGGTGGTGTGAGGTGGGATCTCATTGGATAGTCGGTGATTTCGTATCGACCTCACCGGTCGGCGGCCTTGGTGAGCCGACCGGTCCCCCGACGTGGCACCCTGGTGGGGTGACTTCCGAGCCCGCCGACTCCGCTTTCCTGCGCGCCTGCCGCCGCCGGCCCGTCTCCCACACCCCGGTGTGGTTCATGCGCCAGGCAGGGCGCTCGCTGCCCGAGTACCGGGCGCTCCGCGAGGGGGTGCCGATGCTCACGGCCTGCGCCACCCCCGAGCTGGTCGTGGAGATCACGATGCAGCCGGTCCGCCGCTACGGCGTGGACGCGGCCATCCTCTTCAGCGACATCGTCGTGCCGCTCAAGGCGATCGGCGTCGACCTCGACATCAAGCCCGGCGTCGGGCCGGTGGTGGCCGCGCCGATCAGGGACGCCGAGGCGGCCAGGGCGCTGCGCCCGATCGAGCCGGACGACGTCTCCTACGTCACCGAGGCCGTCCAGGCGCTGACGAAGGAGCTGGGCGCGACCCCCCTGATCGGTTTCGCGGGAGCGCCGTTCACGCTGGCGTCCTACCTCATCGAGGGCGGCCCCTCCAAGAACCACGACCACACCAAGGCCATGATGTACGGCGAGCCGGAGCTGTGGCACGCCCTCATGGACCGGCTGACCGAGATCACCCTGGGCTTCCTGCGCGTGCAGCTCGCGGCCGGGGCCTCCGCCGTCCAGCTCTTCGACTCCTGGGTGGGGGCGGTCTCGCCCGACGACTACCGCGAGTTCGTCCTCCCCTACACCAGCCGGATCTTCGCGGGCCTGGCCGGCCTGGACGTCCCGCGCATCCACTTCGGCGTCGGCACCGGCGAGCTGCTCGGCCTGCTCGGCGAGGCGGGGGCCGACGTCGTGGGCGTCGACTGGCGGGTCCCGCTCGACGAGGCCGCCCCGCGGGTCGGTCCTGGCAAGGCGCTGCAGGGCAACCTGGACCCGGCGATCCTGCTCGCCCCGTGGGAGGTCGTGGAGCGCCGCGCGGGCGACATCCTCGCCCGCGCGTCCAAGATCGAGGGTCATGTGTTCAACCTGGGGCACGGAGTGCTGCCCGGCACCGATCCCGACCAGCTGGCCCGCCTCACCGACTTCGTCCACGAGGCCTCGGCCCGCTGACCGTCCCGCTCGCCGAGGCCCGCTCACCGGGGTTCGTCCGCCGGGGTTCGTTCGCCCGGCCCCGTTCCCCGGAGGCGTTCACCCGGGGGTGTCGTTCCTTCGCGGGCTCATGGGGACGGGCCCCTCGTCGTCCTCCACCCTGTCATCGCCGTCGTCGACCTCCCTCTCCCTGTCCTCGACCGGCGCGGGGTCCGGGTCCGCCGGCGCGGGAGCGAGCGGCCTGTCGCCCCGCCCGCCGCGGCGCAGGCGCAGCAGGAAGGCCAGCACCAGCCAGACCAGGCCGATCAGGACCAGCCAGGGGAGCAGCACGCCCAGCAGCGTCAGGCCGATCTTGACGGCGGCGACGAAGGCGCTCCACCCCGTTTCCAGGCCGCCGAAGAAGCCGGACGGCTCGTCGTCCTCCTCCTGGACCACCGCCGCCGGGCCGACCAGGTTCAGCGTCAGCGTCGCCATGCTCGTCTGCGAGGCGAGGGTCCTCTGCCTGGCCTGCAGTGACTCCAGCTCGCTCTCGCGGTTGGAGACCTCCCGCTCCACGTCGAGCACCTCGCCGATGGTGTTGGCCCGCTTCAGCAGCGTGCGCAGCGAGTCGAGCGCGGCCTTGGCCGACTTCAGCCGGCTCTCCACGTCGGCCATCTGCTCGGTGACGTCCTTGGTGTTCTGCTGCAGCGACTCGCGCGTGCCCAGGTCCTTGCCCAGGCGGTCGAGCGTTCCCGGGTAGTTCCCCGGGGGGATCTTGAAGACCAGCGTCGCGGAGCCCTCGCCGTTGGAGTGGGCGTCCGACCTCTCCCTGGCCAGGTAGCCGCCCGCGGTGGTGACGATCTGCCGGGCGCGGTCCGCCGCGGCGGTGACGTCCTTGGCCCTCACCGTCATCTCCGCGGTGTAGACGATCGCCCGGTCCTCCGGGACCACCTTCACCTGGGCGGTGTTCTGGGAGTCGGACTGGGACGCCGGGGACACCGGGGACGCGGAGGACGCGGCGGCATCCCTGGCGGCAGACTCCCCCTCGGGAGCCCGCATGTCGGAGTCGGCGGCGGGTGCCGCGGCGCCGGACGTGCTCTGTAACTCGCCGCCACCGCAGGCGGACACCAACAGCGCCAGGCCCACCAGGGGGACCGCCAGGCGCGGGCCGTACCGGAATCTGCTCATGAACATCATGACGGCGGGCGCGGCGGAGGGGTTCGGCGAAGGGCAGTCACGATGGCGTCACGTTCTCCGCGCCGTCGGGTCACGGGGGCGCCGGGCGGGATGCGCGGGCGGGCGGGGGGACCGATACGGTCGGGTCATGGAAGGCAAGCGGAGGCATGTGGTGGTCGTCGGCGGCGGGATCGCCGGACTGGCCGCCGCGTGGCACCTGCGGCGGCACGGCGAGCACCTCAGGGTGACCGTCCTCGACGGTGCCTCGCGGATCGGCGGCAAGCTCCACGCCACCGAGGTGGCGGGTGTCGCGATGGACGCGGGGGCCGAGGCGATGCTCGCCCGGCGGCCCGAGGGCAAGGAACTGGCCAGGCTGGCCGGGCTGGGCGAGGAGCTGAGGCTCCCCGGCACCACCAAGGCGGGCATCCTGACCAGGGGCGTGCTGCGGCCCATGCCGGAGGGGCACGTCATGGGCGTCCCCTCCGACGTCCTCGCGCTGGCCAGGTCGGGCGTCCTGAGCCCGGCGGGCCTGGCCCGGGTGCCGCTGGACCACGTCCTGCCGGCCACGCGCGTCACCAACGACGTGTCGGTGGCGGCGTACATCCGGGCGAGGATGGGCGAGGAGGTGGTCGACCGGCTCGTCGAGCCGCTGCTCGGCGGCGTCTACGCGGGCAGGGCCGAGCGGCTCTCGCTGGACGCGACCATGCCGAGGATCGCCATCGCGGCCAGGTCCGAGCGGTCGCTGCTCACCGCGGCCAGGGAGATCGCCGCCGACGCCCCCAAGGACGCCGGACCCGTCTTCACCACCCTGAGCAGGGGGATGGGCAGCCTGCCCGAGGCCGTCGCCGCCGCCTCGGGGGCCGAGATCAGGACCGGTGTCACGGTCCGGGAGCTGCGCAGGACCGAGGACGGCTGGCTGCTGGTCACCGGCCCCGTCCCCGCGCCTGAGACCGTCGAGGCCGACGCGGTTATCGTCGCCGTTCCGGCCCCCGCGGCGAGCCGCCTGCTCGCCGCGGAGGTGCCCCGGGCCGCCGCCGAACTGGCCAGGATCGAGTACGCCAGCATGGCCATCGTCACCCTCGCCTATCCGCGCGAGGCGTTCCCCAAACCGCCGACCGGCAGCGGCTACCTGGTCCCGGCCGTCGACGGGCGCCCGATCAAGGCCGCCACGTTCAGCTCGGTCAAGTGGCCGCACCTGGCGGAGAGCGACCCCAACCTGGTCCTGCTGCGCTGCTCGATCGGCAGGATCGGCGAGGAGGCCGTGCTCCAGCGCGACGACGCGGAGCTGGTCGCGCTGGCGATGGCCGAGATGGTCGAGGTCATGGGCGTGCGCGGGCTGCCCCGCGACTCCCGGGTGACCCGCTGGGGAGGCTCCCTGCCGCAGTACGAGGTGGGCCACCTCGACCGGGTGGCCCGCATCCGGGCCGCCGCGGCCGACCAGCCGGGCCTGGCCCTGTGCGGTGCCGCCTACGACGGCCTCGGCATCCCCGCCTGCGTCGCCACCGCCCGCACCGCGGCGGCCCGGATTCTCGACCACCTGGACCCCGCGGGAGAATGGCAGGACAGCACCGATTCGTTGACAAAGGGGTGACGATGACGGACGGGAACCCGCGGCCCAAGGCGCGCGACCTGAACCAGGTGATCCGCTACACGATGTGGTCGGTCTTCAGGATGAAGGAGCACTGCCCGGGACACCGCGAGGGCATGGCCGCCGAGGTCGAGGAGCTCATGGCCCAGATGGGGCGCAAGGACGTGGTCACCCGCGGCCTGTACGACGTGGCGGGCTTCCGCGCCGACGCCGACTTCATGTTCTGGTGGCACGCCCCGACGGCCGAGGACCTGCAGGAGACCTACTCGCGCTTCCGCCGCACCGGCCTGGGGCAGCTGGCCGAGCCGGTCTGGTCGGCGATGGCGCTGCACCGCCCGGCCGAGTTCAACAAGTCACACATCCCGGCCTTCCTGGCCGAGGAGGAGCCACGGGCGTACGTGAGCGTCTACCCGTTCGTGCGCTCCCTGGAGTGGTACCTGCTGGACGACGCAGACCGCCGCCGGATGCTCGCCGAGCACGGCAGGATGGCCCGCGACTATCCCGACGTGCGGGCCAACACCGTCGCCTGCTTCTCGCTGAACGACTACGAGTGGATGCTGGCGTTCGAGGCCGACGAGCTGCACCGCATCGTCGACCTGATGCGCGTCCTGCGCGGCGCCGAGGCCCGGCGGCACACCCGCGAGGAGATCCCCTTCTACACCGGGGTCCGCAAGCCCCCGAGCGAGCTGATCGCGGCACTGCCTTGACGCGCTCCCCGGCCTGAAGGCCGGGGATTCAGCCTGTGCCGCGTCAAGCGGCACCTCTGAGGCTTCCTGCGCAGGCTTCGCGCGTTCCCGCGCCACCGCCGGGTCCGGCCCGGCGAAGGCGCGGTTTCCGCGAGCCTCGCGAAAGCCGTGAGTCCCGCGGACTCCGCGGATTCTGGGGGTTCGGCGGGTTCTGGGAGGTTCGGGAGTTCCGCCAGGTGAAGGATGTGTCTCCTGGGACGACCCCGCGAAAAATAATCCCGTGAAGGTCTCTTTACCGCTCCTTGGCTTTGTCATACTCGGGGAAAATCACCTGTCTATGTGAGGCCAAGGGTGAAAAGGGGCGAAGGTCTGGCACGATCCAGGCGGCGTGCTCGGGGGCGCCGGAGGAAGAAGTCTCGCTCGCACGTTCTCGAGGTCTCGGTGGCCGTCGTCGCCTTCGCGGTGGGGGCCCTCGCGGTGAGCGGGTGGTTCTCCGGTGGGGCGGCCCCCGCGGGCGGGACGGCTCGGGCGCCGGTTCCCGGCGGCGTGGCCGCCATGGCGCCCCCCGGGGCCCCGGCGGCCGGCACGGTGGTCGCCGCCGATGTGGACGGGAAGGGTGAGGGGAGCGAGGAGACGGCCGAGAAGCGGGCCAAGGCCGAGAAGAAACGCCAGAAGGACAGGGAGACCGAGGCGTCGGGGCCTTCCAGGCACACCGACAAGAAGGCGGTGGCCTACTTCGAGAGCCGTAAGGTGACCAAGCGGATCAAGGACATCCGCATGGTCGGCGGCTATCTGCGGATATATACAGACTTGCCGGAGACGGCGGACAACTCGAAGCAGGCGATCAAGCTCTGCGAGGCGGGCGTCGACTATCTCGTCGGAGAGCTCGGCATGCCCAGCCCCGTCGTCTTCGTCCAGGCCGAGTTCGGGGAGAACGGCAACCCGGTCCTGGCCAACGTCCTCGGCCCCGACGACGCCGACTGCCGCCTCACCTACCCGAGTCCGCGATAGTCGACGCGGGGGGCGCCGGGGTCACCCGGACCCTGGTCCTGCCGCAGATCGAGCAGCGCTGGGTGACCACCCGGCCGATGGTCTCGATGATCTCCCATCTGTGGCGGAGATGCACGGGAGCTCCTTAGGTGAACACGCTACGGATGTGTCCGAGCACTACGCGTCATCTCGCTCTGCCCCTCCTGGAGGCGATTAACCTCCGGACGGAGCGAGGCGGCCGTCCGAGCGCGGGAAGGCCCCGCCGGAGGTCGGTCCGGCGGGGCCTTCCACAGGTGAGCCGGTAGCCTACTCGACGGGCTCCAGCCTCAGCGAGATGGAGTTGATGCAGTAGCGGTCGTCGGTGGGCGTCCCATAGCCCTCGCCGTGGAACACGTGGCCGAGGTGCGAGTCGCAGGTCGCGCACCTGACCTCGACGCGGGTCATGCCCATCGAGCGGTCCTCGATCAGCGTCACGGCCTCGGACTTCGACGGCTCGTAGAAGCTGGGCCAGCCGCAATGACTGTCGAATTTGGTATCGGACCGGAACAGTTCGGTGCCGCAGGCCCGGCAGCTGTAGACGCCCACTGTCTTGGTGTCGACGTACTCGCCGGTGAAGGGACGCTCGGTCCCCGCCTGGCGGAGCACGCGGAACTCCTCGGGAGAGAGCTGGACGCGCCATTCGGCGTCGCTCTTTACCACCTTGTCCATTCCACCAGCCTATGCGGTCGCCGAAGCGGGCGGAGGGGCGAGTCCCGGCGTCGGGCGCCTGGCACGTACGCCCGGCTGATACGCCCGGAAAAAATCTTGATAGGCGAAGCATCCTTTGATGACCGTTTTGGCGTCTTTAATGGTGTGGAGGGTGGTTCACCTTCCCGTTGAGGGGTGAAATCATCTGCCGGTCGTCCGCGTACCGCGGATCGGCCACAATGCCGCCGTCCGGGTGGCGCGCCAGCGCCCGGACACCGGTGGGTACGGCAGGTGATTGTGCGGTCCGTCCCGTCGAGTGCCCGGTCCCGCCGCCGTGGCGGCTCCGGGGCGGACCTACCCGTTCTCAGGCGGTTCCCGTCCCGCCGCGACGGCCCGGTTTTCGGCTGGTCTACGGTTGGTCCCGACCGGCGGGCGGACGCCCGCGCCTCCCCTCACCCAGGACGGGCTCCCTTGAGCGACCGCGACCACGACCACGACCACGATGCGGCCCCCGTCGACCCCCGCCCGGCCGGCCGTTCCCACATCGGGGTCAGCTGCAGCTTCGTCTGTCACGACGGCGAGGGCCGGATCCTCCTGCACCTGCGTGGTCCCGGGGCGAGGGACAGCCGTGAGGTGTGGGACTCGGGGGCGGGCGAGCTCGGGTTCGGCGAGGACTTCGAGGAGTGCGTCCGGCGCGAGGTCGGCGAGGAGTTCGGCGCCACCGCCCTGGACGTGGTCCAGGTGGGGGTGGCCAACGTGAGGCGGACCTCGGGCGGGCTGCTGACGCACTGGGTGTCCGTCCAGTTCGCGGTGCTGGTCGATCCGCGGGAGGTCACGCCGTCGGAGCCTGACCGCATCGGGAACCTGACCTGGTTCGGTGAGGGAGAGCTGCCGACCGGCCTTCACCCCGCGCTGCCGGGCCTCCTCGCCCGCGCGGCCCCCCACCTCGGCTGGTCGGCCGCGCACGCCTGACCGGGTACGTGCCCGGGGGCCTCACCCCGCCGATGACGGCGCCGCGGAAGCCTCCTCGCCCGCCACGGGGTCCGGCCGTGCGCGGAAGCCTCCCGGACGCGCCTGCCCGGCGGGGGCCGCGGGAGCCGGGCGGGCGGCGGAGGCGGAGCCGGAGGTCAGCCCTGGCGGCGCCGCCCGAGGGTGAACGACATGTTCACGCTGACGATCCCGACCCACATGAGCACCAGGATGAACCCGAGGAGCGAGTCGCCCAGGCCGGAGTAGGACACCGCGATCGTCCCCGGCACCCCGAGCCCGAGGGAGATGATCGCCAGGGCCAGCCGCTGCCCGGCGTCCACGGAGGGGCGGACCCCGGGGCTCTCCGTGCGTGCGCGGGCGGCGAGCCGGTCGTCCACCCGCTTGTCGATCTCCTGGTCCACCTTCTCCAGGAAACCCTCGACGAGGGAGTCTTCGTATTCCGGCCCGAGGTGCCGGCGGGCCTCGAGCGAGGCGCGCAGTTCGTCACCGGAGGAAGAGGTTCGAGGCATATTCGAGATATATCGTTTCTTTGTCGGGATGTCCATACGAACGGCGTCACGACCCCTCGCGCCGCCGGACGTACCGCGTGAAGAGGAACCCCTCGTCCTCCAGGACGTGGGCCAGGCGCAGGCGCGCGAGCGAGGACGGGCCGTCGAGGACCCTGGCGGCGTCCCCGCCGATCAGCACCGGGCTCACCGTGAGGCAGAGCTCGTCGACCAGGTCCGCGGCGGCCAGCTGGGCGTTGACCTTCGGGCCGCCCTCGCACAGCACCCGGGTCAGGCCGCGCTCGGCGAGCTCCCGCATCGCCAGCGCCGGATCCACCCGCTCGTCCCCGGCCACGATCACGTCGGCGTGCCTGGCGGCCTCCTCGCGACGCTCCCTGGGCGCGGCCTCGCAGGTGATGACGATCGTCCGGGCGTACGGCTCCGCCTCGGCGAACAGCGGGCCCGACAGGTCGAGGTCGAGCCCGCGGGTGATCACCGCCACCGGGGGGACGGCCGGGCGGCCCTCGCGCAGCCCTCGCCACGACGGCCTGACCCGCGCCGGGCCGTACCCCTCGGCCCGTACGGTCGCCGCCCCGGCCACGATGACGTCGGCCAGCCCGCGCAGCACCCAGAAGACGTGGCGGTCGCCCCTGCCGGACAGCTCGCCCGACAATCCCTTCAGCCAGGTCCCGCCGTCGGCGCTGGCGACCATGTTGATCCGGAGACAGGGACCGGCCGGGTAGGCGTAGGCCCGCGCGAGGTCGACCTCGGCAGAGGTCTCGGGATGGATGAGGCGCATCGCCCTACCTTCGCACGAAGGCGGTCTGTGAGCTTTCCCGGCATGGTCGATAACGGTTGTGACGGCTTGTAGTGACTTCGGACGGCTCCCGATACATGATTCATCCTTGGAGACACGGGGAGGGCTGTGTGGGGCTTGTCGCGATCGTGACATGGTTGATCACCGCGATGGTCGGGATCTACCTGCTGTACCTGTGGCTCTCCGGGGGAGGGCTGCGCCAGCAGGCGACCAAGGTCACTCGGTTTCCGACATTGCTGATCTTCGCTCATCCGGTCCTGGCGGTCTCCGCCCTGGCCTGCTGGGTCGTCCACGTGCTCACCCTGGATCCGCTCTTCGCCTGGTTGTCGTTCGGCGTGCTCTCGGCCTCCGCGCTGCTGGGCTTCACGATGTTCACCCGCTGGCTGGGCGGTGGCCGCCACGCCCGCGGTGCCGAGCAGCGCTTTCCCATGGTCGCCGTCCTGCTGCACGGCGCCGTGGGGGTGGTGACCTTCGTGCTCGTCCTGCTCACCGCCGCGGTCGCGTCCGGCGCCTGAGAGGCCTCAAGGGCGCCCAAGGGACCTTCGAGGGCACCCAGGAGACCTGGAAAGACGCCTGAAAGGCCTCAAGCCGCCAAGGGATCTCAGGGCACGGGAGAAGGATCCCAGGACGCGCGAGAGGCCTCGAAGCGCTCTACAGGCGCGCGCAGCGCAGGATCCGCACCGAGCGCGCGGTCACCTCCACCGAGGCCTCGGCCGGCCACGACTCCTCGGCGAAGGGGGCCTCGGCCGGCCCGTCGTCCGCGGTGTCCAGCACGCGCTGCCACCGCTTGCCGTACTTCGCCTCGGGAAGGTTGAAGGACATGTCCTCGTGGTGGGCGTTGATCAGGAGCAGGAAGGAGTCGTCCGTGATCCGCTCGCCGCGCGTGCCCGGTTCGGTGATGGCGTCGCCGTTCAGGAAGACGGTCAGCGACTTGGCGTAGCCGGTGTGCCAGTCGCCGGCCGACATCTCCTCGCCGGCCGGGGTGAGCCAGACGATGTCGCGGGTCCCGTCGTCGGCCTTGTGGCCGTGGAAGAAACGGCGCCGCTGGAAGACGGGGTGCTCGCGCCGCAGCTTGGACAGGCCCCTGACGAAGTCGAGGAGCTCCCCCTCGGTGTTGACCAGCGACCAGTCGATCCAGGAGATCTCGTTGTCCTGGCAGTAGGCGTTGTTGTTGCCGCGCTGGGTCCTGCCGAACTCGTCGCCGGCCAGCAACATCGGCACGCCCTGGGAGATGAACAGGGTGACCAGGAGGTTGCGGCGCTGGCGCCGGCGCAGGCTCACGATCTCCGGGTCCTCCACCGGGCCCTCGGCGCCGCAGTTCCACGACCGGTTGTCGTCGGTGCCGTCGCGGTTGTTCTCCTTGTTGGCCTCGTTGTGCTTGCGGTCGTAGGAGACCAGGTCGGTCAGGGTGAACCCGTCGTGGCAGGTGACGAAGTTGATGGAGGCCACCGGGCGGCGCCCCGAGATGGCGTACAGGTCGGCGGACCCGGTCAGCCGGGAGGCGAACTCCGGCAGCGCGGACCCGCTCCCGCGCCAGAAGTCGCGCACGCTGTCGCGGTACTTGCCGTTCCACTCCATCCACAGCGGGGGGAAGTTGCCCACCTGGTAGCCGCCGGGCCCCACGTCCCACGGTTCGGCGATCAGCTTCACCTGGGAGATCACCGGGTCCTGCTGGATCAGGTCGAAGAAGGCGCTCAGCCGGTCGACGTCGTGCAGCTCGCGGGCGAGGGCGGAGGCCAGGTCGAACCTGAAGCCGTCCACGTGCATCTCCAGCACCCAGTAGCGCAGCGAGTCCATGATCAGCTGGAGGGCGTGCGGCGAGCGGACGTTGAGGGAGTTCCCGCAGCCGGTGTAGTCGAGGTAGTAGCGCCGGTCGCCGTCGTGCAGGCGGTAGTACGACCGGTTGTCGATGCCGCGGAAACCCAGCGTGGGCCCCATGTGGTCACCCTCGGCGGTGTGGTTGTAGACCACGTCGAGGATGACCTCGATCCCCGCCTCGTGCAGCGCCCGCACCATCGCCTTGAACTCCAGCACCTGCTCGCCGCGCTGGCCCGAGCCGGAGTAGGCGGCGTGCGGGGCCAGGTAGGCGATCGTGTTGTAGCCCCAGTAGTTGGTCAGCCCCCGGGCGACCATCGCGTGCTCGGGCACGTACTGGTGCACCGGCATCAGCTCCACCGCGGTGACGCCCAGGCTCAGCAGGTGGTCGATGACCGCCGGGTGGCCCAGCCCCGCGTAGGTGCCGCGCTGCTCCTCGGGCACCGCGGGATGGCGCATCGTGAGCCCGCGCACGTGCGCCTCGTAGATCACGGTCTGGTGGTACGGGGTCCGGGGCGACCTGTCGTTGCCCCACTCGAAGAACGGATTGATCACCACGTTCTTCGGCATGAAGGGGGCGGTGTCCTCGTCGTTGCGGGTGCCGGGATCGGTGAACTGGTACGAGAACATCGCCTCGTTCCACTTCAGGTCACCCTCGACGGCCTTGGCGTAGGGATCGAGGAGCAGCTTGGAGGGGTTGCACCGGTGCCCCTGGGAAGGGTTGTAGGGGCCGTGGACGCGGTAGCCGTACCGCTGCCCCGGCATGATCCCCGGGACGTAGCCGTGCCAGACGAACCCGTCGACCTCGGTCAGCTCGACACGCTCCTCACGGCCGTCGTCTCCGAAAAGGCAGAGTTCGACACGCTCCGCTACCTCGGAGAACAGTGAGAAGTTGGCACCCACGCCATCCCAGGTGGCGCCGAGCGGATAGGACTCTCCCGGCCAGACTGCGCGCATGTGACCCCGTTCTCCTCTGGTCCGGCTCCCTTGTGCAGGCTGTATCTCGCCCCTGTCACTTTAAGGTGGTATTGAGGAGTTTCGTATCCGGGGTATGGAGTGCTTTCCGTACCTACCCTTTTCCGTGCACGCCGTGCGACCACGCGTGACCGGAGGGGTACGCGTGGCCGCGAAGGCGTCGTGGCCGGCCCGCCGCCGGCCACCCTCGGTGACCGGTTCGAGGCGACCGTCCACTCCGGGCACCCCACCCGTGGTGAGCGCCCGGAGGGACGGTTCGACCGCGGTCAGCCCGATCGCGGAGGCAGGGCCGCGATCAGCTCAGCAGCTCGGCGTTGAGGCTGATCGTCGTGCCCGAGAGGGCCTTGCTCACCGGGCAGTTCGCCTTGGCGGTCTCGGCCGCCTCCTGGAACTGCTCGGCCGTCAGGCCGGGAACCTGGGCGCGGACCGAGATGACGATCCCGGTGATGCCCTCGCCCGGCTGGAAGGTCACGTCCGCCTTCGTCTCCACGGTCTGGGGCGGGGTGCCGGCCTGGGCCAGCCCGTGGGAGAGAGCCATCGAGAAGCACGAGGAGTGGGCGGCCGCGATGAGCTCCTCCGGGGAGGTCTTGCCGTTGGCCTGCTCGGCGCGCGAGGGCCAGGACACGTCGAACGTGCCCACCCCGGAGGAGTCGAGGGAGACGCTGCCCGAACCGTCGAGCAGCGCGCCCTTCCACTGAGTCGTCGCGGTACGTGTCGTCGCCATGGCGATTGTCCTTTCGATCATGAACCGTTGGCCATGACCGACCCTACTCGGCGCCGTGACCCGGCCGTGTCCCGGAGCACCCGTTGCGCCGGAACCCGGAGGGCCGGAGTTCAGAACGAGGCGCGCTCGACGAGGACGTCCAGGTCCAGGCCGGTGGGCAGGGTGCCGAAGGCGCGGCCCGCGTCGCCGGACAGGCGGGAGACGCAGAAGGCGTCGGCCACGGCCGCGGGGGCCAGCCGGACGAGCAGGGAGCCCTGCAGCACCAGCGCCATGTCCTCGGCGACGCGCCGGGCCCGGATCTCGAGGTCGGTGGTGTCGTCCAGGGACTTGCGCAGGCGGTCGGCGGCGGCGTCCAGGTGCCGGTCGGCTCCGGCGGCGAGCGCGACCTCGGCGAAGAACGCCTCCTGGGCCTCGGGCTCGCGGCCCAGGGCGCGCAGCACGTCCAGCGCCGCGACGTTCCCCGACCCCTCCCAGATGCCGTTCAGCGGCGATTCGCGGAACAACCGCGGCATCTGGGACTCCTCGACGTAGCCGTTGCCCCCCAGGCACTCCAGCGCCTCCGCCGCGTGGACCGGGGCGCGCTTGCAGACCCAGTACTTGCTCACGGCCAGCGCGGTGCGGCGCAGCGCGGCCTCGGCCTGGTCGCCGGCGATGGCCCGGTCGGTGGCCCCGGCCAGCCGCGTCATCAGGACGGTCGCCGCCTCCGACTCCAGGGCCAGGTCGGCCAGGACGTTGCGCATCAGCGGCTGGTCGGCGAGCTTCCTGCCGAACGCGCCGCGGTTCCCGGCGTGGTGGACGGCCTGCGTGACGCCGTACCTCATGCCGGCCGCGGAGCCGATCACGCAGTCCAGCCGGGTCATGTTCACCATCTCCAGGATGGTCCGCAGCCCCCGGCCCTCCTCGCCCACCAGCCAGGCCGTCGCGCCGTGGTACTCCACCTCGGCGCTGGCGTTGGACCTGTTGCCCAGCTTGTCCTTCAGCCGCATCAGATGGACGGCGTTGCGGGTCCCGTCGGGAAGGACGCGGGGGAGCAGGAAGCACGACAGCCCGCCGGGGGCCTGGGCGAGGACCAGGAACACGTCGCACATCGGGGCGGAGTTGAACCACTTGTGGCCGGTCAGGACGTAGCTCCCGTCGCCCTGCGGTTCGGCGCGGGTGGTGCCCGCGCGCACGTCGGAGCCGCCCTGCTTCTCGGTCATCGCCATCCCGGCGAGCACGCCGCGCTTGCCGAGCGGCGGGCGCAGCCCGAAGTCGTAGCTGCGGGCGGCGAGCAGGGGCTCCCAGTCCGCGGCGAGCGCCGGGCTGTGGCGCAGCGCGGCGATCGAGGCGTAGGTCATCGAGATCGGGCAGCCGTGCCCGGCCTCGACCTGGCCCCAGACGTAGAACTTGGCGGCGCGGGCCACGTGCGCGCCCGGCCTGGCGCTCGACCACGGGGTGGCGTGCATGCCGTTGTCGACGGCGACGGTCATCAGCTCGTGCCAGGCGGGGTGGAACTCCACCTCGTCGATCCGCCGCCCGTACCGGTCGTGGGTACGCAGGACGGGCGGGTGCTCGTTCGCCAGCCGCCCCCAGTCCTGGGCCTGCTCGGAACCGGCGAGGAGGCCGAGCCGGCGCAGTTCCCCGGTGGCCCACCCCGCGCCCTCGCGGGCCACGCCCTCCATCAGGGCGGCGTCGGCGGACACGTCGTGCCCGGTGAGCGGATGAGCCTGGTTGAAGACGTCATGGGTCACGTGCGGCCTCCGGTGAATCATCCGGCTCGTCGCCGGCTTCTGTGCCTATCTCAACACCCTTCCGGAGGGGGAGCGCCCTTTATTGGGGTCTATATCCGATTTTCGTCCATAGTTGGACACCGGCCTCCGGAAGTTCACCCCGGCGTACGCGGGACGGGCCCGTCCGCGCCCCGACGACGCCGGGGCGGGGACCGGGCCCGAGTGCGGAGCGGCCGGCTCGCGGGTCAGGGGTTCTTGACCAGATCGCGGATGTAGTCGTCGTCCTCGTCGCTCTCGGCGAGCACGCGGTCGGCGCCCCGCTGGGCCCGCGCGTCGCCCCGGGTGGCCAGGCCGCGCGTGGCCTCGGCGACCGTGTTCAGGTCCTCGTCGTCGAGCCTGGCGGCCAGCGCGTCGCGGATCCGCTCGCTGTCCTGCGGGGCCTCCGACAGGCCCGCCAGGCCCATGGTGGCCCAGTCGCGCACCTCCGCGTCGGGGTCCTCCGTCATGGCGATGAGCAGCGCGAGCCCCTCGGCGTCGCCCGGAGGCAGGACGGCGGCCAGCGCGGCGGGGTCGGCCTGCGTGCGGGTCCAGCCGTCGGCGTTGATGATCTCCAGCACCTCGGGCAGGGCGCGCGGGTCGGCGTGGTGGCCGAGCGCGCCGAGCACCGAGCGCAGCACCCGCTCGTCGCCCTCGGTGGCCGCCATCCGGCGCAGGATCGGCAGCGCCTCCTCCAGGTAGGGCTTCTCGTCGCCGGTGAACCCGAACTGGGCGAGCACGTCGACGGCGAACTCCCGCTTGCGCGGATCCTCGTTGGAGCACAGCCGCGCCGCCGCGTCGAAGGTCTCCCCGTCACCGCGCCCGCTCAGCGAGCTCGCCACGGTCCACCAGGTCTCGGCCTCCTCGTCGATGTCCCGGTAGGGCATCGCCCGCTCGACCAGCTCGTCGAACGGCAGCCGCTCGCCCGTGGCGTCCTCCAGCAGGGTGGCGACGGCCGCGTGCCCGCGCTGGCAGGTGAGCTCGGCCAGGCGGGTCCCGTCGGGGCCCACCGCCGCGACGGTCACCAGGTCGGTGCCGTCCTTCGCCCTGCTGCGGCCCACGACGAACTGCGAGTCCTCGGGGACCTGCTCGGTGAGCTGCTCCAGGAGCGCGCTCTCCAGCTGGGTGCCCAGCCAGTCGTAGGCGATGGACAGCGGCGTGTCGCCGTCGCCGTCGGGCCGGTCGGCCTCGGCGCCCGCCTGCAGCAGCGCCTGCACGACACCCAGGGCGCCGCGCCGGGTGGCCAGGGTGAGCGCGGTGTCGCCGGTCTCGTTGGAGTCCTCGGGGTCCGCCCCGGCGGCGAGCAACGCGTGGAGCGCGTCGGCCCGTCCGTTGGCGGCGGCCCAGAGCAGGGCGGTCCACCCGCCGGCCTCCCGCCCCGACACGTCGGCACCGGCGGCCAGCAGCGCCTCCAGGGCCTCGACACGGTCCAGGGCGGCGGCGGCCGACAGGGGCAGCCCTCCGTCCTCACCACCGCTGATCCGGTTGGGATCGGCTCCGTGGGCCAGCAGCGCGCGCACGACGGCCACGCGGCCCCGGTTCGATGCCAGGTAAAGGGCGGTGGGCTCTTCCGCGCCGTCGGGGTCGGCGCTCGTGCCGCCCTGCAGCAGCCGCTCGGCCCGCTCGGCGTCGTTGGCCGCCACCGCGTCCAGAAGTTCTCGGTACATGCCTCCGGATCATATGGCGTGCCTCCCCGGCTCGGCCGTACGCCGGCCTCGCGCCCGGCGACGAGGCGTCATCCGATGTGTTTATCGGGCTTCCTCCTTCCGAGGGATCCTCTATGGGGCCAACTCGCGATATGTTGTGAGTTATGAATGATCCCGGGGAAATGCGGGTCTCGGACGCGGAGCGGGAAGCCGCCGTGGAGTCGTTGCGGGTCGCCTCCGTCGAGGGCCGTCTGACCCTCGGGGAGCTGACCGAGCGCACCGAGGCGGCCTACACCGCCCGCACCCAGGCCGAGCTGGCGGTGGTCACCTCCGACCTGCCCGGCGGCCACCCGGTGCCCGCGCCCGCCTACTCCCCGCCCCCGGCGGAGCGGAGCGGCCAGGCGCGGCGCTGGTTCGTCGCGGTGATGGGCAGCTCCAAGCGGCGCGGTTCGTGGCGGATCGACAAGCCGCTGGGCGCCGTCGCCGTGATGGGCGACGTCGTGCTGGACCTGCGCCAGGCCGAGGTCCGCACCGGGGGAGTGGTCGACATCATGGCCACCGCGGTCATGGGCGACGTGAAGATCATCGTTCCGGACGGGGTGGACGTCGAGCTCGACGGCATCGCCGTCATGGGGGACAAGAAGGTCCAGGTCATCGAGGCGCCCCCGGGCACGAACGCGCCGCTCGTCAGGGTCAGGGCCTACGTCCTCATGGGAGACGTCAAGGTGGTCGGGGACGCCAAGGCCAAGCCCCTCAAGAAGGCGTGGGCCGCCTGGCGGGAGCAGTGGAACGAGCTGCGCGGCGAGCTCACCGGCGAGTCGGGGCCCTACCAGGTCGGACCGGGCTCCCACCAGATCCACCCCTCCCACCAGGAGTGGTCGCGGCACCCGCACCCGTGGCCTCCGGCGCCGCCCCAGCCCCCGCAGCCGCCCCGCCACTGAACGCGGCCCCGCTCTCGCCGCCCGCACGGGGACTCCGAGCCTTCGGCGGGTGAGCTCCGGGACACGTGCAACGTCCGAGGATCCCCGAGGCGTAGTGATCGGTGACACACACCGACAGTGAGGATCCCCGATGCGAGATCGGGCTGACTTCGAGCACTACGTGGAGCAGCGCTCGGCCCGCCTGTTACGGGCCGCATACCTGCTGTGCCGCGACCGGGGCACGGCGGAGGACCTGTTGCAGACGGCCCTGGCCAAGGCGTGGCTCGCCTGGCGGAGGGTGGGCGACGATCCGGACCCGTACGTCTACCGCATCCTGGTCAACACCCACGCCACCTGGTGGCGGCGCAGGTGGCGCGGAGAGGTGCCGAGCGCGGTCCTCCCCGAGGCGCCGGACGGCGACACGGTGGACGCCGTGGTGACGCGAGAGGCGGTCCGGCAGGTCCTGGCCGGACTTCCCGGCAGGCAGCGGGCCGTGATCGTCGCCGGCGTCCACCGGCGCGTCCGCGCGATCAGGCGTCGCCGCCGCTGGGTGGCGGGCGGCGCGGTCGCGGTGGCCCTCAACACACCCGCGGGCGGCGTCACGGACGACCTGGACGTCTGGACCGGCGTCATGGCCAGACCGTCCCCCACCGTCCCGACGACGTCACAGCCGCTGGGCGGACCATACCCCGGGGACGAGGTCGCGAGCGGCGGCTACAGGACCGGCGGGACGCGCGAGAGACTCCGGATCGAATCCGGGAGCGAGCTGCTGGGGGTGACCGTCCACTGCTCCGGGCCGCTGCGGCGAGCGATCGTCTGGATCGGCGACGGCCCTCCCCGACGGCACCTCTGCGGAACCGGTCCCGACGGATACCCCATGACGATCTTCAGGGAGACCCCGGGCGGCCAGGCGATCCGAGGTGGGGATCGCCTGGCCGGGGGGCGGTTCGTGTCCGCGGTCGTACTGCCCGGCGAGGTCGACAGGGCCGGCCGGACGGCCGGTGAACTCGTCGAGGAGATGGACGGCTTCTTCGAGGGATGGGAGGAGCAACTCGCCGAAGCGAAGTCCTTCCCTCTCGATTGGGCGCTCTCGGTGCGGGAGATGATCCCCTCGGTCTGCCGGGACAACGTACGCCAGCTGGATCCGCGCACCGGAGAGATGGTCCGCCTGACCTGCGAGGGCGGAACCACACCGCCGGGCGGTCCCTGAGATCCGCGCGGCTCCGCCCCCGCCGGCGTTCAGGCCGTGGCGAGCACAGGATGCCGGCGCGTGGCCCGCTCGTAGCGTTCGAGCAGCACCGCGGCGACCTCGGGGGCGGCGCCCAGCACGTCGGCGACGGCGTCGGCGCCCGCGGCCAGGGTCTCGCGGCGGATCTTGTCGGCGAAGTGGCCGGGGGCGAGCAGGTAGGGGGCGACCACGATCCGCGAGGCTCCCGAGCGTCGCAGGCGCAGCACGGCCTCCTCGGGGGTGGGGCCGGCGGCCGAGGCGTAGGCGGCGGTCACCGACCGCCAGCCGCGCGCCCTCGCCCAGTCCCCGGCGATCCCGGCGACCGTCGCGTTGGCCCGCCGGTCGCTGGAACCGGCCGAGACCAGCACCACGGCGGTGCCGGGCTCGCCCGGCTCCACGCCCGCCTCGGCCAGGCGCCGCTCCAGCGCGGTGACCAGCAGCGGGTGCGGGCCCAGCGTGGCGCCCGCGTGCACGCGCAGCAGGGGCCTGCGGGCCGTCGCCTCGGCCAGCGCGCCGGGGATGTCGACCCGGCTGTGGTAGGCCTCTGTGAGCAGCAGCGGCAGCACCGCAGCCTCGGCCAGCCCCGACAGCGCCATGGGAAGCGTCGGGGAGGCGTGGTCGAGGTAGGCGGTGCGTACGAGAAGCTCGGGCCGCGCACCCCGTACCAGGTCGAGCAGGTCCTCCACCGTCGCCGCGGCGCGCGGGTCACGGGACCCGTGCGCCACCGCGACCAGCGGTGTCCCGACAGCGGCGCCGGGGGCACGCCACGTCATACGTGCAGCCCGCACTCGGTCTTGCCCATGCCCGCCCAGCGACCGCTGCGCGGGTCCTCTCCCGGGGCGACCTGGCGGGTGCAGGGGGCGCAGCCGATCGAGGGGTAGTTGTCGTAGTGCAGCGGGTTGATCAGCACCCCGTTGTCGGCCATGTAGTTGTCGACGTCCTCCTGCGTCCACCGGGCGATCGGGTTGATCTTGACCATCTGGCGCTTGGCGTCCCACTCGACGACCTTGACGCCGGCGCGGGTGACGGCCTCATCGCGGCGGATGCCGGAGACCCAGGCGAGGTACGGTTCGAGGGCGCGGTTGAGCGGCTCGACCTTGCGCAGGTAGCAGCACAGGTCGGGGTTGCGCCCGAACAGGCGCGGACCCAGGTCGCGCTCCTGCTCGGCCACCGTGCGGGACGGCTTCACGTCGATCACGTTCACGTCGTAGACCTGCTGGACGGCGTCACGGGTGCCGATCGTCTCGGCGAAGTGGTAACCGGTGTCGATGAACAGCACGTCCACGCCCGGCTTGACCCGGCTGACCAGGTCGATCAGCAGGGCGTCGCTCATCGAGGCGGTCAGGCAGAGCCGGTCGCCGAAGGTCGCCGCCGCCCAGCGGATGATCTCGAGGGCCGAGGCGTCCTCGAGGAACCGCGCCGCGGACTCGACGATCTCCTGCAGATCGAGCGTCCCCCGCTGCTGACGTAATCCGACTTCGATGTCCACCAGTGTCATCGCTCGCTCACCCAATCCTCGTTCGCCGCGCGGGCAGATCGTGCCGCGCGGACCACTGCGCTCGTCGTCGTGCCGGGATCCGGCCGGGGTCCGGCCGGATCCACCGTGCGGGCCGTGCGGACCGCGGTGACCTCGCCGGCCGGAGAGGTCACCGCGGTCATCGCGTTCGCCGCGCCGGATTCGCCGCGCGTCACGAGCGCACCCCGATTCCGAGAAACTTCAATTTGAAGGCGCGCACGCACGACCGGCAGTACCAGCCGCCGTCGCCCTCGTAGGGCTCCAGGTCTTCCTCGCCGCAGTACGGGCAGTGGAAGGGAACGGCTCGCTCGCTCATCCGCTCCTCCTCGTCCCGGTGCGCGTCCGGCTCGTCTGGTTCGTCCGGCCCGTTCCCGGGAGGACGGCGTACCGGCCGTTCACTTCAGGTCCGTCTCGTCGGCGCGCTGCACCCAGTCGGAGAAGGTCTCCTCCTCGTCCTTCTGCTTCTCGAAGTTGCGGAGCACGCGCTCCACGTAGTCGGGAAGCTCCTCGGAGGTGGCCTTCAGGCCGCGGACCTTGCGGCCGAAGCCGGGGTTGACGCCCAGCGAGCCGCCCAGGTGGATCTGGAAGCCCTCGACCTGCTCGCCCTTGTCGTTGACGACGAGCTGGCCCTTGAGACCGATGTCGGCGACCTGGATGCGGGCGCAGGAGTTGGGGCAGCCGTTGACGTTGATGGTCAGCGGGCTCTTGAAGTCGGGCAGCCGCTGCTCCAGCTCGTCGATCAGGTCGGCCGCGGTGACCTTGGTCTCGACGATGGCCAGCTTGCAGAACTCGATCCCGGTGCACGCCATGGTCTGGCGGCGGAAGGTGGAGGGGTTGACCCGCAGGTCGCCCGCCTCCAGCTCGGCGACGAGGCTGTCGACCCTGTCGGGCGCCACGTCGAGGATGACCATCTTCTGCTCGACCGTGGTGTGCACCCGGTCGGAGCCGTGCCGCTCGGCGATGTCGGCGATCAGGTGCAGCTTGTCGCCGTCGAGGCGGCCGACCTTCGGGGCGAAGCCGACGTAGAAGTTGCCGTCCTTCTGCGGGAAGACGCCCACGTGGTCCCTGCGGCCGCCGCGCGGCGGCTCGGGCGCCGGGCCGTCGGGCAGGGTGTATCCCAGGTATTCCTTCTCCAGGATGTCGCGGAACTTCTCGACACCCCAGTCGTTGATCAGGAACTTGATCCTGGCCCGGTGGCGCAGCCGGCGGTAGCCGTAGTCGCGGAAGATGCCGATCACGCCGCCGTAGGCGGGGGCTACCTGCTCCGGGGTGAGGAAGACGCCGAGCCGCTTGCCCAGCATCGGGTTGGTGGACAGGCCGCCGCCCACCCACAGGTCGAAGCCGCGCTCGCCGCTCTCGTTCACGACGCCCACGAACGCCACGTCGTTGATCTCGTGCACGGTGCAGTGCGCCGGGCACCCGCTCACCGCGGACTTGAACTTGCGCGGCAGGTTGGAGAAGGCCGGGTCGCCGATGTAGGTGTCGTGGATCTCCTGGACCAGCGCGGAACCGTCGATGACCTCGTCGGTGTCGATCCCGGCCAGCGGGCAGCCCAGGATCACCCGCGGGGTGTCGCCGCAGGCCTCGGTGGTGGACAGGCCCACCGACTCCAGGCGCTCCCAGATGTCGGGGACGGCCTCGATCTCGATCCAGTGCAGCTGGATGTTCTGCCGGTCGGTGACGTCGGCGGTGCCGCGGCCGTAGAGGTTGGAGATGTCGGCGATGACGCGCAGCTGGGCCAGGTTGAGCCGGCCGCCGTCGATCCTGACGCGGAGCATGAAGTAGCGGTCGTCGAGCTCCTCCGGCTCCAGGATCGCGGTCTTGCCGCCGTCGATCCCGGGCTTGCGCTGGGTGTAGAGGCCGAACCAGCGCATCCGGCCGCGCAGGTCGGCGGGGTCGATGGAGTCGAAGCCGCGCTTGGAGTAGACGTCGATGATCCGTTGACGGACGTTGAGGCCGTCGTCGTTCTTCTTGTTCTCCTCGTTCTTGTTCAGGGGCTCGCGGTAGCCGAGAGCCCACTGACCTTCGCCGCGCGGGCGCTTGTGATGTCGATTCGCCGACCGGGCTGGGGTCGTCATGTGCGCGTCCTTATTGTGGCTCGATGGAATGATTTCCGGACGCGCACCGGCGGCACCTCCCGCCTCATCGTCGAGTGCGGGGGTTGATTACTCAGAAGAGGACGCCTGTTACGCGGCCGAGCTGGGTGAAATCAGCAGGGGGCGACGGTTAACGGACGTCACAACAGATGGCACTGTGGACACGCAGGAGGTCGACGTGGCGTCGCACGACGAGCAACGGGTCCGCTGGCATGTATACGACGATACCCCGGGCGTCGTGGATGTCCAATGTCAGTTCCACTATCTGGACGGGAACGTGGACGTCCGGTCGCGGGCGTAGGGATCCGGACCCGCGCCGGAGCACGGGGGCCGGGAGCGTCCGGAGTGCGGGGGTGCCGGCCCGCGCTGAGCGCCGGCCCGGCAGGGGAACCGGTCCGGCGCGGACGTCAGCCCGGGGAGGAGACCGGTCCAGAGGGGACACCGGTCCAGTGAGGAGACCGGTCCGGCGGGGACACCGGCCCGGCGGGGAGACCGGACGTTCCGCGGGCCGGGTCGTGGGTCATCCCTGGCGCGGCCAGTCCAGCGCCGACTCCCTGGGCTCGGGAGCGGGCTGGTGCTGGCAGTCGCACCACGAACCTCCCCGGCACTTCTCGTGCCGCCGCTCCTTGCAGTCTTCGCAGATCACGTGCAGTCCTCGCAGATCATGGGTCCATTCTGCGCTGTTCCTTCCAGAATATTACTCGGTTATCCTTGTCCGGGTCGAGACAGGGAGGCGTCATGGGGCTGATGGACGAGCTGCTGGCGGATCTGCGCGCCGAGACGGCCGAGTTCGACACCATGATCGGAGGCCTCGGCCCCGGCGAGTGGGAACTGCCCACCCCGGCCGAGGGCTGGGCGGTCCGGGACCAGGTCGGCCATCTCGCCTGGTTCGACGACGCCGCTTCCCTCTCCGCCGTCGATCCCGAGGCGTTCCGCGCCGCCCTGCCCGCGTTCCTCGCCCGCGGGGACTCCGCGGTGGACGAACTCGCCGCCGCCTCGCGCGGGCTGACCGCCGCCCGGCTCCACGAGTGGTTCCGCGAGGCGAGGGCCCGCTGCCTGGAGGCCTTCGCCCGGCTGGACGCCGGTGCCAGGCTGCCCTGGTACGGGCCGGAGATGTCGGCCGCGTCCTTCGTCACGGCGCGCCTGATGGAGACCTGGGCCCACGGGCAGGACGTGGCGGACGC
Organism: Streptosporangium sp. G12; assembly: GCF_052983175.1. Classification (NCBI taxonomy): domain Bacteria; kingdom Bacillati; phylum Actinomycetota; class Actinomycetes; order Streptosporangiales; family Streptosporangiaceae; genus Streptosporangium; species Streptosporangium sp. G12. The sequence goes on along the minus strand of NZ_JBRIQO010000012.1, from coordinate 141,559 downwards.
GCTCGGTGTCGAGCGCGTGCCGACCGCCAGGCTCAGGCACGTGGCGACGCTCGGGGTGCGCGCGATGCCGTACGGCTTCGCGGTGCGCGGCCTGGAGCCGCCGTCGCGCCCGGTGCGGGTGGAGCTGACCATGCCCGACGGGTCGCCGTGGGAGGCCGGGCCCCCGGCCGCCGCCGACGTGGTCCGCGGGCCCATGCTCGACTTCTGCCTCCTGGTGGTCCAGCGCCGCCACCTCGCCGACACGTCCCTGCTGGTGCGCGGCGAGACCGCCCGGACGTGGACCGCGGTCGCCCAGGCCTTCGCCGGGCCGCCGGGCAAGGGGCGGGCCCCACTCGGGTGATCCGGCTCTTCCTGCCGATCATCGGCATCCCGCTGGGCCCGGCCGGCCTCAAGCCGATCCCGGTCTCCCCGCTGCCGCTGGGCGCGCGCATCGTCGACGCCGGCGACGCCGGGGCGTTCCACCACGGGTAGGTTTCGCCCCAGGCGGCGCGGGCAGGTGCGTGAGATTGGATCGTTGCCCGCCCGACTCGTGATCAAGCGCGGCTAGGAATACCGTTGTGTGGCATGACGTCCACTGATGCCCCGGCCCATCGGCCCGGGCCCGAGCGGCGCCCTCCGCGCGGGCCCGGGGTTCGCTGGCGCGCCGGGATCGCGTGGATCCGCGGTACGGACGTCTGGGCCAGGTTGCGGGCGTTGCGCGCGTGGATCCGCGGCACCGACGTGTGGACCCTGATCGTCGCCACCACGAACGCGGGCATCACCTATCGCGTCACCGGCCTGGCGGGCGAGGCGGCCTTCTTCGCGCTGCTGTCGCTGCCGCCGTTCATGCTCGGCCTGATCGGCGTGCTCGGCCAGCTGACCCGGGTGTTCGGCCCCGAGACGGTCAAGAACGTCAGCGTCTGGATCGACCAGCAGGCCCACCTGCTGTTCACCGACAGCGCCGTGGACACCGTCGTCACCCCCCTTCTCCAGGACGTGCTGAAGCCCGAGAACCAGGTCTCGCTGATCTCCCTGGGCTTCCTGCTCGCGCTCTGGTCGGGCTCGCGGGCGCTGTTCGTCTACGTCGACCTGATCTCGGTCGCCTACGGCCTCGGCGAGGAGCGCGGCATCATCCGCACCCGCCTGATGTCCTTCGGGTTCTATCTCGCGGGCCTGCTGATCGGGCTGGTGGTCATGCCCGTGCTCGTCCTCGGCCCGGCCGCGCTGCGCGGGGCCCTGCCGGCCGACTACACCGTGCTGGTCGACATCCTCTACTGGCCGGTGGTGATCATCGGTTCGGTGATCTTCCTTACCCTGCTCTACCACGTGAGCGTGCCCGTACGCACGCGCTGGTGGCGCGAGCTGCCCGGGGCGTTGCTCGCGCTCGTCATCTGGATCGTCTGCGCGGCCGTGCTACGCGCGGTCCTCGCCGCCTGGTTCTCGCCGGTCTCCATCTACGGCTCGCTCGCCGCCCCCATCGCCGTGCTGCTGTGGCTCTACATCACCGCGCTGGCCGTGCTCATCGGCGCCACGCTCAACGCCGAGGTCGACCGGCTCTGGCCTGTCGAGGGCGCAGGTCGCGCCGGGCGCGGAGCCCAGTCCGCTATCGTCTAAACCGCGACTGGCGCATAGGGTGGGAGAGACCACCGGGGAGCGAAAGGGCGAGGAGGCCGAGCGCCTGGGTCTTCGCGCGATGTCGACGATGACAGGGGAGTGAAGGCGCATGAGCGCTCTTTCCAGCGTGGATCCGCAGATCGCCGAGCTCATCAGGGCCGAGGAGCGGCGGCAGTCCGACACCGTCAAGCTGATCGCCTCGGAGAACTACGTCTCCAAGGCCGTCCTCGAGGCCACGGGCACCGTCCTGACCAACAAGTACTCCGAGGGCTACGCCGGCAAGCGTTACTACGAGGGCCAGCAGGTCATCGACCAGGTCGAGACCCTCGCCATCGACAGGGCCAAGGCCCTGTTCGGGGTGAACCACGCCAACGTGCAGCCCTACTCGGGCTCGCCCGCCAACCTCGCCATCTACCTGGCCTTCCTGAAGCCGGGCGAGACCGTGATGGGCATGGGCCTGCCGTTCGGCGGTCACCTGACCCACGGCTGGTCGGTCTCGGCCACCGGCAAGTGGTTCAACCCGGTCCGCTACGGCGTGCGGCAGGACACCGGCCGCGTGGACATGGACGAGGTACGCGAGATCGCCCTCCGCGAGCGTCCCAAGCTGATCTTCTGCGGTGGCACCGCGGTCCCGCGCACGATCGACTTCCCGGCCTTCGCCGAGATCGCCCGCGAGGTCGGGGCCGTGCTCGCCGCCGACATCGCGCACATCGCGGGCCTGGTGGCCGGCGGCGCCCACCCCTCGCCTGTCGGCCACGCGGACGTCATCTCCACCACCACCCACAAGACCCTGCGCGGTCCCCGGGGCGCCATGCTCATGGCCACCTCCGACGAGCACGCCACCGCCCTCAACAAGGCCGTCTTCCCCGGCCTGCAGGGCGGGCCGCACAACCACACCACCGCGGCCATCGCGGTGGCGCTCAAGGAGGCGTCGACCGACGACTTCAAGGACTACGCCCGCCAGGTCGTCCTGAACGCGCAGGCGCTGGCCGAGGAGCTTCTGGGCCGGGGCTTCGACCTGGTCTCCGGGGGCACCGACAACCACCTCATCCTGTTCGACCTCACCCCCAAGGGCATCGGCGGCAAGCCCGCCGCCCAGGCCCTGGACAAGGCCGGGCTGGAGACCAACTACAACAGCGTGCCCTTCGACACGCGCAAGCCGTTCGACCCCTCGGGCATCCGTATCGGCACCGCGGGCGTGACCAGCCGGGGCATGGGCGTCGCGGAGATGCGGCAGATCGGTGCCTGGATCGACCAGGTCGTCACCGCGCTGGCCAAGGACGAGGAAGAGGCCAAGCACGTGATCACCCGCGTCCACGGCGAGGTCAGGGAGCTCACCTCCCACTTCCCCGCCCCCGGTCTGTGACCGTGCCCGTGGCGTCCGGACCGCCGTTCTGATGACCTTCGCGGTTCGCGAGGTCTCCGGGGCGCCGTGACGCGCCGATCGACCACGTCGAGCGGGACGAGCAGGACGAGCGGGACGAGCGGGACGAGCAGGACGAGACGCCCGGCCGGGGACTCCCCGGCCGGGCGTTCTCGCGTCGCCGGGCGCCGTGGCGGCCGGAAGGTCCACCCCGGGGACGGAACCCGCCGCGCGGCACCGGGGCGGAGCGCGCCGGGCGCCGGCGGCGCCCGGGATTTCCGGGCCTCGGCCGTGGGAGGCGCGCCAAATGTGTTTGCGCCACAGGGGTGGCACTGCGCTAAGGTTCTCCCGAAGACGCCGTTCGAGAGACGCGCGGCCACGAGGCGACAGGAGGTGGGGACTATGCGGGTTGTTCTGGTGAGCCTGCCGTCCGTCAACCTCCGGGTGCCCGCCTAGCCGATTCGCGACAGGGCACCCGGCCTTCCACAAGGGTGCTTACGTTGTCTTCGCCAATCGTCTCTTCTTCATCCGTTCTCACCGCGCTCGGCTGGAACGACTCCTTCGCCGCCGAGCTTCCCGAGGGCCTGATCCCCGCCCGGGTGTCCCGCGTCGATCGCGGTGCCGCCGAGGTGCTGACGGCCTCCGGTCATCTCCGGGCCGACTACGGCGCCAGGGTGCGGCGCGACGCCGCCGCCGATCCCGTGGCCCTGCCCTGCGTCGGCGACTGGGCCGGGCTCCGCCGCCTGGCCGAGGGCCGCTTCGAGCTGGAGGCGCTGCTGCCCCGGCGCACCGCGTTCGTGCGCGGCGGCGTCGCCAGGGTCTCCAGGGGCGGGCTCTCCGGGGACTCCCAGGGCCAGGTGCTCGCCGCCAACGTCGACGTCGTGTTCGTCGCCGAGCCCGCCCTGCACGCCACCGACACCGCCGACCTGGGCAGGATCGAGCGGCTGCTCGCGCTCGCCTGGGAGAGCGGTGGCCGTCCCGTGGTGCTCGTCACCAAGTCCGACCTGATCGGCGAGGGCCTCGACTTCCTGATGGACGAGGTCGCCTCGGCGGCGCCGGGTGTGGACGTGCACCCGATCTGCTCCGTCACGGGCGAGGGCGTCGACATCGTCCGCGGATACCTGGGGGGCACGCGCACCGCGGTGGTGCTCGGCGCCTCGGGGGCGGGCAAGTCGACGCTCGTCAACGCCCTGGCGGGGGAGGGGGTCATGGAGACCCAGCAGGTCAGGGCCGGTGACGGCCGGGGCCGTCACACCACCGTGCACCGCGAGCTCATCCCGCTCGCGGGGGGCGGGCTCATCATCGACACCCCGGGCATCCGCCGCGTCGGCCTGTACGACATGGGCGAGGGCGTGGACATGGTCTTCTCGGACCTGGAGGAGCTCGCCGAGCGGTGCCGGTTCGGCGACTGCCGCCACGACAGCGAGCCGGGCTGCGCCGTGATCGCCGCGATCGAGGACGGCACGCTTCCCGAGCGGCGGCTGGAAAGCTGGAACAAGCTCCAGAGGGAGGCCGCGTGGATGGCGTCCAGGAGTGACGCGCGGCTCCGCAAGGAGCTGCAGAACAAGTGGAAGGTCATCCACAAGGAGATGCGGAAGACGGGCCGTAACCGGCCCTGAGCCGAGGGGAAAACCCGCCGTGCGGTCACCCGTCCTAGGGGCCGCACGAGCGGGGCCCGACACGACAACGTGTGATCTCGCAGGGGGTGCGCGAGATCACACGTGCGGGGGAAGCCGGGTGGAGGTACTGCTCAGGCGACGGCACTGATGCCGGCGCTGGCGGCGCGGCGCATACGACGGCGACGCTCGGAGGCGCGCTCGTCCTCGTTCAGACCGCCCCAGGTGCCGTACTTCTCCGGACGGGAAAGCGCGTAGTCCAGGCACTCTGCGCGAACGGGGCACTGGGCGCAGATCGCCTTGGCCTTACGCTCACGGATGTCACGCTCGGGCTGGCGCTCGCCGTCGGGGCCGAAGAAGAGCACGAGGTCCTCGCCCCGGCACGCGGCGTCATCCTGCCAGCCCCAGCTGGGCCGAGGCCGGGCGGTCTGCCGACGTACCTGAGACATGAGAAAACCACCTTATAGTGAGAGGTATTTCTGGTTAATGCCGCATTGGACGCTTGTGACGTCCCTGGGTCCAACGCCTGGATTGGCCGTGATGTTCCCTCAGGTCAGGTCAGAGCGGACGTGGCGTACCGCACAGGGGTGAGCCTGTCCAGCGTGACCAGCCGGTAGGTAGTGATCGTATCGGCGCAAGCCGTACCGCATGGCGTTGTCAGCGTCATGGGCTCAACCACTACCCGAAAACGAGCGCCACTACCGCGCACAAATGCCTCGGTGACGGCGCCGTCCAACCTGGAGGATTCCACGGCCACTCCGCCAACCGAGAGATCACCCGTATGAATGCGGATGAAATGCTCAGCGGCCTGCAGTGGCTCAGGGATGCCTGCGCGTCCCCGGAAACGGTCGAGGATGACCTCGCCGGACCGGTACGCGTCGGCTGCCGCGATCGCAGCAGCCTGAGACATGCTGCCGTAGTAAAGCCCGTGTGGCAAGCACACGAGGTTGGCGGCGTATCGATCGCCGCCAACATGTGATGTTTCCCATACTGTGTCCGGCAACGTTTTTGCCAAGGACCGAGCTAGGGGTAGTCCAATGCGGGCGCAGCACGCGTTGCGCTTGGCATGCGTGCAGACCAGAAAAACCGGCTCACTCACAAGTATGCAGGACTCCGGGACCACTCCGGCCACCACGCTGTCAAGGTTAAGATCGTCCGGATCTGCGATGACGCCTTCGGCGATCCATGGCTCGGCGGACCCGGAGTCGGCGACCATGACGTGGATGCCGGTTTCCTCGAGGTTCCTGCGTCCGGGACGACGGATCAGCTGGGGCCGGATGCCGAGCCGCGTGGCGCGTTTGATAAGGATGTGGACATCCTCGGGGAGGCTGCAGTCCTCCAGGTGGGAGGCCCAGGGGCCGGAGTGCTCGATGAGCAGCCAGAAACGGGCTCCGACGGTCGCGCTGGCGTGGACCGGCAGCTCGCCGGTGTGACAGCCCGGTGGGTGCGCGCACCCCTTGACCGTCGTATCCGCCCTGCTCACGACACTCCCCGCGCTCACGCTCTCTCCTCGCTCTGACTTAGGTAAGACTAACCTAACAGCCTGATCGACGTGGCGAAGAGTAAAACGATCACAGGGATGTAAAGGCGATGCGCCCGCCGCGGGGAGTACGCAGAAGGCAGCCGGCGTCCGCGGGAGGCGGCCGTGTGCCTGCGGGAGGCGGGTGTTCGCGGGAGAGCGCGGAGGAAGCCCGCGGGGAGGGATCCCCGTGGGCTCGGCGGCCTCCCGGGCGCCGGTGGACGGGCGCGGGCGTCAGTAGGCCAGCGCGGCGCGTGCCAGGGGAAGGGCCGCGGCGCGGTCCTGCGGGACGAGGCCGATCCTGGTCCGCCGGTCGAGGAGATCGTCCACGTCCAGGGCGCCCTCGTGCCTGACCGCCCAGACGAGCTCGGCCCCGGTGACCCCCGTCGGCCCGGACTCGGCCAGCCAGGGCTCCTGCGCCATCAGGGCCCGTACGGCGCCCGCCTCGCTCCCGTACCGCTCCAGCAGCCGATCCGGCTCCCGGACCTTCTCGCCGTCCGCGCCCTTCCCGCTCTTCGTTCCGCCCGCGCCGTTCGTGCCGCCCGCGCCCTCGGGGCCGTCCGCCGGGACGGCCCCGACCAGGGGCAGTTCCGCCGTGCGGCTGCGTCCCGCGTCGAGCCGGCCCAGCGACACGGCCCGGTCGACCGCGTCCTCGGCCATCCGCCGGTACGTGGTCAGCTTGCCGCCCACGATCGTCACCATCCCGTCCGGCGTGGTCAGCAGCGCGTGCCTCCTGGACAGGTCGGCGGTGCGGCCGTCGGCGGCGAGCAGGGGCCGCAGCCCCGCGTAGGTCCCGGCGACGTCCTCGCGCCGGACCGGCTCCTCCAGTACGGAGTTCAGGACGGCCAGCAGGAAGGTCACGTCCTCCTCCGGCACCGGGGGGACGTCCGGGACGGGGCCGTCCACCGGCTCGTCGGTGAGGCCGACGTGGACCCGTCCGTCGGGCTGGGGGAGAACCAGGGCGAAGCGATTGCTCTCCCCGGGAATCGGCACGTGCAGTCCCGCGGCCAGGCCCGGCAGCGTCTCGGGCCGCAGCACCAGGTGGGTGCCGCGCGAGGGGCGCAGCCGGATGCCCGGGTGCAGCCCGGCGGCCCAGACGCCGGTGGCGTTGACCACCGTCCTGGCCCGGATCGTGAAGGTGTCCCCGCCGAGCTCGTCGCGGACCAGCGCGCCGTCGCCGGACAGCTCCAGCGCCCGGCAGCGCGTCAGTATCCTCGCCCCCTGGGCGGCGGCCGTCCTGGCCACGGTGACCACCAGGCGGGCGTCGTCGGCCAGCCGCCCGTCCCACGACAGCAGGGCGCCGCGCAGTCCTCGCGAGGTCAGCGGCGAGGCGAGGGCGAGGGCCTGCGCGGCGGAGATCCGCGAGGGGCCGGGCAGGAGGTGACGCGGCGTGCGCGCGGCGATGCGCAACCCCTCGCCGGCGCGGTACCCGGTCATCACCAGTGCCGCGTGACGGCGGGAGACCTCAGGGACCAGCGGCAGCAGGTAGGGGTGGGCCCTGACCAGGTGCGGCGCGGTGCGCCCGAGCAGGTGGCCGCGCTCCACCGCGCTCTCGTACGCCACCCCGACCTGCCCTTTGGCCAGGTAGCGGAGCCCGCCGTGGATCATCTTGGAACTCCACCGGGAGGTCCCGAAGGCCATGTCGTGGGCGTCGATCGCGGCCACGGAAAGGCCCCGGGAGGCCGCGTCGAGCGCGACCCCGGCGCCGGTGGCGCCCAGACCCACCACCAGCACGTCCACCACGAGGTCGCGCACCTCGGCCAGCTCGCGTTCGCGGCGGGCGGCGTTGAGGGAGGAGTTCACGGTCGCAGATACCTTTCCAGGAGCGTGGTGAGCTCGGCGTCCAGGTCGTCCAGGTCGTCCAGGCCGACCGGGCCGAGCATGGTCGGGCCCGAGATCAGGAACGACTGGGCGGTCAGCAGCACGGCCCTGGACAGTCTCGCCGGGTCACCGGGGCGCACGGCGCCCTCCCGCTGGCCCCGGACGATCGCGGCCTCGACGAGCGTGAGCATGGCCTCGTGGCTGGCGCCCCTGCGGTCGAGCAGGTAGGGCAGGAGCAGCTCCGGGTCGACCTCGACGATCTTCCGCCAGAGCGGGTGGCCGCGCAGCGCCCGCACCACCGCCACCGACGAGGCGACCGGGTCCTCGGTCGCGAACCGGTCCGCGACGCGCACCCACTCGCGGGTCATCAGGTCGGCGACGAGGGTGCGCACGTCGGGCCAGCGGCGGTAGATCGTCATGCGGGAGAGCCCGGCCCTGCGCGCCACGTCGGTGAGCGTGGTGCGCCGCACCCCCACCGCGAGGACCGTCTCCCGGGCGGCGTCCAGAACCCGGTCGGTGCGCTCTGCGTCTGCATTGTGACGAATAGACGTCATATGTCACAGTGTAAGGGTGGAAAATCCGACGAGTGCTGCAGATCCCATGCTCTGGTCCGGCTGGGGTGACCCCGGCAAGGCCGCCGACCTGCCGGAACCGGTCAGAAAACTGCTCCAGGACGTGCTGGGCGTGCGCCCGCGGCAGGACCGGGCCGCCGAGCTCGGCGAGGTGCGGCTGCCCGCCGTGACCCTCTCCCCGCCCGTCCTGGCGGAGCTGCGCGGCGTCGTCGGCGCCGGCCACGTGCGCTCCGACGACGAGGCCCGCGTCCGGCACACCCGGGGCAAGTCCACCCCCGACTTGATGCGCATGCGCGCCGGAGACGGCTCCGACGCGCCCGACGCCGTGGTGCTGCCCGGTTCCCACCGGGAGGTGCTGGAGGTGCTGGCGGCCTGCGCCGCGCACCGGGTCGCGGTGGTCCCGTTCGGTGGCGGGACCTCCGTGGTCGGCGGCCTGGTCGCGGACCGGCGGGGCTTCGCCGGTGTCGTCGCGCTGGACCTGGCCAGGCTGGACCGGCTGGTCGCCGTCGACGCGGAGTCGATGGTCGCCGAGATGGAGCCGGGACTGCGGGCCCCGGAGGCCGAGCGGCTTCTGGCCGGGCACGGATTCACCCTAGGTCACTTCCCGCAGTCGTTCGAATACGCCACACTGGGGGGCTTCGCCGCGGCCCGCTCCAGCGGCCAGGCCTCGGCCGGGTACGGGCGCTTCGACGACATGGTGGTCGGCATGACCGTGGCCACTCCGCGCGGCACCCTGGAACTCGGCCGGGCGCCCAAGTCGGCGGCCGGGCCCGACCTGCGCCAGGTGATCCTCGGCTCCGAGGGCGCCTTCGGCGTGATCACCTCCCTGCGGCTCCGCGTCCGGCGCGCGCCCGCCGAGCGGGTCTACGAGGGGTGGCGGTTCGCGTCGTTCGCGGAGGGAACGGCCGCGCTGCGACACCTCGTCCAGGAGGGTGTCGTGCCCACCGTGCTGCGCCTGTCCGACGAGACCGAGACCATGGTCGGCCTGGCCCGCCCCGGCGAGATCGGCGCCTCGCCGACCGGCGCGGGCTGCCTGGCGATCGCCGGGTACGAGGGCTTCTCCGAGGTGCGCGCGCTGCGGGAGCGGGTCGCCGCCGTGCTGTCGGGCCTCGGCGGCGTCCACCTCGGCACGGAGCCGGGGGAGTCGTGGGCCCGCGGGCGCTACTCCGCGCCCTACCTGCGCGACTCGCTGCTCGCCGCCGGGGCGACCGTCGAGACGCTGGAGACGGCCGGGTTCTGGTCCAACCTGCCCCGCCTCTACGACGCCGTACGGCTCTCGCTGCACGCCTCGCTCGGCTCGCCGCTGGTGATGTGCCACATCTCCCACGTGTACGGCACCGGCGCCTCCCTGTACTTCACGGTCGTCACGGCGCAGGGCGACGACCCCGTCGGGCAGTGGGAGGCGGCCAAGCGGTCGGTCAACGAGGCGATCGTCGCCGCCGGGGGCACCGTCTCGCACCACCACGGCGTCGGCCGCGACCACCGGGAGGCCTACGCGACCGAGATCGGCGACCTGGGCGTGGAGATCCTGCGCGGGATCAAGGACCGGCTCGACCCCGAGGGCGTCCTCAACCCCGGCGTTCTCGTCCCTCCGGGGAGGTGACGGGTACGGGTTCGACCGGGGAGGGGCGATCGGGAGGGTCCGGCCGACGAGCTCGTCCCGGAAGGTCAACCGGCGACCACGAGCTTCTCCATGGCCTCGCGGAGCGGCCCGGGGATCCCGGCCGGCCGGCGTGTCTCCCGGTCGACGAACACGTGGACGAAGTGGCCCTCCGCCACGACCGTCTCGCCGTCCTCGCGGAACAGCCCCAGCTCGTACCGGACGCTGGAGCGGCCCAGGCGGCCGACCCGCAGCCCGACCCTGACGGCCTCGGGGAAGGACACCGAGGCCCGGTAGACGCAGTGCGACTCGACGCACAGGCCGATGGCGTCGCCGCCGTGGATGTCCAGGCCTGCGGTCCTGATCAGCCAGGTGTTGATCACCGTGTCCATCATCGAGTAGTGGACGGCGTTGTTGACGTGGCCGTAGACGTCGTTGTCCTTCCACCTGGTCGGAACCGTCTCCCAGTAGGCGTACACAGTAGAACCATATTCCAGAGGGGGTCGCTCCGGGTCCGCCTGACGATTTCCGAACAAGCCTGCCTTGATAGTGAAATTTCACTTCATTGAGTGATCCATCAAATCTAGGATCACCAGCGTGACGGCATACGGACTCCCTCCCGTTCTCGGCCTCGACCGCGGGGATCCGACCGAGCTCGGCCCCTACCGCATCGCCGGCCGCCTGGGCAGGGGCGGGATGGGCACGGTCTACCTCGCCGAGGGGCCGTCGGGGCCGGTGGCCGTCAAGGTGATCAACGCGCACCTGGCCGCGGACCGGGAGTTCGTGGCCAGGTTCAGGAACGAGGTGGCCGCGGCGCGCAAGGTCAGCCGGTTCTGCACCGCGCCGGTCCTGGACGCCAGGCTGGAGGGCGAGCCGCTCTGGGTGGTGACGGAGTACGTCGCCGGCCCCGACCTGGCCCGCGTGCTGCGTGACCACGGGCCGCTGAGCGGATCCAACCTGGAGGCGCTGGCCGTCGGGGTGGCGACCGCGCTCACCGCGATCCACGGCGCGGGGATCGTCCACCGCGACCTCAAGCCCGCCAACGTGCTGCTCTCCCCGCTGGGGCCGCGGGTGATCGACTTCGGCATCGCGCGGGCCCTGGCCGCGGAGGACGGGCAGACCGCGACGGGCCACATCCTCGGCACCCCCGAGTACATGGCCCCCGAGCTGGTCTCGGGGGAGCGGGCGGGCCCGCCCGCCGACGTCTTCGCCTGGGGATGCGTGGTGGCCGCCGCCGCGACGGGCAGGTCGCCCTTCTCCTCCAGGACCGTCCCCGAGGCGCTCTACCGCGTCGTGCACGACGTTCCCCGGCTGGACGACGTCGACCCCGCGCTGCGCGGCGTGGTCGAGGCCGCGCTCGCCAAGGACCCCGCGGCCCGGCCGACCGTCAGGGAACTGCTGGCCGGGCTGGTCGGGCGGAGCGACGCGGAGGACACCGCCAAGGTGGCGGGCACGCTGCGGCTGAACCTCTCCGGCCTCGTCCCGCAGGCCGCGCGGACCGTCGTGGACCCGGCGGACGGGCCGGGCGGCGCGGGCCCGGCGGTGTGGCGGTGGCGCCCGGTGGTCATCGGGGCCGCGGCGGCCGGAGTCCTGCTGCTGGCGGCGGTCGCCGTGGTCGGGAGCCGCCTGGTCTCCGGCGGACCGCCCGAGATCACCGACGTGCTGTACCGGGAGGGCTTCTCCGCCGACACCTCGGGCTGGTCCAGCGGCCTCACCGGCCTCAACACCTCGTACGGCTACACGGGGGACGGCCGCTACACGATGCTCACCGACGGCTCCAGCGTCGACCGGTGGGCCGGCGCGGTCGTCAACGCCGAGATCCCGGACCGGGTGCTGATCGGCGTCAAGACCGAGATCGTCCAGGGGGGGAGGAACGGCGCGTGGGCGGGGATCTACTGCGAGTACTCCAAGGACAGGAATCCCGAGAACTCCTTCTACTACTCGCTGGAGTTCGGCCCGGACGGCAGGGCCAGGATCGGCAAGGCGGTGGCGGGAAGGACCTGGGACCTCACGGCCGACCTGCCGATCCCGGGATTCGGCAAGGGCCCCGTCACGCTGCGGGCACGGTGCGAGCGCGGCGACGGTGAGGTGCGGGTGGGACTGTGGGCCGGTGACCACCTCGTGGCGGAGGTGGTGGACACCGAGGTCAAGGAGGCCACCGGCCGGCCCGGCTTCGGCCTGCACGTCCAGCAGCGTTCCGACGCGGAGGCCGCGACCCGGGCGTACTTCGACGACTTCGAGATCGGCCGCCTCCCCTGAGCCGTCGCGGGCCTTCTCGCGTTTCCCCGTGCTTCCCCGTGCTTTCCGAAGAGGACGTGCGGCCCTTTAAGATCATTGCCAAGATATGGGACATGGTTGACATAGGACAGGCGGCGGAGCGCGGGCGTGAGGCCTCCTCCCGGGTGTCGAAGGAGGGCGCGGGCTGGTCCTGCGCCCAGACGGGTACCTTCACGGACCTGCTGCCCAGCAAGGAGACCTTCTCCTGGCTGAACCCGCGCACCATCTGGCGGTCGCGGAACGAGGTCCTCGCGATCCTGTTCGGAGACCCCTCGGGGCAGGTGCGGGCGCGCTGGGTGGGCTCCCAGCGGGACCGGGGCGTCGACCCCTCCTTCCGCATCCCGATGGACGTCGGCCCCGAGTTCTCCTTCCTGGTCCTCGGCGACACGGGGGAGGGCGACGCCTCGCAGTACGCCGTGGTGCCGGGCATGCTCAAGATCGGCGAGGACACCGCCTTCGCGGTCGTCGCCAGTGACGTGATCTACCCCACCGGCTCGGGCAACGAGTACGAGGACAAGTTCTTCCGCCCGTACCAGGGCTACCGGGCGCCGATCTACGCGATCCCCGGCAACCACGACTGGTACGACGGGCTCGGCGGCTTCATGCGCGTCTTCTGCGACGCCCCGGCGCTGGCGGCCGAGAACGAGGGGTTCAAGCTGTCGCCCTCGGGGCTGCGCGGCCTGCTCTGGCGCAAGCCCGAGAAGATCGACGAGGCCCGGCTGGCCAGGGCGCGCGAGTGGCGGGCGCGGCCCGAGCAGCGGGTCGTGCAGCCCGCCCCCTACTGGGCGATGGAGACTCCGGGGCTGCTCATCGTCGGCGTGGACACCGGGATCCGCGGTGACATCGACAGGGAGCAGGCCGAATGGCTGCGCACGGTCTCCCGCGACCCCCGGCCCAAGGTGCTGATCACCGGGAAGCCCATCTACACCCGTAACGACCACAAGCCGTCGAAGCTGGCCGGCGGCGGCACCATCGACGACATCGTCACCGATCCCGCGCACAACTACGTCGCGGCGATAGGCGGCGACGTGCACAACTACCAGCGCTTCCCGATCAAGGTCGGGGAGCGGACCATCCAGTATCTCGTGGCGGGCGGCTCCGGGGCCTTCATGCACGCCACCCACACCATCCCGAGGGTCACCGTCGGCGGCCTGGACGAGGACGACTACCGCTGTTACCCGCTGCGCGGCGACTCGCTGTCGTTCTACAGCAGGCTCTACAGCGACCGGCTGCGCATGCGCTGGCTCTACCTCACGCCCGACGAGAGCGCGGCGCTGATGTCCCGCCGGATCGGCAACACCCCGGTGCGGGACACCCCGGCCGTGCCGATCACCCGGCGGATGAGGTGGGCGGCCCGGATCCTCGGTGGCTGGCCGATGCCGCTGCGGCTGCCCGTGGGCAGGACCTTCCACCGCTACCTGTCGGAGCTGTCCGACTGGGACACCCCGCCGTTCTTCAAGAGCTTCCTGCACATCTCGGTGACCCCGGAGGTCCTGACGATCCGCTGCTTCGCCGCCACCGGCTGCCTGCAGCAGGAGATCGAACCCCCGATCGAGGACGAGATCGCCATACCGCTCGTCTGATCGAGAATGTCGTGGCGGCGTGGCAGTGTTGGGGTATGCACGTGTCGGTCGCGGCGGCTCCCGGGGGCGGGGGCGTGCTGCGTGTGGACGGCGAGCCCGCCGGGGCCGTCGCCGATCTGGCCTCGGCCGCCCGCGAGCTGGAGGCCCGGAGCCCGCGCTGGGTCTGGGCCGACACGCGGGAGGTCTACCCCGCGCTGCTCGCCGCCGGGGTGCGGCTGGCGCGCTGCCACGACCTGGTGCTGACCGAGGGCCTGCTCCTGGCCCACGAGGGGCGGTTCGGCGAGCCGAGGTCCGTCCCCGCGGCCCACGCCCGGCTGCACGGCCTCCCCGTGCCCGACGACCACCACGGGCCCGCCGGGGGGCAGGCGCGGCAGGCCACCCTCTTCGAGGAGGAGGCGCCCCCGCCGGACGCGAACCTGATCGCCGAGGTGTACGCCGACCAGCTGCGCCGCATCGAGGCCACCGCCGACCCGCGGCGGTTCCGGCTGCTGGTCGCCGCCGAGTCGGCCGGGGCGCTGATCGCCGCGGAGATGGCCCAGGAGGGCATGCCCTGGCGGGAGGACGTGCACGACGAGCTGCTGACCGGCCTGCTCGGCCCGCGCCCGGTGCACGGCATGCGGCCCGTCAAGCTCCAGGCCCTGGCCGACCAGGTGGCGGCGGCCTTCGGCACGTCGTTCAACCCCGACTCCCCGCAGCAGATCGTCAGGGCGTTCAAGGCGGCGGGCGTGCCGGTCGCCTCCACCCGGGCCCACGACATCAAGCAGGTCGAGCACCCGGGCGTCGCGCCCCTGCTCGCCTACAAGGAGATGGCCAGGTTCTACAGCTTCCACGGCTGGGCCTGGGCCGACCAGTGGGTGCGCGACCACCGCTTCCGCCCCGAATACGTGGTGGGCGGCGTGGTGACGGGCCGCTGGGCCACCAACGGCGGCGGGGCCCTGCAGATCCACAAGCTGATGCGCAAGGTCATCGTGGCCGACGAGGGCTGGACACTCGTCGTCGCCGACGCGGCCCAGCTGGAGCCGCGGGTGCTGGCCGCCATGGCGGGAGACGGCGGCCTGGCCAGGGCCGCCGGGCAGGCCGACCTCTACCAGGCGCTGGCGAAGGCGTTCGGCGGCGAGCGCGACAACGCCAAGCTCGCCATGCTGTCGGCGATGTACGGGGGCACCAGCGGTGACGCGTCCAAGCTGCTGGCCGTGATGCGCCGGCGCTTCCCCCTCGCCCACCGGTTCGTGGAGGACGCCGCCCGGGCGGGGGAGGAGGGCAAGGTGGTCCGCTCCTGGCTGGGCCGCACCTCGCCCCCGCCCTCCGCGGGCTGGCGGGAGCTGGTCTCCGGTCCCGAGGGGGGCCGCGCGGCCCGCGACCGCGGCCGGTTCACCCGCAACTTCGTCGTCCAGGCGACCGCGGCCGAGTGGGCGCTCGCGCTGATGGCCGTGCTGCGCGGCCTGCTGCCCGACCCGGCCAGGCTGGTGTTCTTCCAGCACGACGAGGTGATGGTGCACTGCCCGGCCGACCAGGCCGGCGAGGTCGTCGCGGCGGTCGGCAAGGCCGCGGAGGAGGCGACCCGGCTGCTGTTCGGATCGACCCCGGTGCGCTTCCCCATGCAGGCCGTCGCGGTCAGGTGCTACGCCGACGCCAAATGACGCCCGGCGCCCCGCGCACTCCGGCCCTGACCGCGCTCAGGCGCGGGCCAGGGCCAGCCAGGCACCGGTGACCGTCACCATGACCGCGACGGCCGCGCCGAGCACGCCGTACGACAGGCTGCCGACGATCACTCCGGCGATCACGGTGCCGGTCGCGCCGCAGACGTTCATCAGCAGGTCCGAGAGGCCCTGCACGGGGGTGCGGTGTTCCAGCGGCACGGCCTCGCTGAGCATCGCCGAGCCGGAGATCAGCCCGCACGACCAGCCGAGGCCGAGCAGGACCAGGCCGGCGGTCACCTGCGGGACGTCGTGCGCCCCGGCCCCGCCCGCGAGGACGGCGGCGGCCAGCAGCAGGCCCATCCCCAGTACCAGCACCGGGGTCCTGCCGGCCCGGTCGGCCAGCCAGCCGACCACGGGTGACAGGACGTACATCCCCGCGATGTGCAGGCTGATCACGATGCCGATGACCGTGTACGTCGAGCCGCCGTGGTCGAGGTGGACCGGCGTCATGGACATGACCGAGACCATCGCGGTGTGGCTGACCGCGATCGCGACCAGGGCGCGGCCCGCCACGGGCGTCTCGCGCAGCACCCGCCAGGCGGTACGGAACGTTCTCCCGCCCTTCTCCGGAGAGCCGGCCTGGCCGGACGCGGGGGTGCCGGGAGCCGGAGACGCGTCCGGGGCACGGAGGGCGGCGTGGGCCAGGAGCAGCGGATCGGGGCGCAGGGCGATCACGATGATGCCGAGGGCGACGGCGAAGCCCAGCAGGGCGAGGGCGAACGGGCCGCTGCCCGTCGGCAGCCCGAGTCCGGCGCTGAACCGCTCCGCCGGTCCCGCGAGGTTCGGCCCGGTGACCGATCCGACGGTGGTGGCCCACACCACCAGCGACAGGTGCCGGGCCGAGTGCCCCGGCGGGGACAGGTCGGTCGCGGCGTAGCGCGAGGCCAGGCCTCCCGCGCTGGCCGCGCCGAACAGCACCAGCCCGGCCAGCAGCAGCGGCCACGATCCCAGGCCGACGGCGAGCAGCGAGACCAGGCAGCCGAGCAGGGCGCACCCGTAGGCCAGGGCGAGCCCGGCCCGCCGCCCGCCCCTGCCGGACGATCTCGCGGTGGGCAGTGCCAGCAGCGCGGCGCCCAGCACGGTCGCGGTCCCGGCCAGCCCGCTGAGCGCGGTGGAGCCGGAGAGCTCCTCCACGGTCACCGAGCTGAAGGTGAGCCCCACGGCGACACCGATCCCGCCGCTGATCTGGGCGGCGGACAGGACGGTGAGCGTCCGCCGCTGCACGGCGGCGATCCGTTCCGCATTGGGGGAGCCGCCGGGGTTCGCGGTGTTCGTGGGGTTCGCGGTCACGAGCGAAGTCTGCCATCACTCATGACCGGACCACGAGGCCATTTCGCCGACGGGGCGAGGAGACGGCCGGCGGATCAGTCGACCGGTACGAAGGTGGCGAAGAACGTCTGGAGGATCTCCGAGTTCTTCTCCCAGTCCAGATCCTGGACCCTGAACGTGATCTGGTAGGCGGTCAGGCCGTTGACGGCGATGTAGCGCGTCAGCCCGTGCATCGGGACGCCGTTGGACTGGACGTAGGTGTACTCCCAGTCCGCGGCCTTCCACGTGCGGTAGTTCACCGCCGTCACGCCGACCTCGGTGTATTCGTCCAGGCCCTTCTTGCTCGCCCTGCTCAGTGCCAGCACCGGCTCCGCGACCGGCACCTTGGCGACGACGATGTTCTGTCCGCCGCCCTTCGGCCCGGAGAAGGTGGCCGTTCCGCCGGCGCTCTCCTTCACCGTCCAGCCGTCGGGCACCGCGCCGGAGACGCCGGCGGCGTCCACCCGCTTGAAGCCCTCGGGGACCTCGCTCGGCCCGGCGGGGGTCAGCGGCTCGGCCGCCGTGGAGATCGCCGTGGACGGGGTCGCGGGGGCCGCGGGATCGGAGTTCCCGCCGGGCAGGAAGACGAGCAGCCCGGCGACCACGATGGCCAGCACGCCGCCCCCGCCGAACATCAGCAGGCGGACGTCGGGACCGCCGCCCTCGTTTCCCTGCGCGCGGCGCGCGCTCCCGCGCGCCCCGCTCCGGCCGGGAGAGGTCGGACTCTGCGAGTCCCGTACGGCGGCGCGGGAGGGCGCCTCCGGCGAGGAGGGGGTGGGCCAGAGCGCCGCCTCGCGGGCCCGGGACGCCTCGCTCTGCCCGCCGCGCCGCGGTGCGGCCGGTGGCGCGGACAGCGGCGCGGCCGGCGCGGCGACGGGCAGGTCGCCCGAGAAGCTGGTCAGCGGGTCGAACGGGTTGCCGTCGGGCCCGGTCGCCGGGATGCGCAGCGCGTCGTAGCCGCGCTGGTGCCCGCCGGTCAGGCCGGTGGCCGCGTCGGCGGGCGGCCCGCCCGCCCGCGGGAACCCGCCGGAGGCGGAGGCGGGGAAGGACAGCAGGTCCGCGCGCTGGGATCCCGACGGGCCGGAGAGCGCGTCGTAGGGGAGCGGGTGGCCACCGGAGGAGTCGTTGCCCGAGCCGTACGGCACCCGGATCGGGCCGGAGGGCGTCTCGATGATCCGGGAGGGCATCGGCCCCGACGGCATGTCCAGCGGGGGCATCAGGTGGATCGGCATGGAGTCGCCGGGGACCGGCATCGACGAGGGCGAGGGGGTGGGCGCGCGGTTCGGGGTGCTGGAGCCGTGGCTGCGCAGTATCCGGTCGAGCAGGTCGGACACCTGCGAGGCGCTCATCCGGTCGGCGGGGTTCTTGCGGAGCAGGCCCTCGATGACGGTGATCAGGGCGCCGGCCCGCTGGGGGCGGCTGGGCTCCTGGGTGAGGATCGCGCCGAGTACGGCCACCGCGTCCGGACCCTCGTAGGGAGGCCGCCCCTCGACCGCCGCGTACAGGGTGGCGCCGAAGGACCACAGGTCGGAGGACTGCGTGACCGGCTGGCCCGACAGCCGCTCCGGCGGGATGTAGCCGGGCGAGCCCATCAGCAGGCCGGTCTGGGTGATCGCGACGTCGCCCTCGATCGCGGCGATGCCGAAGTCGGTGAGGACCACCCGGTCGGAGGTGAGCAGCACATTGCCCGGCTTGACGTCGCGGTGCATGATCCCGGCGGCGTGGGCGTGGCGGAGCGCGTCGAGCACCCGGACGCCGATCTCGGCGGCCTGCACCACCGGCAGCGGCCCGCTCTGCCGCACGGCCTGCTCCAGCGACCAGGCGCGGACCAGCTCCATCACGATCCAGGGGCGGCCGTCCTCCTCGACGACGTCGTGGACGGTGACGATGCCGGGGTGGCTGAGCCGGGCCGCCGAGCGGGCCTCGCGCAGCATCCGCCGGTGGGCTCCCTGGGTGCCCGCGTGGTCGAGCCCGTAGGGGAGGATCAGCTCCTTGACCGCGACGTCCCGGTCGAGCAGGACGTCGTGCGCGTGCCACACCATGCCCATGCCGCCACGGCCCACCGGTGACACCAGGCGGTAGCGCCTGCCCACCAGCCTGCCCTGGCCCTCCGGTGTTCCGCCGGCGGAATCGCCGCCCTCAGGCCCCTGGGGGTTTCTCCCGAGCAAGCGATCGGTCATCGTTCCCCGTTCCCCATAACCAGCGCTTTCGTGAGGTGGACACGATAGCGAGATGGCATTTGGTTATGGAAGTTTGCATGCTGAGAAAGCACGTGACGGTATTTGTCAGGATCGGTGTTCTCCGGATCACTGAGGTCTGCGCCCGCGCTCTGACGTCGCCGAATGCTACCGGCGGATGGCGGAATTGTCAGCTTTACCCAATCTTAATAGACAAAAGATCACTAAGACGCCGTATGTTCATGATCGGTCACCTCGGCCGCCGCGGCCAGCGCGGCCAGCGCCGAGGTGAAGGCCGAGGCGGGCGGGCTGACCAGGCCCGCGCCGACCTGTCCGGTCCCCGCGACCCGTCCGGCGATACCGGTGTTCACGGTGGGCAGCAGGCCCGTCCTGGCGACCAGCGTGACGTCGACGCCGACCGGCGTGCCCCGGAAGTCCAGCCCCGGGATCTGGTACGCGGGGTGCTCGGCCAGGGTGATCTCGTACATGGACCGGGTGGCCGCCATCGCGTCCGACACGTCGCCGCCGACGAACCTCACGATCGCCGGGGCCGCGGCCATCGCGAAGCCGCCCAGCCCCGCCGTCTCGGTGATCGTCGAGTCGCCGATGTCGGGGTTGGCGTCGTCCGGGCCGTACGCGCCCAGGTAGAGACCGTCCGGCACGCCCGCGGGGCCGGTGAACCACCGGTCGCCCAGCCCGGAGACCTGGACCCCGAAGTCCGTGCCGTTGCGGGCCATCGCGACGACCATCGTGGAGCCGGGGACGTCCCGGGCGGCGTCCGTGCTGACCTTGCACGCGGCCATGCCCGCGTTGAGGAAGAAGTGGTCGTTGCCGTTGACGAAGCGCAGGACCTCGGCGGCGTGGCCGGGAGCGGCCTCCACCACGTCGGGGGCGAGCTCGCGCACCAGCAGCGAGGTGGCGGCGCGGTTGCGGTTGTGCAGCTCGTCGCCCATCTGCAGGGCCTGCGCGGCCAGCGACCTGAGGTCGAGCGGCCCGCTCCGCTGCAGGGTGGCCTGGAGCACCGGGCCGAGCACCTCGGCCATCCAGCGCAGCCGTTCCAGCACCTCGGGACCGTACGCGCCGTACCGCAGCACCTTGCCCAGGCCCTCGTTGAGCGAGCAGTAGGCGGTGCCGCCGTGCTCGGCGTCGTGGACCTCGAACATCCACATCGACGGGGTGACCACGCCCGCCATCGGCCCGACGGTCCGGTGGTGGTGGCAGGAGTCGAACCGGGCCCGCCCGGCGGCCAGCCGCTCCTCGGCCTCCCCGGCGTCGGCGGCCAGACCCTCCAGCAGCATCGCCCCGATGAGCGCGCCCCGCATCGGGCCCGACGCCCGTTCCCACTCGATCGGCGGTCCCGCGTGCAGGAACGTCCCCCTCGGCAGGTCGAGCACCTCGTGCGCGGGCCGCACCCCGACGAGCTGAGGCCGCGCCGAGACCAGGCGGCCCACGGCCGTCTCGTTGGCGCGGACCCTGCGCGGGTCGGCCAGCACCCTGGCCAGGTCCGCCTCGGTGCCGGGCATCGGCGGGCGCCAGTCCACCCGGACCCGCGGGACGGCCTGCGCGTCCAGCGCCTCGCCGAGCACGTCGGCCCCCACAGTGATCACTTCCGGCTCGCCGGAAAGCATGGACAGCGTCATCAGTTCTCCCTGAACCTGAAAACGGTCAACGGGCGTTCGCGGTGATCCCGGCGGCCGCTCGCGCGGCGTACCCGGCGGCCCCGGCGTTGGACGTGAACACCGCGGCCCCCGCCGCGTTCAGGGCCCCGGCCTGCGCGGCCAGCCCCTGCGGGTCACCCTCGGAGCCGACCAGCGCGACCACCGCCGTGACGCCTCTCGCGACGGCCTCGGCGATCGCGGGCGCGAGCCTGGCGGAGGGGTCGGGGTCGGCGCCGTGGCCGAGCACCACGTCGAGCAGGACGACGTCGCCGGGCGGCACCTCGGCCAGGGCCTCCAGGCGGAGCGTCGGGTCGATCATCGGGTGGGCCCTGCCGACCGTGTAGGCGTCGTCGCCGAAGTCGGTGAACTCGCCGCGCCCGGCGACCAGCCGCCCCTCCACGCACAGCGTCCCGCCCGAGTAGATCCCCCGCAGGTTCCCCCCGGCTCCCGCGCCGCCCGTCCCGGGGACGGGCCAGGAGGGCCAGGTGGGGACAGGGACGCCGAGGGCGCGCAGGGCGGCCTCGGTCACCGAGGTCAGGTCGTCCCGGCCGGGACCGAGCAGGGCGGTCACGACCGGCGTGCCGAGTTTCGCCACGGCCTCCTCGACGGCCCGTGCGACCTCGGGGGCCGGAGGCTTGGAGATCAGGACGATCAGCTCCGTGGCCGGGTCGGCGTCGAGGGCCTCCAGGGCGCGCAGGGTGGACAGCCCGCCCACGTCCGCGGACAGGTCGCGACCGCCCACGCCCAGCACGTGCGACACCCCCACCCCCGCCAGGTCGAGCAGGCAGGTCACCTGCTGCGCACCGGTCCCCGAGGCGGCCACCAGCCCGACCGGGCCCGGCCGCAGGACGTTCGCGAAGCCGAGACCCGCCCCGCCGACCACCGCGGTGCCGCAGTCGGGACCCATGACCAGCACGCCGCGCTCGGCGGCGCGCCTCTTGAGCAGCACCTCCTGCTCGACCGGCACGTTGTCACTGAAGATCATCACGGACAGGCCCGCCTCGACGGCGTCCAGCGCCTCGGCGAACGCGTGCGGGCCCGGCACCGAGACCAGGGCCAGGGTGGCGGCGCGCTCGCGGGCCGCGGCGCGGACGGTCCGCGGGGGGCGCTCGGCGGCACCGCCGCCACCCGCGGACGGGGCCGACAGCGCGGCGAGCAGCCCGTCGAGTTCCGCGGACGCGGCCTCCAGGGCGTCCGCCTCGCCGCGCAGCGCGATCAGCAGGTCGGCGGGATCCGCCCGGGGAAGGTCGAAGCCCAGCTCGGCGGCGATCCCGAGGTTGAGCTCGGTGGCCATCGCCACCACCGCGACCTCCACGCCGGGCAGCGCGGCCGCCGCGCGGCTGACCCGCATCAGGCTCACGGAGTCGTGGTAGACCCCCGTACGCGTCCGGACCACATCAGTACTCGCCATTGCCCCCGCCTTCCAGATCGATCACCGCCGCGAGCCCGATCCGCAGCCCCCACGCCAGGTCCGCCCCGGAGGTGTGGCCCAGTTGCAGGAGGCGGTGCAGCGCCGGCTCCAGGGACTGCCGTCCCGCCACGCCCCGCAGCACGGCCAGCACCTCGCCGCTGGCCTCGCCCCGGGCGGCGCAGTGCAGCAGCGCCGCCGAGATGGGGGTGGTCCTGCCGCGCACGTCGAAGGTGACCGCCGCGGCCAGCCAGCCGGCCAGCCAGACGGCCCGGCCCGCCCCCGCCGCCCCGCCCAGATGGCGCAGCGCGACCAGCAGTCCCGCGAGCACGTCGTCACCGCTCGGCGTGAGCCCGGGACCCAGGCCGACCAGCTGCTCGGCGGCGACCACGCTCTTCAGCAGCGAGCCCTCGGCGCATCCCTGGGCCAGCAGGCCGGCCGCGCCGTTGCCCTCCAGCCCCGGACGCCTCGGCGACCGCTCGCACAGCTCCGCCATCGCGGGCAGCGAGCGGGCCAGCCGCGCGACGTCCACGGCGCCGAGCGGCGGGGCCGGGTTCCACCAGCGGTGGGCCCGCAGGCTGAGCCGCCCGACGTCGATCGAACCGTCGCCGACGGACGCCTCGTCGCCCACCGCGACCTTCGGCATCGGGCCGGTGACCACCATGGCGTTGGGCAGGCGGGTGGCCTCCCCGGTCACCACCGCGATGACCTGCGGTTCCAGCTCGGTGCGTACCTCAAGGTAGACGCCGGCGGGGAAGGCCGCCAGCACCCGCGCCGGGCGGCGGGGCGCCTCCAGCATCCGGCGCAGGGCCGTGCTGGCCGCGCCGGTCCGGTGTGTCCGTACGTGTACGCGCTGCGCCCTCGGGCGCGTCTTGACGCTCATGAGCGCTCCTCGGCCGGCCCCGTGGGTGTGAAGGTGCTCTCTCCAGCGGTTCGCTCGCTCACGGACTCCCCCATCCATTGAGCCGACGGTAGAACGGGCGCGGACACAGGCCGTACGGAGAAAGCTGCCAACAGTCTGCCCAAAGGTTGGCTCTTCCTGACAGACGGGTCCATCAGTCACAATCACCTCATGGAACCCCCCGTGCGCCCGGCGAGCACCGGAACGATCATCCATGGCGTCGCCGTCGGCGAGGTCCTCGGCGTCTCGACACTGGCGGGGGCCCGGCTGATCGCGGGGGAGCGGGGCCTGGACCGCGTCGTGCAGCGCCTCAACGTGATGGAGGTGCCCGACGTCCTGGCCTGGGTCAAGCCGCACGAGCTGCTGCTCACCACCGGCTACCCGCTGCGCAACACCCCCCAGTCGCTCGGCAGGCTGGTGGCCGACCTCGACGAGCGCGGCCTGGCCGCGCTCGCCGTCAAGCTCGGCCGCTATCTCGACGAGCTGCCCGAGGAGATGGTGGAGCAGGCCGACCGGCTGGGCTTCCCGCTCATCCAGCTTCCCGACAACGTCGGCTTCGACGACATCCTCAACCAGGTCCTGACCGACATCCTCAACCGCCAGGCCGCCGTGCTGGCCAGGGCCGAGGAGGCGCACCGGGCGCTGGTCCAGGTCGTGCTCGCCGGGGGCGGGCTGCGCGAGGTGACGGCCGAGGTCGCCGGGCTGCTGGGCGTGGGGGTGGCGGTGCTGGACGGGACGGGCCACGTGCTGGCCGCGGCCGGGCCCGTCGAGCACGTGGCCACGCTGCGCGAGGCCCCTGGGGCCGCCGGAACCCCTGAGGGGCACCACACCTCGGTGCCGGTCGTGGCGGGTGGCCACCACCACGGCAGGATCGTCGCCTGCGGCCCTGTCGGGTCCATCGGTGACGGCGACGTCGGCATTCTGGAACGTGCCGCCACGGTCGCCGCGCTGGTGGTGACCCGGCAGGAGGCGGTCAACGCCGTCGAGAGCAAGTACCGCGCCGACTTCCTGCGCGACGTGCTCACCGGCAGGGCCGGGGGCTCCGAACGGGTCGCCTCCCGGGCCAGGGCCTTCGGCTGGGACCTGCAGCGCCCGGTCACCGTGCTGGTGGCCGAGCTCGACCCCGAGGGTGACGAGCGGGCCGCCCAGGACCGCCTGGTCACCTGCTGGACCGGCGCGATGCGCCGCCACGACGTGCGCGGCGCGGTGGCCGGGTTCTCCCACGAGGTCGTCACCGTCGTGGACGCGTCCGTCGACGCGGGCCGCCTGGCCAAGGACGCCGCGGCGGCCTTCGCCGAGTCCCTGCCCGCCACCTTCTCCACCGGCGCCAGCCGCACCGCCATCGGGGCCGAGGCGCTGCCCGAGGCGTACGGCCAGGCGCTGAAGGCCGCGCGGGTGGGCCGCCAGCTGCACGGCAACGGCGCGGTCGCGCACTTCGACCAGCTCGGCGTCTACCGGCTGCTCTCCCTGGTCAACGACACCGCCGAGCTGCACGCCTTCGTCCGCGAGACCCTCGGGCCGCTCGCCTCGGACGACGACGCGGAGAACGCCGACCTGCGCCGTACGCTGCAGGTGCTGCTGGAGACCAACCTCAACGTGGCCGAGACGGCGCGCAGGCTGCACTTCCACTACAACACGCTGCGCTACCGGATCGGCAAGCTGGAACGCATGCTCGGCGGCTTCACCGAGGACGCCCACCTGCGCCTGAACCTCACCCTCGCCCTGCACGTCCTGCGGATGCGCGGGATCTGACGGGATCTAAGCTGTTCGGCGTGAACGAGACCTTCGAGCTGGACACCGAATACATCCCGCTGTGCGACCTGCTCAAATACTGCGGCGTCACCGAGACGGGCGGCCAGGCCAAGCACTTCATCGCCGACGGCAACGTGCTGGTGGACGGCGAGGTCGAGCTCCGCAAGACCTGCAAGATCCGCGACGGGCAGGTGGTGACCGGCGACGGCTTCGAGATCCACGTGGTCGCGAAGTAGTGCGCGTCATGCGTGACTCCCGCCGGGCCGGCGGGTGCACCGTGCGTGATCCTCGCCGGGCCCGCGGGGGCGACGTACGCGATTCTCACCGGGCGGGTAGATAGGCCGTGCGCGAGGTGTCCACTGGTCGGCCGCTCAGATTTGGCAGATCATGACGGTGTAAGGGCATGCTTTCCGTCCTAACGTGCCCGCAACAGCTGTAAGGGGATTCGCCGGAGGGAAGCCCGCGGGGTGGTCACCGACCGACGGCCCGGTGAAAGGTGGGGCTCGATGGTTGCAGGTTGGACGAAACACGGCGACGGCAGGACACTCGCCCCGGGAGAGGTGGTCAGACCCGACGAGCGGCTGTCGTGGCCGCGCATGGTCGGGTTCGGGGCGCAGCACGTCGTCGCGATGTTCGGCGCGACCTTCGTCTTCCCCCTGGTGATGGGACTCGACCCCAACGTCGCCATCATGTTCTCGGGCGTCGGAACGATCATGTTCCTGCTCATCGTGAAGGGGAAGGTCCCCAGCTACCTCGGCACCAGCGCCTCGTTCGTGGGCGGTGTGCTCGCCATCCGGGCGCTCATGGGCGGCGACACGCCCGCCACCGACGCGATCGTCACCGGCGCCATCCTCGTCGCCGGGCTCGTCCTCGCGCTCGTGGGCGTGGCCATCCACTTCCTCGGCGTGCAGATCATCAACCGCGTCTTCCCACCGGTCGTCACCGGCGCCGTCGTCATGCTGATCGGCTTCGGCCTGGCGTACGTCGTCGCCGACATCTACTGGCCGCAGGACCAGTGGATCGCCCTGATCACGATGACCGTCACCTTCGTCATCATCGTGCTCTTCAAGGGCTTCATCGGCAGGATCGGCATCCTGCTCGGCCTGGTCATCGGTTTCCTGCTCTCCTGGGTGGCCGACAGGGTCTTCGGGAACATCACCGCCTTCAACGCGGCCACCGGCGCGGTCGACACGCACCCCAGGGTGAACTTCAGCGGTGTGGCGTCGGCCGACTGGATCGGCCTGCCGAGCATGCACTTCCCCGACTTCAGGTTCTCCGCCGTGCTGCTGGTCCTCCCGGCGGTGATCGCGCTGGTCGCCGAGAACGTCGGCCACGTCAAGGCCGTCGGTGAGATGACCAAGACCGACGTCGACCCGTACATGGGCCGGGCGGTCGCCGCGGACGGCGCCGCCACCGTCGTGGCCAGCGCCTTCGGCGGCTCCCCGACCACCACCTACGCCGAGAACATCGGCGTGATGGCCGCCACCCGCGTCTACTCGACGGCCGCCTACTACATCGCCGCCGTCATCGCGATCCTGTTCGGACTCTGCCCCAAGTTCGGCGCGCTGGTCGCGGCCACGCCGGGCGGCGTGCTCGGCGGCATCACCGTCATCCTGTACGGCATGATCGGCCTGCTCGGCGCGAAGATCTGGGTCGAGAACCGGGTCGACTTCGCCGACCCCGTCAACCTCGTCCCGATCGGGGCCGGGATCATCCTCGCCATCGGCCCGGTCAAGCATATGATCAGTTCGGACTTCACGCTGGAGGGCATCGCCCTCGGCACCATCGTGGTGGTGGCCGGCTACCACCTGCTCCGGGTCATCGCCGGGCGCGGCGGCACCGGCGGCGGCGCCGGTCCAGAGGTGTCCGAGCCGCAACGAGAGGCCGCCGGGTGAAGCCACCCCCGTTCGAATACCACGCCCCCCGCTCCCTCGGCGAGGCGCTCGACGCCCTCGCCGGGGCCGGGGAGCACGGCAAGGTGCTCGCCGGGGGGCAGAGCCTGATCCCGCTGCTGAACATGCGGCTGGCCGCCCCTGACCACCTGGTCGACATCAACCGGCTGCCGGAGCTGGCGTTCGTCGACGTCGCACCGGACGGTGTCCGGGTCGGCGCCCTGGCCAGGCACGCCCAGGTGGAACGGCACGAGCCGGCCGCCGCCGCCCAGCCGTTGCTGCGCCAGGCGCTCCGGCTGGTGGCCCACCCGGTGATCCGCAACCGGGGAACCGTCGTCGGCAGCCTGGCCCACGCCGACCCCGCCGCCGAGCTGCCCGCCGTCCTCACCCTGCTGAAGGGCTCGGTACGGCTGGCGCGGCCCGGCGCGGTCAGGGACGTCCCCGCGGACGCCTTCTTCACCGGCCCGCTGGAGTCGGCCCTCGCCCCGGGCGAGCTGGCCGTCTCCGCGTTCTTCCCCGCGCCGCCCCCGCGCTCGGGCACCGCGTTCCGCGAGGTCGCCCGGCGGCACGGCGACTACGCCCTGGCCGGGATCGCGGCGCTGGTCGTCCTGGACGACGACCTGAGGATCACCTCGGCCGCGGTGGCGTGCGTGAGCCTCGCCCTCGTCCCGCTGTTCGTCGACGTCACCGAGGCCGTCGGCCACCGCCCGGCCGCCTCGGCCGACTGGGACTCGGCGGCCCGGGTCGTACGGGAACGGGTCGATCCCGAGACCGACATCCACGCGACCGCCGCCTACCGGCGGCACCTCGCCGGGGTCCTCACCGAGCAGGCACTCCGTGACGCCGCCAGGGAGGCCGCGGATGCATGAGATCACGCTGACCGTCAACGGGGTGCTCCGGCAGGCCGAGGTCCCGGCGCGGCGGCTGCTGTCCGACTGCCTGCGGCACGATCTCGGGCTGACCGGCACGCACGTCGGGTGCGAGCACGGGGTCTGCGGCTGCTGCACGGTGCTGCTGGACGGCGAGCCCGTCCGCTCCTGCCTGACGTTCGCGGTCACCGTGGACGGGCGCGACATCACCACCGTCGAGGGGCTCGCCGACGGGGACGGCACGCTCTCGCCGGTGCAGCGGGCCTTCGCCGAGTGCCACGGCCTGCAGTGCGGCTTCTGCACCCCCGGCTTCCTGTGCACGGTGACCGCGCTGCTGCGCGACAACCCGGCGCCGACCGACGAGGAGGTGCTGGAGGGCATCTCCGGCAACCTGTGCCGGTGCACCGGGTACCAGAACATCGTCAAGTCCGTCCACCGCGCGGCCGAGATCATGGCGGAGGAGCCGTGAGCGGGCGTGGCGAACACCCGGGCGGGCGAGGCGGGGGACACGTCCCGGCGGGCCGGCAGGTGAGGCGATCATCATGACCACGAAACTGTTCGGCGAACCGGTCACCCGGCGCGAGGACCCCCGGCTGCTGACCGGGCAGGGCCGCTACGTCGACGACCTGGGAGCCGGGGCGCTGGAGGCGGCGTTCGTCCGGTCCCCGCACGCCCACGCCAGGATCCGCGACATCGACGTCTCGGCCGCCGTCGAGGTCGACGGGCTGGTGGCGATCTACACCTGGGAGGACCTGCCCGGCGCGCTCGCCCAGCCGCTGCCGCTGCTCATCCCGCACCCGGCGCTCACCCACGGCCGCACCGCGTACCCGCTGGCCCGCGAGATCGTCAGGCACGTCGGCGAGCCCGTCGTGATGGTCGTCGCCCGCGACCGCTACCTCGCCGAGGACGCCTGCGCGCTCATCCGGGTCGACTACGAGATCCTCAAGCCGGTGGTCGGCGTGGAGGAGGCCGCGCAGTCCGCCCAGCTCGTCCACGAGGGCGTGCCGGGCAACGTCGGCGCGCACCTGGTCCAGGAGGTGCCCTCGGCCGCCGGGCTCGGCGCGCGCGAGGCGATCGACGCCGCGCCGCACACCTTGTCCTTCCGGCTCGACATCGAGCGCAGCGCGTCCATGCCGCTGGAGGGACGCGGCGTGCACGCCCGCTGGGACGCCGACGACCGGTCCCTGCGCGTCCACTCCAGCACCCAGACCTCCACGAGCGTCCGCATGGCCATCGCGGCCAAGCTCGGCCTGCCGCTGCCGAAGGTCGAGGTGATCGCCCCCGACGTGGGCGGCGGCTTCGGTGTGAAGATCGTGCACCCGTGGCCGGAGGAGATCCTGGTCCCGTGGGCGGCGATCACGCTCGGCCACCAGGTCAAGTGGACCGAGGACCGGCGCGAGCACTTCGTCTCCTCCGCGCACGAGCGGGCCCAGGTGCAGTCGGTCCGGGTCGGCTTCGACGACGAGGGCCGGGTGCTCGGCCTGGACGTCGAGATCCTGCACGACCACGGCGCCTACACGCCGTACGGGATCATCGTGCCGATCATCACCTCCACCCAGCTGCTCGGTCCCTACCGGATCGGCGCCTACCGGGTCGAGTTCTCCTCGATCTACACCAACACCGTGCAGGTCACCCCGTATCGCGGGGCGGGCCGCCCCCAGGGGGTCTTCTGCATGGAGCGGACCATGGACCACATCGCCGAGCATCTCGGGGCCGACCGCACGGCGGTGCGCGCGGCCAACTTCATCCAGCCCGACGAGTTCCCCTACGACCAGGGCCTGATCTTCCAGGACGGCCGCCCGCTGATCTACGACAGCGGCGACTACCCCGAGTCGCTGCGGATGCTCAAGGAGCTGATCGGCTGGGACGACTTCCCGGCGCGCAAGGCCCGCGCCGCCGAGGAGGGCCGCACGATCGGGATCGGCGTCGGCTGCTACGTCGAGGGCACCGGCGTCGGCCCGTACGAGGGCGGGCACGTCCAGATCACCTCCGACGGCCGGGTGCACGTCTCCACCGGCCTCACCTCCCAAGGCCAGGGCCACGAGACGGTGTTCGCCCAGATCGCCGCGTCCGAGCTGGGCGTGCCGATGGAGCGGGTCTCGGTCGTCACCGGCGACACCCGCAGGTTCGGCTACGCGGTCGGCACGTTCGCCTCGCGCGCCGCGGTGATGAGCGGCAACGCGATCGCGCTCGCCTGCAGGAAGGTGAGGGAGAAGGCGCTGCGGATCGCCGCCGACGCGCTGGAGGCCGACCCGCGCGACCTGGAGATCGTCGACGGGGAGGTGCGGGTGGCGGGCACCCCCGGCGCCTCGATCCCGCTGGCGACCGTGGCGGTGCTGTCCAACCCGCTGCGCTACGCCTTCGACGAGGAGGCGGCGAGGGCCACCCAGTTCGCGGGCGCCGCGGCCTACGACCGGCCGCCGGTGGCGGAGGGGGAGGAGCCCGGGCTGGAGGGCCGCGACTACTACTCGCCGATCCGCTCGACCTTCGCCTCCGGCATGCACGCGGCGATCGTCGAGACCGACCCGCTCACCGCCGAGATCCGCATCCTGCGCTACGCCGTCGTCCACGACTGCGGCAGGCTGATCAACCCGATGATCGTCGAGGGCCAGATCCACGGCGGGGTCGCCCAGGGCGTCGGCGGGGCCCTGTACGAGAAGATGGTCTACGACGGCCACGGCCAGTTGCTGAACGCCTCGTTCATGGACTTCCTGATGCCGTACGCCACCGAGGTGCCCTTCATCGAGACCGCCCACCTGGAGACGCCGTCCCCGCTCAACCCGCTCGGCATCAAGGGCGCGGGCGAGGCGGGGGTCATCCCGGTCTCGGCGGTGATCGCCTCGGCGATCGAGGACGCGGAGGGGATCAGGATCGACAGGATGCCGATCTCCCCGTCGGACCTGTTCGACCTGCGTCGCGCCGCCGCGGGCTGACCCCTGGCGTTTTCAGGGTCTGCGGGGCCAGGCCTTCTCGGCCGGGCAGGACCCGTTCCCAGGGGGATGAGGGAATCTTCCCGAACTCCGCGGGATCATCCGGCCGGGCGGTCGTGGTCCCGGACGGTGCCGAACCGGACCGGCGGGGAGCCGCTCCGGGTCATACGTCGCCGGCCGGGAGATGTTGCTCACTCCAGCGCGACAACGGCTGAAGGGCGGAGATCAGCTCTTCGGCGTCGGGCGTGAGGGCGTAGGTGATCTGGACCGGCATGCTGGGGATCACCGTGCGTTCGATGAGCCCGCGGGCCTGGAGTTGCTTGAGCCGCAGCGTGAGCTGCGGATCCGAGATGCCCGGCACCAGGGCGCGGTACTCCTTGAACCGGCGGGCGCCGCGGACCGCGGCGAGCAGGATCGGCCCGGTCCAGCGGGTCCCGATGATGTCGATCGCGCGCAGGATGCGGTGGCAGTGCTCCTCGTCGATCGGAGCGCTGGGCGGCGTAGTCACTTTCCAAATGTAAGTAACTTTGGTGTCCTTTGCCAACCCGGGCCGGCGGATGGATGCTTTTGACGACCGACGAAAGGGAGGGGCGTCATGACCACGCGAACCGTGCCGGCGAGCCGGAAGGTGAACCGGGTTCTCGACAAGGTGGACATCGGTGCGACCGCGATGTCCGATCACAGCGCGATGATCATCGCACCGGGCAACAGCGCCTGGACCGATCCATTCCTGGTGATGGGGGAGGAACTGGTCAACCAACCGGGGTTCGACTGGCACCCGCACCGCGGGCTGGAGACCGTGACCCTGATCCTGGACGGGGCCCTGGAGCACGGCGACAGCATGGGCAACGCCGGTGTGCTCGGGGCGGGGGACGTGCAGTGGATGACCGCGGGGCGGGGCATCATCCACCGTGAGGTCGCCGCCCGCTCCGAGCGGGCCCACATCATCCAGATATGGGTCAACCTGCCGGCGCATCAGAAGATGGTACCCACCCGCTACCAGGACCTGCGGGCCGGCATGCACGCCGTGCACACCGAGGACGGTGTGCTGGTCCAGCTGATCTCGGGGGAGACCGGGCCGGCACGCGGGCCGGCGCTCAATCACTGGCCGATCCTGGGCATGGTGATCACGCTCGACCCGAGGACCGAGTACCGGCAGCTGCTCGACGGGGACCAGCGCGCGTTCGCGTACGTGCTCTCGGGCCGGCTGACGATCGCCGGCCGGACCGTGCACGCCGGGCAGGTCGCCTGGTCCGATCCGGTGTCCCGGCAGGGCGACGCGACCACGCTGACCCTGGCCACCGGCGACGGTGACGAACAGACCAAGGTGATGCTGTTCGCCGGGCGGCCCATCGGTGAGTCCGTGTACGCCAGCGGCCCCTTCGTGATGAACACTCGCGCCGAGATCGAACAGGCCTACCGCGACTTCCACTCCGGCAAGTTCGGCAAGATCCCCCGGCACACACGCCTGCCCGCCGGTGCGTAGTCGGCCGGGGTCGCCGCTTGTCGAACACGCGTGGCAACGCCTCTTCGTGTTCGCGCGGCGGCTTGGAACATCCTCATCGCCTCACCCCCGTACGGGTGAGGGACCAATGCTGTGAAGGGATCCATCCCATGAGCAACACCGACGGTGCCGTTCCCGAGGGACTGGTGCCGGCCGAGGTGCTCGCCTCGACCGGCCCGGTCGCCGTTCACGCGGTGGGCCGCGCGAAGCCCGGTAAGGACAAGGAGTTCGAAGAGCTGATCAAGTCGGTCGTTCCGCTGATACGCGCGGAACAGGGCTGCGAGCAGTACGTGGTCCACACCAGTGACGAGGAACCCGGCGTTTACGCGATCTACGAGCGTTTCTCGAGCGGTGCGGACATGGTGCGGCACATGCGGCAGCCGTTCGTGCAGGAGTACTTCGGCCAGGCGGGCAGGCTCCTGGAAGGGCGACTCGAGGCGAAGTGGCTCCGGCCCCTGGAC
This sequence comes from Streptosporangium sp. G12, assembly GCF_052983175.1. Taxonomy (NCBI): domain Bacteria; kingdom Bacillati; phylum Actinomycetota; class Actinomycetes; order Streptosporangiales; family Streptosporangiaceae; genus Streptosporangium; species Streptosporangium sp. G12. The sequence goes on along the minus strand of NZ_JBRIQO010000012.1, from coordinate 109,055 downwards.
GCCTGACACGCGATGGCAGGCCCGGTACGGCGAGGCCGGACGGCGCAGACCGTTCCCCTCGCGAGGGTTCCGACACGGGAGCGCGATGCGGGAAGACCGGTCAGCCCCCGGTCACCGCAGGGGGAGCGCCGACCGTGCCGGTCCACTGGTCGTTGATGCGCAGCCGGTCGGCGTCGTTCACCACGAAGATGCCGTTGTGCGGGTAGATGGTGTTGTCCTGCGACAGGTGGACGTAGTGGTACTCCGTGTCGGATCGGTGGCCGGGATCTGGGGCGCCGGGCGCGGCCGGCCTCGCCGCGGGGGTGGCGGTGGAGGCCGGGCCTCCGAGATCGGCTCGCTCGGAGTCTCCGACCGGTACGCGCTACGGGTCGCTGCGGGGGAACAGCCTGTCCAGGTGATAGTCCACCGTCGCCACGACGGCCTCCGGGGTGTGGTGGCCGATCAGCGCCGGGTTGACGAGGCCCTGGACGAGGGCGAACAGGATCGTCGCCTCACGCTCGGGGTCGAGGGTCGCCGGGACCTGACCGTCGCCCTGGGCGATCCTGATCTGCTGGGCGTAGAACCCGATGACGTGGGGCAGGGCGGCCCGCAGGAGGTCCGCGAGGTCGACGGCCACGACCGACCGGGCCAGGTAGGCCAGTGCGATGCGGGCCTCGGTGCGGCGCTCGTCGTCCAGCGGCAGCAACTCCAGGATTGCGGCGCGTACGAGTTCTCGCGGTGAGCCCCGATCCCGGGCGGCGGCGATCCGCAGGCCGATGCGCGCGTTCAGGTGCTCGAGCGCGACCATCAGCATCTCGTCCTTGGTCGCGAAGTAGTGCTGGACCATCCCCATGGACACGCCCGCCTCCGCCGCCACCTCCCGCAGGCTGACGGCGTCCAGCCCGTCCCTGTCGATGACCCGGTGGAGGGCCTCGGCGATGTGGCGCCGCCGCACCTCGTGATCCACCTTCTTCGGCATCCGTTTTTCCCATGCGGTCGTATTGAATGCGGCATCTCTTCTTTTTACAATGCGAGTGCATTGTATTGTGCCGTCCGAGGAGGCCGTGCCCATGCCCGTCTTTACCGCACGCAGTGTCGGCGCCCCGTCGGGCACGGAAGGCCCGCCCGCATGCGAGTGCTGATCATCGGGATCGGCACCCGAGGCGACGTCGCCCCTTACACCGGGCTGGGCTGCCGGCTCCGTGCCGCCGGGCACGAGGTGGCGATCGCGGCCCATGAGCCCCACGCCGAGATGGTGAGGGCGTGTGGACTGGAGTTCCGGCCGATCCCCGGCGACCCGCTCCCCCTCCTTCCCGCGGGCAAGGGGCATGGGCGGACGTCCATGACCGCCAAGGTCGGGATGTTCGCCGAGTACGAGCGCCAGACGGGCGACGGGATCGTGGCCGCGGCCGAACGCGGTGCCGACGTGCTGCTCCTCAACGTGCCGGCTTCGGCCGGAATCCACGTGGCCGAGGCCATGGGGGTTCCGAGCATGGGGGCGTATCTCCAGCCGGTCGATCCGACCGGTGACTTCTCCCCGGTCCTGGGCGCGTTCACCCGTTCGCTGGGCCGATGGGGCAATCGCACGGCGGCCCGGCTGGCGTTCACCACGCCCTCGCCGGTTTATCTGGGCGCCAGAAGACTGCGTGCCCGCCTGGGGCTTCCCGGTGCCACCGCCACCGCGACGTACCGTCGTCGCGAATCCACCCGCTGGCCGGTCTTCCACGGCTTCAGCCCGAGCGTGCTGCCGCGCCCGGCCGACTGGAGGGAGGGGCTCGAGGTGACCGGATACTGGTGGCCCGAGGATCCACCGGGCTGGCGACCGCCCGCGAAGCTGGTCGATTTCCTGGACGCGGGGCCGCCGCCGGTCTTCATCGGGTTCGGCAGCATGGGTTCCGGCCCCCTCGCGCGGGCGGACGAGGTGGCCGTGACCGCGTTGCGGCGGGCCGGGCTGCGCGGGGTGCTGCAGACCGGCACGGCTGACCCGGGCCTCGGCGGTGACGACGTGTTCCATGTCGGAGACGTGCCGCATTCCTGGCTGTTCCCTCGGATGGCCGCGCTGGCACACCACGCCGGCTGCGGGACCACGGCGGCCGGGCTGCGCGCCGGAGTGCCCGCCGTCGGGGTGCCGGCGATGGCCGACCAGCGGCTGTGGGCCTCGCGTCTCGCGGCACTCGGCGTGGGACCGGCCGCGATCCCTCTCGAACGCCTGTCGGCCGGGCGACTCGCGGCCGCCCTCGACGCCGCCGTGTCGGAGCGGTCCTATCGCGACAGGGCCGGGATTCTCGCCGGGCGGATCGAGGCCGAGGACGGTGCCGGAGCCGTCGTCGAGGCGGTGGGCAGGATCGGCGGCTGATCCGGTGGGGCGCCGGCGACGTGCGGCGGCACCGGGCGGCGAGGCTCGTGAGCCGCGGCGGGTCCCTCGGAGGCCGGCGAGCGGCCGTTTACGGAGGGTCGCCGGATCGTCACCATCCGGGATGTGACACCGTGGATGTGTATCTCGTGAACCGTACGCGCCGCCCTCACCGCAGGGGACGCCGGGGCGAAGAGGAGTGATCATGTCGAAGCCGCCGCTTCCCGAGGAAGCAGTCGCCATGCTGAGGAAACCGAATCACGCCGTCATCACCACGCTCCGGCCCGACGGCCAGCCCGTGTCCACGGCCACCTGGTATCTCTGGGACGACGGCCGGATCCTGGTCAACATGGACGGGGGCCGCAAGCGGCTGGAGCACCTGCGCGAGGATCCCCGGGTCTCCCTCACCGTGCTCGACGAGAAGGACTGGTACACCCACGTCAGCGTCGTCGGGCACATCGCCGAGATGCGCGACGACGGAGATCTGACCGACATCGACCGGCTGGCCCGCCAGTATCTGGGGAAGGAGTATCCGGACCGGAACCGCAGCCGAGTCAGCGCCTGGATCGAGGTCGATTCCTGGCACGGCTGGGGCGCGCACAAGGACAGCGACCAGCCCGGCTGACGTTCACTCCCGTCCGGGTGCCGGGCGGCCCGCCGGTCGAGACCGGATCTCGCCCGGCCTGACGGGCCGTCCCCGGACCGAACGCGGCCGGATGCCGAGGAGGCGGGCGGCGCCGGGGCGTCAGGTGACGTTCGTCGCGACGTAGACGGTGTTGGCCGACTCGCCGCCCCGCAGCGGGTTGGGGAAGGTGACGACGTGCGCCCGCGAGGTCGCGAAGACCTCCGCGAGCACGGCGGCGAAGTCCGGGTCCGGCGGGTCGTCCGACCACAGGGCGAAGACACCGCCCGGATGGAGGCGTTCGGCGAGCCGGCGCAGGCCCTCGGGGGTGTAGAGGGCGGCGTGGCTCGGGTGCAGCACGTGGCGCGGCGTGTGGTCGATGTCCACCAGGACGGCGTGGAAGCGCCGGTCCGGGGTCTCGGGGTCGAGGCCCGGACCGGCGGCGACCATCGCGAAGAAGTCACCGTGGACCAGGCGGCAGCGGGGGTCCGACATCAGCCGGGCGCCGACCGGCAGCAGCTCCCGCTCGTGCCACTCGATCACCTCGCCGAGCGCGTCGATCACGACGAGCGAGCGCACGCGGGAGTCCTCGAGCACGGCCTGGGCGGTGTATCCGAGCCCGAGCCCGCCCACGGCGACGTCGAGGTCCGAGCCCGGCAGCGCCGCCAGCCCGAGCCGGGCCAGCTCGATCTCGGCCACCGTGAACAGGCTCGACATGAGGAAGTCGTCGTCGAGTTTGATCTCGTAGACGTCGATGCCGAGCGAGGGTTCGCGCCGGCGCCGCAGGCTGATGGCGCCGATCGGCGTCGGACGCCAGTCGATCTCCTCGAAACGCGCGCTCATCGCAGCCGTCCGTCCATGGCGAAGGAGGCGGCCGGGCCGATGCCCGGGTCGGCCCCGGTGGTACCGGGCCTGAATCTATCCTGGCGGAGGCGTTTCGGTGGTCAGGGCAGGAGGGCGCGGACCTCGGCGAGCAGGTCGCACTGCTCGCGCCAGTCGCCTCCGGCGAATCCCAGGACCACGTGACGCGCCCCTGCCTCACGGTAGGCGGCCAGCTGCTCGGCCGCCCGTGCGGGTTTCCCGGTGACGGGGAGTCTCGTCGCCTCCTCCAGCGGGATGCCGTACCCGGTGATGCCCGAGGCGATGGAGGCGCGGGTGGGCAGGCCGGGTGCCGAGCCGAGGACGCCGGTGGCGCCGATGGCGACGACCGGCTCCGGGCGTCCGTGGGCGGCGGCGAGTTCGGCCAGCACGGCCCTTCCCGAGGCCACCGCGGCCGGGGGGACCATCGAGGGGAACCAGCCGTCCCCGTGGCGGGCCGCCCGCCGCACGGCCACCGCCGACGCGTTGCCGACCCAGATCGGCGGGGGCGTCACGGCCGGTTCGAGCCGCACCTTCGCCGGCTCGTCCGCCAATGTGACGGTCTCGCCGGCCAGCAGGCGCGGGAGCAGGTCCAGCGCGGTGTCGGTCCGCCTGCCGCGCTCGCCGTACGGCACCCCGGCCGCCGCCCACTGCCCGGCTCCGCCGCCGGACCCGACGCCCAGCACCAGCCGCCCGCCCGAGACGTGCTGCAGGCTCGCGATCTGCTTGGCCGACCAGGCGAGGGGACGGATCGCCGGGACGAACACGCTCGCCCCGATCCGGATCCGCGTCGTCGCCCCCGCCGCGACGGCCAGTGCCACGGCGCAGTCCAGCGAGGCCGCCCCGGTGGCCAGGTGGTCGCCGTGCCAGACGCCGTCCAGCCCCGCCTCCTCCGCGTGCCGCGCGGCGGTGCCCAGGTCGAGCCGCTGCTCCCGCTGCACGGCGACGGAAGGCAGGATCACTCCGATGTCCATGGAGGCCATCCTTCAACCTCAAGTCCCCTTGAGGTCAATCCGCGGCGGGTGGCCGGGCGTGAGGGGAGCGCCTCAGGCGGCGGCCCGGGGGAAGACCTGGGCGGGGTCCAGGGCGGCCGCCGCCTTGACCTGCACGCTGATCGGGTCCGCGAGGATCTCCGCCGCTCCGGCCTCGATGCCGTCGAGCGCCTTCCGCGCGATCTCGGGGGCCGGGGTCTTCTGCACGGTCGGGTCCCGCAGGATGTCGGTGTCGGTGAAGCCCATGTGAAGGCTGGACAGCTCCACGCCCCGCGCGGGGAGCGTGTCGCGCAGGCCGTTGGTCGCCATCAGGAGCGCGGCCTTGGTCGACGCGTACGCGGTGTACGACCCGAAACCGGGCGCCACGAGGAGGCCCAGGGCCGAGTTGACGTTCTGGATGTGGCCGCCGCCGTTGCCGGCGATGACCGGGGCGAAGGCGCGCATGAGCCGCAGCGGGCCGAAGAAGTTCACCTCGAACTCGCGGCGGACGTCGTCGAGGTCGTGGGTCAGGATGTCGTCGATGGCGAGGTCCACGCCGGCGTTGTTGATCAGGACGGTCACGTCGGAGGCCTGCTCGGCGGCCGCGGCGACCGCCTCGGGGTCGGTGACGTCCAGCTTCAGGGGCACGGCGTTCGGGGTGGAGACGGTCTTCGGGTCCCGGGCGGCGGCGTACACCTTGCGCGCGCCCCGCGCCAGAGCCTCCTCGACCAGGGCCCTGCCGATTCCGCGGTTGCCGCCGGTGACGAGCACGACGGCGTCTTGGATCTTCATGTGAGCCTCCAGAAGGTGGAAACCGATCGGTTTCCGCCATGGTAAACCGATCGGTTTCCAACGCCAAATCGGGAGGTACCCTTCAGGGGTGAGCACGATCCTGAAGGCCACCCCCCGCGAGCGGCTGCTGCGCGCCGCGGCGGACCTCTTCTACCGCGAGGGCATCACCGCGACCGGTGTCGAGCGGCTCTGCCGGGCGGCCGGGGTCTCGAAGCGGTCGATGTACCAGCTCTTCGAGACCAAGGACGAGCTGGTCGCGGAGAGCCTGGCGCTGCTCGGGGCGGACGTCCTCGCGGACTACTTCCCGGATGAGGCGGCCGGGCTGACCCCGCGCGAGCGGATCGTGCACGTCTTCGAACGGCTGGAGGCGCTGGCCGGAGATCCGGCCTTCCGCGGGTGCCCGTTCGTCGGCACCGCCACCGAGCTCAAGGACCCGGCCCACCCGGCGGCCCTGGTGGCCCGTGCGCGCAAGCAGGAGCTGACCGACTTCTTCGCGCGGCAGGCCGCGCTCGGCGGCGCGGACGATCCGGAGACGCTGGCGAACCAGCTGACGATCGTGTTCGACGGGCTGGCCGCCCGCGCGGTGGTTCGGGGGAGCGGGGTCGGGGGGCTGGCCGTCACCACCGCGTCGGTGCTGCTGGACGCCGGCGGGCTGCGCGCCGGTTAGGCCCGTTCCGGGCCGGGAGCCGGTCGTGGGGAGCGGGGGCGGCCGTCGGTCTCTCGAATCCCCTGGGCCTCCCGGGACTTCCGGGCTTTCCCGGGTCTTCCGGACCGCTCCGGGCCGGAGGCCTGGGCGGTCGTCAGGTGGGAGGGTGTCCGCGGCGGCCGGCGTTCAGCCGCGGGCGGAGCGCCGCGGTTTGGGAGGAGCGCCGTCGGGGTCCAGCTCCTCGACGAGCCGGCAGGCGCTGTGCACCGGGTCCACGCTGTTGGCCTGGACGGCCAGCTTCCGCAGCAGCTCCCGGAACACCGAGCGGTCGGCCGGGTCCAGCGGTGCCAGCACGTGCTCCTCGGCGTGTTCCAGCCGGGACTGCGTGTCGGTCCAGGTCGCCCTGCCCCGCTCGGTGGCGACGACGCGCTTGTTGCGCCGGTCGGCGGGGTCGGGGCGGCGCTCGACCAGGCCGGCCTTCTCCAGGTCGTCGAGCAGGTAGGTCATCACCGTCTTGTCGACGCCGAGGCGCTGTGCCAGCGCGCCCTGGCCGCCGGGCAGCCCCTGGACCGCGGCGACGAGGACCTGGTAGCCGCGCGGGCCACCGGGGAGATGGCTGACCAGCGCGTTCGCGGTCCTGACGTAGGAGCGGAAGACCACCCCGAGTGTCCAGCCCAGATCGGTGTCCAGGGCGTCCGGGGTCTCGGCGCCGGAACGTGGGGTTGCGGGCATGTCACGAGATTACCAGGATCGACGGTCGTCAAGACCTTCTGTTTGACAATTCATCTGCTTTGCATACGATCTGTCGTGCCGCACCATCGCGGCGCCACGCGTCCACGCGTCCGGGAACCCGGGCATCCGGGAGACGCGTGCCGCGCAGCCGAGATGACGCACCGAGGAGAGACATGGCCGACTACGGGCACGAGCTGCTGTTCGGGACCTTCCTGACCCCGATGGCCGACCAGGCCGAGAGAGTCGTCGCGCTCGCCCGGCTCACCGACCAGGCCGGTCTGGACCTGGTGACCGTGCAGGATCATCCGTACCAGGCGCGGTTCCTGGACACGTGGACGCTGTTGTCGGTCATCGCGGCGAGCACCTCGACGGTGCGGGTGTCGCCGAACGTGGCGAACCTGCCCCTGCGCCCGCCCGCGGTGCTCGCCCGCAGCGTCGCGACCCTGGACATCCTCAGCGGAGGCCGCGTCGAGCTCGGGCTCGGAGCGGGCGGCTTCCGGGACGGCATCGCCGCCGTCGGCGGCCCCCGGCTGACCGCCGCCCAGGGGGTCGACGCGCTGGAGGAGGGCATCCAGGTCATCCGAGCCATATGGGCGGAAGGGGGCGAAGCCGTACGGGTGGACGGCCACCACCACCGCGTCTGGGGGGCGCATCCCGGTCCGGCGCCCGCCCACGAGGTCGGCATCTGGCTGGGGGCCTACAAGAAGCGCATGCTCGACATGACCGGCAGGCTCGCGGACGGCTGGCTGCCCACCCACGCCTACGCCGCCCTGGACGCCCTCCCGGCCATGAACGCGATCATCGACGAGGCCGCTCTCGGCGCGGGGCGCTCACCGGCCGACGTACGGCGCCTGTACAACATCGCCGGCACCTTCACCGGTTCCGGCCGGGCCTTCCTCCAGGGGCCGGCGAGCGTCTGGGTCGAGCAGCTCGCCGAGCTCACCCTGGAGCAGGGGATGAGCGCCTACATCCTCGCGAGTGACGACCCCGACGACATCCGGCGCTTCGCCGCCGAGGTCGTCCCCGGCGTGCGCGAGCTCGTGGCCGCCGAGCGCGCCGCCTCGAGCGCGCCGGCCGCCGAGGACCGGTCCCGGCCGGCCGGGACGGGCACGCGGGCCGGTGACCGGAGCGCGTCACCGGCCACCGCGCCCGCCACCTCACCGGCCACCGTCGTGCCCGCCCGCACCGGAGGCGGGGCCCCCGCACTGGGGTTCATGCCGACCCCGGACGACGGCACCCGGCTCACCGACGTCCGGGTCTGGGACGAGTCCACCCGTCCCACCGGCCCGGCCCCCGACCCGGCCCGCACCTACACCGCCAGGGAGCAGGCGGCCGGACGCCATCTCGTCGACGTCCACGACCAGCTCCGCCAGGAGCTCGCCGAGGTCCGGCGGCTCGTCGAGGAGGTCACCGCCGGGGCGATGGATCCCGGCGTCGCGCGCTCGCACATCAACACGATGACGATGCGCCAGAACAACTGGACGGCCGGGGTGTACTGCGAGTCCTACTGCCGGATCGTCACGACCCACCACACCATCGAGGACCAGAGTCTCTTTCCCCATCTGCGCCGGGCGGACCCCAGGCTGGCGCCCGTCGTCGACCGTCTGGAGCAGGAGCACCACGCCATCCACGAGGTGCTCGAAGGCGTCGACCGGGCGCTGGTCGCCTTCGTCTCGGAACCCGACGGTCACAAGGCCCTGTGGGCCGCCCTGGACCTGCTGACCGACGCGCTTCTGTCGCACCTGTCCTACGAGGAGAGGGAGCTCGTCGAGCCGATCGCCCGGCTCGGCGCGCACTGAGGCGGCCGGTACCGAGAGGTGTCCGGTACTGAGACGGCCGGTCGAGGCGGCCGGCGTTCTCAGGACACCTCGGCGACCAGGCGCCTGCGGAAGACCCAGTACGACCAGGCCTGGTAGCCGAGCACGAACGGCAGCGCGATCAGGCCGATCCAGGTCAGCACCCCCAGCGTGTACGGGCCCGAGGCGGCCTCGGCGACGGTGAGGCCGGGGAACGGGGCGGGCCACAGGGCGCCGAACAGGGCGGCGCCGCCCAGCGCGATGGACGAGGCCGTTGCGGCGAACGCCCAGCCGTCCCGGCCGCGCCAGGTCAGCGCGACCCCGGCGGCCAGGGCCGCCATCGAGGCGAGCGCGCCCGCCCACAGCCACGGGGCGGCCGACCAGGCGCCGACCGCCGTACCCGCGACGGGGATGTGCGACAGGGCCGCCACCGCGGCGGGCAGCGCCACCGCGGAGGCGAGCATCGCGGCGCGCCGGGCGCGGGAGCGCACCGGCCCGGTGGTCTTGAGCGCGACGAACACCGCCCCGTGCAGCACGCACACCGAGAGCGAGAACAGCCCGCCGACCAGGGCGGCCGTCGCGCTGCCCCGCAGCAGGTCGGCGAAGACGGCGCCCCACAGGAACGCGGGCAGGGCGCTGCCGGCCAGCACGCCCAGGTCGCACCAGGCGCGGTCGGCGGCGTGCCGGACCTTGCCGCGCCACTCCAGGCCGACGCCGCGCACGATCAGCCCGACGAGGACCAGCACGATCGGCAGGTAGAACTCGCTGAGCAGCCCGGCGTACCAGGCGGGGAAGGCGGCGAACATGGCGCCGACCGCGGTGATCAGCCAGACCTCGTTGCCGTCCCAGACCGGGCCGATCGTGCCCAGGACCTGCTTGCGTTCGGCCTCGTTCCTGGCCAGCGCCGGTGCCAGCATGCCCACGCCGAAGTCGAAGCCCTCCAGCACGAAGTAGCCGGTCCACAGGAACGCGATGACCGCGAACCAGAAGGTGGTGAGTTCCATCGTCGTCGCCTTCAGTACATGAGGGTCGGCTGGAGCCGGGCGTCCGCGCTCTCGTCGTCGTCGCGGGAGGGCGGCGTACGGGGAGCGGCGGGGGCGGCGGGCTCGGGGCCCGTCTTGACGTGGCGCGTGAGCAGTATCGCCTCGGCCAGCGCGAGCGCGCCGTACAGCACCGTGAAGACCGTCAGCGAGACGGCCACCTCGGCCAGGCTGACGCCCGGCGAGACGCTCGCGGCCGTGAGCAGCTCTCCCTGGACGGTCCACGGCTGGCGGCCGATCTCGCTGAGCAGCCAGCCGGAGATCATCGCGATCGTCGGCAGCGGCAGCGCGAGCAGGCAGATCCGGGCGAACCAGGCGGGGACCTCCCGCGGGGTACGGGCGGCCACGGGGGTGCCGCGGCGCCTCCGGCGGGTGAGCCAGAGGCCGAGCACCGACAGGCCCACCGTGGACAGACCGAAGACGATCATCACGCGGAAGGACCAGAAGACCACCGGGAGGTTGGGCCGGTAGTCGCCGGGGCCGAACCGCTCCTCGTACCGCGCCTGCAGGTCCTCGGTGCCCTGGACCACCGCGTTCGGGTCGTCGGTGGCCAGGAAGCTGAGCAGCATGGGCACCTCCAGCCCGGGGACGGGGGAGAACGGCGCGCCGGCGGTGTCGTGCCGGAGTCCCTCGGCCGAGGCGAGCTTCATGGGCTGCTGCTCGTACAGCAGCTTGGCGGACATGTCGCCGCTGCCCGCGACCAGGGCCCCGGCGATCGCCGTCATCACCAGCGCGGCCCGCATCGGGGTCCGCCAGATGCTCACACCTCGCGACGCCGGTGCGGTCCCGCCGGTGGCCGTGGTCGTGGTGGTGCCGGTGGCGGCGGAGGCGGTGTGGCGCTCGCGCAGGAGGTGGTAGCCGCAGACCGCCAGCACGAAGGCGCCCGCCACGACGAAGGCTCCCGCGATCACGTGGGGCACCTGGGCGAGCGCGGTGGAGTTGGTGAGCACCGCCCACAGGTCCGTCATCCTGGCCTTGCCGTCGACCACCTCGTACCCGACCGGGTGCTTCATCCAGGCGTTGGCGGCGAGGATGAAGTACGCCGACAGGTTGGATCCGATGACCGCGGCCCAGATGGTGGCCAGGTGGACGCGTCTGGGAAGCCTGTCCCAGCCGAAGATCCACAGGCCGATGAAGGTCGACTCCAGGAAGAAGGCGAGCAGCGCCTCCAGCGCCAGCGGGGCGCCGAAGACGTCGCCCACGAAGATCGAGTACTCGCTCCAGTTCATGCCGAACTGGAACTCCTGCACGATGCCGGTCACCACGCCCATCGCGAAGTTGATCAGGAAGAGTTTCCCGAAGAACTTCGTGAGCCGCAGGTAGTGCTCCTTTCCCGTGCGGTACCACGCGGTCTGCAGCCCGGCCACGAAGACGCCGAGCCCGATCGTCAGGGGTACGAACAGGAAGTGGTACACGGTGGTCACCCCGAACTGCCACCGGGCCAGGTCTAGCGCTTCCATCGTTCCCCTTCGTTCCCCTCGCGGGCCTGGAGCTCTACAGCTTGTAGTTCTACTTCTAGTAGTACTACGGCTTGTAGAGCTATGGGCGGGAGAGGCGCCGCGAGCTACTGCGATCTTCGTCACATGGTCCGCCGGGAGACCGCACTTCTCCGTTGGACCGAGATCGTCTCCGTCGGCTCGCGACGCCGGCTCTCCCGTGCGCCACCGGGGACCCCTCCCCGGATGTCCCCCGCCCGAAGGGGCGTCCTTCCCGTCACGCCGGGCGATCCCCGTGCCGCCGTCCCCCGGGGCGTGACTCCATGGTGGGCCGGGCACCCCCCGCGAGGCGTCCGCCTCCGGGGTGATTTCCCGGTACGCCGGGCGGCGGACCCGCCACCCTCGACGACCGGGTTGTTCTCCACACGACCGGGTCAAGCCACTGCAAACGGCTCGCAAGTGCTCCGTAAGGAGCGGTACGGGGACCTGCAAGCCTCTCCCCATACAAAGGAGTCACTCCAGGGGGAAATCGGCAAAGGCCGGTTCGGGGAGGTAAAGGAGAAATCATGATCAAGCGACTTGCCACCGGCCTGCTGGCCACGGCCGCCCTCGGCGCGATCGCGCTCGCCGCGCCCGCCACCGCGCACGCCGCGACCACGGCGGCCCCGGCGGCGGCGACCACCGCCGCGACCGGCTCGTCCGGCTACGACTACAGCGAGAACTGGGGCCACTACTTCTCGTCCAACCACCGGGCCAAGAGCCGCGGCTGGATCGGCGTCGAGTGGGACGACCAGCAGAAGTGGAACCGGGTCGACGTCAAGGGCAAGCTGTACGACCTCGACCACCGCACGTACAAGCAGGGCGGCAAGTGCGCCTACGTGAAGTTCGCCGTCCACCACTTCGGCGACGGCGGCGGCGAGTGGTACGACGGCAAGTCCTACAAGTACTGCAACGCCGGGGGCGCCAAGCACTTCGCCTTCAGCAAGCACAAGGTCGACAGCGTCCGCGTCAAGGTCTGCCAGATCGGCCTGCACAGCTCTTACCCCACCCGGTGCGGCGACTGGGAGTACCTCTACACCGCCGAGAGCGAGTGATCACATATATCCCCGGACGGTCCGTCCCCCGCACCGGGGGCGGGCCGTCCGGCCGGGAACTCCCGCACGGGGGCGGGAGTTCCGCCGTCCGGTCCGGGGCTTCCGCCGCCGCGGCCGGGCGAGCGGTTCACCGTGCCGGCGTGGCGGGCGGCAGCGGCGGGAGAGGCGGGAGAGGCGGGAGAGCCCACGCCTGCCTGATCTGCTGCAGGGTCGATCTGGTCAGCGTGCCGGTCGTGCCGATCTCGCGCTGTGCCCGGGCCAGGGCCGAGAAGGAGCCGGGGAATCGAGGATCGGATGCCTTGACGACCAGTTCTCTGGACAGGTCCGCCGAGAAGATCCTCGACAGGGTGTCCATGTAGTACGCGCGGTTGGCGAGTGTCGTCCCCGACGTCGCGCCGTCCGTGGTCACGGCGGCGTGCCGGGTGACGCGGTCTCCGAGCTCGCCCAGCCCGCCGTGCGCGTGGACCAGATCCGCCTGGAAGAACCGGAGAAGCTCTTCCGAAGCCTCCGTGCCCGTGCCGGCGCTGACGGCGATCCGGGCCAGCTCGCGGTCGATCAGGGCGGCGGTGACCTCGGCCAGCGGACGAGGCCGATCCGGTGTGACGAGCGCGACCGCCGCCCGTGCCGTGCGGAGCAGATCGCGCGGGATGCCGCCGGACAGGCAGTAGAACAGTGCCGCGAACGGCGCGGGCAGGCCGATGACCCTGGTGTCGAGCAGTTTCACGGCGGTGGGGTGGTCCAGCGGCTCGACCCGGACGACCTCGTCGATGGCGCTGTCGAAGGCGTCGCGCCGGCCCGCCGGCGCGAGATCCGCCTCTCTGAGCGCCTCGTCGGAGACCGACAGCACGAACAGGCAGTGCGGCACGTCGAAGACGGCCTTGAGCTCGTTGAGGAAGTCGCGCGCGTCGGTCGCGGGCACGATCCGGTCGAGCTCGTCGACGCCGATCACCAGGCGACGCGCGGGCCTGGCGTCGTCGAGCTCTTTCGCCACCACGTCAAGGAAGTCCGTCAGCGCCTGGACGATCTCCGGGTAGGTGAGCGGCTGGCGCGCGTGACCCGTCCCGCGCCTGACCGACAGCCCCCAGCCGCCCCAGCCCGCGTTCGCGGTCGCCTCGGCCGACCGCGTCTGCAGGTAGCGGATCTGCCGCAGGTTCCTCGAGGCCTCGTTCGACGCCTTGAGGCCGGTGTTCATCACGCGAACGCAGAGTTTGGCGAACAGGTGCAGCATGAACTCGCGCCGATCGTAGACGACCGGCGCCGTCACCTCGACGCTCAGCTTGGCCGCCGCGCCACGGGCGGCCCCGTCGCCCTCCGCGCAGAACGTCCTCAGCAGCTCGGTCTTGCCCACCCCGCGTGGTCCGGACAGCGCGATGCTTCCGCCGTCCATCCCGTCGCTGATCATGATCAGCCTCTTCTCCGCGGAGGTCGGCACGTGGTAGTCCAGCGCCCGTATCCGGCGCAGGCCCGGAGCGGTTCCGATGTCGAGCGTCGTGGCGTACCGGCGCGCGAACTGCGTGCTGATCCGGGTGCTGATCTGCGCGCGCATGAAGCCCAGCAGGCTCTCGTGGAGCGCCTCCCGCCACGCGCTCTCCAGCCAGGAGGCCTGTCCCCTGCCCGCGCTGGAATCGGTGAACTCGGGCGTGAGCTCCACGAACGCGCGGGACCGCTCCTTCCTCAACGGCAGGAGTGCCGCGGCGTAGACGGCCAGGGCGCCGAGGAACACCCACCCCCACCAGCCGTAGGATTCATCCGGCCCCTGCAGACGCTGGTGGACGAGTTGCCAGACCAGTTCCTGGGCGGAGAAGGCGAGATTCGAGGCCACCATCACCGCCACGGTCCAGACCGTCACCGTCACCGTCACCGCCGTCTGCCGCTCCTCGGCCGAGGGAGTCCTCGCGCGTACGGCGGGTGAAAAGAGCCAGAACAGCCACCGGGTGGCGAGGGCCACGAGCGCGCCTATGAGGGGGATCGCCAGGAGCAATCCGACCCCGTTTAGCGCGACGTAGCCCACGGAGAGAGGGCGACGTTCGGTGATGGCCGCCTTGAGCTCGATGTCCCAGCCGCCCACCACGCCCAACGCCAGTGTGGCGAGCAGGGCCGCTCCCCACGCGATGCGGTACAGAATCCAGGTCAGACGTCGTGTGCCCAGCCTGGTCCGCTCCTGGGCGGTGGTCCGGCGGTGTTCCTCCTCCGCGGTGGTGGCCCGGCGGTATTCCTCCTCCGCGTTCCTGGCCTGTCCCAGAATGGACGCTCGCTCGTCCATCGCGGCTTCACGCAGTTCGCCGGCTGACGGCGCGTCGACGTCGTTCATGCTCGCGGTCAGCTCCGGCTCGTCCAGAACCTGGGCCAGAACCTCCGCGAAGACCTTTTCCCGATCGGTGTCCGTCAATCTCCAGCGCCTTCCATGCCGGGTCTTCGCCACAGAATGGCCCGGTATCGCGCCGGCCGCCAGGGACATTCACGAAAACGCGCGAGGACCGGACGGCCGGTCATCGCGTCAGCGGGCCGCCGCCTTCAGGTACGCGCCGAGGTTGCCGATCTCGAAACCCCGGCGCTTGATCTTCGCGACGAGGATCCTGAAGTCGCGGGCGAGGTTCGGGCGGAAGTGAAGCAGCAGGATGTCGCCGGGGCGGAGCTTCTTGTCGGGCACCTGGTAGGCGATCTTCCCACCCGGCTGCACGGTCGCGGTCCAGAGCAGGAGCGCGTCGATGCCGCAGGCCTTGGCGGCCCTGCGGGTCAGGGTGTTGTGGTTGCCGAACGGCGGGCGGAACAGCGTGGGCGCGGTGCCGGTGTGCCTGCGGATCAGCTTGGAGATGCCGCAGATCTCGGTCTTCTGCCCCTCGTAGCCGAGCGCCGGGAGGTTCGGATGGGTCAGCGTGTGGTTCTCGATCGTCGCCCCCGCGTCGCGCAGGTCGCGCACGTACTCCCACTTGCCCGCGCCCAGGAACCTGCCGCCCTGGGCGGTCGGATCGGCCGCGCCCCTGGCCTCCACGGCGTCGCGGGTGACGAAGGCCGCCACCGGGATCCGCTGGTCGCGGACCTGTGCCACGAAGCCGGGATCCTGCTCCCAGCCGTCGTCGATGGTGAGGAAGACGACTTTCCGCCTGGTGGGAATGGAGCTGATCACCGGAGGCAGGCCGTCGCCGGGGCGGGGGAACCGGCCCACCTCACCCGGCCTGGGCGTCACCCCGGGCGGCCCGGCCGGTCTCGCCGCCCGGTCGCCCGCACCGGAGGGGGCCTTCGACGCGTGGGAGGCGCCCGGACCGGGGGTGGCGCCGGCCCCGGTCCTTCCGCCGTCGGGGCTCGTGGCGCACCCGGCGCTCACCGCCAGAGCCGTCGCCGCCGCCGTTCTGATCGTCCAGTATGTCCCCGATGCCATGGGCGACCATCCTGCCAGCAGCCGGGAGTCCGACACAGCGGTCCTGAAAGGAGTGACTCCGGCGGCTATCGCGTGATCATCCGGGAATCATGGCATCTGCCAGGGTAGGGCCAGCACTACCACAAGCTGGGGTGTGAGCGGGGGTTTGGGATTACGGCGGGCACGGAATCCTGGGATGGTCGTCTTGCTTGGTCGACGTCGATCCGTGGCGCCACCGGCTGACGTGATCATGTCGAGTGATCCGGCCCATCTGAGGAGAACCGTGACCAACTCAACCGCGATCGATGACGCGGATCCTCCCGTCGTCCCCGAGAACGCCGTCCCCGGAGAAGGAGAGCGGGGCAGCGATTTCGCGCGCCTGTCGCGCCGGATCGCCCAGGCGGGACTGCTCGATCGGCGCCCCGGTTACTACGCCGCGCGGCTCGGCCTGGTCGCGGCGGCCTTCGTCGGCGGCTGGGCCGCCTTCTTCACCCTCGGTGACTCGTGGTACCAGCTGCTGGTGGCGGTCTTCCTCGCGGTGGTGTTCGCCCAGATCGGGCTGGTCGCCCACGACCTGGCCCATCGCCAGGTCTTCCGCTCCCGCCGCTCCAGCGAGATCGCCGGGCTGGTGGCCGGAAACCTCGCCATCGGCATGAGTTACGGCTGGTGGATGGACAAGCACACCCGCCACCACGCCAACCCCAACCACGAGGACCACGACCCCGACGTCAACCCCGACTTCCTGCTCTGGTCGCGCGAGCAGGCCGCCGCGAGCAAGGGGCTGCCCAGGCTCGTGGGCCGCTGGCAGGCGTTCCTGTTCTTCCCGCTGCTCACCTTCGAGGGGTTCAACCTCCACGTGTCCAGCGTCCGGGCGCTGACGCGCCCGACGATGAAGCACCGGGCCGTGGAGGCGTCGCTGCTCGTCGTGCACGCCGTCCTGTACCTGGGCGCGCTGTTCGCGGTGCTGTCACCCGTCAAGGCCGTGGTCTTCCTCCTCGTACACCAGGCGATCTTCGGCGTCTACCTGGGCTGCACCTTCGCCCCCAACCACAAGGGCATGCCGATGCTCAGGGGCGAGGACAAGCTCGACTTCCTCCGGCGCCAGGTGCTGACCTCGCGTAACGTGCGCGGCAGCGTGGTCCTGGACGTCGTGCTCGGCGGGCTCAACTACCAGATCGAGCACCACCTCTTCCCGAGCATGCCGATGCCCAACCTGCGCCGCGCCCAGCCGATCGTCCGGGCGTACTGCGAGGAGCTGGGGGTCGACTACCTGGAGTCCGGGATCGTCAGCTCGTACGCGCAGGCGTTGCGTCACCTGCACGACGTGGGCGTGCCCCTGCGGTCCGGGAGTCCCGTGCCCGGCTGATCCGTGGTGTCCCGCCCGAGCCGGGCCCCGGCCCGCGTTCCGGGTACGCCGGAGGCCGGTTCGAGGCACTGAGGCAGCACTGACAAGGGCGGGTCCCGCCGGCGGGCAGATGTTGCTGTTATCCGCCCGCCCGGCGATTGCCTAGGGTGCTTGGTGTGAAGCTCGCAGGCAGTGCCGTGCTCGGCATCGACAGAGATCGTGTGTGGTCAGCGCTCCAGAACCCGGCCGTGCTCGTACGCACGATCCCCGGCTGCGAGCGCCTGGAGGAGACGGGGCCGGACACCTACCGGATGACCGTCACCGCGGGGGTGGCCTCCATCAAGGGCGTCTACCAGGGCGAGGTCGCCCTGTCGGAGCCCGAGGCGCCGGCACGGTTCGTGCTCAGGGCCCGGGGCCAGGGTGCCCCCGGCACCGTGGACGCCACCGTGGAGATCCGCCTCAGCGAGGTCGAGGGCGGCACCCGGATCGACTACGACGCCGAGGCCGTGATCGGCGGCATGATCGGCGGGGTCGGTCAGCGCATGCTGGGCTCCGTCGCGAGGAAGACCGCGGGGGAGTTCTTCTCCGCGGTGGAGAGCCACCTCGCCTCGGGGGAGATTCCGGCCGCTCCCGCCCCCGTTCCCGCTCTCGGTTCCGTCCCCGGTTCCGGCGTCCTCACCCGGATCGCGCCGGGCGGCGGTCCGTCGCCCGCCGCACCCGCCGTGTCCGCCGAGGTCGCCGCGCCGGGATCGCCGGTCGCGGCCGGCCGGCCCGGATCCGCGCACGTCTTCGAACGCCCGGCCAAGCAGCCCAGGCCCGGGGTCCCCGCCTGGTCGCTTCTCGCCGCGTTCGGGATGGGCGCGGGCGTCGCGCTCGGCAGCGCGGTGATCGGCTGGCTGCTCGGCCGTACCGGCGGGAGGCGGTGACGGCGCTCCGCGACAGGACGCGGCTCCTCCGGGGGACGACCCTGCCGGTGGGACGCCGCTCTCCGGCGGGAAGCGGCGGGAGGCGGTGACCGTGCCCGCCGGCCCGAGGAGCTGATCACGCCTCGGTGAAGAACCGGCGGTGTTCGGGTCAAGCGGCCCGCGCGCTTGACCGGTGAAACGTGTACCTCCCGGCATTTTGGGATACGTCGGCCACGACGGGTGCCCGGGGGGACATGGAGCCGCTGCTGATCCTGCACGCCGTGGCGGCGGTACTCGCCCCGGCACTGGTGCGCCGCTTCGGCCGGGACGCGTTCTTCCCGCTCGCCGTACCGCCCGCCTGCGGGTTCGCCTACACGGTCCGGATCGCCCTGACCGGCGTCCCGGTCGAGTCGCACCATGACTGGGCACCCGCCCTCGGCCTGGGACTGTCCTTCCGCGCCGACGCGCCGGCCGCGCTGATGATGGCGCTGGTCACCGGCGTGGGCGCGCTGGTCGTGCTGTACTGCTCGCGCTACTTCGCCGTCACCGCCGAGGGGCTCGGCCGGTTCGCCGGGGCGCTCGTGGCCTTCGCCGGGGCGATGCTCGGCCTGGTGGTCGCCGACGACCTCCTGCTGCTGTACGTGTTCTGGGAGCTGACCACCGTCTTCTCCTACCTGCTGATCGGCCACGACCCCGCGAGCAGGGCCGGCCGCAGGGCCGCGATGCAGGCGCTGACCGTCACCGCGTTCGGCGGGCTGGCGATGCTGGGCGGCATGGTCGTGCTCGGCGAGGCCGCGGGGACGTACCGCATCTCGCGGATCGTCACGGACCCGCCGTCCGGCGGCCCGGTCCCGGTGGCGGTGGCGGTGGTGCTGATCCTGGTCGGCGCGCTGTCGAAGTCTGCGATCTTCCCGTTCAGCATGTGGCTGCCGGCCGCGATGGCCGCGCCGACGCCGGTCTCGGCCTACCTGCACGCCGCGGCGATGGTGAAGGCGGGGGTCTACCTGATCGCCCGCCTGGGCCCGGCCTTCGGGGACCTCGCCGTGTGGCGCTGGACGGCCGTGCCCCTGGGCCTGCTCACCATGCTGCTCGGAGCCTGGCGGGCCCTGCGCGAGTACGACCTCAAGAGGCTGCTCGCCTACGGCACGGTGAGCCAGCTGGGATTCCTGACCGTGCTGTTCGGGGCGGCCACCCGCGACACCGCGATCGCCGGGGCCGGGATGCTGCTCGCGCACGCGCTGTTCAAGGCGTCCCTCTTCCTGGTCGTCGGTGTCGTCGACCGCTCGACGGGAACCCGTGACCTGCGCGAGCTGAGCGGCCTGCGGCGCTCGGCGCCGTGGCTGTTCGCGACCGCCGCCGGGGCCGCCGCCTCGATGGCGGGCATCCCGCCGTTCCTGGGGTTCGTCGGCAAGGAGGCCGCCTTCGAGTCGCTGCTGACCGGGCGGCCCGCCGACACGGCGGTCCTCGCGGGAGTCGTCCTCGGCTCCGCGCTCACCGCCGCTTACAGCGCGCGTTTCCTGTGGGGCGCCTTCGGGAGCGAACCCGGCAGGGAACCGGTGCCGGTGCGCCCCGCCGGCACCGCGACGTTCCTGCCGCCCGCGCTGCTGTCGGTGCTCGGGCTCGCCGCCGCCCCGCTCGCCGGGCGGTACGGAGCGGCGATGGAGGGCTACACCGGCACCTTCCCCGGTCCCGGCCACGGCACCCACCTCGCGCTGTGGAGCGGCGCCCCGGTACCGCTGCTGCTGTCGGCCGCCGCGCCGGCGGGGGGAGCGCTCCTCTTCTGGGTCAGGGAACCGCTGGCCAGGGCGGGGACGGCACTGCATGTGGTCGACTCCGGCCGGGTCTACTGGGCGCTGGTCCGCGGGCTGGGCCGCTTCTCCCTGCAGCTGACCGGTGTCGTCCAGCGCGGTTCGCTGCCCGACTACCTCATGATCGCGTTCGTGTCCCTGGCGGGGATCGCGGCCTTCTCGCTGCTGTACGGGCCCTCGCCCGACCTGCGGCCGGACGTGGTGCTCTGGGAACGCGTCGAGCAGCCCGTCATCGGCGTGCTCCTCATGGCCACGGCCGCCGTCGCGCTCAGGGTGCGCTCGCACATCGTGCTGGTGCTGGTGGCGGGCCTGACCGGGTACGGCACGGCGCTGCTGTTCCTCGTCCACGGCTCGCCCGACCTGGCCCTGACCCAGTTTCTCGTCGAGACGCTGAGCCTGGTCGTGTTCGTGCTGGTGCTCCGCAGGCTTCCCCTCGGTCCCCGGGAGGAGCGGCCCCGGGTGCCGTTCACCGCGCGACTCACCCTCGGCGTCGTGAGCGGCGCGGTGGCGGCCGGGGCGGGGATGCTCGCGATGAACGCGCGGCAGGCGACGCCGGTCGGCACGCTGATGGTCCCGGCCGCGAAGGAGGCCGGGGCCGCCAACGTCGTCAGCGCGATCCTGGTCGACATCAGGGCCTGGGACACCATGGGGGAGACCTCCGTGCTCGTCGTCCTCACCCTCGGCATGACCGGCCTGGTCTTCCTGCGCAGCCGGTCGTACGCGCTGCGGGCCCCGCAGGGCAGGACCGGCGACGACTCCGGGACGTACTGGCTGACGGCCACCCTGCCTCCCGGGCAGCGGGCGGTCATCTTCGAGCTCGTGGCCAGGCTGACCTTCCACACGGTGATGGTGGTCTCGGTCTTCCTGCTGTTCACCGGGCACGGCGCGGTGGGCGGCGGGTTCGCCGGGGGCATGGTGGCCGGGCTCGCGCTGGTCATGCGCTATCTCGCCGGAGGCCGGTACGAGCTGGCCGCCGCCGCGCCGGTCACCGCCGGGGTGCTGATCGGCCTGGGGCTCCTGCTGTGCACGGTCACCGCGTTCTGGGGGATGCTGGCCGGCGCCGGACCGCTGGACATGCTCCCCGCCGGCCTGCGCCTCCCGCTCGTCGGCGACCTTCACCTGTCGACCGTGCTGCTGTTCGACGCCGGGGTCTACATCACGGTGATCGGCATGGTGCAGGACGTCCTGCGCAGCCTGGGCGCCGAGCTGGACCGGCGGATCGACGAGGGAGAGGACCGGTGACCGCCCCGCTGCTGCCCCTCCTGGTGGCCGGCACGCTCGTGGCCACCGGGGTCACGCTGCTGCTGGAGAGGAGCCTGGTCCGGCTGCTGGCCGGTGTCATCCTGCTCGGCAACGGGGTGAACCTGCTGATCCTCACCGCGAGCGGGCCGCCGGGAAGGCCGCCGCTCCTGGGCACGGCCGCCCCGGAGCGAATGGCCGACCCGCTGCCGCAGGCCATGGTGCTCACCGCCATCGTCATCACGCTGGGCGTCACCGCCTTCCTGCTCGCCATGGTCCACCGGTCCTGGCAGCTCACCGGTGCCGACGAGGTGCAGGACGACACCGAGGACCGCCGGGTGCGGCTGCGGGCCAGGCGCGGCGAGCTCGGCCAGGAGGTGCTCTACCGCAGGGAGGCGTACCGGCGGCTGGTCAGGGAGCAGCGCGCCGAGCTCGCCCGCCTGCAGGAGGCCCGCCACGAGCGGGAGCGCAGGGAGACCGCGGAACTGGAACAGCGGATCCTCGACGTGAACGTCGACCTGGGCCACTGGCTGCAGGAGCACAAGGACGAGGGACTGTCCGCCGAACGGCTCGCCGAGCGGTTCGCCGAGGCGCGGCGCGCGGAGGACGTCTCCAAGGAGGGAAGGCAGGAACGCGTCCGGGAGATACGCGCCGAGTTCGCCCGCAGGGAGCGGGAACAGATCGCGCGGGAGCGCGAGATCCGCAGGCGGCTCCACGCCCGCCGTCGCGACGCCCTCCGGCAGATGCGCGCCGCGATCCGCGCCGACCGGGCGCGGCAGGCCAGGGCACAGGACGACACCGACCTGGAGGGGGAGGACTGATGCGGGATCGCGTCCCGCGCGGTGCGGGAGGGAGGTCCGTGACGGACGGGAGGAGAGAGTGCCGGTGGAGGCGCTGATCCCGGTGCCCGTGGTGCTGCCGCTGCTGGCCGCCGGGCTCAAGCTGGCCATCGGCCGGAAGCTGGTGCGGCTCCAGGCGCTCATCAGCGTGGGCACCCTCGCGGTGGTACTGCTCGTGTCGCTGCTCCTGCTGCCGGCCGCCGACCGGGAGGGGCCGCTGGTGGCCCATGCCGGAGGCTGGGGCGCGCCGATCGGCATCGCGCTCGTCGCCGACAGGCTCTCCACGCTGATGCTGGTGGTCTCCTCCGCGGTGACGCTCTGCGTGATGGTCTACTCGCTGGCCCAGTCCCGCGCCGACCAGGAGCACAGGGCCCCGCTGTCGATCTTCCATCCGGCGTATCTGATCATGGTCGCCGGGGTGTCGGACGCCTTCCTCTCGGGTGACCTGTTCAACCTCTTCGTCGGGTTCGAGATGCTGCTCGGCGGCTCGTACGTGCTGCTGACCTTCGGCGGGACCGAGGCCCGCATCCGGGCGGGCGCCACCTACACGGTGGTGGGACTGGCGTCGTCGCTGCTGTTCCTCGTCGCGATCGCGGTCGCGTACGCCGCGACCGGCACCGTGTCGATGGCGCAGCTGGCCGAGCGGTTCGCGGTGCTGCCCCAGCACATCAGGCTGCTGGTCGAGCTGACGCTCCTGCTCGTCTTCGTGGTCAAGGCCGCGATCTTCCCGATGTCGGCGTGGCTGCCCGACTCGTACCCGACCGCGCCCGCCCCCGCGACGGCGCTCTTCGCGGGGCTGCTCACCAAGGTCGGCATCTACTCGATCATCCGGCTGGAGGCGCTGCTGTTCCCCGGCGGCCCGGTGAGCGGCCTGCTGATGTGGGCGGCGCTCCTGACCATGCTGGTCGGGGTGTTCGGGGCGGTGGCGCAGACCGACATCAAGCGCATGCTCTCCTTCACCCTGGTCAGCCACATCGGCTACATGGTGTTCGGGGTCGCGCTGTTCACCGTCGCCGGCATGGCGGGCGCCGTCTTCTACGTCGCCCACCACATCACCGTGCAGACGAGCCTGTTCCTGGTGACCGGCTTGATCGAGCGCCGTACCGGCACCACCTCCCTGAACCGGCTCGGCGGCCTGGCGGGGACGGCCCCCGCGATCGCGGTGCTCTTCTTCGTGCCCGCGATGAACCTGGCGGGGATACCGCCGATGTCCGGCTTCCTGGGCAAGCTCGGGTTGATCCAGGCGGGGGTCGCGGACGGCCGTCCGATGGCCCTGGCCCTGGTCGCGGGAGGGCTGCTGACCAGCCTGCTCACCCTCTACGCGATGGCCACGGCCTGGAACAGGGCCTTCTGGGGGGCGCCGGTCTCGCCGGCCCCGGAAACGACCGCGGAGGGGGGAGCCGTGCGGGAGAGCGGGGAGGGCGAGCCCGGCGCGGCCGGCATGGAAGGGGCGGGAGAGGCGGGAAGCCGGGGGAGCGGGGCGGGGGGCGCCGGGGACATCACCGGTGAGGTCGTCGTCACCGCCGTCGCCATGCCGGCGCCGATGCTCGCCGCCACGGCGGCGCTGGTGGTGCTGGCCCTGTCGTACACCGTGCTGGCCGGGCCGCTGTCCGCCCTGGCCGAGCGGACCGCGGGCGAGCTGCTGGCCCGCGAGCCGTACGTCTCCGCGGTGCTCGGCGGTGAGCGGTGAGGGGGCCGGGCCCGATGATCCCGGTGCCCCGGGTGCTGGGCAGGCCCGTACCGCTGCCGCTGGTGGCCTGGCTCACCGCGGTCTGGCTGTCGCTCTGGGGAGACCTCAGCGTGGGCAACGTGCTCGGCGGCCTGCTGGCCGGGCTGATCGTCGTGTGGCTGCTGCCGCTGCCGGTCCAGGATTCCAGGATCCGGCTCCACCCCGTCGGGATCCTCCTGTTCGTCGTCCGCTTCGCGGGGGACCTGGTGGCCTCCAGCCTCCGGGTCGCCTTCTGGGCGCTGCGCCCGGGAGGGCCGCCCCCGGTCCAGATCGTCGAGGTCTGGCTGCGCTCCTCGTCGGAGACGGTGGCCGTGCTGATGACGGTGGCGTTGTCGGCGCTGCCGGGCAGCCTGGTGCTGGAGGCGAACGTCCGGCGGAGGCTGCTGGTGCTCCACGTGCTCGGCATCCCGGGTGACGCGCAGACCGTCGCCCGGGTCACCCGCGAGGACGTGACGCGGCTGGAGAGCCGCATCGTGGCCGCCTTCGGCACCCGCGCCGACCGGGAGGAGCTGCGATGACGGCGACGTGCCGGGAGGGGCGTGACGGCCATGACGCGTCCGGGGGAACCGGGATGACGGTGACCCGTGAGGGGGCCACGATGACGGGGGCGTGTGAGGGAGAGGCGCGATGACGGTGACATACCTGACCGTTCTGGTGCTGCTCGCCGCCGCGGCGGCGATGACGCTCTACCGCCTGGTTCGCGGCCCCACGATGCTGGACCGGGCCGTCGCGCTGGACGTGCTCACCGCCGTCGTCATGTGCGCGATCGGTGCGGAGGCGGCGACGTACCGGGAGTACTCGGCGCTGCCCGTGCTGCTGGTGCTGTCCCTGCTGGGGTTCGTCGGCTCGGTCTCGCTGGCGAGGTTCTTCGCGGCACGTGCCCGGTGACCGCGCTGGATGTGGCCGCCGGCGCGTGCCTGCTGCTGGGGGCGGGACTGGCGTTCGCGGCCGGGGTGGGGATGGTCCGGTTTCCCGGCACCCTGTCTCGCATGCACGCGGCGACCAAACCCCAGGTGCTCGGCCTCCACCTCGTCCTGCTCGCCATGTGGCTGCGCCACCCCCGCTGGACGATCGTCGGCACGCTGCTGCTGATCGCCGTCTACCAGGTGGTGACGGTGGCGGTGGCCGCCTACATGGTGGGAAGGGCGGCGCATCTCGCCGAGTCGCCACGGGACGACGGCACGGCCGTACCGCCCGGTGACGCTCGCGCCTAAGGATCTCCCGGCGTACCGTGTCGGTATGCGTGATGCACGTGCGGAGGACGCGAGGACCGAGGCCAGACGACTGATCCGTGATCTGCTGGGCGAGGAGCGGCCGGACGCGGCCCTGCTGCTGAGCGAGGCGAAGGCGGCGCTGGGCGCCGACCGCGTCGCGCGTTCCGTCGAGCTCGCACGCGGCGCCCCCCTCACCCGCAGATCCACCGAACTCGCCGCGCTGGCCGGCCTGCTGGTCGGCACCCGCGAACTCGGGAAGGAGTGGTGGCGGCAGGAGCGCGGCGGCAAGCTGCCCGCGCCCGACGAGGTGCTCCAGACCTCCACGGCGATCGAACCGTGGACCGATCTGACCGTCCTGGAGATGCTCGCCGCCTGGATCGCCGACGACGCGGCCGACGAGACCTGGGGTCGTCCGGCCGCGGTCACCGACCTCAACTCCTGGCAGGCCGAGGACCGGGTCGAGCTGCCCAAGGACGCGCACCCCGGCCAGCGGGTCGTGGTCTCCTTCGACGCGGGCGGCCGTCTCGACGCGGTGGTCCTGCGCCGCCCCGACGACGAGCTGGGCTCCAACCTCGACTTCGACTCCCTCCGCTACTCCCGTCCCGCCGAGGCCCAGTGGAGCTGGGGCGTCGCCGCCGGGCTCGGCCCCCACCGGCTGGACGAGCACCCCGACCCGTACGAGCAACCGGTCGACGCCAAGGCCGCCGCGACCCTGCACGCCTGGGCGTTGCGACACGGCGCCTCCACCGAGCAGGCCGGTGAGGTGTGGCGCGCCAAGGGCGACGTCGTCGCCTCCATCGAACGGATCGACTGGATGTGGCGCAGCGGCGAGTGGTTCGCCTGGTGGCGCGGGGTGTCCGCCCTGGTCGACGGCGAGCCCGAGCAGCTGGCCGCCCGCCTCGAGGAGATCGCCTCCGTTCCCTAGCGCCCCCGTGAGCACGGGTCGTCGGCGCGCCCCGTGGGCCTGGGCCGTTGGCAAGGACCGGGAGGGCGGGCGTCAGCCGAAGGTGCGCGGTGTCAGATAGTCCGGGATCACGACCTTCGTCCCGGGGCTGACCTCGCGCACCGCCGCGACGAACCCGGCGAGGCTCTTCCTCGACTTCTCGTCGGCCTGCGGCGGGTTCCGCAGTGCCACCTCGAAGTTGTCCCAGTGCACCGGGACGACCACGCGGGGCATGTCCAGGGCCCGCAGGAGGCGCGGCACGTAGTCGTACGTGGACGACGAGGAGGTGGTGGGGATCATCGCGACGTCCGGGGCGAGACCGGTGAGGTTGCGCTCGACGAAGTCACTGCCGCCCATGAAGAAAACCGACGGGCCACCCTTGATCTTCACCTGGAACGCCAGGGTGTCGCCCTCGGGCAGCTCGGAGATGTTCTCCGGCCTGCGCTCCGGCCGGGTCAGCCGGACCCCGGGGAAGACCATGGAGTAGTCGGCGTTGCGGCTGTGCAGCGACGCCACCACCTCCACGACGTAGTCGCCGAAGTCCAGGACCTCCCCGCCCTTCACCGGGCTGAGCAGGTTGCTCTTCACGTCGAACGCCAGCGCCAGGTTGCACGCGGTGGCGGTGCCGACCACCCGTGCCCCGGTCGACGTCGCGATGTGCGGGACGTCGTTGAAGTGGTCCCAGTGCGCGTGCGTCACCAGCACCACCTTCGGCGTGCCCGCGTGCTCGCCGACCGCCTCGGCGTCGACCTCGAGCCGGGTGGTGGGCTTGAACGCGCCCGCCGCCAGGCCGGTGTCGAACCGCGTCACGTACGGGTCGACGAGGAACGTCGACGACCCCACGTCCACGCGCCAGCCCGACGTACCGAGCCAGCGGAACGTCGCGGCGGTCTTCTTCCCGCCCGGACGCGCCGCCGCGGCCCTGGTGGGGGACGGGGACAGGAGGTCTCCGGCAGCCGGTGCCAGCGCGGCCCCCGCCAGCGCCGCCCCCGCCGTCGCCGTCGCGGTGCGCAGGAAACCTCTTCGATCGAATCGGGACATGTCTCTCCTCGGTGCGGATGAACGCACGGTCGTCACCGGTCATCCGGGTGACGACCGCCGGCCGCGTGCGGCCCGCTGAGGACCCAACCATCACGGAGCCGTCCACGTCCAAGATCCTCGACCGTCGTCTCCGATAGGCGAACGCGTATCAGAGCAGCTGGGGAGGGGACCCGGACGGCGTGCGAGAAGGCGGAACCCGCCCGGCGAGTGGGAGAGGTCACCCGGCCCGCAGCGCGTCGACGGCGGTCCGCGCGGCCTGGCCGATCGCCAGGTCGACGTCGATGCGCCGGGTGGGCAGCTGCCCGGTCCGGGTGAACGCCGCCACCGCGTAGCTCTCGCCGGAGGGATACTCGACGACCCCGGCCTCCATGTGCAGGCCGGGCAGCGTCCCCGTCTTGGCGGCCACCCGCGTTCCCGGGGGGAAGCCCGAGGCGATCCGCGTCCAGAAGACCTGCCGTGTCATGTAGTCGCGGACGGCCGCGCACGCCTCCGGCGGCCCGGCCTCGTCCCGCCAGATCAGCCCGAGCAGCCGGGTCATGTCGCGCGCCGTGCTGGAGGTCGTGTGATCGGGATCGAGGACCCGCAGTGCCCGTACCCGCTCGGGGGGCAGCGTCGGGAAGATCCGCGCGAACTCGGCGTCGTCCCGCGCCCCCACGTCCGCGAGCATCGACTCCAGCACCTGCCTGGGCCCGCCGATCACGCGCGTGCGCGCCAGCCCCAGCTCCGCCGCGAGCATCCGCACGGTGTCCAGGCCGATCCTCCGCATCAGCAGGTCGGCGGCGGTGTTGTCGCTGACCTGCATGGCGAAGTGGGCGAGATCGCGCAGCGACATCTCCACGTCGTCCGCGCATCCGGCGGTCCCCCATCCGCCGAGCCTGTCCTCCGCCGTCACGAGAACGCGCTCGGCCGGGTCGAGCTGGCCGGCCGCCGCCTGGCGGGCGAACTCCAGGACCAGGAGCACCTTGAAGATCGAGGCGATCACGACCTGTTCGTCGGCGCGCACGGCGATCTCGCGGCCCCCGGCGACGTCCAGCGCGTGCAGGTGCCCCTCCACCCCGGCGGCCGCGAAGATTCCCGATATCCGTTCCTCTGCCGACATGCCCGCAACGCTATCCAGCCCCGCCGCCGGGTCGTGACGCGCCGCCGGATCATGCCGTGCCACCGGATCGCGGCGCGCCGCGGGTCTGTGACGTGCCGCGGGTCCGCGGACGATCGCCTATCGTGACGCCGTGGACCTTTCCCGGCATCTGCGGCATTTCATCGTCGTCGCCGAAGAACTGCACTTCGGCCGCGCCGCGGAGGTACTGGGCATCGCGCAGCCGCCGCTCAGCCAGTCGATCCAGAGGCTGGAGCGCGAACTCGGTGCCGAGCTGTTCGACCGCTCGCGCCGGCAGATCGAGCTCACGATGGCGGGACGGCTCCTCGTCGAGGAGGCCGGGCGGTTCCTGGCCGGTGAGGAGCGCCTGCGGGCGATGATGCGCCAGGCCGGCGACGGCGAGCTGGGAACCCTCCGGATCGGGGTACCCCCGGAGATCCCGGCCGTGACGCTGCACGCCCTGCTGCGGCACGTCGCCGAGGAGACTCCGGGGCTACGGTTGGAGCTCCACGAGCTCACCATTCCGGAACAGCTGCGCCGTCTGACCTCCGCCCAGCTCGACGCGGGCCTCGTGCACCACCCCGTCGACGTTCCCGGCCTGCGGTCCGGGCCCGTCGTGGAGATCCCGCTGGGCGTGGTGCTGCCCCGCACGTCCCCCCTGGCGCTGGCACGGCCGCGACCGCGGCCGGGGCCGGGGTCACGGCCGTGGGAGATCGAGCTGGCCGACCTCGCCGGGCACGACCTCGTCGTCTTTCCGCGCGAGACCTCCCCCGCGTGGTACGACCGCATGCTCGATGTCTGTCGCGCGGGGGGTTTCTCGCCCGTACGCCTTCAGCACGCCCGCAACCCGGAGTTCCTGCTGGGGCTCGTGCTGGCGGGGCACGGGGTGGCGTTCGAGCAGGAGGCGATGGCCCGCAGGGAGCCTCGGCTGGCCTGGCGCCCCCTGGCCGGTGCCCCTCTCCTGAGGGGGATCTGTGTCGCCTGGCCGGAGCGGTCGGCCCACCCCGCGGCCGCCGGGTTCGCCGCCCTGGCGGCCGGGATCCTCGCCCAGGACGTCACCGCCGGGACACCGCGGGCGGCACCCGGGACGTCCCCGCCGCCCGCCCCCCGCCCCTGGTCCGTCGTCTACGCCCCTTGACGTCCTCCCCGGTCTGCAGGCCGGGGATCCTCCCGTCGCGTCGCGGTTGAGCGGCGCGCGGGGGTGGCGCCCCCGGTTCTCGTCCACACCCGATGGAGCCCCAGGCCCGTCGTCCGCGCCCTGTGATCCCCGCCGCCGGTCGCGTTCGGCCTTCCCCTAGACCGCCCGCAGGGGACCTGGAACGGTGACCTCGTCGATCTCGGCCAGTCCGGCGGCGAGGAGCGCCGCCGTGAGGCCGCTGTCGTAGCGGGCGATACCGGCGATCTTCGAGTCCCGTACGGTGAACAGGGTCGCCACGGTCGTCGCGTCGCCGAGAGCCCCGGTGCCGGGGTCGTGCCAGCGGGCCGTCTGCTCGGCCACCAGGTGGGGGAGCCGGACGAAGAGGCGCCGCGAGGTGAGCCGGATGCCCGAGTCCGCGACCCACCGGCGCAGTACGTCCACCCCGTGAGCGGTGCCGCGCGGCCCGGTGATCGCGACATCCTCGGCGGCCATCCCCGCCGCCTCGGCCACCGCCCGCCGGTTGACCGCCTCCTCGAATCGCGTGACCAGGGAGATCGCTTCGTTCACCCGTTCGGTATCGGGAGCGCTGCCATCAAGTGCGTGCATTTTGCACACATTACATGTGTGATTTGCACACATCAAGGGCGAGTGCGATGCTGCGCCCATGCGGACCATCGGTGACCAGGCGCACGACCCGGAGTCCGGTGCCGGGGCCGGTCCCGGCACCGGCCCCACGGCCGATCCCGGGTCCGGCTCCGCGGCCGACCCCGCGACGCCTCTCGTGCCCGGTGCGTCCTCTGGCTCGGCGGTGGCCCCCGCCCTTTCCGAAAGTCGCCTCCCCGCCGGCGGGCAGGCGGGGCCCGCGCTGTTCGCGCTGGTCCGTTACTGGTCGCGGCGCTGGCCCCAGCGGGTCGCCGGTGACGACGCCGAGGGCGGGCACGTCTCGCGGGTCGTGGTCGTCGACATCATCGGCGGGAGGGGTGAAGGTGGCGAGAGCGGCTGCGTCGGAGGGTCCGGAGGGTTCGGGGAGGCCGGTGTGACGGGCGGGGGCGGTGGGCGTACCGGCGTGCGGGCCGTCGCCGACGCCCTCGGGGTGGACCGCTCCGTGGCCAGCCGCATGGTCGCCGACGCGGTCGCCGCGGGGCTGGTACGGCGCGGCACGATGGAACGCGACGCCCGCCACGCCGACCTGGAGCTGACCGCGTCCGGCCGTGAACTCCTCGCGGCCGCCCGCCGCTGGCAGAACGACACGTTCGACGCCTTCACCGCGCACTGGCCCGCCGAGGACCGCGAGACCTTCGCCTCGCTCCTCGTCCGTTTTGCCGCCGACGCCACCGCGCCACGCCGGGAGTGATCAGGACTCCCCCGGGAGCCTCCTCGCCATCCGCCCGCTTTGCCTGATGCGGCAAGAACCCATGCCGCAAAAAATGCTCTACCAGGACAAGACCCTGGCCCTATCGACGTTCAACATATACGGGTGTAAACACAGATAAAAACACATATAAGTGGCTACAAATCAACACCGCGTTCGTCCGGGGGAGCCTGGCAGAAGATCCCGCGTCACGTACAGGTCATCGAACGGGTGAATGTGGTCGCCGACGACGGATTTCCGGCCATCACCGGAACCGTTCGCCACCGGTCGCGCTGGGGCATACGCAGGCGCGGGCGCGCGTGAAGGGTCGTCGCCGGCGGCGGAAGCGAGTCGAATCCATCGCGTTCGGCAAGGAAAACCGGTCCCGTCGTCGACGGGCCGGAGGCGAGCCGGTGAGGACGATCGTCCGCTCGGGGTTCCGCGAGGTTCCCCTCCGCAGCCAATCAAGATCGGAGTAGGACCGTGTGTCAGCACCTGCCCACCTGTCCGTCCGCGGACGCCCTCGATCATGAGGCGGCTCGTCTCGTGGTCTCTCACCCTGAGCAGGGATGGGGGCTGCTCTGCAACGGTGTGGTGGTCTTCGAGGACACCGGGGAAATCCTGCCGGACGGGCGTGTCGTTCCCGCCCATCGCACTCCCTGCGGGAGGGCGGCATGAGACCGTCCCTCGCCCTCGCCCTCACCATCTGCGCGGTCGCCGTCTCGTTCCCGCGCCCCTCTGCCAGAAGGGCGTCCTGGCCACTCCCGCCCATCCCGGCCGCGGTGCCCAGAGCCCGGCGGCTGATCTGCGGGCAACTGGCCGAGTGGGGGATCGGCGAGCAGGGCGAGATCGCCCGGCTGCTCGTCAGCGAGCTCGTCACCAACGCGTTGCGCCACGCGTGGGGACCGATCCGGCTCGCCGTCTCCTACCAGGAGGGAATGCTGCGTTGCGAGGTGGACGACGCCAATCCCGCCCTTCCCTACGTGCGCGACGCCCACGAGGACGACGAGGGAGGGCGCGGGTTGTATCTGCTCGATCTGCTCTCCGACCGGTGGGGCAGCGAACGCACGTCCCTGGGAAAGGTCAGCTGGTTCGAGCTGGCCATCCACCCGCGTCTCAACGGCACCGCGGCCTGAGGAGGTCGAAGGGAACCTGCCGCGACCCGGCTCGCCGACCACGACAGGAAAGCCTCTCCTCACCGAGGGCAGAGAGGATACGGGGGACGTAGACGACATGGACCGACCGCGCCGCCCGGACGGCGGCACATCACAGGAATCGGCAAGTCAGGCCCGTACGCGCACCGGAAAGGAGTTCCCGGCGATGCGCCAGACACGAATCCGCAAGCGCTCACGACGCCGCGACCGGGACGTACTGGATCTGCGGAGCCCGTCGGGAAGGCCGCTGCCGTACTGACCCCGGACGCCGGGCGTGAACACCCCGCCCGGCGGCGAGCGCGATCCCCGCGGCCTCCGACGTTCCGGTCGGTGCCGGTCGGTGCCGTTCATATGGCTCTCGCCGGGGTGCCACGTGTCCCTGTCCGTCCCGCGTCCACGAACGGCGGGCCGGTCCGTGGAATCAGCGGATCCCGGTGCCGGTTGCAGCGTGGTGTGAAGGTTGAAATCTACTCAGACGTCGTCTGCCCATGGTGCTACATCGGCCACACCCGCTTCGCCCGCGCCGTGGAGCGCTACCGGGCCAAGGGCGGTGAGGTGGAGGTCGAGTTCAGGCCGTTCCAGCTCGCGCCGGACGCGAAGTCCAACGGTGAGCCCACGCTCACGTGGGCCGCGGCGAGGTTCGGCGGGGCCGAGCAGGCCGCGCGGATGTTCGGCAGGGTCACCGAAGTCGCCGCCGAGGACGGGCTGGTGCTGGACTTCGATCACTCGATCCAGGCCAACACCTTCGACGCGCACCGTCTCATCCGGCTCGCCGGAGAGCAGGGCAGGGGTGAGGAAGCGCTCTACGCCCTTTTCCGCGCCCACTTCACCGACGGCCTCGACGTCGGCTCCCGCGAGGTCCTCGCCGGACTGGCCCGCGAGCTCGGCGTACAGGCCGATCTGGACGGGGAGGACGGTGCGGCGGCGGTGAAGGAGGAGCTGGCCCAGGCCCGCGCCATCGGTGTCAGCTCGGTGCCGCTGTTCCTCTTCGAGGGCCAGTTCGCCGTCTCCGGCGCCCAGCCCGAGGACACCCTGCTCGCCGCCCTCGAAGAGGTCGCCGAGCGCACCGGCCGGTCGCCGGCCGCCAGGGCCGTCAAGGCCGCCACGAACGGCGGCGACGCCTGTGACGACGAGGGCCACTGCGCCGTCTGACACCCGCGCCGGGCGGGGTGTCCCCCTCGCCCGGCGCGGGGCTCAGCCGGGCAGGCCGAGCTCTCCGGAGCGGTAGTGGCGACGGCAGAGCACCTGGTAGCGGATCGGGTCGGCGCCCGTGTCGCCGATGACGACCTGCTCGCCGGTACGGACCATCCTGCCGCCGACCACCCGGGCGTTCAGGCGCCCGGGGCGCCCGCACCAGCACAGGACCTCGACCTGCAGGCGGCTGATCTCGTCGGCCAGCTCGAACAGCCGCTGGGTGGCGGGGAACATCTGCGAGCGGAAGTCCGAGGCCAGGCCGAAGGCGTAGACGTCGATGCCGTAACCGTCGGTGAGATCGGCGAGCTGCTCGATCTGGGCGACCGTGTAGAAGCACGCCTCGTCGCAGATGACGTAGTCGATGGGCTCGTGCGCGCGGACCAGGGCCACTAGGTCGAGGTCGTCGACGACCTCGACGGCCTCACTGCCCAGGCCGATCCGGCTGGTGACCTGCGGGGTGCCCGAGCGGTCGTGCTTGGTGAGCACCAGGCCACGCCTGCCCTGGCGGCCGTGGTTGTAGTTCATCTGCAGGGCCAGCGTGGACTTGCCGCAGTCCATCGGGCCGAAGTAGAAGCGCAGCACTCCGTCCCGGGAACCGGCGGGAACGGCGGAAAGGGCAGACAATTCGGTCACGGGGGGCCAGCCTAGTACTCCGGCCGCGTTCCGCGATCTCCACCCCTGGCGATCGGTTCGTCGCCCTCACCAGGCGTCGGAGCGTACGGGATCGCCCGCCGCGCCCGCCGGGACCGCTTCCGGCCCCGCCGCCGGGAACCGGCGAGACCCGGGAACGGGAGAGAGGGAAGAGACGGTGGGAGAACCGAGGGGGCCTCGCCCGATCCCGCGGGCGAGGCCCCCTCGGCCGATGGGTCGGCTCAGAGCTCGCCTGTTCGGCTCAGAGCTCGCCGCTCTCGATCGCCGCCTTGAGACCCGCCTGCGTCGCCTCGTGGGAGGAGACGCCGTTCGTCACGGTGAAGTCGATGAGCAGGATGCTCGCCTCGAAGGTGAGGTGCTCGGTGACGCGCGTCCGCCCGTCGCCCAGGTCCTCGAAGACGATCCTCTGGTGCGTGACGACGTTCGGCAGCGTCCAGGTGTCGGTCTCGTAGTAGAGCTCGTCACGGTGGATGCGCTGCTGCGCGTGCGTGTTGGAGGTGACGGGCAACCCGGCGACCGGGATGTCCTCCACGGCCGTGAAGTTGACGTAGCGCGTCCCGGCGTCGGTCCAGTCCGCGTGGGTGACGACCCGCTTCAGGAACGAGTGCATGCCGAGGTGGTTGTTGATGTTCGAGTAGGCGTCGAACACGTGCTGCACCGGCGCGTCGATCTCAATGGAGATGTCGCGCTTGGCCTGGCTCCGTCCCGTTATCGGGAGGGGGGCGGTCAGACACTCGTAGAACCGGTAGGTGTCCCACGCGATCTGCCACCGCGCGGCGAGCACGGGGTCGGTGTCGGCCCGGGCGGGGGTCGAGAACACGCTGAGAAGGAGGACGGCGGCGGACAGCGGGGCCACGAGGAGCCGGAGAAGCTTCGTCACAGATACCTCTGAAAACCGGATGAGAGTGGTGAATGTCTTCTATCTCATCCGAGTCCTCTTTTACCGCGCCGAGCGTGGATCGTGATCTTCATGTTTCGTGGACGGCTCGCGCTCGTGCACCCGCCTGAAAGATAACGATCTACACCTCGTAGTGAGCTGTGGGGTATATGAGGGCGTTTGGGTGGAAGATGCGCTGGTAGAAGGGGGTGATCCCCCGTCGGCAGGCCCGGGCGTGACCTGACTTGGCCTGGCGGTGAAAACCGTGGGAGATTCCTTTTGGTCTATCGAAAAGTGGGAGAATCTGTGACGACCACCAACAACTCCGCTCCACCCCTCGGCAAGACCCCCGCCGTCGTGACCCCCGGTCCCTCCGGCGCGGAGACCACGGAGATGCCCGCGGCGCTCGCGGCGATGATGACCGAGGACGAGGCCGTCGCCGCCCAGGCCGAGGCGGCTCGCTGGCGGTACGGGTTCTACGTCGTGGTCATGGGACTCGTGGTCATCCTGATCGGCTTCGTGGTGATCGCGCTGCGCGAGGGTGACACGGCCGCGCCGTTCGCCGGGCTCGTCGGGGTCTCGGGCGCGATCATCGGTGCCTACTTCGGCGTGCAGGTCGGCCAGTCCGGCAAGGACCGCGTCGAGGCCGAACTGCGCCGTACGAACGAGATGGCCATCCGCCTCGCCGCCAAGATCCACGCGCACGACGCCGACGCGGTGATCAACACCACCATGGGTCCCCGCCGCCGCTAGGGACCGCTCCCGCCGCCTCCCGGTCCGTGACCGGGAGGCGGCGGGACCGTTTCCGGCGAGGTCGTTCGAGGTCGTTCGAGGTCGTTTCCCGCCAACACTGCCCAAGGACCGGGCACAGCTTCGGCAGGGTCCGCCGATTTGCGGACTCGCCGGGACTGGGTAGACACGGGGGCATGCGCAGCGTCCGTATCGGGGTCGACACCGGAGGCACGTTCACCGACGTGGTCGCGGTGGACGAGCAGACCGGTGAGATCACCACGACCAAGACTCCCTCCACCCCCGCCAACCCGGCCGACGGGTTCATGGAGGGGGTACGGAAAGTCCTGCGGAAGGCGGCCGGTGCGGAGGACGCGGGCGACCTGGGCGACGCGGGCATGGAGGCGGTGTCGGCCGTCGTGCACGGCACCACGGTCGCCACGAACCAGCTCCTCGAAGACCGCATCGCCGACCTGGGCTTCGTCACCACCGAGGGCTTCGAGTTCATCCTGGAGATCGCCCGCCAGAGCGTGCCGGACGGCTACGGCAACTCCTACTTCTGGGTGAAGCCGCCCCGCATCGTCCCGGTGCACCGGGTCAGGACCGTCGGCGGGCGCCTGGACCACACCGGTGCCGAGGTGCGGCCGTTCGACGAGGAGCAGGCCGTCGCGGCGGCCCGCTGGTTCCGCGACCGCGGCATCACCGCGATCGGCGTGTGCTTCCTGCACTCGTACGCCAACCCCGCCCACGAGCTGCGCATGCGGGAGGTCCTCGAACGGGAGCACCCGGACGCCGTCGTCTCGATCTCGTGCGACGTGCTGCGCGAGTACCGCGAGTACGAGCGGTCGGTCACCACCCTGGTCGACGCCGCCGTCAAACCGACCATGCGCCGCTACATCGCCAACCTGGCCGAACGCCTGGAGGCGGCGAGCCGCGCGGGGGACGTGGACGGCCGGGCGTACGCGGAGGGCGCGGGGGACGCGAGCGACCGGACGTACCGGAAGGGTGTCGTGGGTGTGGCGGCGGCGTCGTCCGCGGCGGGGGTCGCGCGTGCGGGGAGTGCCGGGAGGGGGAGCGGCATGCCGTTCTCCGTGATGAAGAGCAACGGCGGTGTGCTGTCCGCGGCCGAGGTCGTACACCAGCCGATCACCACCGTGCTCTCGGGACCGGCCGCGGGCGCGCTCGGCGCCGCGCTGATCGCCGCCACCGCCGGGCACCCCTCGGTGATCACCCTGGACGGCGGCGGCACCTCGACCGACGTCGCGGTGGTCGTCGACGGGGAGCCGTCCCTGACCACCGAGGGCAGCATCGGCCGTTACCCCTGCAAGATCCCGATGATCGACATCGTGACCGTCGGCGCGGGCGGCGGCTCCGTCGCGTGGATCTCCCCCGAGGGCACGCCGAAGGTCGGGCCCAGATCGGCCGGGGCCGACCCCGGCCCCCTCTGCTACGGCCGGGGCGGTACCGAGGTCACCGTCACCGACGCGCACGTCTTCCTCGGCCGGGTCCCCCCGCACCTGCTCGGCGGGGAGATCCCGCTCGACGCCGACGCCGCCCGCGAGGGGATCGAGGCGCTCGCGGGCAAGATCGGGCTGTCCCCGGAACGGACCGCGGCGGGCATCCTGGAGATCAGCGCGTTCAACCAGTCGAACGCCATCCGCCAGATCACCGTCAAACGCGGCCTGGACGTGCGCGACTTCCCCATGGTCGCCTTCGGCGGCTCGGGCCCGCTGCTGGTCTGCCGCCTGATCGACATCCTCGGCCTGCCGTCGGTGATCGTGCCGCCCGACCCGGGCAACGTCTCGGCCTTCGGGCTGCTCACCGTGGACGTCAAGAACGACTACGTGCGCACCTTCGTCACCCGTGACCTCTCCCTGGAGGCCGCAGGGGAGATCTTCGGCGACCTGGAGGGGCAGGCCGCCGCGGCCCTGGACCGCGAGGGTTTCGCCGCCGGCGCGCACGTCTACGCGCGCAGCGCCGACCTGCGCTACTACGGCCAGGCCTACGAGGTCAGGGTGCCCGCGCCGTCCGGCCCGCTGGACGAGGACTGGCGGGCCGAGGTGCTGGACCGCTTCCACACCGAGCACCGCAAGCTCTACGGGTACGGATACCGCGACGACCCCCGGCACGGCGTCGAGTGGGTCAACCTCCGTGTCTCCGGCATCGGCCCGATCACCCGGCCCGTCATCGGGCACAGGCCGCACGGCGACCCGCGGCCCGAGCCGGCCGCCTTCCGCGAGGTCTTCTACGACGAGTGGGGCGCCACCCCCATCCACCGCCGTTCCGACCTGACCGCCGGAGCGCAGGTCACCGGCCCGGCGGTCATCGAGGAGTACGGCTCCACGCTGCCGCTCCACCCCGGCTTCACCGCGACCATGGACGAGTTCGGAAACCTGGAGGTACGCCGTGCATGACGCGGAGCGAACCCGACGCAGTGAGCGGAGTGGTCCGCGAGGGACGAGCGGCCCGCGGAGTGGGCGAGGAGCGGTGAGCGACGGATGAGCACGGAGCGAACCCGACGCAGTGAGCGGAGTGGTCCGCGAGGGACGAGCGGCCCGCGGAGTGGGCGAGGAGCGGTGAGCGACGGATGAGCACGGAGCGAACCCGACGCAGTGAGCGGAGTGGTCCGCGAGGGACGAGCGGCCCGCGGAGTGGGCGAGGAGCGGTGAGCGACCGATGAGCACGCAGCGAGCCCGGCACGGTGAGCGGCCGGTGAGCGGGGCCGACCCGGTGCTGGTGGAGATCGTCGAGGGGACGCTCGCGTCGGTGGAGATGGAGGTCGAGACGGCCATCGCCCGTACCGCCCGCTCACCCATGATCCGCGACGCGCACGACTTCCGCGCCGGCATCCACGACGTACGGCTGCGCAAGCTGACCGGCAGGTCCTACTCGGCGCTGGTCCAGCCGATCGTCAGGGACTTCCCGATCGGCGAGATGAGGCCCGGCGACGTCTTCTTCCACAACGACGTCTACCTGTCCGAGGGCGGCATCGGGCACCTGCCCGACCTGTGCGTGACGGTCCCGGTCTTCCACGACGGGCAGGTCGTCGCCTTCGTGCAGGCGTTCGGCCACCACGACGACATCGGCGGGGCCGTACCGGGCTCCATGCCGAGCAACGCGCGCAGCGTGTTCGAGGAGGGGCTGATGGTCCCGCCGATCAAGCTGTGGGACGAGGGCGTGCCCAACCGGGCGGCACTCACGATCATGACACGCAACTCCCGGATGCCCGACTCCCTCGCCGGAGACCTGGACGCCGAGTGCTCGGCCTGTCTGATGGGCGCCCGGCGGCTGGGAGAGCTGTTCGACCGGTACGGGCGCGAGGCGGTCGAGGCGTGCTTCGACGCGATCATCTCCAACACCACCGAGACGTTCCGCAGGGAACTGCTGGCCAAGATCCCCGAGGGCACGCACGTGTGGGAGGACTACGCCGAGCACGACGGCGTCGACGAGCCCCGCCTGCACACGCAGCGGATGACCCTCACCGTCGACCACTCCGCAGAGGTGCCGCTCGTCATCGACTTCACCGGCACCTCCCCGCAGGCCAAGGGCCCGATCAACCACGCGGGCGACTACGCCGACGGGGTGTTCCTGAAGAAGTGGCTGGCGCCGATCCTGCGCAACCTGGCCGACACCCCCGAGCGGATGGCCGAACTCGACGTCAACGAGGGAGTCGTCCCCCTCATCGAGATGCGGTTCCCCGAGAAGGGCACCCTGCTCACCCCGATCTTCCCCGCCCCCACCAACGCCCGCACGTTCGTGATCCTGCGCCTGCTGGGCGTGCTGGCCGGGGTGCTGGCCAAGGCGACCGGCGGCCGGATGCCCGCCGACCAGGAGACCATCCGCTACACCGGCGTCTACGGCGCCGGCGCCGACGGCACCCCGTACCTGATGAGGGAGGTCCTCGGCGGCGGCTCCGGCGGCCGGTGGTACGCCGACGGCGAGGACACCATCCACGTGGTGCCCGACTCGCGCAACATCCCGGTCGAGTTCGCCGAGTCCCGCTGGCCGTTCCGGGTCGAGCGGCTCGGCCTGGCCCGCGACTCCGGCGGTCCCGGCCTCTACCGGGGCGGCCTCGGCTACGACAAGCACCTGCGGATGCTTCGCGACGCCTCGTTCATGTCCATCGCCGACCGCTCGATCCTGTCGTGCTGGGGCGTGAACGGCGGCCGCGCCGGACGGCCCTTCGTCGTGGAGATCGAGGGCAGGGAGATGGAGGGCCTGGTGGACGACTCGCCGGTCCGCGCGGGCGAGATCATCCGGGTGCGCACCACGGGCGGGGGCGGCTGGGGCTCCCCGCTGGACCGCGACCCCGCCCTGGTGGCCGCCGACGTCCGCGACGGCAAGGTCTCCGCCGAGGGCGCCCGCGACGACTACGGCGTCGTCCTGTACGGCGACCCCGACGACCTCCGGGTGGACGCCGAGGCCACCGCGACCCGCCGCGCCGGGCTCCGCGCCCTCCTCCCGGCCGATCCGGCCGACCGGCCCTTCTTCGACCGGGGTCCGGGCTTCCCCACCCTGTCGGGCGGCCTGCCGTACGCGGAGGTGGACCTCATCTGACGCTCGCGGGGCGCTCATGTGACGCTCGCGGGGCACTCGCGAGGCGGTTCACCTCCGGTGGCGGAGGGTGCGGGTGACGGTGAGCCCGCCGAGGGCGAGGGCGCCGGCCAGCAGGATGCCGGTCTCTGTCCACTGGAAGCGCCAGAACCGGTCGGCCGGATGGTGGTAGACCGCCTTGCGGTAACCCTCGTCGATCAGACACTCCTCCTTCAGCAGCTGGGCCCGTTCCGAACGGGCGTCCACCCCGGCGGGCGGCGGGCAGGTGCCGGCCGGCGGCTCAGCGATCTCCCGGCCGGAGGGGGTGACCCAGGCCTCCCCGACCAGGGTGCCGCCGCCCTCGTAGAGTGCCGTCCAGCCGGTGGTGACGGTACGCACCGGCTCGGCGTAGGAGTCGCGGGAGAAGAAGACGGCCGGAACGGCCACCGCGACCAGCGCCACGGTCACCGCCATCGCGGCCAGGGTGCGCCGGAAGAACGTCCCGGCGGCGGCGCCCAGGACGAACGCGAACAGCCACTACGCGGCCGGGACGACGCCGATGACGGTGAACGTCCCGGGTTCCAGCGACTTGTCGCCGATCGCGTCGCGGAACACCGGCAGCCACGCGCTGATCATCGCCGACAGGAGCAGGGCGGCGGCCACGACCATGCCGCCGAGCAGGCAGAGCTTGGTCACGAGCCACCGCAGAGGGGAGACCGACTGGGTCCATGCCAGCGCGCCGGTCCCGCGTTCGAACTCGGCCGCCAGCAGCGGCGCGCCCCAGAAGGCTCCGACCAGCGCGGACCCGGCGACGGGAAGCAGGCCGAAGACCATGAAGACCGGATGGTAGTAGTCGTAGTAGATCGTCGAGTTCACGCCGGAGCACGCGGCGGCGGAGCCGGGGCAGCCGGGCGGGGCCTGGCCGGCGATGTAGGCGGTCGCCCGCAGGCCGGAGATCAGCAGCAGCGCCCCCAGGGCGAGCAGCAGACCGCAGGTCGCCAGGATCTGCGCGCGATGCTGTCGCCAGGTCAGCCAGAGCAAGGAGGAATCCCTTCAGGTGGTACGCCCGGTTCACCCGGGTGGTCCCGCACGAGGGACCGCCCGAACCCGGTGGTCCGGTACCGGTCTCGCACGAGGGACCGCGCGAACCCGCCGGTCTCGTGCCGGTTCCGTACGGCGGAGGCAGGAGGATCAGCGGGTGGAGGTCAGGGTGGGGCGGGGGAGGGCCGCGAGGTCCGGGGCGCGCAGATAGGCCAGCACCGTCTCCTCCAGGTTCACCGGGCGGGTGGTCCAGCGCGGGTCGGGCGGCGGGGTGCCGTCCCGGACGAGCAGGGTGGCCTGCCGCCCCGTCCCGCCCCGCGAGATCACCGGCAGCCGGGCGGCGAGCGCGTCGGCGCCCTCGGCGGGACCGGTCAGCAGGCGGTGCCCGGCCACCAGCTCGTCGATGTCGCCGCTGACCTGGACCCGGCCCCCGTTGACCACCATCAGCCAGTCGCAGGTCCCCTCCAGTTCCGACACCACGTGCGAGGAGAGCAACACGGTCAGCCCTGTCTCGGCGACCGCCGCCATCAGGCCGCGCATCACGTCCTGGCGGGCCAGCGGGTCGAGGTCGGCCAGCGGTTCGTCCAGCACCAGCAGGTCCGGGCGCTTCGCCAGTGCGACGGTGAGCGCCACCTGCGTCCGCTGCCCGCCCGACAGCCTGCCGACCCTGCGGCCGAGCGGGATGTCCAGCTCCGCCAGCCGCCTCCTGGCCGCCGCGTCGTCCCACCGGGGGTTGAGCCCGCGCCCGAACCTGAGCATCTCGGCCACGCTGAAGCCCGCGTACAACGGCTTGCCCTGCGCCATGAACGCGATCCGCCACAGGTTCTCGCGCACGGGTTCGCCGAACACCCGCACGGTCCCCGTGGTCGGGGCGAGCAGGCCGACGGCCATGTGGAGCAGGGTCGACTTGCCCGCGCCGTTGGGGCCCACCAGCGCGACCACCCGCCCGGACGGCACCGCCACCGAGCAGTCGCGCAGCGCCCAGGTCCGCCGGTAACACCTGCCCAGGGCCTCGGTCTCCAGCGCGTTCACGCGATCTCCTCGCGGGATCCGTGGCCCCCGGGGGCCACGGGGGTCTCGTGGGAGAGGTCGGTCAGGACGGAGGCGACCAGCGCCTCCAGATCCTCCAGGTCCAGACCCGCCTGGCGCCCGTCGCGCACCCAGCGCACCAGGTCGGCGCGCAACCGCGCGCGGTCGCCCATGGAGGTCTGGCCCAGCGACCGCTCCACGAACGTGCCCTGCCCCGGCCGCCCGCTGACCAGGCCCTCCCGCTCCAGCTCGCGGTACGCCTTCAGCACGGTGTTCGGATTGATCGCCAGCTGGGTCACGACCTCCCTGGCCGTCGGCAGCCGGTCACCCGGCCGCAGCACACCGAGCCGCAGCGCGTGCCGGACCTGATGCACCAGCTGGAGGTACGTCGCCACCCCCGACCCCCGGTCGAGGCGGAATTCGATCAACGCCACACCCTTTCACTAATTAAATAGTGAAAGGGTGGAGCCAGGGTGGGGGAATGTCAAGCCGCGCCGGGCACGCCTTCACGATCGGCGCGCCCCGGTCACGCGAAGGCGCCGGATCAGGGCGGGGTGGCCGCTCGAGGGCCGTCGGATCGGGGCGGTCCGGCCGCGCCCGAGCCGCCTTCCCGGCTCGTGGGGAAGACGCGGCCGAGGTGGTAGTCGATGGCCCGCCGTACCTCGGCCACGGTGCGCCGTCCGTGGAGGACGTCCATGCCCAGCCCGGTGATCCCGGCCACCAGGAGGTCGGCCTCGTGGCGCGGGTCGAGCCCCGGCGCGGCCGTACCCTCGCGCTGCGCCTGCCCGATGACACCGGCGACCAGCTGTTCGAGAGGCTGGGCGTCGTGCAGGAAGACCGAGGCCAGCGCGGGATCGGTGAGGCTGCGGGCGTAGTAGGCGGCGAGCACCCGCAGGGCCGCTCCGCGCTGGTCGTCCAGCGGCAGGAACTCGGCCAGGATCGCCCCCAGCAGGGCACGGGAGTCGGAGGGGTCGACCGAGGCCATCCGTGCCCGGGCGTGCCGCTCGTTGTCCTCGTTCAGCAGCCGGAGCGCGGAGACGAGGAGCCGGTGCTTGCTGTCGAAGTGGTACTGGACCACCCGCAGCGACACCCCGGCCTCGGCGGCGACCTCCCGCATGCTCGCCGCGTCCAGCCCGCGCTCGGCGGCGACGCGCCAGAGCGCCTGGCTGATCTCGCGGCGCCTGGACGACCGCGCGCCCGGCTCGGGAGCCGGGGGCGCGGGGGGCGGGTTCTTCCGCCGCCGGTACGCCTTCGCCTGGCAGCCGCGCGAGCAGTACGCCGGAGGACGCCCCCGCGTCGCCGCCGGCAGCGGGGCACGGCAGACCCGGCAGGTCACCCTCTTTTCGTCACGCACCCTCACAGCATATTCCCAATAATCTGTGATGTAAGTCGAGAATTGTCCAGATCAGAAGCTTTTCAGTCAACATCCTTTTGATACGTTCGTATCGTTCTCAGATCATGACGTGAGGAGGTCGACGATGAACGAGGCCTGGTACCGGCTCGGGATGCTTCTGGTGCTCGCCGCGGGTGTCTGGGAGGGGCCGCTGGCGATCGTTTTCCGCGTGTTCACCGACAAGGCGCCCGACGTCCTGACCGCGGCCAACTACCTGCCCGCCCCCTGGTGCTACCTCGCGGCGGCGGGCGCGACGATCGCCGCCCTGGCCGTGATCGCGGTTCTGGACGCCGCGCACAAGCGGGTTCTGGCGCGCGAGGAGCGGCCGGGTGGCGGGTGATCGTCGCCGGTTCCGTATTCCGGCCGGGGTGGACTCGTGCGTTGGTCCGGACAGGTGCTAGCCTGGACGTAGTTGCGGTTGTGGTACCCATGAAACTTTGTGTGCACCTGACGGATAACCCTTCAGGTGCATTTTGTTTTCCCGGTCATCTCCGGATGGGCTCATCGCGGCGACGCGAGATCCACGCGGTGTGGATCTCGGCTCTGCCCCCTATCGAAGGAGAATGATCATGGCGACTGGCACCGTTAAGTGGTTCAACGCGGAAAAGGGCTTCGGCTTCATCGAGCAGGACGGCGGCGGCGCCGACGTCTTCGCCCACTACTCCAACATCGCCGCCCAGGGCTACCGTGAGCTGCAGGAGGGCCAGAAGGTCTCCTTCGACGTCACGCAGGGCCAGAAGGGCCCGCAGGCGGAGAACATCGTTCCCGCCTAGTAGCACAGGCACATCACGGGCCGGGGCCCGCACCTCTCTGAGGTGCGGGCCCCGGCTCGTTTCGCGTCCCCGTCCGTACGCCGGGATCCACGGGGCGGTGGGGCCCCTCGTCGGCGTAATCCGACGACAACCGGTGACCCGGGTCAACCTCGGGTGAGCGTCGTCCTCGCGGGCGCGTGGATGTCGGCGGGGAGCAGTTGCTCGGTGAGCAGGCGGCGGATCCGGTCAGGGCTGGTCGCCCAGGGCCGCAACAGCTCCCATCCATGGAAATATCCAAAAATATACGGACTCATCGCCGACGGCCTCAGCACCCTGAGCGCGAGTGCCGCCTCGTCCTCGCTGTACAACGCCCACCGGGTGAGATAGGCGGCCAGTTCCGCCTCGCTCCGTCCTTCGGCCGCCAGGAACGTCGCGTTGCCCCAGACGCCCCACAGCACGTTCTTGGCATGGTGGATCGCCGCGAAGTCGCTCCCGTCCGGCCGGATGCCCACCAGCGGGAAGATGTTCGCGTTCAGCCAGGCCTGCGCCTCGTCCCCGGGGAACAGGAG
The DNA here is from genome assembly GCF_052983175.1 of Streptosporangium sp. G12. Classification (NCBI taxonomy): domain Bacteria; kingdom Bacillati; phylum Actinomycetota; class Actinomycetes; order Streptosporangiales; family Streptosporangiaceae; genus Streptosporangium; species Streptosporangium sp. G12. The sequence goes on along the minus strand of NZ_JBRIQO010000012.1, from coordinate 64,808 downwards.
TTCCTCGGCCAGCAGCCCCAGCCCCTCGCTGAGCACGAACGACGGCGACAACATGAACCGCACGCGCTGGTCCGGGTGGATCTCCTTCAGCATCGACTCGGCGATGTGACCGGGGTGGCCTTCGTGCGCGACGAGATACAGCAGGTCGGCCAGGTTGAAGGGAATTGCTCGGTTGATGTGGATCGTGGACTTCAGCCCGCCCTCGTAGTCGCCCGCACCGTGAAAGGCCACGTCCCGCACGAGCCGGCACTTCACGACCTCCTCCTCGGGCAGCGCGATGATGGTGCCGGTACGAGCACGTGTCTCGGCCACCGCCCTGGCCACCAGATCCGGCAGCCGCTCGATCGGCTCCAGCGTGTGGGCAGCCTGCCATGCCCGAAACCGCTCGGCCAGCGAGCCGGGGGTCTTCGGCAACGCGGCGTCCAGCTCGGCGTGCGCCTGCTCGAACACCGACTCGGGCAGCCGGCGCGGTTCCAGGCCCAGGCATTCCGCCGCGTATTCGGCCGGCGGGAGCCGCGCACCGTTCAGGTAACCGGCAACGGCCCGCATCGCACGCACGTGAGCCCTCAGATAGGCGGACGGTGCGCTGTCCAGCAGCCTGTCGGCGTCCCGTACCAGCTCCGCGGGGGACGCGGGCGGCCGGGCGTCGACCTGGGCGCTCCAACCGGCCGGTCCCCGGTAGATGAGCATGGTGACGTCCGCCAGACGGTCGATCCGCAACGCGAGCATCGCGTAGGCACGCTGCCATTCCACGAGTTCCTCCTTCGTCTCGGTGGTGGTTAAGCTAGCCGTACGGTTTTCCGTACAGTGCACGGAAAGAAGGGGGAGATGCCGGAGTCCATCTGGTTCCGTGACGAGGACCGCTCGCGAAAACCGCGTCTGTCACGTGAACGCGTCGTCGAGGCCGCCATCACCCTGCTCGACAGCGAGGGTGTGGCCGGATTCTCCATGCGGGCCCTGGCCGCCCGGCTGCGCGCGGGCACGATGTCGCTCTACGAGTACGTCACGAGCAGGGAAGACGTGCTGGACCTGGCTCTGGACGAGGTGATCGGCGGAATCGAACTCCTGGAGGCCGGCTCGTGGCGCGACACGTTGCTCGGCCAGCTCACCCAGAGCAGGGCCGTCATGCGACGCCATCCCTGGGTGCCCGCGCTCACCGCCACCCGCCCCCTGCTCGGCCCGAACGCGATGGCCCGCTCCCGTCGCTTCTACTCCGTCCTGGCCGACGCAGGGCTGAGCGGGCCCGCCCTCGTCTCCGCCGTCGGGACGCTGTCGTCGTACGTGAACGGCTTCGTCGCGGCCGAGAACACCTGGTGGGCGACGGTCCGCACCCCCGGGGCCGACGCCGAGATCCGCGGCAGGGTCGACCGCTACCTCGACGAGCACTCCCACCTCGCCCAGGTGACCGACTCCGACTTCGACGGTCAGTTCCTGCTCGGCCTCGACCTCATCCTCGACGGCATCGCCACCCGCCTGCCGTGACCGTCATCCGGGCGGACCCGTCGATCGGCGTCGCCGTCGCGCTCCCGCCGGCCTTTGCCGTACCTCGATCCCCGGCTCGTCCCGGTGCTCGGCTCGTTCGTCCTCGAAGGGCCGATACATGTTGCGGTGCTCGGTTCCTTCGCCTCCGAGGTGCCGATGCGTGGGCGGCCCCCGCTCTCCCCGGCCGGAGCCGTACGGGAGGTCGTGACGAACACGTCCTCATGATCTTGCCCCCTCCCGTCCCGCTCGGTGACGGTATGGGAGATCATGGGTGTGCCCCCGTCCGGGTGTCGTGCCAAGTGGTCTCATGGCAAACGGGCCGGGAACGGGGAGCCCTTGCCGGCCGGGCCGGCCGCCACGCACCGGAGGTTGATCTTGCAGGGAGCACTCGGCGACATCGTCGTCCTCGATCTCTCTCGCGCGCTCGCGGGCCCGCACGCCGCGCAGATGCTCGGTGACCTGGGCGCCCGGGTGATCAAGGTGGAGCATCCCGCGGGAGGTGACGACTCGCGGGGCTGGGGTCCGCCGTTCGTGGGCCCCGACCAGGACATCTCCACCTATTTCCTGGCGGCCAACCGCAACAAACAGTCAATCGCCATTGATCTCAAGTCCGCCGAGGGCAGGTCGCTCGTCGAGCGTCTGGTGCGGCAGAGCGACGTGCTGGTGGAGAACTTCCGCACCGGGGTCATGGACCGGCTGGGCTTCTCCGTCGAGCGGCTGCACGAGCTCAACCCCCGCCTGGTCATCCTGTCGATCACCGGGTTCGGCCACGACGGCCCGGAGGGCGGCAGGCCCGGTTACGACCAGATCGCGCAGGGCGAGGCGGGGCTGATGAGCCTGACCGGCCCGTCGCCCGAGGAGCCGTACCGGGTGGGCGCCTCGGTCGCGGACCTGCTCGGCGGTATCCACGGCGCGTACGGGGTGGTCGCCGCGCTCTACGAGCGGGAGCGGACCGGGCGGGGCAAGGTGGTGCGGACCTCGTTGCTGGCCGCGGTGACCGGGGTGCACTCCTACCACGGGACGGCCTGGACGGTCGGCGGCCAGGTGTCCCGGGCGGGCGGCAACCACCACGCCTCCATCGCCCCGTACGGCGCCTTCCGCTGCGCCGACGGCATGATCCAGATCGCGGCGGCGAACGACACGCAGTGGCACAAGGTCGCCGCCCTGCTCGGGTTGGACGTCGACCCATATGTCACTAAATATGCGAATAACAGGGAAAGATTTACGCATCGGGATGAACTGATCTCCGACATGGAGCGGGCGCTCACCAAGCACGACCGGGCCCACTGGCTGGCCGCGCTCGGCGAGGCCGGGGTGCCCGCCGGGGCCATCAGGTCCCTCGACGAGGTCTACGCCTGGGACCAGACCCGTTCCCAGGGCCTGGTCGTCGAGGTGGACCATCCCGTGCTCGGCACCATCGAGCTGCCCGGACCGCCGCTCCGTTTCGACGGAGACCCTCCCATGCGCCACGGCGCCCCGCCCGCTCTCGGCGAGCACGACGACGAGGTCCTCGCCTGGCTGGAGGCGCGCGAGCGATGACAGGCACACCCCCCGTCCACGCCCGGACGCCGTCCCGCGGAGCGCGGGTATGACCCCGGCACGGCCCGACGCGCGCACGCTGATCGGCACCTTCCTCGACCCGGGTACGTGGCTGTCGTGGGACGAGCCGCCCGCCGACCCCGCCGCGCCCGGTTCGGGGTACGCCGAGGAGCTGGCCGCGGTCCGGGGCAAGACGGGATACGACGAGTCGGTGATCACCGGGGAGGGCCTGCTGGACGGGCGCCGGGTGGCGATCGTCGTGTGCGAGTTCTCCTTCCTGGCCGGTTCGATCGGGGTGGCCGCCGCCGAGCGGCTCACCGCCGCGGTCGAGCGGGCCACCGCCGAGGGGCTCCCGCTGCTGGCCGCCCCCGCCTCGGGCGGAACCCGGATGCAGGAGGGCGCGGTGGCCTTCGTCCAGATGGTGAAGATCACCGCCGCGGTGGCCGCGCACCGCGCCGCGGGGCTGCCGTACGTCGTCTACCTGCGCCACCCCACCACCGGAGGTGTCTTCGCCTCCTGGGGGTCGCTCGGGCACGTCACCGCCGCCGAGCCCGGCGCGCTGATCGGGTTTTTGGGGCCGAGGGTGTTCGAGTCGCTGCACGGCTACCCGTTCCCCGAGGGCGTCCAGGTCTCCGAGAACCTCTTCGCCCACGGCCTGGTCGACGCGGTCGTGTCGGCGGAGGACGCCCGCCGGGTCGCGATACGGGCGCTCGCCGTGCTGTGCGCCCCCCGCCGGGACCTGGACCCCGGGCCCGAGCCGGACGAGCGGGTCCCGACGGTCCAGGCGTGGGACGCGATCAGCCGCTCCCGCCGCGACGACCGCCCCGGGGTGCGGGCGCTGCTCAAGCTCGGCGCCTCCGACGTCACCCCGCTCAACGGCACCGGCGTGGGCGAGAACGACCCCGGGCTGATCCTCGCCCTGGCCAGGTTCGGCGAGGCTCCCGCGATCGTGCTCGGCCAGGACCGGCGGCACCAGCGGATCGACGCCCCGCTCGGCCCGGCCGGGCTCAGGGTCGCCAGGCGGGGCATGCGCCTCGCCTCCGAGCTGGGGCTGCCGCTGGTCACCGTGATCGACACCGCCGGGGCCGCGCTGTCCAAGGCGGCCGAGGAGGGCGGCCTGGCCGCGGAGATCGCCCGTTCGGTGGCCGATCTGGTGATGCTCGACGCCCCGACCGTGTGCCTGCTGCTGGGAGAGGGGGCGGGCGGTGCCGCGCTCGCGCTGCTCCCCGCCGACCGGGTGCTGTGCGCCCAGCACGGCTGGCTGTCGCCGCTGTCTCCCGAGGGGGCCTCGGCATTGCTGTACCGGAGCGTCGACTTCGCCCCGGAGATCGCCGCGGCGCAGGGGGTGAGGTCCACCGACCTGCGCAGGGACGGCCTCGTCGACCGGATCATCCCGGAGTTCCCCGACGCCGCCTACGAGCCGGAGGCGTTCTGCGTCCGGGTCGCGCGCACCCTGGAGCACGAGATCGCGGGACTGCTGGGCCAGGCCCCCGCCGACCGCCTCGCCGCCAGGCTGGCCCGTTACCGGCGGCTCGGCGTGAGCTGAGGATTCCCGGCCCGGGGGACGGCGGCGTCACCCGTACGGATGCCGGACGTCCCCGGGGCCTGGGCGTGGCCGCCGGCGGTTGACCTGAACTTTGGTTGAGGTCTCATCCTGATGACCATGACCACACCGATCACGCCTTCGACGCCGGCCACGCCGGTTACGGCCGGGCGGCGGGAGTGGGCCGGCCTCGCCGTGCTGGCGCTGCCCGCCCTCCTCGCCTCCCTCGAACTGACCGTCACGAACCTCGCGTTGCCCGCCATCGGCAGGGACCTGGCGGCGAGCGGCACCCAGTCACTGTGGATCGTGGACGTCTACGCCTTCCTGCTGGCCGGGTCGCTCATCACCATGGGCGCGCTCGGTGACCGGATCGGCCGCCGCCGGTTGCTGCTGATCGGGGCGGTGGCGTACGGCCTCGCCTCGGTCCTGGCCGCCTACGCGCCCGACGCCGGGAGCCTGATCGTCGCCCGGGGGCTGATGGGGGTCGCCGGATCGACCCTGATGCCCTCCACGCTCTCCCTGGCCACGTCCATGTTCTCCGATCCGCGGCAGCGGGCGACGGCCATCGGGGTCATCGTGGCCAGCGTCTCGGGAGGCACCGCGATCGGCCCGCTGGTGGGGGGATGGCTGCTGGAACGCTTCTGGTGGGGGTCGGCGTTCCTGCTGGCCGTACCCTTCATGGCGGTGCTGCTGGTCGCGGGCCCGCTGCTGCTGCCGGAGCGCAGGGACGCCGCCGCGGGGCGGCTGGACGTCACCGGCGCGCTGCTGTCACTGGGCGCGGTGCTGCCGCTGGTCTACGGGCTCAAGCGGATCGCGGCCGACGGCCCGGAGATGACGTCCGCGGTCGCGGTCGTGGCCGGGCTGGCGCTGGCGGCGGCGTTCGTCCGCAGGCAGCGTACGCTGGCCGATCCCCTCGTCGACCTGCGGCTGTTCGCCGGACGGACGTTCAGTGCCGCGGCCGCCACGCTGGCGTTCGGCATCTTCGTGCTGTGGGGTTCCAACTACGCCGTCGCGCAGTACCTGCAGCTGGTGCACGGCCTGTCGCCCCTGGAGGCGGGCCTGTGGACGGCGCCCTCGGCGGCGGGGGTCATCGCCGGTTCCCTCCTGGCGCCCCGGGTCGCGCGGAGGATCCCGCCCTCCGTCGTGATCGCCACGGGCCTGGCCGTGTCCGCGGCCGGCTATCTCGTGCTCACCCGGACGCAGGGGACGGGCGGGCTCGCCGTCCTCGTGTCCGGGGCCGTGGTCGTCTCCGCAGGGCTGGGGCCGATGATGGCGCTCGCCACCGACCTGGTCGTCGGCTCCGCGCCGCCTCACCGGGCCGGTGCCGCGGCGGCGATCGCCTCGGTGGCGCCCCAGTTCGGCGGCGCGCTCGGCATCGCGGTCCTCGGCAGCGTCATCACCGCGGTCTACCGGAGCCGGATCTCGCCGGCGGAGGTTCCCGAGGCCGCCCGCGACAACCTCAACGCCGCGGTGGCGGTCGCGGGGAGCCTTCCCGGGCGGCTCGCGTCCGGACTCCTCGACACGGCGCGCACCGCGTTCGTCCAGGGCTTCCACCTGACCGCGGCGATCAGCGCCGTCCTGATGGCGGGCGTCGCCCTGCTGGTGGTGATCCTGCTCCGCGAGGACGCCGGGCGGTGAGACGCTCCCGGCCGGCCGACGGGCCGACGAGCCGGCCGGTCAGCGGGCGGGCCCGGCTCGGGACTCCTGGTCGGCCGGCCGGTCAGTGGGGCCGCCCTGCGGTTTCCGGTCGGCCGGTGAGCCCGCTCCGCGGACGTGCCGAGAGCGTTACGGCTCGGCGCCCTCCGGGGTGAGCGGGACGGGCAGGCGCTCGATCCTGATGGAGAAGACCTCGTCGCGGGGGACGACGACCTCGTACGCCCCGTGGTCGACCATCCAGTAGCCCAGTGCCTCGGCCTTCATCCCGCTGTGCCCGGTGTAGGCGATGTGCAGGCTCTCCTCGCCGTTCTCCTCGGAGACGTCGAGGACCAGGCACGGCTCCCCGCCGAACGCGCCGACCGTGCGGACCAGCACCAGCCAGTCGAGGTCCTCCCGGGCGACGACCAGCCGCCAGTAGCCGGTGGCCGCCTCGAAGCCCTTCTGCGCCTCCTCGTTGAACAGCACCACCTCGGCGCTGCCGGGCCCGAGGGCCGCGGCGTACGTACGGCCCAGGTAGCGGGCGGCGAACCCCGAGGCCACCGGCTCGATCTCGGCGCTCATGAGGCGGGCCGCCAGCTCAGGCCGTCGTAGAGGCCGAAGAGGCGCTCCTCGCCGGGGACCACGTGGATGATCTCGGCTCCCGCGGGGATCGGCATGGGCGTGGTGTGGAACTGCGGCACGACGTGCTCCCGCGAGGTGGTGAAGCCGTTTCCGGTGAAGGGCGGTGAATCGTTCCAGTCACCGCCCATGTGCGGGCCGTACGGCACGACGTAGGCGTCCATGTCGCGGGCGAACCAGCGCATCAGATAGATCTCCGGGACCGTCGCGGTCAGCTCCGAGCCCTCGAACCCCAGGTCGAGGCCGGCGAAGAGCTGCGCGGGGGTGGTCAGCCGCGCGCAGTCCTGAACCCGGTAGACGTACCCGGAGATCACGGTGCGTCTGCCGGCCAGATAGGGCACGAGCAGCCGAGGCGGTATGACCTTCTGCATCTGCGTTCTACGCCCAGGTGGCTCACTCACGGTCGGCATTTTACGATCCGCCGACCTGGAGCCGCCGGTGTTCCAGGCACGGCAGGGCATTCCGGGTGGCAATCGTGATCTGCGCGTCGATTTCGCACGTCTGCACGGCGGCTGTGGGTCCCATATCGGTGCGTACCACTCCCATCGGATCGACCAGCATGCTCCGCCCGATCCCGAAGCCGTCGCGGGCCTCCGGGTTCGGCGCCTGGCCCACGGCCGCGACCCAGGTGGTGTTCTCGATCGCGCGGGCCCTGACGAGGGTGGTCCAGTGTTCCTCCTTCATCGGCCCCGAACCCCATGCGGCTATCACCGCGAACATCTCGGCCCCCAGGTCGACCAGGGCCCGGGTGAGCTCGGGGAAGCGGATGTCGTAGCAGGTGACCAGGCCCACCCGGATCCCGGCCAGCTCCACCACGACCGGCGTGTCGCCCGGCGCGACCAGCTCTGACTCGCGGGCGCCGAAGGAGTCGAACAGATGGATCTTCCGGTAGGCCGCCTCGATCGAGCCCGAGGGGCCGATGGCGACCGCGGTGTTGTGGACCCGGTCCTCGCCGGGTTCGAACACCCCCGCGATCACCGACAGGCCGTGCTCCCGCGCCGCCGCGGCCAGCCCGGTGACGAACGGCCCGTCCAGCGGCTGGGCGAGGTCGGTGACGCGTTTGCCGTACCGGGTGAGGGCGGCCTCGGGGAGGATCGCCAGCTCGGCGCCGCCCGCGGCGGCCTCGGCGAGGGCGTCGCGGGCACGGCTGAGGTTGGCGGCGGGGTCTTCGGCCACCGGGATCTGGCAGAGGGCGATGCGCGTCACGGATGTGACCCTATCCGTCTGTTCGGCACTCGTTCCATCCACGTCAGGCTCCGCCACGCCCATTCCAGCGGCCCGTACCTGAACCTGGCCAGCCACGCGCGGCTGAACAGCACCTGAAGCGCCAGGACGGCGACGGAGAGCGCCACGCCGGCGAGCCGGGTCGTGTCCGCGACGAGCAGGGGTACGAAGATCAGGATGATCGGGGTGCTCACCAGGTAGTTCGTCAGCGCCATCCGGCCGAGCGGGGCCAGGACCGACAGCAGCGGGCCGCGCAGCCGGGTCCGCAGCAGGAGCAGCAGCCCGGTGCCGTAGGCCGTGGCGACGGCGAGCCCGGCGGCCGCGTGGACGGACGCGTGGAAGAGGAGGGGGTCCTTGGCGATGCGCAGCCAGAGCCAGGTGAGCGTCACGCCCAGCACCGCGCTCGCCACGAACGCCGGCGGCAGCAGCCACCCGGGCGGCGGGCGCTCCATCAGGAGCATGCCCAGCAGGAACAGGCCGGGAACGAGGATGATCCCGCCGCCCTGGTACACCGCCCACGCGGTGAGGGCGACGCCCAGCACCGCCACCGCGGGCCGGGGGAGGAACGAGGCGGGCAGCAGGACCAACGCCCCGAAGATCGCGTAAGGCAGGAGCACCTCGCCCGAGTTGAAGAGCTGGTGGACCGCGCCGAGGGCGGCGAGCACCGCCAGCCTGCGCAGCAGCACGGCCCAGGGGTGTTCGGTCCGGTCGGCCGCCGACCTCAGGAAGAGGACGAAGCTCAGCCCGAACAGGAACGAGAAGATCGGGTAGAACCTGCTCTGCAGCAGGTTGTCGAGCGCCCAGTCGACCGCGTTGCGATCGGACTCGCCCAGGTGGTCACGCGTGTGCTGCCAGGTGTTGACCACCATGATCCCGCACACCGCGAAGCCGCGGAGCGCGTCGAGCGCGTGGAGCCGGGCCGGCCCTGCCGGCCCTGCCGGTCCCGCCGGTTCGATCGGTCGGGCCGGTCCGCTCGGGTCGGCCGGGTCGGGCGGTCCACTCGGGTCGGCCGGGTCGGGCGGGCCGGTCGGTTGGGTCGGTCGGGTCACAGGAAATAGACGTACCACCCCATAATCCATCACGCATAGACGACCCCGGCTATTGACCGGCGCCCGGACGGCCGGAGTGGCGGGCAGCGGCATCCGGCGGACCGGCGGCGTCGCTCCCGGCCGGGTCAGCCGCCGGCCAGCGCTTTTCTCAGCTTGGGGGCGAGGCCGGCCGTGAACGTCCCCGCGTCCTCGCAGCCCTTGCGCCCGAGCGACCAGCAGCCGAGCAGCTCGTGGACCTCCGTGCGGAAGACCCGGCTGAACTGGCTGTAGTACGGGGAGGGCGGGCGGGCCCTGGCCTGTGTCAGCGCGCGCAGCAGCGTGTCGGGCCGCACGCTCTCGGACTCGGGCTCGGCGGCGGGGGAGGGGGTGGGGCCGGGCGGGGTCGCCGCGGGCGACGGGCCGCCGCAGCCGCTCTCCGGCTGTGCGTAGAGCGCGGAGACCCTGGCCGGGGCGAACCCGCCGCAGTGGTAGAGCAGCCTGGCCGCCTCCCCGCCGGTCAGCGCCGCCACCAGTTGCTGCGCGGCGTCGCGCCGGACGGTGTGCCGGGAGACGGCGAGGTACTGGCCGCCGAGGACTCCCTGCCAGGGCAGCGGTGCCGCGCGGAAGGCGACCCCTCCCGACTTCGACTCCCCGGAGAGCACCTCGTGGGCGGAGGGCCAGTGCCGCAGGAACAGCGCGTGCCTCTTGCGGAAGGCGGTCAGTGACTCCGTCTCCGTGCTGCCGAGGGTCTCCCCGGAGATCACGCCGGCCCGCACCGTCTCGATGAGCCGTCCGACGGCCTCCACGCCCTCCTTCTGGGTGATCACCACGCGGCCGTTCGCGTCGACCACGTCCCCGCCGTTGGCCCAGATCGCCTCCAGGGCGTTGACCGTGAGCCCCTCGTAGGAGGCGAACTGTCCGGTGAGTCCGAGGACGGTGGAGCCGGGGCCGGCGCGGCGCGCCTTCGCGAGGCCGGTCATGTCCCGCCAGTCCTTCGGCTCCCGCAGGTCGTCGAGGTGGTAGAGGAGTCCCACGTCGGTGTTGAACGGCACCGCGTACTGGACGCCGTCCCAGGCGCCCGCGGACCAGATCTGGGAGAGGAAGTCGTTGGTCCCGCCGTGCTCGGAGGTGTCGATCGGGCGCAGGTAGCCCCCCTCGGCGAACTCGGGGATCCACTGGATGTCGAGGTTGTACACGTCGTAGTGCCCGGCCTTCGACTGGGCGGCCGAGATCATCGCGCTGCGCTGCTCGTCCGCGACCGAGGAGATCGCCACGAAGCACGCCCGGGGCCTGCCGCCGACGCCGTTCCAGACGGCCTGGAGCGCCCGCTCACGGGCCCCTCCCGAGACGTCGGCGCCGCTGGCGATGCGCAGGACGCAGTCGTCCCTGGGCGGGCCGGGGGGCGGGGTGGGCGCGGCGCTCGCCCCCAGGGAGGGCAGAAGGACGAGCAGCAGGAGGAGAAGGATCACCCCGTGGCCGACCGGCTCCGCCCCGGAGGGCGTGCCCCGCCCGCCCGTCCCACCCGAGGCGGACGTGGTGGACGGCGAGGGGCGGCTCATCGGATACCTCCAGTGTGGAGACCTCGGGCCTCGGCCCCGGGGAGGACGTCAATCGGTGACCGTCCGGAGTTCGGTGAACGCGTCGTCCAGCTTCTGGTCGGGGTCGGTGCTCGCGTCGTAGCAGGACATCAGGCCCTCGTCCCTGAGCTTCGGCAGCGGGGACGTGGCGCAGCCGTGCAGGTCGAAGGAGAGCATCAGCAGGCGGACACCGTCGTGTTCCCTGATGTCCCGGCCGGTCAGCCCGTGAGGGCTCCCCCCGTCGGTGAGTACGAGCACGGCCTTCCGCTCCCCGGGGTCACCGATCCTCGCCATCTGGCCGAGCGCGTCCCTGATGATGGGGCGCATCGGGGGATCGCGGTGCGAGCTGTCCCGGTAGGCCTTCTGGACGGCGGTGAGCCTGTCGGCGAGAGCCCTTCCCTCGTCGGCGACGGGCGCGAGGGGGACACCGCGGCCGTCGTCGTCGTCAGGGAAGAACGTCATGATCCCCGTGGTCAGCTCACCGCGCCTGGACGTGACGGCGAGCTGGGCCACCTGGATCGCCGCCTCCAGGCGTGACCTGCCGTCGTTCACCCTGTTGCCCGCCATCGATCCGGAGACGTCGACCACGACGAGCACGTGGTCGGCGAGCGGGGTCGCCAGCTTGTACAGCAGTTTGGAGATGTCCGGCTTCCAGTTCGCCGCCACCGGCGCGCCCGGCCTCAGCCAGGGTGCCTTCGCCGGCAGCCTCCCGACGTTCAGGCGGCCCTCGGCGTCACGGAATCCGTAGCGGGGGAGGGCCTCCCGCAGGAAGTCGCAGAACTCCTCGACCGTCCGCTCGACGGCGGGGGGCCGCCTCAGGTCCGGCCACCGCTTGGAGACGCAGGCGTACCGCATGGCGTGGCCGCCCCTCGGGTAGACGGCGGTCAGCCGCGGCGGCCTCTCCCCGGCGCTCCCCGGCGCGGCGGCGGCACCCGGCGAGCCCGCGCCGGGGACGGCGCAGCCGCCCGACGCGGGGAGCGCGGGGTCGGCGCCCGACAGGGAGACGTTGAGCTCGTGGAACTGCTGCTCGGTCAGGACCATCGCGGACGTGTCGAGGGAGCCCGCGTACCGGCACATCACGTCGCGGACGTCGTCGCCCGGCCGTACCTTCGTGGACAGCCCCTCCGCGCGGCCGGGGGCGGCGGCCGTGGCCATCAGGCCGACGTTGGAGGCCAGCGGGTGGGTGCGCACGACCTGCCGGGCGCCCGGCCTGCCTCGCAGCAGGTCGGCCCAGTCGCGGTCTCCCGGTTTCCTGTTGGCCTCGGTGAGCTCCTCGGCGAGCTCCTCCGGCGCGGCGATGACCAGGGGCGAGGTCGCGACGACCGTCCGCGCGCCGAACGCCGACATGCCGTCCGCGCCCCTGTCCAGGTAGTCGATCTCCTGCGGGGAGTCGGCGATCCACCCGTCGGGCCGGGCGCCCGGGGGTCGCGGGGCCGTCCGCCCGGTCGCCGGCTGGACGGGGAACGTCCAGTCGCCCAGCCGGTCCCGCACCTCGTCGGCGCGCAGCCCGCTGACGTTGATGTTCATCTGACGGCAGCCCCACCAGTCGGTCTTCCCCGCCATGAACTCCCCGGCCGCCCGCTGGATGGCCGGGGAGGTCTCGGCGGACGCCAGGAGCGTGACCTCGTCGGGGATCCGGCAGGTGACCCACGGCTCGTCCTTGGGAACGACGGCCAGGGTGACGACGACGGTGACCAGGACACCGGCGGAGAGCAGCCACCAGGCGTCTTGGCGCACCCACTGGGAGAACGTCCCGAGAAGGCCGTACAGCCGTTCCGGAATCGCGCGGCGCAGCCAGGCGGTGCTCTTCAGCAGGTGGCCGGGGAAGATGGTCAGCGCCGTCAGCGCGAGAATCCCGCAGACCAGGAGCACCTTCGAGACCGTGGAAATGGAGAGGGCGAGAAGCACCAGCAGTGTCTGGACGAGGGCGTTGGAGAAACCGGTCACCATCTGCCACGCGCGTTCCGTCGAGCCGGTGGTGTCCGTCGAAGGCGAGGTCTCCGCGGTCTTCTCGCTGTTCACCATCTGTCAGTCGTCTCCGCCGGTGGTTTCCCGAGACTTCGCGTTCACCCTACGTCGGACCATCACCACCGAGAGAGGGTTTCGGTGATCCACGGAACGGGGGTTCGCCGAACACATGCCGTCCCGGCATCTCCCCGGTGGCGCGGCGGCGCGAGCGGTGATCGGACGGCTTGCCACCGGGAGCCGCCGGCTGGGGCGGGACTACGCTGGAGCGCGTGAGCGATCCTCTGGTGGCGCGGATGCGCGAGTTCGGCACGACCATCTTCGCCGAGATGTCGGCGCTGGCTCTACGGACCGGTTCGATCAACCTCGGGCAGGGCTTCCCCGACACCGACGGGCCCGCCGCGATGCTGGAGCGCGCGGTGTCGGCGATCCGCGAGGGCGCCAACCAGTACCCGCCGGGGCCGGGGGTGCCCGAGCTGCGCCGGGCCGTCTCCGAGCACCGCAAGGACCACTACGGGCTCGACTACGACCCCGACGGCGAGATCCTCGTCACCGTCGGCGCGACCGAGGCCGTCGCCGCGACGATCCTCGCGCTGTGCGAGCCCGGCGACGAGGTGATCGTCTTCGAGCCGTACTACGACTCCTACGCCGCCGCCGTCGCCCTCGCCGGGGCCGTGCTCCGCCCGGTCACCCTGCGCCCGGTCGAGGGCCGCTTCACCTTCGACCCCGCCGAGTTGCGCGCCGCCGCCGGACCGCGCACCCGGGCCGTCCTGGTCAACTCCCCGCACAATCCCACCGGTACGGTCTTCACCCGCGCCGAGCTGGACGAGATCGCCCGCCTGTGCCTGGAGCGCGACCTGGTGGCCGTCACCGACGAGGTCTACGAACACCTCACCTTCGGCGGTGTCGAGCACGTGCCGGTGGCCACCCTGCCGGACATGCGCGAACGCACCGTGATGATCTCCTCCGCGGGCAAGACCTTCTCGGTCACCGGCTGGAAGACGGGCTGGATCTGCGCGCCGCCCGAGCTCGTCAGGGCCGTGCAGACCGTCAAGCAGTTCCTCACCTTCACCGCCGCCGCGCCCTGGCAGCTCGCCGTCGCCCACGGCCTGCGCCACGAGCTCGACTGGGTCTCCTCCCTGCGGGCGGCCCTGGAGGCCAAGCGCGACCGCCTGACGGCGGGGTTGTCCGCGGCGGGCTTCGAGGTCTACCGCCCCGCGGGCACCTACTTCGTGCAGACCGACATCCGGCCCCTGGGCTTCACCGACGGTCTCGCCCTGACCCGCGAGCTGCCGTCCCTGGCGGGCGTGGTCGCCATCCCGACCCAGGTCTTCTACGCCCGCCCCGAACGCGGCAGGCACTTCGTCCGCTTCGCCTTCTGCAAGCGGGACGAGGTCATCGACGAGGCCGTGAGCCGCCTGGCCGGTCTCGGCGCGGCGGCGGGGGCGGTTCGACCCGGCGGGGGGTGATCGGGCATCCTGGGGATGACGCGACTGGCGGCTAGGGGATGGCATCAACCATCGGGGAGCTCGTCGTGGGAGTCGACCGCCTGGGCGCCCACGCCGAGAGGACACGCATGTCCCAGTTCGCAGCGAACGGCCCGGAGTCCGAGAGCGCGCCGTCCGCCCGGCTTCTCCCGGGCGGCCCGGTGGCCGAGAGGATCCTCGCCGACGTGGCCTCGCGGGTGGCCGCCCTGACCCGCGAGGGCGTCACCCCGAGCCTGGCGACGGTCCTGGTCGGTGACGACGACGCCAGCGCCGGATACATCCGCATCAAGCAGCGGCAGGCCGCCGAGCTCGGCTTCGCCTCGCCGCACGAGCACCTGCCCGCGAGTGCCACCCAGGCCGACCTGCACGCGGTCATCACCGCCTTCAACGACGACCCGGCGGTGCACGGGCTGCTCGTGCAGCACCCCGTCCCCAAGCACCTCGACTACGACCGGGCCCTGCAGGTCATGGATCCGGACAAGGACGTCGACGGCATGCACCCGCTCAACATCGGGCGGCTGGCGCTGGAGCTCCCCGGCCCGCTGCCGTGCACGCCCGCCGGGATCGAGGCGCTGCTCGCGTACTACGACATCCCGGTGGCGGGCCGGGAGGTGGTCGTCCTCGGCCGCGGGGCCACCCTCGGCCGCCCCCTGTCGATCCTCCTCGCGCAGAAGCGCCCGACGGCGAACGCCGCGGTCACCGTCGTCCACACCGGGGTGGGCGACTGGCCCCGCTACACGCGGCGCGCCGACGTCCTGGTCGCCGCCGCGGGGGTGCCGGGGATCGTCCAGCCCGAGCACGTCAAGCCCGGCGCCGTCGTCATCGGGGGCGGGGTGCGCTACGAGGGCAGGCGCCTGCTGCCCGACGTCGACGAGTCCTGCGCCCGGGTGGCCGGGGCCATCACCCCCAGGGTCGGCGGGGTCGGGCCCACCACGGTCGCGATGCTGTTCCGCAACGCGATCACGGCGGCCGAGCGCGCCACGGGATCCCCCGCGGGGGAGGGGCCCAGGTAGCCCGCCCGGAGGACGCCCGCGCCCCGCGAAACGCCGGTCGCCGTGTCGCCGACCCGGAATCGATCTCTCTGCGTGTACCTTCTGCTGCGGAGAGTGATGGCCGGGCGTGCTCGCGGGAGCGGTACGCGCGGTGCGGGGTGGATCGGGCTGGGCGGTTTCCTCCCGGTGGCGTGCGCCGCTCTCCACACTGCCGTGATTCGCAGGAAGGAGAGCATCGACGATGCGACGGAGATTCAGGGTGCTGGCGTCGGCGGCGGCGGTCGCGCTCGGTTGCGCGGGGTTCGTCCCCGGCGCGGCGACCGCCTCGGGTTCGGAGTCCGCGGCCTGGGGTCCCATTCGCAGCCACCAGAACTGGCGCTGTCTGGACGCCGACCTCGGCACCATCGGCCCGAACGGGACGAAGGTGCAACTGTGGGGCTGCAACGGCTGGGACAACCAGTCGTGGAGCTACGACGTGTCCAGTCACACGATCCACAGCAAGGAGAACGGCCGCTGTCTGGACGCCGACCTCGGCACCATCAACGCGAACGGGACCAAGGTGCAGCTCTGGGACTGCAACGGCTGGGCCAACCAGAAATGGATCTACGACGCGACGAGTCGCACGATCTACAGCATGTACAACGGGCGCTGCCTGGACGCGGACCTGGGGACCATCAACGCGAACGGGACCAAAGTACAGCTGTGGAACTGCAACGGCTGGGCCAACCAGAAGTGGACGCTCTGACGGCCGCCGCCCGCGGGTGGCGGTACGGGCCGTATCCGCCGTCTTCCCGCGCCGGGGCCTGACCCCCGGACGGGGAAGGGGGGCGATCCTCGCGGCGCCGCCGGGAGGATCGCCCCCGTCCAGGGGCGGGCGGTTCGGGTGAGGCGGGCGTGAGAGGGCCCGGGGCCGGCCGGAGAGCGGGCCGGCCCCGAGCGGCGCGGGGGTGTCACCGCCTTCCCGCGACGGTCGGCGGGGAGGCCGGATCGGTCGTGGCGACCGGCGGGGAGGCCGGGCCGGCGGTGGCCGCCGGGGTGGCGGTCCGCGCCGAGCGCAGGGGGATCTCCTTGAGCATCAGGGCGGCAACCGAGGCCAGGACGGCGATCGGGACGCCGACCACGAAGACCGCGCTCATCGCCCGGGTGAAGGCCTCCAGGATGACCTCCAGGACCGGCGCGGGAAGATTGTGGATGGCCTCGGGGGAGCCGAGGCCGGGGACCGCGCCGCCGCTCAGTGGCAGGTGTGCCGCCTTCGCCAGGGAGATCAGTTCCGCGGTGAGCCGGTTGGACAGGATCGCGCCGAAGGCCGCGACGCCCACCGCGCCGCCGAGGGAGCGGAAGAACGACACCCCGGAGGTCGCCGAGGCGAGGTTCGCGCGGGTCACCGCGTTCTGGGCGGCCAGGATCAGGATCTGCATGGAGGCGCCGAGCCCGATGCCGAGCACCGCGTTGTCGAGGCCGACGATCACCAGCGAGCTGTCGACGTGCAGACGGGAGAGCAGGAACAGGCCGACCGCGACCAGCAGCATGCCCACGACGGGGAAGATCTTCCATCGGCCCGTCCGGCTGACGAACCGGCCGGTCAGGATCGAGGAGGTGAGCAGGCCGAGTACCAGGGGCAGGGTCATCAGGCCCGAACCGGTGGGACTCATGCCCTTGACGATCTGCAGATACTGCGGCAGGAACATCAGCGCGCCGAACATCGCCGCGCCGACCAGCAGGGAGGCGACGGACGTGAGCACGAAGGTGTGGTTGCGGAACAGGTGCGGGGGCAGGATCGGGTCGGCGGCACCGCGCTCGGCGACGACGGCGAGGCCGAACATCACCAGGCTGAGTGCGCCCAGGCCGTAGGTCCACGCGGAGTTCCAGCCGAACTCCTTGCCCCCGAGGGAGAGCAGCAGCATCAGCGCGGTGGTGCCGCCGGTGATGAAGGTCGCGCCCCACCAGTCGATCTTCGTGTCGCGGCGGACGAGCGGCAGCTTCAGCACCTTCTGGATGACGACGAACGCGACCACGGCCAGCGGCACGCAGATCCAGAAGGTCCATCGCCAGGACATGTTGTCCACGATGAACCCGCCGAGCAGCGGGCCGGTCACCGTCGAGACGCCGAAGACCGCGCCGATGTAGCCGGAGTAACGCCCGCGCTCGCGGGGCTCGACCACGTCGCCGAGGATGATCTGCGGCAGCGCGGCGAGGCCGCCGGCGCCGATGCCCTGCGCCGCCCTGGCCGCGATGAGCTGGCCCATGTCCTGGGAGAAGCCGGCGGCGACGGAGGACAGCAGGAAGACGACCAGCGCGACCTGGAACATGAGCTTGCGGCCGTAGAGGTCGGAGAGCTTGCCCCAGATCGGGGTGGAGGCGGTCATGGTCAGCAGGGTCGCGCTGGCCACCCAGGCGAGCTGGTCCTGACCGCCGAGCGTGCCGACGATGGTCGGCAGCGCGGTTCCCACCACGGAGGTCGAGATCATCGACGTCAGCATGGCGAGCATCAGTCCGGCCAGGATCTCCAGCACCTGTCTGTGGGTGAAACCCGGTGCGGCCTCGGCCTGGATCTGTTGTTCGGTCGGCATGAACCTTCCCCCAATACATGTACGGTACATATGAAGTTAGTAGACGCTTGTTTACTCGTCAAATCTGGAAGGATCCCGTAGGTGGACGAGACACGGCAGCGCGACAGGGAGGGCACCAGGCGGCGCATCCTCGACGCCGCCCGCCGGCTGTTCGCCGACCTCGGGTACGACCAGGTGACGATGCGGGCGATCGCCGCGGAGGCGGATGCCAACATCGCGCTGATCAACCGCTACTTCGGCAGCAAGCGGGAGCTGTTCGCCGAGGTGCTCGCGATGCAGGGGCGCTTCCCCGGCGTCCTGGAGGGGCCCGAGGAGGAGTTGCCCCGCCGCCTGGCCGAGTACGTCGCCGACCGGCTCCGCTCCGACCAGGGGAGCGTGGTGCTCGCCGCGCTCATCCGGTCGTCCAGCTCCCCGGAGATCCACGAGATCATCCGCGACCGGGTCAGCTCGGCGATCCTGGAACCCCTGTCGGCGCGGCTCTCCGGTCCCGACGCGGCCTTCCGGGCGACGGTCGCCACCGCGCTCGTCACCGGCACCGGCACGATGCGCCAGCTCTACGGTCCCGACGCCGCCGCGGTCCCCGACCACGAGGCCGTGGTCGCCCGCCTCACCGCCGTCTTCGAGGCCTGCCTCGGGATATGAGGCGCGGGGCCCGTCCCGGCGCCATCCGCGATCATCCGGTCTCCCGCGGCATGCGAACATGGTGGACCCCGGGCCCGTCGCGGAGATCGCGGCGCTTTCAGAGAGGACACGCGGTGAGCGGGAACGTCGAATGAGCTGGTTGCGCTGCGCCTTCCCCCGTCCGGGGGCGACCACGAGGCTGTTCTGCTTCACGCACGCGGGAGGGTCGGCCACCGCCTACCGCGCGTGGTCCGAGCTGCTGCCCGCGTCCGTCGAGCTGCACGCGACGCAGCTGCCCGGCAGGGCCGACCGGTTCGACGAGCCGCCGCCGGACGACATGGACACGCTGGCCGACGAGGTGACCGGGTCGATGCTGCCGCTGCTGGACAGGCGTTTCGCGCTGTTCGGGCACAGCATGGGGGCGACGCTCGCCTACGAGGTCACGCGTCGCCTCGAAACCAGGGGAATCGCCCCGGCACGGCTGTTCGTGTCCGGCGCGAGAGCGCCGCACGATCCCCGCGACAGGCCTCCGGTCTCGGAGTACGACGACGACCGCTTCGTGGCCGAGCTGACGAAGCTCGGCGGCACCGAGGTGGAGATCCTGTCCCACCGGGCGATGCGCGAGATCGTCCTGCCCTACGTCCGCGCGGACTTCCGCCTGGTCGAGGCCTACCGCCACCGTCCCGGACCTCCGCTGCTCACCCCGATCTCCGCCTTCGTCAGCGACGCCGACCCGGTGGTCACCCCGGTCCAGGCCAAGTCGTGGGAGGCACGTACGAGCTCCGACTTCTCCCTGACGGTCTTCCCCGGCGACCACTTCTACCTGCAGCCGCAGCGTGCGCCGGTGGTCGAGACGATGGTCCGGACGCTCCTGGGGTGAGCGGCCGTCCCGCACGGGGGCAGGGGAACGTCCCGGTACGGGCTCCGGATGGTGGGAGCCGTACCGGCTCCGGGTCATGCCCGCCGCCGCGAGGCCGGCGGAAACCAGCCGGTTGGCTGGTTGTGCCGAAGGAAGGGTGCCCCTTGGGCAATGAGTGCCCATGAGGTGGGGCGAGGAGGCCGTTAGCGTCGGCCAGGTGGGTGAACGAGTACTGATCGCGCTCGGCGGCAACGCGATGACCGGGCCCGACGGCGGCGCCTCGCCGGGCGACCAGCACCGCGCGGTCGAGCAGGCCGTGCGCCACGTCGTCGCGCTCATCGAGGACGGCCACCAGGTGACCCTCACCCACGGCAACGGCCCCCAGGTCGGCAACCTGATCCTGAAGAACCAGCTCGCCGCCCACGTCGTGCCCCCGGTGCCGCTCGACTGGTGCGGGGCGCAGACGCAGGCCACCATCGGCACCCTCATCCTCAACGCGCTCGACGGCCGCGCCGCGGTCGTGGTCACCCGTACGCTCGTCGACCCCGCCGATCCGGCCTTCCAGGACCCCGTGAAGCCGATCGGCCGCTACTTCAGCGAGGCGGAGGCGCGCCGCTTCGAGGGCCTCGGCCAGACCTGGCGCCGGTTCGAGCGCGGCTGGCGCCGCGTGGTGGCCTCCCCCGAACCGCTGGAGATCCTCGACGCGCCCGCGGTGGCCGCGCTGGTGGCCGCGGGGTTCACCGTCGTGGCCGCGGGCGGCGGCGGCGTGCCCGTGACCCGAGACGACGAGGGGCGGCTGGCCGGGGTCGAGGCCGTGATCGACAAGGACCTGGCCGCCGCCGTGCTCGCCCGGGCCGTGCGGGCCACGGTCCTGGTCATCGCGACCGACGTCCCCCAGGCCGTCGTCGGGTTCGGTACGCCCCGGGCCCGGCCCCTGGGCCACGTCACCGCGGCCGAGCTGCGCGTGCTGCACGCCGCAGGGCACTTCGCCGGGGGCAGCATGGGCCCGAAGGTCGAGGCCGCGCTGCGCTTCGTCGAGCAGGGCGGCGACCGGTCGGTGATCACCTCCCTCGAGGACATGGGAGCGGCGTTCACCGGGGAGACCGGCACCGTGGTGCGAAAGTGAACATGACGCGATCGAAAGGCGGCAGGGATGCCCGAACCCATTGAAGTGCGCAAGGTCCCCATCGAGAGCGTGACCGACGCCTCCGGGCTCGCCCGGCTCATCGACGACGGGGTGATCGAGGCGCACCGGGTGCTCGCGGTGATCGGCAAGACCGAGGGCAACGGCGGGGTGAACGACTACACCCGCATCCTGGCCGACACGGCCTTCCGCGGGGTGCTCGCGGCCAAGGGGCACCCGTCCCCCGAGAGCGTGCCGCTGGTGTGGTCGGGCGGGACCGACGGCGTGCTCAGCCCGCACGCCACGATCTTCGCCACCACCGCGAACGCCGAGCCGGGCGACGAGCCGAGGGTGAGCGTCGGCATCGCGATGAGCGACGTGATCCTGCCCGAGGACATCGGCCGCCCCGCGATGGTGGAGAAGGTCGCCGCCGGAGTCCGCGAGGCCATGAAGCTCGCCGGGATCGACGACCCCGCCGACGTCCACTACGTCCAGACCAAGACCCCGCTGCTCACGCTGTCCACGATCAACGACGCCAAGTCGCGCGGCAAGGACGTGGTGATCGAGGACACCGGCCCGTCGATGGACATCTCCAACTCCACCACCGCGCTCGGCGTCGCCGTCGCCCTCGGCGAGATCGAGATGCCCGCCGCCGACCAGATCCACCGCGACCTGTCGCTGTACTCCTCCGTCGCGTCGTGCTCCTCGGGCGTCGAGCTGGACCGGGCCCAGATCGTGGTCGTCGGCAACGTACGGGGGATCGGCGGCCGGTACCGGATCGGCCACTCGGTGATGAAGGACGCGCTGGACGCCGACGGCATCTGGGAGGCCATCCGCTCGAGTGGCATCGAGCTGCCCGAGCGCCCCCACCCGTCCGACCTGGGCGACCGGCTCGTCAACGTCTTCATGAAGTGCGAGGCCGACCCGTCGGGCAGCGTGCGGGGCCGCCGCAACATCATGCTCGACGACTCCGACGTGCACTGGCACCGCCAGATCAAGGCCACCGTGGGCGGCGTCGCGGCCAGCGTCACCGGAGACCCGGCCGTGTTCGTCTCGGTCGCGGCGGTCCACCAGGGACCGAGCGGCGGGGGGCCGGTGGCCGCCATCGCCGACCTCGGCTGACGGACCGGCACGCTCTTCGGCCCGTGCCCACCCCGGCACGCGTTCCCGACGGACCGGGCACGGGCCGGGGCGCGTGCCGGGCGGGGCGTTCGTCCTCCCGTCCCGGCCGCGGGTAGGCTCCCGGTTCGTGCCGAGCATTCCGCAGCCCCTGGTCCCCGGCGACGACGGTGCCGCCGACGCCGCCGTGACATCCGCGCTCGCGGCCTTCGCCGCGGGAAAGGCGCAGGCCGGCGAGGTCGTCGCCGCGCTGAGCGGGGCCCGGCTGCTCGTGCCGGTGGTCGCCCTGCTGAAGGAGTCGGAGATCGGCGAGCACGGGCTGCGGCAGGAGAAGGAGAGCGAGATGGCTCTCCCCAAGCTCGTCGGCGCGGACGGCCGCGAGGCGGTGCTCGCCTTCACCGGGATGGAGCCGCTGCGGCGCTGGCGCCCCGACGCCAGGCCCATCCAGGCCACGATCCTCCAGGTCTGCCAGGCGGCGGTGCACGAGGGCACCGCGGCCGTGGTGATGGACGTCGCGGGCCCGGTGCCCTTCGTGATCGAGGGCGGTCTCCTGCGGGCGCTCGCCGCGGTCGAGTCGGGCACCCTCGACCGGCTGGGGACCGAGGCCCCCGACGTCACCGTGGCGCGGATCGAAGAGATCGACGAGCCTCCCAGGCGTCGGCGGTTCGGTTGGCCGCCGCGTGGACGAGGTTGACCGTCAGGATCGCCGGGGCGATCACGGCGACGAACCCGCCGAAGTCGCGCTCGAAGACCAGGGCGAGGATCACCGCCGTCACCCCGTTCTGCTGGGCCAGCCCCAGGTGCACCCGGTCGACCATCGGCAGGCCGTGGGTGAGCACCAGCGCGGCGACCATCTGCGCGGCGTACGCGGCCAGCCCGAGCAGCACGCCCATGCCCATGTTCGTCCCGCCGACGAGCAGCAGGCCCATCAGGAACGCCGACAGCGCGAACGCCACGCTCACCGCCCGTCCCAGCCAGCGCGCGTCGGGCAGGCGCAGGTAGAGCCCGGCGGTCGCTATGCCGAGCATGAGGGAGGTCCACGCGGCCGACACGACCGCCCCGGCCGCCGTCACGTACGTCAGCACCGGCGGGGCGTTCCTGATCAGTCGCCACAGCAGGTAGACCGCGCCGGCGAACAGCACGTTCAGCCCCAGGTCGGCGAAGTACGAGGCCGACAGCCCGCCGCCCCCCGAGCCGCTCACCAGCGCCGCCGCGTAGACGGCCAGGATGATCGTCACCGGGTCGTCGAAGGAGGACCACGCGCCGAGGATCGTCTTCGCCTGGTTCGACAGCCGGTCGTCCCGCATCACCCCGGCGACCGACAGCGGGTCGATCTGGGCGACCACCACCGCCATGATCAACGCCCGGGGGTCGCCGGAGACGAGGTAGACGACCCCGGCGATGAACGCCGCCTTCAGCAGCACCCCGACGGTGACCGCGAGCACGATCAGCCGGGAGTGCTCCCTGGCCTCGGCGCGGTCGATCCCGTGCGTGCTGCCGTACAGGCCGATCGCGAGCAGCAGGCTGCTGAGCAGCACGTACGCGCCCGAGTGTTCCAGATTGCGCAGGCCGCCCAGGTCGGCGGCGAGCCAGCCGAGGCCGACGACGACGATCAAGAGCCCGATTCGGGCCACCGCTCACTCCTCGGGATGGATCGCAGGTGCCCCTGGGGCTTCGGGACGCGTTCTCGCTGGTTGATCGGGGGCAGGGTGAGGTGCCCGCGGATGGTGTCCACGAGCCTGGCCATCTTGTCGTCGGAGGCCTCGACCTTGCGCTGGTCCAGGGTCACCCCGATCAGGTAGCGGTTCTCGTCGATCCAGTAGAAGAACATGGCCCCGCGCTCCACGTCGAGGACAGTGCGGATGAGGACGCCCCCCTCCAGCCTGCGCAGCTGCCGGTTGAGCCGCTGGGTGAGCCAGTTGAGCTGGTTGCCCGCCCTGAGATAGATCTTCCTGCGTTCCTCCTGGTCGGTCTCGTGGAAGAAGTGGGCCAGGTCGCCGTCCTCCAGCACGTCGGTGTAGAAGCAGCACCTCTGGTCGGCGAAGTAGGCCACGAAGTGCAGGTCGTCCTGGTCGACCATGGCCACGCAGCTGGTCAGCGCCTTCTCCACCGAGGGGCCGATGCCCGGCATGGTGCGGATCAGGATCTCCGACTCGCCGATCACCCTGCGCTTGGTGGCGGTGGGCAGCGGGCCCATCCCGGCCTCCAGATAGGGCAGGTAGAGGCCCCGGCGGTACTGGACGAGCAGGTAGACGCCGGTGGCGACGGCGAACGCGCTCACCCCCGCGGTGACCAGCCCGTGCAGCTCGCCGGGCACCCCGCCCCGCCAGAGCACCGGGCCGAACGCCGCCACGAACCCCAGCACCGCCTCGCCCGCCGCGGTGACCGTCAGCGCGACCACCAGCAGCACCGGCAGCCGCGCCCTGATCCGGCCGAGCACGGTGGCGATGAGGGCGAGCGTCACGATCACCGCGATCACGGTGACCGCGCGGGCCACGTCGTACTCCTCGCCCTCGATGTACCACGCGAGGAGTTCGAGCAGCACCGGCAGGAGGACGAGTGACGCGATGATCGCGGGAATCTTGCTGAAGCGATCCGTGTCCACGCGGTCCGGCCCTCCGGGGGTAGGGAGGCCTCCAGCCTCCGTGATCATCGCGGTGCCCGTCAATGACCTCCGAGGTCACTTCGACGCCCGGGCCCAAGTGGCCGGATCCCCGGCGCGGGAGGGGTTCGCGGATTATGGTCGGCTCTATGAGCCCCCCGGTGCCCCTTCTGGTCCTCCCCCCGCTGGCGGCCCTGGCGGGGCTGGCGATCGGGTTCGGGACGCGGCGCGTGGTGGCCCGCCACTCGGCGACCGAGAGAGCCGAGGGGACTGAGAGGTCCGAGGGGGGACGGTACGGCCCCTGGCCCGCGGCCGGGGCGGTGGAGGGGGTGACCGCGGCGGTGCTGGCCGCCCTCGCGCTGCGGGCGCTGTGGCCGGACGCGGCGGGAACGGCCACGTGGCCGGGAGCATCGCCGGGGGTGGAGACCACGCCGACCGGCAGGGCGGGGGAGCTGCTCGCCTTCGGCTGGCTGGCGGTGGTCGCCGTCGCCCTCTCCTTCGTCGACGCCGCCGTCCACCGGCTGCCCGACCGGCTCACCCTCGCCGCCTACCTGGGGACCGCCGCCCCGCTGGCCGTACCGGCCCTCGCCGACGGCCGCCTCGGGGACCTGCTCGGCGCCGGGCTGGGCGGTCTCGCCCTGGCGGGCTTCTACCTGGTGCTGTTCCTGGTCAACCCGGCGGGGATGGGGCTGGGCGACGTCAAGTTCGCGGCGAGCCTGGGCACCGCCCTCGGCTGGCTGGGCTGGGACACCCTGGTCGCCGGGGCCTTCCTCGGCCTCCTGGCCGGCGGGCTCTACGGGGCCGCGCTGATGGTCGCGCGCCGCGCGGGCCGCAAGAGCGAGATCCCCTTCGGCCCCTTCATGGCCGTCGGCGCCCTCGCCGCCGTCCTCACCGCCCTCTGACCGGACCGCCCTCGTGACCGTCCGCCCCCCGGACCGCCCGCCCCGGTTCCGCCCTCCGGCGTGACGATCACCGGCGGATGTCTCAACCGGTGAACGGAGGCCATTCCAGTGGGCGACACGTGGAAGACTTGTCACCATGTTGCGCTGGTTGACCGCCGGAGAGTCCCACGGCCCCGAGCTCGTCGCGATCCTGGAAGGCCTGCCCGCCGGGGTGGAGGTGACCACGGCACAGCTGGACGAGGCGCTGCGCCGTCGCCGCCTCGGCTACGGCCGCGGCGCGCGGATGAAGTTCGAGCAGGACGTCGTGACCATCGCGGGCGGGGTCCGCCACGGCCGGACGCTCGGCAGCCCCGTGGCCATCCGGGTGGGCAACACCGAGTGGCCCAAGTGGGAGACGGTCATGGCCGCCGACCCCGTCGACCCGGCCTTGCTGGAGGGCCAGGCGCGCAACGCGCCGCGCTCCCGCCCCCGTCCCGGCCACGCCGACCTCGCCGGGATGCAGAAGTACGGCTTCGACGACGCCCGCCCGGTGCTCGACCGGGCCAGCGCCCGCGAGACCGCCGCCCGCGTCGCGCTCGGCCAGGTGGCGCGGAGCTTCCTCAAGCAGGCCCTCGGCGTCGACATCGTCAGCCACGTCGTCTCGATCGGCGCGGCCGTCAGCACCCGGGGCGTCGTCCCCGGCCCCGGCGACCTGGAGGCGGTCGACGCCGACCCGGTGCGCTGCGCCGACCCCGCCGGCAGCGCGGCCATGGTCGCCGAGATCGACAAGGCGCACAAGGACGGCGACACCCTGGGCGGCGTCGTCGAGGTGATCGCCTACGGCCTGCCGCCGGGCCTGGGCAGCTACACCCACTGGGACCGCCGCCTCGACGCCCGCCTCGCGGCCGGCCTGATGGGCATCCAGGCGATCAAGGGCGTCGGCGTCGGTGACGGGTTCGAGACGGCCCGCCGCCCCGGTTCCCTCGCCCACGACGAGATCGAGAACACCGCCGACGGCGTACGCCGGATGACCAACCGGGCCGGCGGCGTTGAGGGCGGCATGACCAACGGCGAGCCGCTGCGCGTCAGCGCGGCGATGAAGCCGATCTCCACCGTCCCCCGGGCGCTGGCCACCGTCGACGTGCTGACCGGCGAGGCCGCCAAGGCCCACCACGAGCGCTCCGACGTGTGCGCGGTCCCGGCGGCCGCGATCGTCGCCGAGGCGATGGTCGCGCTGATCCTGGCCGACGCGGCGATCGAGAAGTTCGGCGGCGACTCCGTCGAGGAGGTCGCCCGCAACCTGTCCGGCTACCTCTCCTCGTTGGTGATCAAGTGAGCGGGCGTCCGGGCGAGGGCGTTCCCGGTTTCCCGGTGAGCGGTCCGGCGTCGAAGGAGAGCAGATGAGTCCCCGAGCAGTGCTGATCGGTCCTCCGGGATCGGGCAAGTCGACCGTCGGGCAGCTCCTGGCCGAGCGGCTCGGAGTCGCCTTCCGCGACACCGACGCCGACGTGGAACGCACGGCGGGCAAGCCGGTGAGCGACGTCTTCATCGAGGACGGCGAGGAGCGCTTCCGCGAGCTGGAGGCCGACGCCGTACGGCTGGCGCTGGCCGAGCACGACGGCGTGCTCTCCCTGGGCGGCGGCGCGATCCTCGCCGAGGCCACCCGCGAGCTGCTGGCCGGCCGGCCGGTGGTCTACCTGGAGGTCGGCCTCTCCAACGCCGTCCAGCGGGTGGGCCTGGCCTCGGCGCGGCCGCTGCTCGTACTGAACCCGCGCAGCCAGCTGAAGAAGCTGATGGACGCCCGGCGGCCCGTCTACGAGGGGCTGGCCACGATCGTCGTGTCGACCGACGACCGCGATCCCGGCCAGATCGTCGACGAGATCGTGGAGGGCCTGAAGCCGTGACGATCTCCAGGATCGAGGTCCCCGGCGAGAGCCCGTACGACGTGGTGGTCGGCACCGGGGTGCTCGGCGAGCTGCCCGGCCTGCTCGGCGCGGGGGTGAGCACCGTCGCGGTGATCCACCCGGAGAGCCTGCCGGAGATCGCCCGCCCGGTCTGCGGCGCGATCGAGGCGGCCGGGTACGAGGTCGTCGCACTGCCGGTGCCCGACGCCGAGCGCGCCAAGACCGTCGAGGTGGCCGCGGGGCTGTGGTCCGCCTTCGGCCGCGCGGGCGTCACCCGCTCCGACGCCGTGGTCGGCGTCGGCGGGGGAGCCACCACCGACCTGGCGGGGTTCGCCGCCGCCACCTGGCTGCGCGGCGTCAAGGTCGTGCAGGTGCCGACCACCCTGCTCGGCATGGTCGACGCGGCGGTGGGCGGCAAGACCGGCATCAACACCCCCGAGGGCAAGAACCTGGTCGGGTCCTTCCACCCGCCCGCCGGGGTGCTCTGTGACCTGGCGACGCTGGTCTCGGTGCCCCGCGACGACTACGTGGGCGGCCTCGCGGAGATCGTCAAGGGTGGTTTCATCGCCGACCCGCGGATCCTCACGCTCATCGAGGACGACCCGGAGGGCGCCAGGCTCCCCGAGGGGCGGCACACCCGGGAGCTGATCGAGCGAAAGATCCAGATCAAGGCCGACGTCGTCGGAGCCGACCTGCGCGAGGGCGGCCTGCGGGAGATCCTCAACTACGGCCACACGCTGGCGCACGCCATCGAGCGCGTCGAGGGATACCGGATGCGCCACGGCGAGGCCGTCGCGATCGGCATGGTCTACGCCGCCGAGTTGTCCCGCCTGGACGGCAGGATCGGCGCCGACCTCGTGGAGCGGACCAGGTCCATCCTGACCTCGGTCGGGCTGCCCACCGCCTACCGCCGCGAGGCCTGGCCGGAACTGCGCGACCACATGCGCCTCGACAAGAAGAGCCGCGGCGCCAAGCTGCGCTTCGTCCTCCTGGACGACCTGGCGAAGGTGTCCCCGCTGGTCGACCCGCCGGAGGAGCTCCTCGAGGCCGCCTACCACGAGGTCGCCCGGTGAGCCTCGCGTCCCCGGGCCCGTACGCCTCCGGGAGGGCGGGCGTGCCCGGTGGCCCGGGAGCGTCCGCGCGGCGGGAGCCGGGTCCGGGGCGTCGGCGAGGCGCGGCGGAGCCGTGCCGGGTGGCGCGCCGGGTGAGTGACGTCGGCCGCGCGGCAGGCGCGCGGCCATCAAGGAGCGGTGAGTGACCCGATGAGACCCGTCTACGTGCTCAACGGCCCCAACCTGGGGCGGCTCGGCACCCGCGAGCCGGACGTCTACGGCGCGGAGACCTTCGCGGACCTGGCCGCGCTCTGCCGGGACACCGGCAGGGATCTCGGCCTGTCGGTCGACGTCCGGCAGACCGACGACGAGGCCGAGATGCTGGGCTGGCTGCACGAGGCGGCCGACGGCCGGATCCCCGTGGTGCTGAACCCGGCGGCGTTCACCCACTACTCCTACGCGCTGCGCGACGCCATCGCCCAGCGCACCGCGCCCCTGGTCGAGGTGCACATCAGCAACCCGGCCGCCCGCGAGGAGTTCCGGCACAACTCGGTGGTCGCCGCCGTGGCGACCGGCACCATCGCGGGCTTCGGCCTGAGGTCGTACGTGCTGGCCCTGCACGCCATCGCCGAGACCGCCTCCTGAGCCCACGCCCCCGAGACGCCCCGGGACCCGCGCCGGGCCGCGGACCCGGTTCGTACGAGCCCCGCGCGGGGCACCTCGGCATGGCGTCCCGCGCGGGGCCACCGGCCGGCGGCCTCAGGAGTCGCTGAGGCGCTTGAGGGCGCTGCGGACCTTCGCCGGGTCGTTGGTGGGCCAGAAGGGCGGCAGGGAGTCACGCAGGAACCCGGCGTAGCGGGCCGTCGCCAGCCGGGGGTCGAGCACCGCGACCACACCCTTGTCGTGCTGGCTGCGCAGCAGGCGGCCCGCGCCCTGGGCGAGGAGCAGCGCGGCGTGGGTGGCGGCGACCGACATGAACCCGTTGCCGCCCTTGGCGGCGACGTGGCGCTGGCGGGCGGAGCTGAGCGGGTCGTCCGGGCGGGGGAAGGGGATGCGGTCGATGATGACCAGGCGCAGCGAGGGGCCGGGGACGTCGACGCCCTGCCAGAGCGACAGCGTGCCGAACAGGCAGGTCGGCTCGTCCTCGGCGAACTGCTTGACCAGCAGCATCGTGGAGTCGTCACCCTGGCAGAGCAGCGGAACGCTCAGCCGGTCGCGCAACGCCTCGGTGGCCGCCTTGGCGGCGCGCATCGAGGAGAACAGGCCGAGGGTGCGGCCCCCCGCGGCCTCGATCAGCTCGGTGATCTCCTCGAGGTAGGCCTCGGGCAGGCCGTCGCGGCCCGGCTGGGGCAGGTGCTTGGCGACGTAGAGGATGCCGCTGCGCGGATGGTCGAAGGGGGAGCCGACGTCGATGCCGGCCCACCCGGCCCTGCCCTTACCGCCCTTACCGCCCTTGCCGCCCTTACCGCTCTTGCCGTCCTTCCCTTCTTTGCCCTTCCCCTCTTTTGTCTCCGCCTCCTCCTCCGCGCTCTCCGCGGCGCCCTTGCCGCCGCCCAGGCCCCACTGGCGGGCCAGGCCGTCGAAGGCGCCGCCCAGGGCGAGCGTGGCCGAGGTCAGGATGACCGTGCGGTCGCCGAAGAGCTTGTCGCGGAGCATGCCCGCCACCGTCAGCGGCGCCACCCGCAGCAGGGGCGGGCGCCGGTCGGTGCCCGCCTCCAGCCAGACGACCTCGGCGCGGTCGACCTCCTCGGCGTGGCCGAAGGCGTCGAGCATGCGCTGCGCGGTGTCGTGGACCTCGTCCAGCGAGGTGAAGGCCGCCCTGCGCAGCCCGGCCCCCTCCGGGTCGTCCTTGTCGCCGTTGCGCGGGCCGAGGGCCGTGATGCACGCCCACGCCGCGTCGCGGATCAGGGCGAGCGTCATCCCGAGCACCTGGGGAAGCTCGTCGAGGCGCCCGGCGGGAGCGGCGGCCAGCAGGGCCTTGAGGTCCTCGCCGCTCTCCATGAGCCGGTCGGCGAGGTGCTGCTCGATGAGCTTGCCGACCCGTCGCGCGGCCACCGTGACCATCGTCTCCGACAGCTCGCCGCTGACCACGGAGGTGACGCGGTCGACCAGCTCGTGGGCCTCGTCGACCACGACGACCTCGTGCTCGGGCAGGAGCGGGAAGTCCTCCATCGCGTCGATCGCGAGCAGCGCGTGGTTGGTCACGACCACGTCGGACTCGCCGGCACGGGCGCGGGCCAGCTCGGCGAAGCACTCCGTGCCGCTCGGGCAGCGGGTGGCCCCCAGGCACTCCCTGGCGCTGACCGAGAACTGCCGCCAGGCCTGCTCGTTGACGCCGGGGACGAGCTCGTCGCGGTCGCCGGTCTCGGTCTCGTTCGCCCACTCCTGGATGCGCTGGACCATCCGGCCCGTCGCGTTGACCTCCCGGGGGTCGAAGAGCTGGTCCTGCTCCTCGTCGGGCCACCCCGCGCTCGCCTTGTAGCGGCACAGGTAGTTGCGGCGGCCCTTGAGGATCGCGAACGTCGGCTCGTGCGGCAGCTGCGGGGCGAGCGCCTTGGCGAGGCGCGGCAGGTCGCGGTCGACGAGCTGGCGCTGGAGGGCGATGGTGGCGGTGGAGACGACCACGGCGCCCTTGGAGGTCATCGCGTGCCTGATCGAGGGGATCAGGTAGGCGAGCGACTTGCCGGTGCCCGTACCCGCCTGCACGGCCAGGTGGTCGCCCGACTCGATCGCGTGCTGCACCGCCCTCACCATGGTGATCTGGCCGGGGCGTTCGACCCCGCCCACCGCCTCGACGGCGGTGCTCAGCAAATCCTCAACCGGGGGAATATCCACCTTTGAGGAGACGTCTTCGGATGGGGCGATGGAGTCGGTCGGCACGACAGCCAACCGTACCCGTTCGGCCCGACAGTCGCGGCTGCTCCGGCGAGTCGCGGCGTGGACGCATACCCGTATTCCGGAACCCGGGGTTCACCTCGCATGGCAAACTGGCTGGATCACCCGGCTCATCAATCCTCGTAAGGTCAAGGGAAGGTCTACCGTTCTGGTGCCGCTGGGGCGGAAGATAGGGATGGAAAGACCGGTTCGGTAGGGTTTCCCGAGGTCGAGTGGACGAATAAAGGCTGGTTAAAGCACTATGTCCTCCATGTCGGAAGTTGTCCCGTTGCCGTCGTTCGGCGAGGTGTTCTTTGACGAGCGTGGCCAGGAGCGGGTGCTCCGGGTCACCTGGCACGAAGGCACGCTGGTGCTGAGCCTGTGGCGCGGCGAGATGTGCACCGCGAGTTTCCGCATGCCCATGAGCGATGTGGGGCGCCTGGTCGACACCCTTGACGAGGGCTTCGTCGAGGCCGGTGGGCAGTACCCCGACGAGGTGGGCGAGCCCGTGCACGCCGAGCAGCCCCCGCAGGACGAGCCGCAGGCCTACGGCGAGTATCCCGGCACCGGCCAGTACGCCCGGCCCCGGCCCGAGGACTACGCCCAGCCGCAGCATTATCCCGACCCGGCGGGCCATGTCCCCTCGGCCCCCTCGGTCCCCTCGCCGCTGGACGAACCCCGCCAGGTCGCCGCCCTCGGCCCGAACGACGTGCTCGTCGCGCGGGGCGTGGTGCCGCCGCCCATGGACCGGCCCGACCGGCCCGACCGGCCTCAGGACCGGATGCCCCCCGGGTACGGCTCCTCCGACGCCGTGCCGCGCGAGAACATGATCGTGAACGACTCCCTGCCCTACGGGCAGCCGCAGCCCGTCGAGCCGCTCGGCGCGGGCCCCGCCCCCGGCGTCCCCGGTGAGCCCGCCTACCAGCTGTCCGGCGACCGCTACCCGCCCGCGCAGCCCCCGTACGGCGCCCAGCAGCCGGACCCGTACGCCGCGCCCGTCCAGCCCGACCCCTACGCCGCCCCGCCCGTCCAGCAGCGGCCCGACCCCTACGCCGGGCCCGCCGACCGGTTCGGCGCCCAGCAGCCGGACCCGTACGGCGTGCCGCCCCAGCCCCGGCCCGTCGACCCGTTCGCGCCCCCGGAGGGCCGGCAGAAGCCGGCCGCCCCGTTCACGCCCCGCCCCGACCAGTTCTTCGGCCAGTTCGCCGACTCCGCTCAGCGGCCGGAGCCCGACTCCTACGGGCAGGGCCAGCAGAACTCGACCGACCCCTTCGGGTTCGCCGCCCAGCAGCAGGCCGCCTACGGGAACGCGCAGGCCGACCAGTACGGCGGCGGCTACCCGCCCCCCTCGCAGCCCGACCCGTACGCGTTCGGCGCCCAGCAGCCCCACCAGTCCCACCAGGCCCACCAGGCCGGTCACCCGGCCGACCTGCGCGACCTGTACGGCTCGCCGCCCGCCTACCCGCAGCAGGACGTCGACCCGTCCGACCCGCTGGGCCTGCTCGGCCAGGCCGCGCCCGACCAGAGACTGCCCCGCCCCTACGTCCAGGAAACGCCGCACTCCACCGGCGAGAGGCTCCGCCCCGAGCAACGCTACGACGAGCAGCGCTACGACGAGCGGTACGACGACCGCCGCCGCGACGAGCGCCAGTACGACGACGGGCGCCAGTACGAGGGCGGGCGCCGCGAGGGGCGTCGCCGCGACGACCGGGACGAGCACCGCGACTGGTGATCTCCCTCCGGGACCCGGCGCCGCCGCGCCCCGGTCGCGAGCTTGCCGCCGGAGGGGATACCGTGTGGCGTCCGCCGGGTCCGTGGTCCGGCGCCGTGTGGCGGTTTCGGCCGCCCCGGGCGGTTCGCGAGGCGCGCCGGGACGCATAGGCTGATCGATCCCTATCGGGCGGGGTGGCGTGGACGAGTCGACGGTGCTGCAGATGCTGGCCGTGTCGGTCGTCGCGATCGCGGTGGCCGCGGTGGCCAGGCGCAAAGGATGGCCGGCGCCGCTGTTGCTGGTGCTCGCCGGGGTGGTGCTGTCGCCGTTCGTCCCCACCTACGAGCTCGACCCCCAGCTGGTCCTGCTGGTCTTCCTGCCCCCGCTGCTCTACTCGGCGGCGATCGACAGCTCCTACCTGAGGCTCAACGACTTCCGCAGGCCGGTCGCGCTGCTCTCGGTCGGCCTGGTGCTGTTCACCACGCTGGTCATCGGGTGGGTCACCCACCTGCTCCTGCCCCAGCTGCCGCTCGCCGCCGCGTTCGCGCTGGGCGCGATCGTGGCCCCGCCCGACGCGGTCGCCGCCGTCGCCGTGGCCCGCAGGCTCGGGCTGCCCCGCAAGGTGGTCACCATCCTGGTGGGGGAGAGCCTGTTCAACGACGCCACCGCGCTCACCGCCTACCGGGTGGCCATCGCCGCCGCGGTCGGGCAGGGCATCACCTGGCAGCACGCCGCCCTCGACTTCGCCCGCTCCGCGGCGGGCGGCGTGGTGATGGGCCTGGCGCTCGCCTGGGTCCTGGCCTGGGTGCTGGTCCGGCTGCGCGACGCGCTCGTCGAGAACACCGTCATGCTGCTCATCCCGTTCGCCGTCTACCTGGCGGCCGAGAGCGTGCACGTCTCCGGCGTGATCGTCGTGGTGATCGTCGGCCTCTACATCGGCCACCGCATGCCCAGGGCGGGCTTCGGCACCCGGCTGCTGTCCGACGCGGTCTGGCGGGTCCTCGACTTCTTCCTGGAGACGATCGTCTTCGCGCTGATCGGCCTGCAGATGTGGCCGATCATGAGGGGACTGGAGTGGGGCGACGGGTGGAAACTCGCCGGGATGGCGCTCGCCGTCTTCGCCGCCGCGGTGATCGCCAGGGTGGTCTGGGTCGTGCCCAGCATCTACCTGCCCCGGATGCTGTCGAAGAAGATCCGCAGGACCGAGACCCACGCGCCGACCTGGCAGAACGTGACCATCGTGAGCTGGGCGGGCATGCGCGGCGTGGTCTCCCTGGCCGCGGCCTTCGCCATCCCGGAGACCTTCCCCGGCCGTGACCTGCTCCTCTTCCTCACCTTCTCGGTGGTGATCGGCACCCTCCTCGTCCAGGGCCTGACGTTCCCGGCGTTGATCCGCAGGCTGAGGATCTCCAACGCGCAGGAGATCTACACCGACAACCTGGCGGAGGCGGCCGCGCAGCAGGCGGCCGCCGCGGCCTCGCTGGCCCGGCTGGACGAGCTGGTGGCGGAGGGTGTCGACGAGCTCCACCGGGAGGTCGTCGACCAGCTCAGGTCCCGCGCCGAGCGCCGTACCCTCACCGCCTGGGAGCGCCTGGGCGGCGGTACGGGGCCGGAGGGGGAGGAGACGCCGAGCAGCGTCTACCGGCGGCTCCGCCAGGAGATGCTGACGGTCGAGCGCGACGTGTTCGTCCGCCTCCGCGACGAGCGGCGCATCGACGACGAGGTGCTTCGCCGGGTCCTCCACGAGATCGACTTCGAAGAGGCCACCCTGGAACGCGGCTAGCCCCGTTTTCCGCACGTCGAAGTGATTGAAGATCGCGGGTTGCTCTCCTCCGGCATTTCGATCCTCGTTGTCCGTTTCTCTATGCTCCAGGGGAGGCTTGAGCGGATTGGAGGCCGAGGAGGCCATGGCCTTGCGGTTCGAGCATCGCGACACCGAGATCGGCGCGAGCGTCGTCGACCGCGTGTGGCGCACCCGTAGCGACGCCGAGGACACGATGACGTCCGCGGCGCGCACCTGCTGGCATCTGATCCTCTCGCGGAGGCGGGGATGCCTGCTCGCCAGCCTGCGCGGGCCGGAGACGAGGGCGACCATCGCGCCGGTTCCGCCGGACACCGAGTTCCTCGGGGTCCGGTTCGCGCTCGGCACGGTTCTTCGGCCGCATCCTGTGGGCTCGATCATCGACGGGAACGTGCCGTTCCCGGTGACGGACTCGGGCAGGGTGGTCATCGGCGGCGATGACTGGGAGGCGCCGACGTACGAGAACGTCGAGCACTTCGTCCGGCGACTGCAGGACGCGGGGCTGCTGGTGCGATCGCGCCTCGGGGAGGAGGAGCGCGAGCATCCCGGGGCCGACCCGACTATGCGTACCCTTCAGCGTCGCTACCGCGCGGCCACCGGACTGTCGCGGACCGCCGTGACGCAGATCGACCGCGCGAACGCCGCGGCCACGATGCTGCGCGACGGCCACGGCTGGCGCGCGGTCGTGGAGACGCTCGGGTACTTCGACCAGGCCCACCTCGCACACGCGCTGCGTCGCTACGTCGGGCGCACCGCGCGCGAGCTGCAGGCGGGCGAGCATGCCACGATGTCGTTCCTGTACAAGACCCACTCTGTACCTGGCAGCTAGCGTCTGCATGCCGGCCGGCCCTGGCCGGTGTCCGACCCGGACCCCGGAGGGGAACCGTGCTGCTCAGCGTCAACATCTTCGTCAGCCTCGACGGCGTCATGCAAGGACCCGGAGCCCCCGACGAGGACCGCTCCAACGGCTTCGACCGCGGCGGGTGGCTCGTCCCGCACGCCTCGGCGCACACCAACGAGGTCGTCGAGAGCTGGTTCCGTGAGGCCGGCGCGTTCCTGTTCGGCCGTACCAGCTTCGGTCTGCTCGGCGGGTACTGGCCGAAGGTCACCGAACCCGACAACCTGATCGCCACCAAGCTCAACACGCTGCCGAAATATGTCGTCAGCTCGACGCTGACCGACGAGGAAGCCGGCTGGAGTCCCACGACGGTCCTGCGCGGTGACGTGGTCGACGAGGTACGCCGCCTCAAGGGGCTTCCCGGCAAGGAGCTCCAGGTTCACGGGAGCTGGATGCTGGTGCAGACCCTGCACCGGGCAGGGCTCGTCGACGTCTACCGGCTACTCCAGTACCCGGTCGTCGTCGGGACGGGGAAGCGCCTGTTCCCGGACGGATCGATGCCCGCGACGTTCACGACCGTCGAAGAGAGCTCGCGGCTGCCCGGCGGCGTCGTCTCGCTGACGCTCGAACCCGTGAGCCTCGGCGCGATCTCCGCAGGCGAGTACGCCGTGGACGAGGGACGCTCGGTGACGGTCCTCGACTGACTGCGAGAGGGCGGCGGCGCCAGCCGCCCGGCGGTCGGCGACGATCACCGGCGGGATGCGGGATGTCGCGGAGCTGACTCAGGGGCAGGTTGTCGAGGTGCCGGTGGCCAACCGGCTGACCTCACCCGCGCCGCTGGTGCACGTGCGGGAGTGGGCGCGTGCCCTGGGCAGCCGCCACCGTCCCACCCAGCAGGCCGTCGCCGACCGGATCACCGCGATCGGCCGGGCCCGCCGGGCGGCCGCTTACCTGACCGCGCGGACCGGCACCGACCCGGCCACCGGCAAACCCGCGCTGGCCCGGCACTTCGACCAGCAAGCGCTGGACGCCGAAGCCGCTGCCGACGGCTGGTACGCCCTGCTGACCGACCTCGCCCCTCATCAGGCCGACGCCGAACAGGTGCTGCGCCATCACAAAGGCCAAGAGGCCGTCGAACGCCGCTACCAGGCCTTCAAGGGCCCGCTGGCCGTCACCAGCCTGTGTCTCGAGAGCAACCGCC
Organism: Streptosporangium sp. G12; assembly: GCF_052983175.1. Classification (NCBI taxonomy): domain Bacteria; kingdom Bacillati; phylum Actinomycetota; class Actinomycetes; order Streptosporangiales; family Streptosporangiaceae; genus Streptosporangium; species Streptosporangium sp. G12. Next base: position 28,541 of record NZ_JBRIQO010000012.1, on the reverse strand, counting down.
GCATCAGCGCGCTGATCACCGTCATCTGCCTGGCCCCGCTCATCTTCTGCCTGATCGAACGCCAGGTCCGCCGGGCTCCGGCCGCCCGCGGCGCGACCAAGGTCGACGGCTTGTACGCCGGACGGCCCGCCGTTCCCACCGGCAAGCTCGTCCTGAACGCGCCGGCCGGCATCCGGCTGATCCCGGGCACCGGCCAATCACCGCCGACCATCCCGCAACCCACCGACCTCCGACTCCATCTCCTGGACCCCCTCGACATCGATCCACGAGACCTCCGCTGAAGATCACTCAGGTGTGGAAAACGGGACTAGCCGATGACGTTGTCCACGTAGCACCAGCGCCAGTCCTCGCCCGGTTCGAAGGAGGCGACGACCGGGTGGCCGTCCTCCGCGAAGTGGGCGGTGGCGTGCTTGCTGGGCGACGAGTCGCAGCAGCCGATGTGCCCGCAGGCCAGGCACCTGCGCAGGTGGACCCAGCGGCCGCCCGTCGCCAGGCACTCCTCGCACCCCTGCGGAGTACGCGCGGGCGTGTCCTGGGCCTCCACGATGTGCTCACAGGTTGTCATGGTCTCCCCCTTATGTGACTACTGAGGATCGTACGACCATCGCGGCGTCCCGATTCCGCCACCTCCCGCGTTCCGGTTTCGCGATCTTCCCGCGTCCCGGTGCCGCCGTCTTCCCGGCGTTCCGGCCCGCCGGCGGATCCGCGGGTAACGAGCCGGTACGGCGGCGCCTGCCGTGGCGGCCCGTTGGGTAGGGTCTGGGCATGCGACCCCTTCCGCGACGAATTCCCGTCCTCGCCGCCTCTGCGCTGGCCGCCGCCCTCATCACCACCGGCTGCTCCGAGCTTCAGGAGGTGAGCCAGGGCATCGACAAGGCGCAGCAGTGCGTGCAGGCCGCGGGCATCGTCACCGAGACCGCCGCCAAGGTCTCCGGGCTGATCAACGACCCCGCCGCGATGGAGCAGGCGCTGAACGAGGGCGGCGCCAAGCTGGGCGACCTGGCCGACAAGGCGGCCAACACCTCGCTGAAGGAGGCCGCCGAGGGCGTCTCCGGCACCCTGGAGGGCTTCAACGTCACCGACGCCAACAGCGCCGTCGACGCCGCCCAGAAGGTGGCCACCGACTCGGTGCAGTGGGTCCAGAAGCTGACCAACGCCTGCGGGTAGCCTCCGCCGCCCCGGTGCGGCACGCCCGCCCCGCCGGAGGTGAGGGTGCCGCCCGGCGGGGCCGGCCGCAGGTGCCCGCGGGCACCTGCGGAAATCCCGGGTTCTCTAGGGGAAATGTGGTTGAAATACCGTCATTCCTATGAAGCCCCAGGACAGTTCATGAACTCTCCGGACCATGAGCCGGATCCCCGGTTCACCCTTGCCAACGAACGCACGTACCTGACCTGGTTGAGCACGTCGCTCGCGCTGAGCGCGGGCGGCGTGGCCATGGCCGCCGTCTCCGCCGACGTCTTCGTCCCGTGGATGCGCACCGTGCTCGCGGTGGTCCTGGTGTCGCTGTCCGCCCTGGCGGCCGCGATGGCCTACCCCCGCTGGCGCCGCGTCCAGCGCGCCCTGCGCAGCTCCGCCCCGCTCCCGCCCCCCGCCCTCGCACCCCTGTTCGGGTACGGCGTGGCGGCGGTCGCCGTGCTCGCCCTGATCCTCATCCTGCTGTCCCGGTGAGCCCTCGGTGAACAGGCTGTGGGACGCGGGTCTGCAGAGCGAGCGGACCCGCCTCGCCTGGGTCCGCACCACCGCCATGCTGGCCGTCACCAGCCTGGCCGGTGCGGGGGTCGCCCTGCGGGCCGGCACGCCCGCGGTGGCCATCGTCCCCTTCGCCCCGGCCGTGTTCTGCGCCGTCCTGCTGCTGACCCACACGGGCGTCCGCTACCGGAGCACCCAGGAGGCCCTGCACGGGAGCCGTCCCCTCGACAACCGGGCCGACGCCCTCATCGCCTGGCTCGGTACCCTCGCCGCCGTGGCCGGAGCCTTCGCCTTCGTGCTGGGAAGGTTCGGAAGGTAAAAAATGCGGCAAGATATCGCAGCATGTCACGCTTCGATGATCTGCCCGGCTACGCGGCGTCGATCGCTTCGCTGATCGACGCGGTCAATCTCGGCGTTCACATCGCGAGCAGGCCCCTCAGCCGGGAGCTCGCCGAGCGGTCCGGCCTCCAGACGGACCTGCTGGTCGATCTCCGATTCGTGCTCCCCGCCAGGCCGCTCACCGCCGAGGGGCTGGCCGCCCTCTACCGCTACAACCCCGTCGACCGGTCGGAGATCGACGTACAGATCGCCCAGGGCACCCTCGTGGACGACGGTGGCGCGCTGCGCGCCACCGCGGCCGCGCTCTCCTTCGTCGCCTCCCTGTACGAGGTGCACGCGGCGGTGACCGGCGAGCTGTGGGCCGCCCAGGCCGACCGGCTGCCCGAGCTGGCGGATCTCGCCGGCAGGCTCCTGGCGGCCGGTGCCGCCGGTGGCGGCGGTGGCGGTGCGGCCTTCGCCCAGGCCTCGCCGCCCCACGAGCCGGTGGGGACCCCGCCGGGCGTGCTGCTGTTCAACCGGCTGGCCGTGTTGCGCTACCACCGCGCCGACGCGCACGCCGGCGCCTGGATGCGGGAGGGCCTCACCGCGGCCGAGATCATCGCCCTGCCCCCGGGGCCGGCCCGCGACCGGATCGAGGCGGAGACGAACCGCCGCGCCGCGCGGCCGTACGAGAGCCTGACCACCCGTGACCGGCAGGCTCTCCTGCTGGGTCTGAGCGCCCTCGACCTGCCCTGAGACCCTCGGGCGCCGAGGAGCCCGGTCCTTGGGACGGTTCCGGGGACGCGGGTCCCGGGGCGGATCAGGTCAGGACCGCGGCTCCTCGCCGAGGGAGACGGTCTCGGCGACCTCCGCGTGGCGTTCGGCCTCCTCGGCGGCGAACCGCTCGGCGTCGAGCCTCTCGGCGATGTCCTCGTCCTGCCGCATCAGCCTGTCCAGGCTCTGACCGGCCATGTCCAGCACGCCCATGTCGGCGTAGGCCTGCTGCAGGCGGGGGCTCCACAGCCCGATGTCCTTGACGCAGGGGACGATGCGGCTGAAAAGCAGAGAGCGAAAAATCCTGAGATATTCGGACTTGTCGACGCACTCCATGGCCTCGTTGACCTCGGCCTTGGTCAGCCCCAGGTTCTCCCATGTCTCCCGGCCGCGCAGCCGGTCGCGCATCAGGTAGCAGCCCTCGATGACGAAGTCCTCGCGCTCGCGCAGCTCGGACTCGCCGAGCTGGGCGTAGTAGTCGCGCAGCGCCATCCGGCCGAAGGCGACGTGCCGGGCCTCGTCCTGCATCACGTAGGCGAGGATCTGCTTGGGCAGCGGCTTGGTGGTGATGTCGCGCATCACGCCGAAGGCGGCCAGGGCGAGACCCTCGATGAGCACCTGCATGCCGAGATAGGGCATGTCCCAGCGGGAGTCGCTCAGGGTGTTGTCGAGCAGCGACTTCAGGTGCGGGTTGATGGGGTAGGCCAGGCCCACCTTCTCCTGGAGGAACCGCGCGTAGGTCTCGGCGTGTCGCGCCTCGTCCATGGTCTGGGTGGCGGCGTAGAACTTGGAGTCGAGGTCGGGGACGGACTCCACGATCCGCGCCGAGCAGATCATCGCGCCCTGCTCGCCGTGCAGGAACTGGGAGAACTGCCAGGAGGCGTTGTGCAGGCGCACCTCCTTGCGCTGCCTGTCGTCCATCCGCTCCCAGAGCGGGGTGCCGAAGATCGCGATGGTCTCGTCGGGGACGCCGAGCACGTTGTACGGATCGACCTCCAGGTCCCAGTCGATGCGCTTGACCGAGTCCCACTGCTTGTCCTTGCCCTTCTGGTAGAGGGCGAGCATGCGGTCCCTGCCGTCGTCGTACTCCCAGGTGAAACGGGCGGCCCCGGCCGCCTCGACGTCCCAGGTGGAGAGCTCGGCGGGAATGGTGTAGAGATCGTGCGTCGACATGCGGCCTCCAGAGACGTACACCGTACGTATCCATCGAGGTTGTCACGTACGCTGTACGTGCGTCAATGGAACCGATGAGGGGACCACGGCCACATGCCTGTCCAGCCACTGTCCCGGCCGCGCATCGTCGCCTCGGCCATCGCGCTGATCGAGCGGGAGGGCGCCGACGCGGTCTCGATGCGCGCGATCGCCGCCGATCTGGGCGTGGGTGTGATGTCCCTCTACAACCACGTGCCGAACAAGGAGGCGCTGCTGGACGCGGTGGCCGAGACCGTCCTGTCGCAGATCGAGTTCACCGACGACCCGGACGCCGAGTGGACCGACCGGGTGCGCATGCAGGCGCTCGCCTTCCGGCAGATCGCGAGCCACTACCCGCGCTGCACGATGGTGGTGGTCAGCCGCCAGCTCCGCTCCACCGCCGGGCTGCTCCCCGTGGAGCGGGCGCTGGACACGCTGCGCGAGGCGGGGTTCGGCGGTGACGAGGCGGTGCGCGCCCTGCGCGTGTTCATCGCCTACATCGTGGGCTCGCTGCTGCGGGAGGTCGGGGTGACCCCGACGTTCGCTCCGGTGCACCGCTCGGACGTCAGGGTCGACGAGGTCGATCCCGTGCTGTTCCCCCAGGTCGGCGAGCTGGCTCCGATACTCGACGAGTGCGACCACGAGGCCGAGTTCGCCTTCGGGCTGGAGATGCTCATCCAGGCGATGGCGGTGCGCCTCAACCGCTGACGGCCGCCGGCGCGGCCGGGCGGCCCGGAGGCCCGGAGGGTGACGCCCGGGGCCCTGGGGCCCCGGGCGTCAGGAGAGTGTTCCCTTCCCCTGGACACTCTCCGTACGGGTCAGTACCAGTTGCTCGACCGGAAGTGACCCCACGCGCCGCACGGTGACCCGTAGCGGCTCTTGATGTATCTCAGACCCCAGTGGATCTGCGTGCTCGGGTTGTATCGCCAGTCCCTGCCGCTGCCGCCCATCTTCGAGCCGGGCAGCGCCTGCGGGATGCCGTACGCACCCGACGAGCGGTTGTACGCGCGGTGGTTCCAGTTGCTCTCCCTGGTCCAGAGACTGTCCAGGCAGCGGAACTGGCGGTGCGGCCACGCTCGGCGGGACACGAGACGATAGGCGATCGTCTTGTTCCTGCCCTTGGCGGTCCTCGCGACCGCTTTCACCCTTGGCTTCACCTGGGTGGCCCAGGTGAGGCGGTACACCGTCCTCGCCGCCCCTTTCCTGGACGTCTCGGAGGTGCTTTCAGCCTGCCCCGTCGTCGGTGGACCGACCATCGCCGAGGCGGTGAGCACGGTCATGACGGTGTTGCGCAGAACGCGGTAGCTGTTCACGTGGATCCTTGTCCTCGGGCCGCGTGCGGAAGGCACGGGAGGGCACGTGGTGCCCTCCGGCGTCCGACGATCCGGCGTCCGTGGCTCGGACGGGGAACGTCCGCGCGGTCTCTCCGGCCTGTTTCCGGCATGAGACGCCGCGGCGATCTCTCTAGGCCGCTTTCTATTACGCGAGAGCGCGCCGAGCGGCGGATGGGACACGCGAAGGAAAGGTGTTTGCCCGATCTTCGGGATTTACGGGTGATTCGGAGAAGGGGCGGTTACGACCGGCGAATCACCCATGCTGGGAGACGGTGTGAAAATCACCCTGCCATGGGGTTTCAATTCACCGTTCCCTGATCAGTACCAGCCCCGCGTCGTGAAGTGCGTCCACGCCCGGCACGGCGAGCCGTAGCGCTGCTTGATGTAGCCGAGCCCCCACCTGATCTGCGTCCTGGGGTTGGTGCGCCAGTCGCGTCCGGCGCTGGCCATCTTGCCGCCGGGCAGCGCCTGCGGGATGCCGTACGCGCCCGACGAGCGGTTGTACGCGCGGTGGTTCCAGTTGCTCTCCCTGGTCCAGAGCCTGCTGAGGCAGGCGAACTGGCTGTTGTTCCAGCCGTGTGCGGACACCATGGGCCTGGCGACGGCCTGGTTGCCCGGTCTTGCCGAGGACGCCTGAGCGACCGTGGTGGTGCCGAGGGCGAGCACCGAGGTGATCACCAGCACACCGGTACGGCGGAGCGTCGACATGGGACTCCCTGTGCTTCGGGGACGGGGGACGGCCGACACGATGCCCGGCCATCCGGCGGCGGGCCAGTCGACAGCGCCTGTCAGGGGTCCTGTCAAAGATCGGTAAGAAGATGATCAGAGCCTTGGTGAGGCGGGCGTCGTCTCACCTGTGGTGTCGGTCACATTTCACTTGGTGGACGTCATAACTCTCAAATGTGACAACGGGATTAGGCTGTGGATCATGGGAATCCGTGATATCGCCATTGATACTCTTTCCGGCGCGCCCACCACCCTGGCCGAGCTGGCCGGGGACCGGGCCGTCCTCGTCGTGAACGTCGCCTCCAGGTGCGGCCTCACCCCTCAGTACGCGGGGCTCGTCGACCTCCAGCGGACCTACGGCGAGCGGGGCTTCACCGTCGTCGGCGTGCCGTGCAACCAGTTCTACGGTCAGGAGCCGGGCACCGCCGAGGAGATCCAGGAGTTCTGCTCCACCACCTACGGCGTCGACTTCCCGCTGCTGGCCAAGGCCGAGGTCAACGGCGACGACAGGCATCCCCTCTACGAGGCGCTGACCGCCACCCCCGACGCCGGGGGTGAGGCCGGTGACGTCAAGTGGAACTTCGAGAAGTTCCTCGTCGCGCGGGACGGGGAGGTGCTGGCCAGGTTCCGGCCGACCGTCCAGCCCGACGACCCCGCCCTCATCGCGGCGATCGAGAAGTCCCTTTAGGCGCGCAGCTGCCCCTGACGATCAGTTCCGTGGGCAGCAGCACGCCTCGCGGCCTCCTGGCGCCGCCGCGCAGCACCAGCTCGGCGGCGCGGTAGCCGATGTCCCTGGCCGGCTGGGCGATCACCGTCAGCGGCGGTGAGCACAGCTCGGCCCAGGGCACGTCGTCGAACATGATCAGGGACAGGTCCCGGGGGATGCGCAGGTCCAGCTCCCGCGCCGCCAGCACGGCCGCCTCGCCCAGCAGGTTGCCCCCGGCCAGCACGGCGGTCAGGTCCGGCCGGTGCTGGAAGAGCCCGGCGGCGGCGGCGTACGCGGAGTCGCGGCTGCCCCGGGCGACGACGATCAGCTCCTCGTCGACGAGGGGCCCCAGCGCCTGCCTGAAGACCGACAGGCGCTGCTCCTGCCCCGGGCCGCCCAGATAGGCGACGCGCCGGTGTCCCAGCCCCGTGAGGTAGTCGACCGCGGTCCTGACCCCCGCGCGGTCGTCGGCCACCACCGCGGGGATGTCGTCGCGCCCGGCCGCGAGCCGGTGCGCGAACACCGTGACCACCCCGGCCCGCAGGGTCGGCGCCCAGCTGTCGCCGTCGCCCGAGGGGACCGCGATCACCCGGTCCACGCCCTGCTCCAGCAGCGTGCCGATCAGCTCGGCCTCGGACTCGGGATCGTCGCCGGTCGCGCCCACGATCACCGGCTCGCCCGCCGAGCGCGCGCAGGCGAGCACGCCGTCGGCCACCCGGCCGTAGAAGGTGTCGGTGATGTCGGGCAGCAGCAGCCCGATCCCGCCCGAGCGCCGCTGGCGCAGGTTGCGCCCGAGCGCGCTGGGCCGGTAGTCGAGCTGGGCGGCGACGGTCAGCACCCGCTCCCTGGTCTCCGGGCTGGCCGACCCGCCCGACAAAACCCGGGACACCGTGGCGACCCCCACCCCGGCCGCCCCGGCGACGTCCTTGATCGTCGTACGACGCATGTTCATGGAAACGATTCCATCATGATTTCCAGGTTCGATCCAGTGTGAAGCGGCAACAGCGGTCCTGCTGACAGGCCAGAACCGGGCAGACTCTTGACATGGATGTCCGTTTCCGATGAGATGCATGAAAACGTATCCAATATCGGGTGAACGCGGGGTTGGCCCGAGGCGACAAGGACTTTCATGGCATCCATTGTTCTCAGCAAAGTCGACAAGATCTACGCGGGCGGCGTCAAAGCCGTGAACGGCCTCGACCTTGAGATCAAGGACGGGGAGTTCATGGTGCTGGTCGGGCCGTCCGGATGTGGCAAGTCCACCGCCCTGCGGATGATCGCCGGGCTTGAGGACATCAGCGGCGGCGAGATCTCCATCGGCGACCGGGTGGTCAACCACCTGCCCCCGAAGGACCGCGACATCGCCATGGTCTTCCAGAACTACGCGCTCTACCCGCACATGACCGTCGAGGAGAACCTCGCCTTCGGTCTGAAGCTCCGCAAGATGCCCAAGGCGGAGATCGCCAAGCGCGTCGGCGAGGCCGCCAAGATGCTCGGCCTGGACCAGTACCTCAAGCGCAAGCCCGCCGCCCTCTCCGGTGGCCAGCGCCAGCGTGTCGCCATGGGCCGCGCGATCGTGCGCGAGCCGCAGGCCTTCCTCATGGACGAGCCGCTGTCCAACCTGGACGCCAAGCTCCGCGTCTCCATGCGGGCCTCCCTCAACACCCTGCACGAGCGCCTGGGCGTGACGACCGTCTACGTCACCCACGACCAGGTCGAGGCCATGACCCTCGGCGACCGCGTCTGCGTGCTGCGCGACGGCCTGCTCCAGCAGGTCGACACCCCGCAGAACCTCTTCGACAAGCCGGTCAACCTGTTCGTCGCGGGCTTCATGGGCTCCCCGTCGATGAACTTCGTCAACGCCGAGCTGGTGCGCGGTGACGGCGGCGCCGCCGTCGCCTTCGCGGGCTTCAAGCTGCCGGTGCCGGCCGAGACCCTCGCCGAGAAGCGCGGCCTCGACCAGTACTTCGGCAAGAAGATCATCCTGGGTATCCGCCCCTCCGACTTCGACGACTCGATCGCCGCCAACGGCTCCTCCTCCGGCTGGGTCCGCCTGCCGGTCCGCGCCGAGGTCACCGAGGAGCTGGGCTCCGAGATCAACGTGCTGTTCCTGATCGACGCCCCGCCGGTCCAGCACCAGGACACCGTGGCCGCCGCCGCCGACGACGGCGAGGAGGACGCGACCCTGCCGCTGGTGGGCGACAAGTCGCTGTGGACCGCCCGGGTCAACTCCCGCAGCCACGTCCGTCCCGGCCAGAACATCGAGCTGATCGTCGACACCCACAACCTGCACTTCTTCGACCCGGTCTCGGGTCTGGCGATCGGTCACGAGGCCAACGCCCGCGTCTGATCCCGAGCGGGCCGTCGCGGGCGGAAAGGCCCGTCCCGACGACCACCGCAGGCCGGAAGGGCCCGCGCCACGACCCCCTCCCGTGGCGCGGGCCCTTTTCGTCTTCGCCGGCGGCCTCGCTCAGCGGCGGGCGAGGCGGCGCGAGAAGCGGCCGATCGGGCCGAGGGGGAGCAGCCTGCCGACCCTGACGATCACCTTGTAGCGCAGATCGGGGATGCTCACCCGCACGCCCCGGGCCAGATCGCGCATCGCCTCGCGGACGACGTTGTCCGCCGACAGCCAGAAGAACTCGGGGATGCCCGACTTGTCCATCGAGGCGCGCTCGTGGAACTCGGTGTGCACGAACCCCGGGCACAGGGCCATGACCCGCACGCGGCTGTCGGCCATCTCGACGGCCGTGGACTCGCTGAAGCTGACCACCCACGCCTTGGACGCGCTGTAGGAGCCCCTGGGGAAGAACGCCGCCACCGACGCGACATTGATCACCGCGCCCCGGTCGCGGGCCCTCATCCCCGGCAGCGCGGCCAGCGTCAGCCGCAGCACCGCCTCGCAGTGCAGCTTGAGCATCCGCAGCTCCTCCTCCGCGGGCACGTCGAGGAAGTGCCCCCGGTGGCCGAAGCCCGCGTTGTTGACCAGCAGGTCGACTCCCTCCCCGAGCCGCCGCTCCACCGCCTCCAGGCCCTCGTCGGTCACCAGGTCGGCGGCGAGCACCTCGCTGCTCACCCCGTATCGCAGGCGCAGTTCCTCGGAGACGGAGACGAGACGCTTCTCGTCGCGGGCGACCAGGACGAGTGAGAATCCGTCGGCGGCCAGGCGGCGGGCGAAGGCGGCACCGATGCCGGCCGTCGCCCCCGTGATCAGTGCGGTTGGCATGCCAGCAGTCTAGGGACGACGCCGTGGACCGGACGTACGGGCCTACCGCGGATGCAGCAGGTTTTCGCGGCTCGTGCGGCGTCCGCGGTAGGGAGAGGTGTCTCCGTCAGCAGGATGACCGGCGACGGGTTCGGCGGACATAGTTCTGGCGTCCGGTCGCAGGAAGCGAAGGAGAACTTCATGTCCGTCCTGTTGGTGCTCGCCGTACAGACGGCCTCGCCGGTCTGTACGACGTCGGCGGAATGCGCGGGCCAGGGTGTCGATGCTTTCCTCGGGACCCCGCAGCGAATCTGGGCCAGCGTGGCCGCGCTGGTGGCACTGGGCGGCGTGGTCATCGGCCGGCTCGCGCTGCGCTCCGTGCGTCGTGTCGGCAACGGCGGAAGGAGGGGAGCCGTCGTGGCCCTGGTAGCGGGGTCGATCGGCGGGCTCAACGGCGCGGTGAATCTGGCTGTCGCCGACGGTGGTCTCGGCACCGGCAACGGAGTGTTCGGGGGAGCCGTGGCCCTGGTGCTCGGGCTGGTCGGTGCGGTCCTCGGCGGGCTGGCTCTGACCCGCTCCCACCGCACCGAGCCGAGCGGCTGACCGCAGCGGATGCAAGCGCGCGATCGAGGCCCCGATGACCGTACACGCCTCGACCACCGCACGGCGATCGCTCCTCGTGATCTTGCATGTACGTACGGGCAGACAGCCGTACCTCAACATCGGCTCGGGCCAGGAAGGCGATCACTGAGGCCGGGTACGCGCCGACCGGGCTCGCCACCCAGCGGACAAGCCGGGGAGGAGACCGAAGAGAATGGACGTACGCGGACGGGGGAGGGCGGGGGCGTGCGGGAGTCGCCCGGCGCGGCCGGAACCTTCGCGGCGCCCGGCGCGTACAAGTGATCGCCTGAGCAGGCGACGAACACAGGAGGCTGAGAACCGTGCCGATCTCCCGCCGGACAGGACGCCGGACAGGATGGGGCCTGGCCCTGCTGAGCGCGGCGCTGGTCGCCTGCTCTTCCACCGGGGCCACCGAGACCCCCGGCTCCGCCGACTCCGGATCCGCCCCTCCCGCGGCCTCGCCCGCGGAACCCACCGGGCGGGCGGGGACGGAGGCCGCGCCGAAGGTCCGCTTCACCGAGTTCGCCCGGCTCGACATGCCGGTGGCGATGGCCCTGCGCGAGGACGATCCGACGCTCTACATCGCCGAGCAGACGGGACGGCTGCGCGCGGTGAAGGACGGGAAGGTCGCCGAGGCGCCCGTCGTCGACCTCTCCCGGGAGATCAGCACCGGCAACGAGCAGGGACTGCTCGGGGTGGCCTTCCACCCGGACGGGAACTTCCTCTACCTGAACTGGACCGACCGCGAAGGACACACCCACCTCACCGAATGGGCCTTCTCCGGCGGAAGGGCGACCGGCCGCAGGGACGTGCTGACCCAGCGGCAGCCGTACGCCAACCACAACGGCGGGCAGCTCGCCTTCGGGCCCGACGGGCACCTCTACATCGCCCTCGGCGACGGCGGCAGCGGGGGAGACCCGCAGGGCAACGGCCAGAACCTGGACACCTGGCTCGGCAAGATCCTCAGGATCGACCCGCGCGGCACCCCGTACAAGGTCCCCCGCGACAATCCCTTCGTCGGCAGGCAGGGCGCCAAGCCGGAGATCTGGTCGTACGGCCTGCGCAACCCCTGGCGGTTCACCTTCGACGCGAGGACCGGCGACATGTGGATCGGCGACGTCGGCCAGAACGCCTGGGAGGAGGTCGATTTCGAGCCGAAGGGCGAGGGGGGCCGCAACTACGGCTGGAACCTGAAGGAGGGCACCCACCCCTTCGAGGGCGGCGGCGACGGCGGCGACGGCGGAGACACGGTGGATCCCGTCATCGAGTACCCGCTGGGCGAGGGCGGCAACTGCTCGGTCATCGCCGGATACGTCTACCGGGGCGAGAAGATCCCCGGCCTGGAGGGGCGGTTCGTCTACGGCGACTTCTGCGCGGGCTGGGTCAAGGCCGCGCCCCCCGGCGGGAAGGGGCGGGGCGACGACCTCGGCACGGTGGAACAGCTGTCGTCCTTCGGCCAGGACCACGACGGCGAACTGTACGCGCTCAGCCTGTCGGGGCCCGTCTACCGGGTCGAGGCCGCGCCGTGACTCCTTTCCTCCACGTTGGCGCGGCCGGGCGAGTCCCAATATCTGGAGAATGGTTGACGATCGTTCGGTAAGGGGGGGAACAGCCTGCGGGTTATCGCGGGGCGGGCGAATATAACAGGCTCTGGGGACATGTCGCTTCTGCTTCAGCGTCTTGTTCTGTGGCCTGAACCATCGCTATGGGAGCCCTAAATGGCTAGAAAATACATGATGTGTTTCCTGCTCGCGGTAATGACCGGGGGCGGCCTGATAATCGGTCCCGCAGGGGCGGCGACCGCGGAGAGCGGGCTTTTGCCGCTTGAGACCCTCCAGGGCGCGCCCTACCCGCCGTACATCATTCTCCTCACCGCGGCGGAGGACCTCGCCGACGAGGCCGACGCGATCGGCAGGCGGGCGGACGACCTCGCCGCGCAGGCGGCGGATGTCGCCGAGTCCTGCGCGGAGGCTCGGGGGGAGACCTGCATTGAGATCAACAACAGGAACGACAACCGCAACCAGCTGAGGAACACCGACAGGGACAGGATAGGCGGGGTCGTCGTCCAGCCCACCTCCACCGCTCTGCGGGTCAACCCGGCCGCCGCGAGGCTTGCCCTCGGCGCCTCGGCGGGGGGAGCCGTCTCCGGGAGCACCGGCACGGCCGGACCCATCACCGCCGAGGCCAGGCGCATCGTCGCCGAGGCCAGGCGCATCGGCCCGGAGGCCGGGCGCATCGCCGGTGAGGCGGAGGGCATCGTCGGCCTCGCCGCGGGAGTCAATCCCAAGGCCGAGCAGGTGGCCTCCGGAGCCGTGGGGAGGGCGGAGGCCGCGAAGAAGAAGGCCTCCGAGGCGAGGAGGATCGCCCTCCAGGTCGCCCGGACGCCTCTCGGGGAGAATGCCCGGACGCCCCGCGGGGAGAATGTCGTCGAGGACGACGACTGCAGGGGCGATGACTGCGGGAACGGGTCCGTCGGCGACGACTGCGGTGACGGGGGACGTTCGTGCGAGGCCGGCGGGGAGAGTCTTCCGTTCACCGGAGTGCCCGCGACGGCGTCCGCCGGGCTGGGAGCCGGCCTGCTGGTCGCGGGAGCCGGTGCGCTGTGGCTGGTGCGGCGCCGCCGATCCACCGGTGCGAAGTAGGCGATGGGGAGGGAGAGCCCGCCGTGACGTCGGGCCGTCCCTTCCACCGGTGCGAAACGGGCCGTCCGGATGGAGGGCCCGCCGGATCGTCCTGTGGGCCTCGGCCGCCCTGGTGATCGCCGGAGTCTGGGAGGCTCACCTGGGCCTGCGGGTGCGTGACCATCTGGTGGCGGCCGGAGGCGCGCTGACGCGGCTGGGCTCGCTGGTGAGCGCCGGTGCCCCCGTCCAGGTGGCGGGTGCCCCCGCCCAGGTGGCGGGGGCGCTCGCGGACGCCCGGTCGCACGCGGTCGAGGCGCGGCGGCTCACCGGGGGCCCCGGCTGGTGGGTGATCTCCCACCTTCCGTTCGCGGGAGACGCCGCGACGACCGTGCGCGGCCTCGCCTGGGCCGCCGACGAGCTGACCGGTGTGCTCACCGACGTGCAGGGGGCGGCCGCGCCGTTCATGACGGCCGCCGCCCCCTCCCGAGGCACCGTGCGGGGGCGACTGGCCGCCCTTGACGCGGCGGCACCGGTCCTGGCGAGCGCGGTCACCCGCCTCGCGCGGGCGGACTCACTTCTGCGTGCCACCCCGGCCGACAGCGGGCTGGACACGCTCGACGAGGCGAGGGACACCGCGCTGGGCGAGATGACCCGGCTGCGCGACCTGCTGCGCACCGCCGCCGACGCCGCCGCGCTCCTGCCCCCGATGTTCGGCGGCGACGGTCCCCGCCGCTACTTCCTGGCCTTCCAGAACAACGCCGAGGCGAGGGGCACCGGGGGCCTCGTGGGCGCCTTCGGCATCCTGAAGGCCGGCCGGGGCCGAATCTCCGTCGAGCGGCTGTCCGCCGACACCGGTCTGTTCACGAGCCCCGTCCCCGTCGCCGACCACGGCCGGGACTTCCTCAGGCGCTATGGGCCGGGGGCGACCAGAATGCTGTCCGTCTCCAACCTCTCCCCGCACTTTCCGTACGCCGCCGCCACCTGGACCCGGTTGTGGGAGAGGCGGACCGGCACGCGGCTCGACGGCGCCGTGGCCACCGACCCTGCCGGGCTGGCCCACCTGTTGCGGCTGATCGGCCCGGTCACCCTTTCCGGCGGGGAGAAGGTGACCTCGGCGAACATCGTCGATCTCACCGAGCGGGCGGCCTACGCCCGTTACCACGATCCGGTGGCGCGCAAGCGGTTCCTCATCGAGGTCGCCGGCGCCGTCGGGGAGGCGCTGCCCGGGTCCCTCGCCGACCCCGCCGGGCTGCTGCCCGTACTGGGCCGCATGGTCGGCGAGCGGCGGATCCAGGTCTGGAGCCGTCACGAGGCCGAGCAGCGGCTCCTGGCCCGCGCCCCGATCGGCGGCGTGCTGCCCTCGCGGCCGGGACCGTTCGCGGGGCTGGTGGTCAACAACTCGGCCGGAGGCAAGCTCGACTACTACCTGGAGCGTTCCCTGGCCTACGAGCTGGGCGCCTGCCGGGACGGCCTGCGTCCCTCGACCGTGCGGATCCGGCTCGTCAACGACGTCCCGGCGGAGGTCCTGCCCTCCTACGTCACCGGCCGGCTCGACCTCCCCCGGCGGTGGCACGCTCCCGGGTCCAACCTGCTGTGGGTGTCGCTGTACGGCGGGCTCGGCGGGCGGATGACCGCGGCCAGGCTGGACGGGGAGCGGGCGGCCGTCGTCAGGGGGACGGAGCGCTCCCATCCCGTCTACTCGGTCATGCTGGAACTCGCTCCCGGGCAGTCGAGGTCCCTGGAGTTCGACTTCGTCGAGCCCGCCTCGGACGCGGCCCCGCTGGTCCCCGTGCAGCCGCTCGTCCGGCCCCAGCGGACCCACGTCACCGAGGACCCGCGCGGTTGCGGCCCCTGACGGGAACAGGCGTCTTCCGCCGCACGCCCTGTCGCGTGCGCCTGCATGAAAAGGGCAAAGAGCGGTGTGCCGCGGGCGACGGCGTACAGGAGCCGATCTACCCTCTCGGAATGAGAGCCTCACCGGAGAACACCGGGATCGCGCGGAACCCCACGACCCGGGGAGACTCCGGTGTCACCGGGAACGGGAAGGTCGAGATCGTCCCGGCCGGGCACGAGTACTGCGGCCCGCGCTGCTGGAGGGACGTCTGGAAGGCGCCGGTGCCCCAGGAGGGCGTTCGCTTCCGCATCCTGTTCGTCTGTACGGGCAACATCTGCCGCTCCCCGCTCGCCGAGCGGCTGACCCGCTCGGCGCTCGGGCCGTGCCCGGCGGTCCAGGTGATCAGCGCGGGCACACACGCCCAGCCCGGACTGGAGATGACCGGGCACGCCCGGCGGACGCTGGTCCGGCTCGGCGGGGACCCCGAGGGCTTCGGCTCCCGGCTCCTCGTCCCCGAGCTGGTGGCCGACGCGGACCTGATACTCACGGCCACCAGCCGGCATCGGGCGGAATCGGTGGCACTGCATCTCGCGGCGGCCACCCGGGCCTTCACCATCTCCGAGTTCGGCACGCTGACGCGGGCCGTGCCGCCCGGGAGAGTCACCCGGCATCGCGATCCCGCGCATCGGGCCCGCGCCCTGGTCGACGAGGCGCGGGCGCTGCGCGGGCTGGTGCGGGTGGACGAGCTCGACATCGCCGACCCCTACCGGGGTTCCCGGCTGGCCCACCGGGCGGCCGGGCGGAGCATCGCCGGCGCGCTCGCCGTCCCGCTCGGGTTGCTCACACACTCACAGGATGCTTGACCTCGGGCTTGGGCTCCTTGGCGTCGTAGCCGTAGCCGTAGCTGTACCCGAAGTACGTGTTGTCCTTGAGCGGGAAGAAGTTCAGGACGGTTCCCACCACGCGGGCGTTGACCGACGCCAGCAGCTCCGTGGCACGCGCCATGTGCTCCCGCCGGGTCTTGCCGTGACGGGTGACGAGGAGAACGCCGTCGCAGAGCGCGCCGAGCGTCGCGGCGTCGGTCACCGGCAGCAGCGGCGGCGCGTCGACGATCACCATGTCGTACGTCTCGGCCAGCTGGGCCAGTACCTCGCGCATCCCGCCGGAGCCGAGCAGCTCGCTCGGGTTCGGCGGGATCTGCCCGCTCGGCAGGACCGACATGCCCGGCTCGCCCCAGACCTGGATGACCTCCTTCAGCTGGGCCCTGCCGATCAGCACGTCCGTCAGGCCCGTCGTCCCCTCGATGCCGAGGTAGTTGGGAATGGTCGGGCGGCGCAGGTCGCCGTCCACCAGGACGACCCGCCATCCGGCCTGGGCCAGGGTTATCGCCAGGTTGGTCGAGACCGAGGACTTCCCCTCGCTCGGCAGGCAGCTGGTGACCACGAGCGACTTCGGCTGCCGGTCGACGCCGATGAACTGCAGGTTGGTGCGGAGCGTGCGGAACGCCTCGGACCTGGACGACCGGCCCTGGTTGCGCACGATCAGCGGATGGCGCCGCGCGTCCCGCTCGTAGCCGATGATGCCCAGGGTCGAGCTGCCCGACGCCTGCTGCAGTGCCTCCGTCGACTTGACGGTGGTGTCCAGGCGGTCGCGGACGACGATGACGGCCATGGCCAGGACCAGGGCGATCAACAGGGCCATCACCAGGTTGACCACCGGCCTGGGACTGACCGGTGCCTCGGGCGTCTCCGCCCGGTCCACCAGCGTGACCTTCACGACGGGTCGGCTGGAGGGGGTGGGCCGCTCGATCTGGTCGATGAGCTCGGTGAAGCGCTCGCCCAGGGCGTTGGCCAGGCCGGCGGCCCGGGAGGGGTCGGGATCGCCGACCGTGGCGCGCAGCAGCACGGTGCCGGGGACGGCCTCCGCGGTGATGTTCGCCTGCACGCGCTCCACGTCGTCCTCCCCGGTGATCTGGGCGACCACCCGCCGGCTGGAGAGAAGGGTCGCGTACGAGTGCACCCGCTGCGCCGACAGCATCCCCGCCTGGTAGGCGGTGGACAGGCTTCCCTCCCTGTCGTGGCCCGAGACCAGCATGGAGATCGTCGCGACGTACTTCGGCGGCGTGCCGGCCGTGACGGCGGCCGACGTGCCCACCGCCAGGACCAGCGCCAGGAGGATGAGCGGCCAGTTCCTGCGCGCGAGCCGCGTGTAGTAGAGGAGTTCCATGTCAGTGCCGCCTTTCGCGGATCTTCGGGAGGGGTGCGGGGGAGGGGGCCGGCGCGCGCCCGCTCACGCCTCGCAGCAGGCAGGTGAGGGCGACGGCGATCACGCAGGCCGCGGCCGTCGCGGCGAGCGGGGAGACCCGGCCCAGGGCCATCGCCAGGCAGAGGGCGCCGGAGATCGCCGCGATCGCGCCGAGCGCCGCCGCGACCGCGCGGGTTCCCAGGCCGGTCCGGCGCAGCCGGTGGGACAGGTGGTCGGTGCCGCCCTGCAACGGTGGGCGGCCCGCCAGCATGCGGGAGACGAAGACCACGCAGGTGTCGAGGGTCGCCAGGAAGGTCGGCAGGAACAGTCCGGCGACCGCCGCGTCCGGAGGGCGTCCGGCGGAGAGGACGGCCGCCGAGCAGGCCAGCGTGAATCCGATGAACAGCGACCCCGAGTCGCCCATGAACACCCTCGCGGGCGCCCAGTTGTACGGCAGGAAACCCAGGCACGCGCAGGTGAGCGCGCACAGGAGCAGCGCGAGCGCGATGTGGCCCCGCGCCAGGGCGGTGGCCGCCAGGAGGGCCGCGGTGACGGCGGTGACGGTTCCCAGCGCGCCGTCCATGTTGTCCAGCAGGTTGAAGGAGTTCGTCATCACGACGATCCACGCCACCGTGAGGACGCCGTCCAGCCACGTCCCGGTCATGGTCGCCTGGACACCGGAGAGCACCACCCCGATCGCCACCAAGGTCTCCACGGCCAGCCTGGTGACCGCGGGCAGCGGGGCGATGTCGTCGATCAGCCCGAGGACGGACACCGCGGCCGCGGCGAGGACGATCGCGGTGATCTGCAGGTCGGCGAGGCCGAGGGCGATCAAGGAGGGCACGACGGTGCCCGTCACGATCGCGATGCCGCCGATGTACGGGGTCGGGCGGGCGTGCACCTTGTGCCCGCCGGGGGTGTCGGTGAGGTTCCAGCGGATCGCCAGACGCCTCAGCGGTACGACGGTCGTGGCGCTGAGCGCGCAGGCCGCTCCCGAGACGAGGGCGACGGTCCCGCTCACGGGATGGACGCCGCCGGCTCCCCGGAGGCCTCCCTGATGATCTCGGTGAGGATCTCGTCGAGGCTCCGCCGCGGGACCCAGCCGGTGAGCGCGCTGAGCTTCGCGGTGTCGGGAACCCTGCGGGTCATGTCCTCGAACCCCTGCTCGTAGGCCTCGGAGTAGGGGATGAGGTCGATCCCGGAGGTGGACCCGGTGAACTCGACGATGAGCTTCGCCAGCTCCATGATGCTCACCTCGTCGCCGGAACCGATGTTGAAGGTCTCGCCGATCGCCGCGTCCTCGTCGAGCAGTTTGAGCAGCGCGTCGACGACGTCCGCGACGTGCGCGAAGCAGCGGGTCTGGGTCCCGTCGCCGAACACGGTCAGCGGGACGGCCGACAGTGCCTGCCGGACGAGGCTCGGGATGACCATGCCGTAGCTCGGGCTCTGCCGCGGGCCCACCGTGTTGAACAGCCGGACGATGATCGTCGGCAGGCCGCGCTCCTTGTGGTAGGCGTTGGCGAGGATCTCGTCGACGGCCTTCGCGGTGCTGTAGGCCCAGCGGACCACGGCGGGACTGCCGAGGATGCGGTCGGCGTCCTCGCGCAGCGCGCCCGAGGAGTTCTTGCCGTAGATCTCGCTCGTGCTCGTGATCAGGATCTTCTTCCGGTACCGGTGTGCGGCCTCGATGACGATCTCCGAACCCCGGATGTTGGTCGTCAGGGACCGCAGTGGCTGCTCGACGATCAGCTTGACGCCGACCGCGGCCGCCAGGTGGACGACGACGTCGCACCGGTGGACCAGCTCGTCGACCATGAGCTCGTCCAGGACCGAACCGTGCACGAAGCGCAGGTTCGGGTGCGGCCTGAGGTTCTCCAGGCGTCCCGTCGAGAGGTTGTCCAGGACGACGACGGAGTCGTCGCGGGCGAGCAGGGCGTCGGTCAGGTGCGAGCCGATGAATCCGCTGCCGCCCGTTATCA
The DNA here is from genome assembly GCF_052983175.1 of Streptosporangium sp. G12. NCBI lineage: Bacteria > Bacillati > Actinomycetota > Actinomycetes > Streptosporangiales > Streptosporangiaceae > Streptosporangium > Streptosporangium sp. G12. The sequence continues at coordinate 9,302 of NZ_JBRIQO010000012.1, read as the reverse complement.
GATATTTGGTAGGTGGTGTCTTGCTCACGGGCTTCTCCTCATCATGTGCTTGGAGAGATCTCTGTCTTCGGCGGGAGACGGCTGCTCACGCCTGCACGCCGGCCACCTCGACGTTCGCGGCCTGCGTCCTCTCGAACCAGGCCACCGTCGTGCGGAGCCCGTCCTCCAGGGAGACGGGGCGCGCCCCGGGGAACAGCTCGCGCAGCAGGCGTGCGGAGGCCTGTGACTCCCGGACGTCGCCCCTGCGCGGCGGCAGGGAGACCGGCTCCACCACCCGGCCGAGGATCTCGGAGATGATCTCCATCAGGTCCCGCAGGGAGACACGGGTGCCGAAGGCCAGGTTCACCGGTTTCGTGCTCGTCACCCGGCGGGCGGCCGCGTCGGCGAGGATCCCGGTCACCGACTCCACGTAGGTGAAGTCCCGCGCCTGGCCGCCGTCGCCGTGCAGCGGAACCGGCTCGCCCCGCAGCGCCGCGGAGACGAACGCCGGGATCACCGCCGCGTACGCGTGCCCGGCGCTCTGCAGCGGGCCGTAGACGTTGAAGAAGCGGAACGGCAGGACCGGCAGGCCGTAACTGTGCGCGTAGGCCAGCGCGTAGGCCTCCGCGGCGAGCTTGCCGGCCCCGTACGGGCTGAGCGGCCTGGTGGGCAGGTCCTCGTGCTTGCGGGGTTCGGGACGGTCGCCGTACACCGAGGAGGAGGAGGCGAGGATCACGTGCGGCCCGCTCGCGCGGCACGCCTCCAGCACGTACAGGGTGCCGGTCGCGTTGACGGCGTGCGAGGCGAGCGGGTCGGCCAGCGACCGGGGCACCGACGGCCTGGCGGCGAGGTGGATCACGTGCGTGGCGCCGGCCACCAGGTCCGTCAGCAGGTCCCGGTCCAGGATGCTGCCGATCACGACGTCGGCCTCGACGCCGTCGAGGTTGGCGAGATCCCCGCTGCTCAGGTCGTCCAGCACCGTGATGTGTCCGACGTCGGGCCTGGCCGCCAGGGCCCGGCACATGTGCGCGCCGATGAACCCGGCACCGCCTGTCACCAGTACTCTCATCGACTGTTTTCCTCCGTAACGAGATGGCGGTTGGACGTCTCGCGCAGCGACCGGTAGAGGCGCTCCGTGTCCGAGACGAGGCGGTCCACGCTGAACGCGTAAGTGGTCCAGTCGCGGGCTGCCTCGCCCATCCGGCGGGCGAAGTCCGGGTCGGACAGCAGGCGGACGGTGTGCGCCGCCAGTTTGTCCGGGTCTGTCGTCGACAGCAGGCCGGTGTGCCCGTCCCGGACGACCTCGGAGACGCTCCCCACGCGTGTGGAGACGACAGGGGTGCCCGCCATTCCCGCCTCGATGAGCGTGAGGGGGGTGCCCTCGTTGTCGGAGGTCAGCAGGACCACGTCGGCGGCGGCGTAGACCGTCTCGACGTCCTTGCGCCACCCGAGCAGATGGAAGGAGTCGTGGATGGGCGCGATGTCCCGCTCGACCTGCTGCCCGAGCTCGCCGCCGCCGCACATGACGAAGTGGCATCCGGGGATCCGCCCGAGCACGGTACCGGCCACGGCGAGGAACCGGTCGGGCCGTTTCACCTGGGTGAGGCGGCCCACGTACGCCACGACGGGCGCGTCCTGCGGCAGGCCCAGCTCGGCGCGGGCCGCCTCGCGGCCGGGGACCGGCCCCAGGCCGACTCCGGGCGGGATCACCACGTACTGCCCGGGGCGGCCGATACCGGCCCTGAGCAGGTCGTCCCTGACCTGGAAGCCCACCGTCACCAGCCGATCCGACATCGAGGCCAGTAACCGTTCCGACTGGATGTAGAGCCGGCGCTTGGCCGGGGAGAAGTAGCCGTGCAGGAGGTGCCCGTGGAAGACGTGCACCTGGGTCGAGCCGATGCCGGCCAGCCGGGCGGCCACGCGGCCCAGGGCACCCGCCTTGGCCGTGCGGGTGTGCACGATGTGCGGGCGGAACGCCCGCATGGCGCTGATCAGCCAGAAGAGCGCGCGGTAGTCGTCGCCCGGCCGGATCGCCCGGCCGAGGCCCGGGACCCGGTGAACCCGCGTCTCCACGTCGCGCAGCCGGAGGTGATCACTCTCGTGATCGTCGACGTAGCCGGTGTAGAGGCGATGGTCGAACTCCTCCGGGTTCAGCCGCTCGCGCAGTCCTAGAACCTGGGTGGCCGGGCCGCCGACGTTCATCCGCGCGATGATCTCCATGACACGAATCCGGTTAGCCGGTTTCATTACGGGCTCCTCAGCGATGGCCTGGTCACGTCGGAGAAGGTAACCCGCTGCTTGATCCGTTTACCGGCACCGTCACGCCGGTAGCGAGATGTTTTCCCTTTTCCCTACCTGGATGTGATCTAAGTTGGTCGCCTGTTATAGGGCTCTTGCCCCGTCACGGAGCGTGCTGTGTGGAAGACGGATCGATGCCGCAGTCGAATGAGTCCTCCCTGCGGCATCCGTACTTCATCGGGCGCCGCCGATGATTCGCCGCGCCGAGGCGATCCAGACGCCCGCGCCGAGAACGGCCAGGGCCAGTGTCCCCCAGGCGAAGGAGAGAGAGGCTCCGCCGGCGCCCGGGACCACCCGGCAGGCGAGCAGGAGCGTGCCGAGCAGGAGGACGACCTCGGCCGAGAGATAGCCGAGCCGCCAGCCCGCCTGGCCGACGGCCAGGGCGAGGGCGTTGGACCAGCACACCAGTGCCTTCACACACGCCGCCGCGGTGAGCACCATGGCCACCGCCGCGAGGGCGGTGTACTCGGGCCCGTAGACGAGGCGGAGGGCGTCGTCGGTGAACGGCAGCGCGACGACGAGTGTCACCGTCCCTGTCACGGCGAGGACGCGGGTGGCACGCGCGATGTCCCGCCTGATGAGCGTCCCCTGCCCCCCCTCGGCGACGGCCTGGGCGAGCCGGGGGTACAGCATCGAGGCGACGGGCATGGTGAGGGCCCCGTAGAGACGCCCCGGAGCCGATGCGATCTTGATGATGGTCACGAGGGTGGGGCCGCCGAGGACCCCGGCGACCGTGAGGACCCCGGAGTCGGCCAGCTCGGCCACCGACGTCCCGCTGGAAGCCTTGACGGTGAAGGCGACCAGGCCGGCCGGGAGCGGGACTCGTCCCCGCGCCGGTCCCAGCTCGGTGAACAGCGCGCGGATGCCGAACACGGCGAAGACCACCGCGGTGATCAGCGCGCCCACCACCTGGCCGACCAGGTAGACGACGGGGCCGCCGGCGAGCAGTCCGCCGGACGACAGCCCGAAGGACAGGATCGCGCACCGCACGCGGAGCGATCCGTAGGCGCGCAGCCGGTCTACCAGCGCGAAGGCGGCGCCGGCGGTGCCGTGCGGGGCCATGGCTCCGCGCGCGGCGATCGCGAGAGCGAGCATGAGCGCGAGCTCGCCGGTGACCAGCCCCGCCGACCGGGCCGCCAGTACCGCCGCGAGACCGGCGCCCGTCGCAGCCAGGCCGATCGCCACGTCCCATCGGAACAGGCGCAGGAAGAGCGTGGAGCCCTGCCCGGTCCGCCGTTGCTCGAGGGGGACGAACCGCTGGGCGGCGTTCTCCAGGCGGGGGTCGCACAGCAAGAGGGAGACGGTCGCCACGGACTGCGCGAAGATGACCTGCCCGGCGCTCCCGGCCCCGGCCAGCCGAACCAGGACGATCACGCTGAGGGAGGAGACGATCGCCTCAACGAGGCCGGCGGCGGAGAGCGACGTGAACGTCCGCAGATGGCGCCCGCCGGGTCGGCGTATCCGGTGGACCACATGTCCGAGTACGTTGACCATGACCTACGGGCAGACCTCGTCGTAGAGTCTGTCGAACCAGCGTGCGGCCTCGCCGATGTCCACCAGCCCGGCGCTGTCCCGCGCGCCCTGCCGCAGACGTGCGTAGGTCTCGGGGCGCATCGCCCGCAGGATGCCCTCCGCGAGGGCTCCGGCGTCACCGGGTCTGGTGAGCAGGCCGTTGTGGTCGCTGCTGACCAGGTCGGGCACGCCCCCGACCGCGGTCGACACCACGGGAACGCCCGCGGCGAGGGCCTCCATGACGACGACGGGCAGCCCTTCGTACAGGGAGCTGAGCACGAGGAGGTCGGAGGAGGCGATGAGGCGACCGGCGCCGGGTACGTGCCCGAGCAGGCGCACGCGATCCAGGCAGAGGTCGCCGACGCGGCGGGCCACCTGCTCGTACGAGGGGCCGGACCCCGCGAGGAGGAACAGCGCGCGTGGCTCCCGGGCCAGGACGGTCGCCGCGGCCTCGATCAGTAGCCCGTGGTTCTTCTGCGGGTGGAAGTTGGCCACATGCACGATGAGGAAGGCGTCATGGGGAACGTTCCAGTCCCGCCTGGTCTGCTCCGAGAGGAGCGTCCAGCGGCGCTGTTCCGACACCTGGACGCCGTGGACACGGACGGCCAGGCCGCGGGAGCGGCGACCGGTGCGAGCGCGTGCCACCTCGGGGGAGACCGCCACCGTCCGGGTGTCCAGCCACCTCGTCGCTCGATCGAGCAGCGCGGTCGCCGGCCGGTAGCGCACGTTGTGCACGGTGGAGATCAGGACCGGGCGCGGCCTCCACAGCCGCGATATCGGCCGTAGCAGCGACGCGGGGAGCGGAGAGTGGACGTTGAGCACGTCGGGCCGCATCCGCCCGACCATCTGGGCGAGACGGGCCAGGCGGAGGGGAGCCGGGCAGGAGGTCAGGTCGACCACGTGGATGCCGGCCGACCGCAGCCGTCCGGCGAGCTGCTGGGTGGACGCCTTCAGGCACACGACGGTGTAGCGCTTGTCCTTCATGGGCGTGGCGAGCAGCCGCTCGACGAGCAGGACCTCCGCGCCGCCCACGTCCAGAGTCTTGATCACTTCGCAGATGTGTGGCTTCTTCACGACGCGGCCCGGGACGGACCTGGTGTTCCGGCGCCCGTGAACGCCCCGTACAACTCCTCGACGCGTGCGGCCACCAAGGGCCAGTCGAGGCCGGAGGCCGCCTGCCTCCCCCGTTCGGCCAGCTGGAGGGCGGCCGCCTCGTCGTCGAGCACCGAGCGCAGGTGGCACAGCAGCTCCACCGCCGATCCGGTACGGAAGGTCCGGTAGGCGCCGGGGTCCGTGATCGCCGGATCGAGCGAGGCGTCCGACGAGACGATGACGGGGGTGCCCAGGGCGAGGGCCTCCAGGGCGGCGGTGGGGATCCCCTCTCCGACGGTGCGGAGCCTGCGAGAGGAGAGGACGAAGGCCCGGGCGCGGCCGACCAGCGAGTAGACCTGGTCGGCGGGCGTGTGGCCGGCGAACTCGACTCCGGAGTCCGCCCCGGTGAGCCGCTCGAGCCGGGCGCGTTCCGTGCCGTCCCCGACGATGACCAGGCGCGCTCCGGGGTGGGTGACGCGCAGTTCACGGAAGGCCCGGATCGTCAGCGCGTGGTCCTTCACCCGCTCCAGCGAGCCGACGCTGACGATCAGCCCGGCCTCCGCGGGTCCCCGTCGCCGGAACCTGGCCAGGTGTCCGAGGTCCAGGCCGCTGGACATCGTGGTGATCTTTCTGGCGGGTACCCCGGCTGCGAGCAGGTCCTCCGCGGGCCGCCTGCCCAGCGCGATGAAACCGTCGACATACCGGAAGGCCAGCGGCATCATCAGCCGGTGGCGCGCCGTGAGGGCGCCGTGGACCGTGAGGACGACGGGGATCCCCAGCCGCCGTGCGGCGGGACCCAGCACGAGGGCCTCACGGTGGTCGCCGTGCAGATGCATGACGTCCATCCGCCCAGCCCGGGGGAGCGCATGTGCGCATTCGGTGGCGAACGCGAGCACGTCGGACTTCCTGGCGAGGGCCCGGCTGATGCGGGTCGGCGCCGGCGTCACCGTCCTTGCGCCGTCCGGGACCCGCCCCCACCGGTGGGCGACGTGCACTTCGTGGCCGCGGAGGATCTGCTCGCGGCTGAGGCGTTCGATGTGGCGTTCCTTCCCTCCGGGCTCGGGCGGCAGCCGGTAACCGATGCGCAGAATTCTCATGGCGGCCTCTCTCGCAGGAAGTCTCCCCGGCGGCGCGTTTCAACGAGGCGTCGGGACGCGCGTGGTCACTGAAAGACTCGACGGGCCCGTCTCAGGTGTGGGACGTCCTGCGGGTTTGGAAGGCCGAGATTCGTAAAGTGGCGTTCGCGCAGGAAAATCGTAAGAGCAGGACGGCCGATGGTCGCGCCATTCACCCTGCGTGCGGGAGTTTCAGCCATGAATCCCAACAAAGGGATAAAAGCTCTTAAAGGGGTTTAATTAGTATGTCGCATGCCGTATAGGTGCATGATGGGATGGCCTTCTCCGCAGCCGTATTTCTTTGCCCGGATTTGAGGGGTCGGGCGATGGTACACGCCGATGGGAGTCGCGGCCGATCATTACAGTCTGCGGGATGACAGAGACGGCCACGGTCGCTTCGGCCACGTGCCCGCCGCCCCGCCGAGCTCCCGGAGCACGTGATCTCTGCCCTGATCCCCACGTCCAGCACATCTGACAGATTCGTGAGTGATTTCCGGTGGAGTACCTTGTCGTTGCGGCCATCGCGCTGACACTTGTGCTGGTGGTTCATGCGAGCTTCGAAGCGGACGTGGAGTGGAAGGCACTGTGCGTGCTGGTTCCGGCCTTCGCCGCTCGGCTGGTCGTCCACGTTTTCGCGATGCGGTCCGGCGCGATGGCGTACGGCGGCGACAACCTCGCCTACGAGGCCAGAGCCCTGGAGGTCGTCGAGTACTGGCATCATTACGGATTCCAGTTCGTCACCTCGGAGCAGATTCCAGGCCTGTACTCCGCCGCGGTGCCGTGCAACCTCTTCGCGGTGTTCGTCTATCTCTGCGGCGGCCCGGCACCGCTGGCCTGTACGGCGGTGGTGAGCCTCGTCGCATGCGGGCTGCCCATCGTGATGTACAGGTTCGCGCTGCTCATCGGGGCCGACGAGCGATCGGCGTTCCGGCTCCTCGCCGTGACGGCGTTCATCCCGGCCTTCCTCCTTCACACGTCGGACATGTTCAAGGACGGTTTCAACGCCTTTCTCGCCGTCGCCTGCCTCGCCCTGGCGGCCTCGAACGTGCGCCGTTTCGACGTGCGGAAGCTGCTCCTGCTCGGCCCGCTGCTGTGGACGCTCTGGCATATCCGGCCCTACATGGTCTTCATGTGCGGGCTGCCGTTGATCCTCGGCGTCGTCAAGCTCAAGCGAGCGCTGTTCCTGTACGCCCTGGCCTTCCTGGTCACGATGCTGGCGTCCGGCATGATCTTCCCCGGGGTGACGCTGGAAGGTACGCCCATCACCGAGATGCAGGAGCAGCTGGAACGCGGCCAGTCGGAGAACTTCCGCAGGGCGAACGCCCAGGGGGGCTCAGGAGTGCTCTTCGAGGATGGCGGCAGCGCGTGGGGGGCGCTCCTGCCGAAACTGTTCTACACGGTGTTCTCCCCGTTTCCCTGGATGGAGGGGAGCTTCGTGCTGCAGCTGGCCAAGATCGAGACGCTGCTCTGGTACTACCTGCTGTACTGCGCGGTGCGCGGAGCCCGCCTGCTGTGGCGGCGCGACCCGCGGATGCTGCTGATCCTCCTGCTGTTCATCGTGCCGGGCACGATCGTCTACGCGACCACCATGTCCAACGTCGGTCTCATCTTCCGGCAGCGGATCCCGATCGTCATGGTCGTGAGTCTGCTGTCCGCGGTCGCGTGGAGCGGCGTCTCACCGGATCGCCGGCGGTCCGCGCCGGCTTCCCCCGCCCCCGCCACGGGCGTCCCCGTTTAGGGACGCCCGTGGCGGGCGAGGTCAGGCCGGGCCGCCGGGCAGCCGGTACAGGGTGTAGTCGCCGGAACGGAACCGCAGCTCGGCGAAGTCCCCGATGTCCCCGATGTCCCCGATGTCCCCGATCCTCGAATCCGGTGTTGTCCGGCTCTCGTCGGCGAAGAGCCAGCGCACCCCGTGACGCTCGTGCAGGCGCCGGACGGCGTCGGCGGTGGGCGCCTCGAAGACCAGGTCGTTCAGCCGGATCAGCTCGCCGTCCCAGAACGGGGAGTGCTGCGTCGGCAGGCCCGGATGCCAGCGGGCCATGTTCTTCGAGGTGTACGTCCACCCTTCGACAAGAACGCGCCGTTCGGTCAGCGCGGCCACCCAGAAGTGCCGGCTGTCGCACGGATTCTCCAGGCCCCAGCGGCAGTGCGCGTTCGTCGCGACCAGGTCGCCGGGGTCGGAGTGGTCGCGCAACCAGCGCCCGGCGGCGAGGGCGCCCTGCGGTACCGCCGCCGCGACCGACCCGCTCGGACCGCTCCTCTCGGCGCCGTGCACGACCGACAGAACGCGTGCGTGCAGGTCGGCGGGCAGGCCCACGGCGGCGAACGCGACGGTCACCAGGGACCAGGCGCGCAGGCGCCCTCTCGTGACGGACAGGACGACCGCCGCCACCAGAGCGGCGCCGAGGAGGACGGCGTACGGCAGGTAGAGGGCGGCGTCCCGGCGGCCCGCGCCCAGGGGGACCGTGACGCCGCAGAGGACAGGAATCAGGTAGGCGGCGCCCAGTCCCGCACCGGCCGCACACAGCGTCGCCCGGAGCGGCTCGCGCGCCCGCCGCACCAGGACGAGGATCCCGAAGGCCGTGATGGTCGCCAGGTAGGGGTAGGCGGCCCAGAGGAAGAAGAGCTGGCTGCGGCCAGGGTGACCCAGCAGGAGGGCCGCGCCCAGACCCGCCGCGCCCATGCCCAGCATGAGTACCACTGCGGACCGGGCGATCAGCCGGGGCCGGCCCAGCAGCCCGAGGATCCCGCACCAGGTGACGGTCCAGCACAGCAGGAACACCAAGACGACTCCCAGCGTCGCCGACGGCGCCGGATCGACCTGGCCGCCCAGTCCGGTCAGTTCCCGCCACGCCTCCCGCATGAGGGAGAAGGGGGCGAGGTCGAGCGCCTGCCTCGCACCACCGAACAGGACCAGCTGTGCGAAGAGGAGGCATGCCGTCGTCATCCCGAGCGCGATGAGCGTGGGCCCGGATGGCCTGCGCCGCCTGAACGTCTCAACCGTGGCCACCGCCAGCAGCCCCACGCCCAGCAGGGGAACGTACGTGGCCTTGGCCCCTGTCACCGCCATCAAGAAGATCCCCAGCAGGAGCCACCGGCCGACGGTCGACCGCCGGCGCTCCAGAAGGTCGACGAGGAGGAGGACGACGGGGGCGAACAGCAGGGCCCCGAACGTCTGGGTGGGGCTCGACCACATGAGGTCGGGGACGCCTCCCCAGGTGAACGCCCCGTTCGCGCCGAGGTAGAGGCTCGGCGCCGCGACGAAGACCGTACCGCCGACGGCCAGGAGGGCGCCCGCCCACGAGC